>CACYHO010000004.1 GCA_902774285.1 uncultured Pseudomonadota bacterium | reverse complement strand
AAATACGTTAATGGTAACGGTGCAATCCAAGAAATAACAACTGTATCAAAACCAGGTCGTCGTGTATATTCGTCTTGTGCGAAAATGCCACGCGTTTTGAACGGTTTGGGTATTGCTGTTGTATCTACACCAAATGGCGTTATGACAGATCACAAAGCTCGCCTTATGAATGTTGGCGGTGAAGTATTATGTAAAGTTATCTAATCAAAAGGAAATCGTTATGTCTCGTGCAGGAAAATATCCAGTAGAAATTAAAAATGGCGTATCGGTTGAATTGACAGATAACGCTGTAGTTGTAAAAGGTCCAAAAGGCGAATTGCATGTTTCTTTGGAAACAAAAAACGCTGGTTTGGTTGATATCAAAGTAGAAGATGGTCATGTTGTTGTTACACCAAAAGATGCAGAAGATAAAGCTTCTCGTGCAATGTGGGGAACAATGACTCGTAACATTAAAGCCGCTGTAAAGGGTGTATCCGAAGGTTTTGCAAAAGCAATGTACATGAAAGGTGTTGGTTATAAAGCATCTGTAAAAGGTAACATCTTTACATTGGTTGTTGGTTTTTCTCATGATGTTGTTATGGAAATTCCAAATGGTTTGACTGTCACTATGGGTGAAACACCAACAGAATTTACAATTTCTGGTATCGATAAAAATTTGTTGGGACAATTTGCTGACAAGATTCATAAAATCCGTAAAGCAGATCCATATAAAGGTAAAGGTATCTTCTATAAAGACGAATATATCCGTCGCAAAGAAGGCAAAAAGAAATAATAAATAGTTCCCGCTGTTACGGGAATGTGAATAAAGGAAAAATAAAATGTTAAGACATTTATCTTCTGAAGAAAGACGTACATTGGCAAATCGCGGTGCGTTGAAAAGAAAGAATCCTGGCAAAATCCGTTTGTCAGTTTTCCGTTCGGATCGTCATATTGAAATCCAAGCTATTGATGATGTCAAAGGTCACACTGTTTGTGCCGCATCAACAAAAGAAAAAGATTTCAAAGGCAAAGGTTGGAATATTGCTGGCGCTGAAATGTTAGGCAAAATATTTGCAGAACGTATGGCCAAAGCTGGTATCAAAGATAATTATTATTTCGATCGTGGTCGTTATTTATATCATGGTCGTGTAAAAGCTTTGGGCGATTCTATGCGCGCAAACGGAATGAAAATTTAATAATAGGAGCGTAAAACAATGGCACGTTTTGATGAAAAAAAATTACAGTCAGATAATTTGGTAGATAAATTAGTTTCTATCAATCGCGTTTCTAAAACAGTGAAGGGCGGTCGTAACATGTCTTTCTCTGCATTGGTTGTTGTTGGAGATAAAGCAGGTATGGTTGGATTTGGCAAAGGTAAAGCTTTGGAAGTTCAAGCCGCTGTTCAAAAAGCAACAAAAGCAGCAAAAGCAAAAATGTTGCGCGTTCCTTTGAAAGAAGGTCGCACATTGCATCACGACAGTGAAGCTAAATATGGCGCAAGCAAATTGGTTGTTCGCAGTGCTGTTCCTGGTACTGGAATTATCGCTGGTGGTGCTTTGCGTGCAGTATTTGAATGTTTGGGCGTTCAAGACGTTGTTGTTAAATCACAAGGTTCTAACAATCCAAACAACATGATTCGTGCTGCTTTCTTGGCTTTTGAAAAAATGAATTCTCCTAAAACTGTTGCTGCACGTCGTGGCAAAACAGTTGCAGAAATCATTGCTGGCCGTGATGGTAAAAAATTAGAAACACAAGACGAAGCAAAATAATAAAATAAACCGAGTACATAATCTTGAATTATGTGCGACAAGGACTATATCATAGTCATAGGACAAAAAGGAAAAAGAAATGAAATTAAATGCATTGATGGATAATTTTGGTGCACGCAAAGACGTTAAACGCGTTGGTCGTGGTATGGCATCTGGTTATGGTAAAACATCTGGTCGTGGTAACAAAGGTCAGAAATCTCGTTCTGGATCACGTAAACAAGCCACATTCCAAGGTGGACAAATGCCAATTTTGCGTCGTTTCCCAAAATTTGGTTTCAACAATCCTTTCCACAAAGAATATGCAACAATTAACTTGGGTGATATCGAAAAATTTATTGCCGCTGGTAAAATTGATGCAAAGAAAGAAATCACATTAGATTCTTTGTTCGAAGCAAAAATTTTGAATCGTAAAATGGACGGTTTGAAAGTTTTGGGCAAGGGCGAAATCAAATCAGCAGTTAATATTATTGCAGACAAATGGTCTAAATCAGCAGAAACTGCAATTGTAAAAGCTGGTGGTAAAATCGCATCTAAATAATCAATAACGCATTCGGTTATTCCGGATGCGTAAAAACATAAAGTTCAAAAACCATGAAATTTTTGAAAAATATTTTTGGCAATCTTACAGATTTACAAAAACGTATCTTGTTCACGCTGGGTGCGTTGATTGTTTATCGTATTGGTTCATTTATTCCATTACCTGGTGTTAATGCAAGTGCGGTTTTGCATTTGTTTAATGGAGATAATGGTATGATGGGAATGTTCGATATGTTCTCTGGTGGATCATTGTCACGTATGTCAGTATTGGCCTTGAATATTTTCCCATACATTTCAGCATCTATCGTAATTCAATTGTTGACAGCAACCAGCAAATCTTTGACTGATTTACGTAAAGAAGGCGAATCTGGACGTATTAAAATCAACCAATATACACGTTATTTGGCTGTATTATTGGCTGTTGTGCAAGGTTGGGCTGTGGTTCGCGGTCTTGAATCTATGGCGGCTGTTAATGGTGTGCCTGCGGTTGCAAACCCAGGTTTCGCATTTGAATTATCCGCGATAGTCGCATTGGTTGGTGGAACTGTGTTTGTTATGTGGTTGGCTGAACAAGTCACATCACGTGGTATAGGTCAGGGTGCATCATTATTGATTTTTGCAGGTATTATCGCGGAAGTCCCAGGCGGAATTGCAAAACTGTTTTCTTTGATTGGTGTTGGACAAATGTCCCCAGCAAAGATTGCTTTGGTTTTGGGTTTTGTTATTGGTATTGTTGCATTGATTGCCTTTATGGAACAAGCACAACGTCGTATTCAAATTTTATACCCACGTCAAGCAATGGCGAACGGTGTAATGAATACAAATGTTTCTTATTTGCCAATCAAAGTTAATATGTCTGGCGTTATGGGACCAGTGTTTGCTGCATCTATTATGATGTTGCCAGCATTCGTTCAAAGATTTGTTCAAAGTGAAAACTTGTTTGTTCAACAAATACTTGGATTCTTTACATATGGAACTTGGTCTTATATGTTATTGTACACAGTGTTAATCGCGTTCTTTGCGTATTTCCAAACAGCTGTCGTATTTAACAGTGAAGAAACAAGCAACAATTTAAAGAATATGGGTGGATATATCCCAGGTGTTCGTCCAGGTGAACAAACAATGCACTATCTTGATGGTGTTGTATCAAGAACAACAGCAATTGGTGTTGTTTATTTGATAGTTGTTTGTGTTTTGCCAATCTTGTTGAATACACGTGGCGGTATGCCATTGATGATTGGTGGAACAAGTGTTTTGATCGTTGCAGGTGTTGTATTGGATACAATGAATCAAATAAAATCATATTTGGTTGAAAAACAATACACAGGTGTTGTGAACAAAGCACAAAAGAAAGGTCGCTTCCGCGGCTAAAAAGATTTGATTTTTGCACCAACGCATGATATTTTGGTTGGTATGAAAATCATGGTGTATTCAAAAAACGTGTGGATTTTGAATGCATTAGGGCACGAATGGAAACATTCGAATAAAATAAAAAATAAAAGGAAAATAAAAGATGGCACGTATAGCAGGTGTTAACATCCCGTCCGAAAAACGCATTGAAATTGCGTTGCAATACATTCATGGTATTGGGCCGGCTAAATCTGCACAGATTTGTTCTGCATTGAAATTGAAAGACGGTCTGCGCGCAAAAGATTTGACTGACGAAGATGTTATCAAAATTTCAAATTATATTGAACAAAACTTTAAAGTAGAAGGTGACGTTCGTCGCGAAGTTGCAATGAATATTAAACGTTTGCAAGATTTGAAAACATATCGCGGAATTCGTCATCGTAACCGTTTACCAGTTCGTGGTCAACGCACACAAACTAACGCCCGTACTCGCAAGGGTAAACGCGTTGTTGTTGCAGGTTCTGCGACCAAGGGTAAATAAGTTTAATTGGGTAGAGATTAACACGATAGTTAATTGAAGACATCTAATAAAGGAAAAACACAAATGGCAGTTACAAAATCAAAAAAGAAAGTTGTAAAAAAAGTATCACATGGAATTGCTCATGTGGTTGCAACAAATAATAATACACGTATAACAATCACAGACCAAACTGGTGCCGTATTAACATGGGCAACAGCAGGTGCTAATAATTTCAAAGGTGCAAAAAAATCAACACCATATGCTGCAACAGTTGTTGCAGATGCAGTTGGCAAAAAAGTTGCTGAAATGGGTATGAAAACGGTTGATGTTTTGATGCGCGGTATTGGCCAAGGTCGTGAATCTGCTGTTCGTGGTTTGGCAAATGCAGGATTGATTGTTCAATCTATTACAGATACGACACGTATTCCACACAACGGGTGCCGTCCAAAGAAAGTTCGTCGTGTTTAATAAAACGCATTTGCGAACAAGAATTACACCGCCATTTTTGGCGGTGTTTTTTATAAAATAGTGATTGCACAAAAACCGGAAAATTGATATTATGTTTCCATAAAGGGAAAGAAGTTTTTTATACAATATGAAATTCAACAGATTGTGTTTTTTACCGATTATTTTTATGTGCACAATAAGTGTGTTTTCACAATCCGTATTTGCAGAAGACAGTACGCCATCAGACACTCCTTCACCATGTGATCTTAATCAGTCTTATAATAATGGTGCTTGCGCTCTTCAAAATATACGATATGTTGACGATGAGGGGCTTGTGCAAAATTGTCCGGGTAGTGCATCTAACGGTGCATCTACAAATCATTATGAATTCATAAAAGATGAAAATATACATTCTGTTGGTATAGACAGTTGTGTGATACAGTTAGATTTAAAAAAATCTGTATGCGGCGAAGGGACAAATGTCGTATATGTTTTTGACAAAGATACATATGACAGTACAAAAAATGAGAATCCTGTTATGCAATATGTTCTGCGCAGGGAAGATTTTCGGGTTGTTGCCGGTACTAATTCAAGACTTACAGGTGAAAACGAGACATCTTCGTATCCTAGTGCTGTAATAGCAACAAATTCAGGTTATCATCTTTTGGATGCGGCGGAGAGAAACAAAGATTATTGTACACTGTGTCCCGGTGCAACAGCGGAAGGTTTGCTTGGATGGGTAAGCGAAGATAAAACATCACTGTATTCTTTTACAAAAGTTTCAAGTATAATAACACAAGATATAGAAAGTTGTGCGGTAAAATTAAAAATTGGCTCAGGCTATTCTTCTTGTGGCACAGGAACAAATGTTGTGTATCTTTATGACGCACAACAGGATGCTTATGTTCGTAAAGAAAGTTTTAAAGTTTTTGCGGGTACCCGGTCCTTTATTGCAAAGGACGACCAAGGAAACGATGAATATCCTGGTGACATTCTTACAAGAGATAATCACGAGGCTGAAAAAGATTATTGTGCAACATGTCCAGGAAACCTATATACTATAGAAGGTAAGTGTGTGTATTGTCACACTGGACATTATCTTCGTACCGACACGGATGCGCGCGGTAATACGCATTATTCTTGTGAAATATGTCCTGCGGGTTATGCGTGTCCAGGAAATACAGGTGAAAAAGCCGGAGATTTAAGTGTTCCATTGGAGAGCAGTGATGCTAGTGGTTCCCTTATGGGAAAAGATATAATTGCCTGTGGCCGTGATGAATACGCACAAACCGGTCAAACACAGTGTTCAAAGTGTAGTATGGGATATTCAACATATACCAGTGGGCCAGCAAGAGCGATAGAGGAAGAAGATGGGAAAATTTTTGATGGCAAATGCCAAGAACGTGCGAATGGTTTCGGGATACTTTGTACATCTGTTGAGGCTTGTAAATCAATACCCACACAATTATGTTTTAGGTCAGATTGCCAGTGCACTAAAACGAATTATTCTGCTACTGGTAATTATATTGAAGAACGACAAAGTTGTGGATCTTCTTATGATTTTGGTGATGACAAGGTATGGGGTGTGATAAATACCAAGGTTGTTAAAACCCTGCAAAAAAACACCAATTAACAACCAATGTTTATGTTTTAAATAGTTATTAAATAAATTGACTTTCATTATTTTTTGGTATAAAATTCGCGGGCACGAAAGAAAATTCGTGTAAATCCGGTGAAAATAATAAACTAAGCCTGATGGAGTAAAAAATGATCGAAAAAAACTGGATGACTTTGATCAAGCCAAAAAAATTGAATATCAAAGTCGATGAAAAAAATCCTAATATTGCAACTTTAATTGCTGAACCTTTGGAAAAGGGTTTTGGTTTGACACTTGGCACAGCATTGCGTCGTGTTTTGTTGTCTTCATTGCAAGGATGCGCACCAATTTATGTTAAAATTGATGGCGTTCAACATGAATTCAGCAGCATCAGTGGTGTTCGCGAAGATGTCACAGATATCCTTTTGAATTTGAAAGGTGTTTATTTCAAAGCGTTAACCGAAGGTCAACACAAAGCTACATTGAAAGTCAAAGGCCCAGCTGTTGTTACTGCGGGTATGATTGAAACAAGTTCTAATGTTGAAGTTATGAACAAAGATGCAGAAATTTGCACACTTGATAATGGCGCATCATTAGATATGGAAATTACATTGGCATCAGGCCGTGGATATGTCCCAGCAAGCGTTAATGCAAACGATTTGCCATTGGGAACAATTCCAGTAGATTCTATTTATTCCCCAATCTTGAATGTTGCATCAAACGTTTCACAAACACGTGTTGGTCAATCAACAGATTATGATAAATTGGAATTGACAGTTAAAACAAATGGTTCTGTTACCCCAGAAGATGCAATCGCATTTGCTGCGCGTATTTTGACAGACCAATTGACAGTCTTTATCAATTTCGAAGATCCAACCCAAGCAAATGCTGCATCTGATGATGAAAAAGCAAAAGATGTTTTGCCATTCGATGCAAAATTGTTGAAACATGTTGATGAATTGGAATTGTCTGTTCGTGCAACAAATTGCTTAAAGAACGACAAGATTAATTGGTTGGGTGAATTGGTTCAAAAGACCGAAAATGATATGTTGAAAACACCAAACTTCGGCCGTAAATCTTTGAACGAAATCAAAGTTCAATTGGAAGCAATGGGATTGTCACTTGGAATGGAAGTTCCAGGATGGCCACCAGAAAATATTGCTGAATTGGCTAAAAAATACGAAGATCCTTATAAATAAAATTGTGATAACACGCCGGTTGTTGTGTTTACCGGTTCTTATGTAGGGTAACTACACTGCGAACCGTCAAACACTTCCAACCAACGCGTTCTGACAATTTTCTTGCGCCCAGCAAGGGGGAACTTCAAAAAACAAAATCGCGTTGCTGAAAAAAATTTTTTAGGGCGCGTGTCTCAAAAAAATCCCGCAAGGGCAGAAACACAAAAGGAGTAATCAATGAGACATATGAAAGCAGGTCGTACTTTCAATCGCGACACAAATGCTCGCAAAGCCATGTTTATTGGTTTAGCAAAAAATTTGATTGAAAAAGAACAAATTAAAACAACATTGCCAAAAGCAAAAGATTTGCGTAGTGTAGTCGAAAAATTGATTACCCGCGCGAAAGTTGATACAGTTGCAAATCGTCGTTTAACTGCATCTGAATTGGGTAACAATTCTGACAAGGCTGTTAAAAAATTGTTTGCTGTATTGGGACCACGTTATGCAAAACGTCCTGGTGGTTACACACGCGTTTTGAAAGCTGGTTTCCGTTATGGTGATGCTGCACCTATGGCAATTATCGAATTGGTTGATCGTGATGAAAATGCTAAAAAAGTTGCACCAAAAACAGTAGCTGCTGAAAAAGCTGAACCTGTTGAAAAAGAAGCAACAGAAGCAAAGGCACCAAAGGCGGCAAAAGCAACAACAAAAGTTGCTGCGGAAAAGAAAGCAGCTGCGCCAAAAGCAACTGGTGCAAAAAAAGCGGTCGCTGTTAAACGTCGCGCCACAGGTAAATAATTAAATTTGTTTATTTGTAAAACCACCCAACCGGGTGGTTTTTTTATTATATATTTTTTTTCAAATATGCTGTTGCACGATATTGATATTTATGATACAATATTCACAAAAGAGAAAGGAGATTTTTATGCGTAAATCAATATTTTTGATGGTTGTTTTATCGTTGTGTGCCGCAGATTTTGGCGCTTTTGCTGGGGTCGCTCGTGAACGTCCAGGGACCACCAATGTTCCATCGACAAATACTTCTACGTCTGCTGGGGCCGTTGCCCGTGAACGTCCAGGGACACCCAAAGTTTCATTGTCTAATAATGCTGCGCCGGTTGACACTGCGCGTGCTGGTAAACGACAAGCCACTAAGGTTGCTAAGGTCGCTGCCGCTACCACCGCCACTACTGCTGCCGCCAATGCTGCTGCTGCCACTACGGTGGCTAGAATGCGTGCTGGGGCTACACAGAAAGTTGTTTCTAATGGAACGAAAGTTTCTGCTGCTACAACCAACACAGTTGTTCCACAAGAATGTCAGGACGCATATTATGGATGTATGGATTCATTCTGTATGATTGATAATGAATCTGGTGGTCGTTGTCAATGTAGTGACAGAAATGCAGAATTGAAAACTGTTATGGACGAAATCGCTCAACTGGACGAACAAAGTTACATCATGGCAACAGAAGGTGTAAAACGTATCCAAATGGGTGAAAACGCAGATGCGATAATCGCTGCTGCAAAGGCCGCTGGGGATAAAGCCACCGGTAAAGCAACAGACACAACAATTGGAACAAGGGTCAAAGCTGGCAAAGCTGCAACAAAAACATACCAATTAGATTTGTCTGCGTGGAACAACAGCATTTACAGCGAAGATGAATCTGATGATCTTTTCAGTTCGATCAGCGTAAGTGTTGATGGTGATGCGGTAAATAATGCATTGGCAAAGAAAGGAAATGCACTTTACACAGATTCTGCACAAATGTGTTTATCACAAATGCCAACACAATGTAAAAGCCATTTGAAAATCTTGCAAAATATGTATGCACAAAAAATCAGATCTGATTGTACGGCATTCGAAAACAAATTAAAACAAGACAAGGTTGCAAGTTCTCAAAAATTGCGCGCCGCCGAACAGGCTTTGCGTGATGCTGCATTGACAGATTTCGAAAACAAAAACAGATATGGCCTTGGTGGATGCGTTCAAGAATATGCAAGATGTATGAAAAGCGAATGCGGTGATGATTATACAAAATGTATCACATTGTCTGCCGAAGAAAATATGAAGGGCGGGGCCGGTGACAGAAACGCCAGAACAATCAAAGGTGTTGTTGATATCGTATTGTCTGGTTCTACAATGACACAATTGTTGTCAAAAAAGACAATCTGTGACGACGAAGTTTTGGGTTATTGTGAAAATGTTCGTGACCAGGTTTGGGATGAATATATTATTGGTGCTGCAACAGAATTGAAAGCTGCTGAATTGGCCGCCGAAGATGATATGCGTCAAAACTGTATCAAATCAACAGCAGAATGTTTCAAGAATTCTTGTGCTGCATCGTGGGATCCTAAGAAAGATGCAGTAAATTATGATATCTGTTTGGCGGATCCAATGATTGTTTATGATTCATGTAAGATTAAAATTGAAGCATGCCTTGTTGCAACTGGATCAACGAATACAAAAACGAAAGAAGGTTTGAAAAAATCTCGTTTGTGGGAAGGCGTAGTATCTATGTTGGCCGCATTGCGTGTTGATGCTTGTACAGAAGAATTGAAGGCCGAAATTGAAAATGCTTGTGGTAAAGATTTCACTAACTGTGTTGGTTTAAGCACAGAAGGTGTTGTTGCACTTGTTGCAGAAGCAAAACTTACTGCATGTCAAGACCGTTATAACAGTGATGCACAAGGTGTTCTTGATTATGCAAAAAGTATAGCCCAAGGTTATATGTTACAGATTGAATCAAGCGTTGCATCTGGCTGTCAAAAGGCGGTGGAATCTGCAATGGCAACAGTATGTGGTGCCACAGATTCTTGTCAAACTGCAACTTTATCAAAACAGTCTGTAGCAAAATTGTTAAAGGCTCAAATTTGTGACAAGTCAGACAGATGTTATGATAATATTGAATCATTTGGTTTAAGTGTGAAAGATTTGGGATTAACAGCAAAAATTACAAGTCGACCAAAAATGTCAACTGGTATAACATATAACTATGATGTGACAGGTTCGGGTGATTTCTTTGGGGCCGCTGTTACTGATAGTGAAACTGTAGAAGCAGTTGGAATGTTAAATAATGCAGTGAAAATGAAAATGGCGGTAATTGAAAACGATCCAAAGGTTGCTAAGTGTTTGGCTACGACAAAAGATGACGGTAGTACACAACCAAAGTTCCCAAACCTTACACAAAATGCCAAAATTGCAATCGCAGATTCTGTGTTATCTAATTTCTTGGATGTCTATGATGAAGAATTAACAGCTTTGGCCAAAGATAAGATACCAAGTTTCACAAAGCAAATAAAAGAAAAGTTAACAGCAGAATTGGAAGAAGAAAAAGCTAAAGCAGAAGCTTTGGAAGCCGCTAATGACGCTGCTGCTGAAAAAATGTGTAAGACATATGAATCTATGTCCCAAGGCGAACCAAGTGTTCATGGTTGTGTAAAAGAATACACCACATATAGTGCTGTATATGATCCAGATGCTAATAAATGTGCTGTTGTTAGAAGAACCTTCCATCGTTGGAACTGTAATTGTGGTATCCTTTGTCCATTTAATAAAGAGAGCCCAACAGAAGTTTCAAAGAGTTTTTCGTCAGAAGAACTAATAAATGGTACGGCTAAATTTTAAAAACACCGCCCATCCGGGCGGTTTTTTATTTATGAATAATGCTAATCAAAAAACTATGTCATCCTGAGGGAGCCTATGCGACCGCGAGGATCCATAAAAAGTAGTAAAAACCATTTTTAATATTTTCACTATTATGATATAATATGTTGGATAAGAGAGAGAATTTTTCATGCGCAAATTATTCGCGTTGTCTTTTTGCATATTGTCTTTGTTGCAAATGAATGCTTTTGCAGCACGAAACACTGTTGCCAAACAAGATGTTGTTGGTGGAACCAAAGTTTCTGGATCTGTTACGAATTCTTTGGTTGATGCGGAATGCAGTGATTCTTATTTCAGTTGTATGGATGCATTGTGTATGGTTGAAAATGTATCTGGCGGTCGTTGCCAATGCAGCAATAAACATATAATTTTATCAAAACAATTAGATGATTTATTAAAGAAACAAGAAGAAGCCGAAAATCTTTCTAAATATGGCGCAGACTTTGTAAAGATCGCAAATGTTGAATCTGATATTGCCGATATAACAGAAGATGCAAAAAAGAAAACTGTTAAACAGGAAACATCTGAAACAAAAAAAACTTTTTCGCGTGCTGATTGGAATGCTATGTTCGCAAAAAAAGAAGAAGATGATGATGATGAATTTGTGGATGAAGACGATATATCATTGAAGCATGGCGATGAATTATATGTTGCCGCTGATGAAATGTGTTTCGAACAAACGCCATCTAAATGTAAATCTAATGGCGATATGTTAAAGGTAATGTATGTCCAAAAAATAAAATCTGATTGTGCGGCATTTGAAAATTCAGTAAAAAAACAAGCCAGTGATATAAATGCGCAAATTGCAGATGCACAAAGTGCTTTGCGTGATGCGGCATTGAATGAATTTACAAATTCTAATAAATACAATCTTGGGCAATGCACACGCGAATTCAAAAAATGTATGCAAAACACCGCCGGTTGTGGAAATGATTTTGGTGGTTGCGTATTGTTGTCTGCAAATGAAAATGTAAGTGGCAATGTTAAAAATATATCGATAACAGGTGATTTATTAGAAACTTTGATATCTTCATCAACTATGGATAATTTGATTGCTAAAAAAGTTTTATGCGAATCGGTTTTGAATAATTGTACAGCCGTCAAAGATGATGTTTGGGATGTGTTTATTCGTGATGTTGCGCCGGTTGTAAAAACTGCGGAATTAAATGCAGAAGACGAATTGCGTTCAAAATGTATAACAAGTGTTTCTGATTGTTATGTGAAAGCTTGCCATGAACATTTTGATGAAAACGAAGAAGACGGTTCGTATGATATGTGTTTATCGCGTCCTGAAAATTATAAAGCTTTTTGTAAAATAGAATTGGAACCTTGTTTAAATGCCACAGGGGGTTCTTATGAAAAACCAACGGAATCACGTTTGTGGAAGGGTATCGTTGCACAACTTAATTCAATGCGTGTTGATGCGTGCAACAAAGAATTCAAAGAATGTATCCAAGACGATGACAGATGTGGCAGCGATTATTCAAAATGTATCGGTTTGGATGCAGATGATATTGCGATGCTTTGTCCTGATGATAAATTGACAGCGTGTTATCGTGAATATGCAGGCGAAACAGAAACTGTGCGTGAAACATTGGCGAATATTGCTGGTGGTATAATGTTGCAAATTAATAATGGGTTGATCGAAGTCTGTGAAAATGCAGTTAAAGAAGCAATGATAAAAACATGTGGTAATGCACAAAACTGTAATGAATTAATTGTGCCTGATAAAGTTGGTTCAAGAACTTTGGAATTAAAATTCTGTGAAATTAAAGATGAAGAAGATTATGTGAATTGCAAAAGTGATATCAAAGAACTTATGGATAATGAATTAGGTAAGACTGTTCGTAATTCTGATTTATCAAAAACTAAAAATGACAGACATTATTATTCTGGCCGCATAATTGGACATATTTTATGGGAAAAAATCGAACCTTTGTCTGATTATTCTGGGGTTATATCTGGCGCTGAATACATAGAGAAAGTAAAAGGTTTAGTATATATGGATGATAAACTTAAAGAAAAAATGAAAACAGAAGTTGGTGCGCTAGGTAATGCAATTAAAAATACTATCGCGACAATGGAATCTGATCCGCGTGTGCAATTTTGTATGACAGGGCGTCGTGTTGCAGGCCTTAGCGGCAAAGATGGTTTGCAACAATATATTGGAAAATCTGGTAATGCAACTTTCCCAAATATTACAAAATCTGTACGTGCGATGATAATTGATGGTGCATTGCTGGCTGCACAAAAAAATTATGGCGACAGATATGATGTTTTGGCAAAAGACATGGTTGATGGTAATGCGAAAATAAGAGCGCGTTATGCACAAATCGATGCGTCTAATGCTTTTTTGGACGAACAAGATATTGCGCGTCAAAAATGTATGGAATTGGGTGACAGTGCTGCTATTTCAGACAAAGTCAGTGGGTTTGGCGCCAGAAATGAAATTGCCCGCGATCATGGAACAGATGAAAAGTTGGTTGGTTATTCTTCGGAATCTACATACAATTTCAAACGTCAGGTCACAACGAATTTCAATCTTGATGATATGGTTTGTACAAAATGTACACGAACACAAGAATGTGCGTGGACCAAAAGATCTTACTGTAAAAAATGGGGTGATGAAAAAGAAACTTGTGAAGAAATACAATATTAAAAATGAAAGCGTTATTTAAAATCTTTGTCGCGTTTATTTTGATGGTTGGATTTTATGCCGATTGTTCTGCTGCACGTGCGCCAGTAAAACAAAGTGTAGCAAGTCTTGGTACCAAAGTAGAAGAATCACGCGCAACAACTTCTTCACCATGTCAGGAAAAATATGATGCGTGTATGGATGCTGGCTGTATGCTGGATAATGACAACGGCGGACGTTGCCAATGCAGTAATCAAATCAAAAATTTAAATGCGCAATTAAAACAAATTGAAAAAGATTTCAAAAAATCTGTTAATTTATCAAATGACACTTTGGACAGGATACAGGCTGGCGATTTAGTAAATGCGGAATTTGAAAAATCTGGTTTTGATGATGACGATGAAGAATATGAAGATTTAGATGTCACAATGGATTCCATTGGTGATGAATTACGCAGTGATATGCATCAAATATGCGCTGAAAAATTACCAGAATGTAAATCGCAATTAACATTGATAAAAAATATGTATGCGCAAAAAGTCAGATCTGATTGTGCGGCATTTGAAAATTCTTTGAAAGAACGTGGACGCGCAGGTCGTTCGATGTTGGCGGCGGCTGAAAAAAATGTGCGTGATGCTGCGCTGGATAAATATCAAAATGATAACAAATATGATTTGGGTGAATGTGCGCTTGAATTTACAAAATGTATGCAAACGACAGCAGGATGTGGAAATGATTTCACTGGTTGTGTTTCAACTGTGGGCAAAGAAAGTATTTATGGTGGGGTGAAAAACACAGCGACGATTGCCGGTGAAAATTCTTCTGTTGTGATTGCTGCATCAACAATGGAAATGTTGGAATCTAAAAAGGTTATGTGTGAATCTGTTTTGAACAGTTGCAAAAAAGTCAAAGATAATGTTTGGGGTGTGTTCCTTAAAAATTCTGCGCCGTTAATTAAATTGGCAGAATCAAAATCTGAATCGAACATACGAACATCTTGTTTGGATAATATTTCAAATTGTTTTGTTAATGCATGTAAAGACACAATTGATGGAAACAAATCTTTTGACGCATGTTTAACGCGTCCAGAAATGGTGAAATCTTTCTGTCGTGTTGAATTGGAACCATGTTTGGCGGCAACCGGTGGCACATATGAAAAACCAGAAAATTCAACATTATGGCCAAGTATTTTGGCAAAATTATCTGCAATGCGTGTTGATTCATGTACAACGGAAATCAAAGAATGTATGCAAAGCAATGACAGATGCGGATCTGATTATTCACAATGTATCGGATTAGATACGAATATAATTATGCGTATGTGTCCATATGATAAATTGCCGGGTTGTCAAAAAGTTTATGGCAAAGAAAAAGTGCAGGGCGATGATATTTATGACGATGTTGCCCAAATTATCGAAGGCACAATATTGAATATTGATAATTAAATGTTAAAGACTTGTGAAGCCGCAGTTGATACAGCGATGACAAAGGTTTGTGGCGATACGGGTTCTTGTGCGCAATATGCATTGGGTGAAAAAATAGGCGCACAATCACTTGATTACAAAATATGCCAGTATTCGACAACTTCCCCAGATTCAACCAAGGGCTTTAAATGGTTTGATTGCCGTGGCAGTATCAATGATATTTCTGATTTTGAATTGGGACGCAATAAAAACGCAACAAGTGAAGAATTGGGATATGTTGCACCATTTGCGGGTGTTATAACCGGTGTTATTAAATGGGAAAGTGTCGAAATCACAGATGATGGCAAGATAGATGTCGAAGGATACCTGGCATCATTGAACGGCGAACAAGATGTTGAAATAACAGATGCAGACAAAGCACGTATAAAATCTGAATTGAATCAATTACAGGCCGATATAAACCGTGTTATTGCATCGGTGGAACAAGATAATTTTGTTCAATATTGCATAACCGGACGTCATGTTGACGGTGTAACGGATATGTTCAAAGAAAACAAAGTTCGTTTTCCAAAATTATCGAACACAATTCGTAAAAATATAGCAAATGCCGCATTACAACAGGCAAAAGATAATTATTATCGCGTATATGATAAATACGCCGAACAAATGCAAACAGATTTGGCACATATAAATCAACGTTTGGCGGAAAATTTAAAATTAAACGGTAAAGATGCCAGAATGGCTGCTGCTCGTGAAGCATGTGTAAATATGGCCACGATTTCTGCTTTTTCAAAAGCACCAGTTGGACAATCATTATGGGCAAAGATAGTTATAGGTGTTATTATTGTTGCTGCTATTGTTCTCGCTTGTGTGTTTACTGCTTGTGGGGGCGGGGGCGGCTGTGCAGGAGTAATTGGTGGTTTTATCATAAAGACATCAACGACTTTGCCTATTATTGGGACAACGTTAACCGTTTCCACTGTAAATCCATTAGCAATTGCAGCCTCAACAGTTACAATCTCTTCTTCTGTAGGCGCCATGGCAGGGTCCATGGCAGATGAAACAAAAACAGCAGGGAATAGAATTGTTATGGAACAGGCAACACTAGAAACTGAAACACATGGGGAATTCTTTGTAACTG
This sequence comes from uncultured Pseudomonadota bacterium, assembly GCA_902774285.1. Lineage (GTDB taxonomy): Bacteria > Pseudomonadota > Alphaproteobacteria > Rs-D84 > Rs-D84 > Enterousia. Next base: position 70,601 of record CACYHO010000004.1, on the reverse strand, counting down.
AATGGAATTACATGGAAAAAATAACAACTGATTTTGATAATGACACAATGGTTTGTAAAAAATGTGTTTCAAAACGTCAATGTGAAAAAACAGCATGGCATTTATTTACTAACAGAGATTGCAAGAAATGGGAAACCGACGATTACGTCGACGAACGCTGCACCGAAGTTCAGTTTTAAAAAACGCCCAGATGGGCGTTTTTAATTCAATTCATCCAAACTTTTAATCACACGGATGCCCATGTTTTCGAATTTTTCAGTGGTTGATTCGATGTCCATAATGTTTTGTGAATGTAAATAAAGCACAGGTATTAATCCGTTTTGTTTTCCCAAACCAATCAATTCGTTAACAGGGGATTCTGTTTGTTTACCGGCTGCGAACCAAACGTTTTCATCCATTATCCAAAAATCATTATCGTTGTGTTCGTATATTACATATTTTTCTGTCGCCACGAATTGTTTGTATGTTTCGAATTCGATATTTTTTGATGTGAAATATTTTGTTGTGTTGTTTTCCAATGTTTCCTGGGTTGGTTCTGGTTCGTCAAAAGTTATATCACGAAACATAGGCACTTCTGAATCGTTTGTATCAAAAGATTCGGATATATCAAAATCTGTCGGAATCGGAATAAGGCTTTCGTTTTCGATTGATTCTTGTTTGTCCGATTGTGGTGTTGTGGTTTTATTATATACAGATACTGCGCCCGTTAATGGTAAATGACTTTTTGCACGCATGTACGGAACGCGCATTTCGTGCGGCAAGTCTTCCGGATATTCTGGTGCGGTTGGTTTTGTTTCTTGTTCTTCGATCGTTTCTTCAACAATGCTTTCTGCTTCTTTTGTCTTCGGAAGAAATTTAGATATATACGCGATAAATTTATCAATAATTGGAATTGTTATAATAAATTCTTTCTTGCGATAAACAATGATCGTTGTGGCTATATAAATTGGAATTGCAGTATATATTAACAAACCAAATACTAAACCGCCAAAACCGTGTAATGTTGCATGTGCAAACTTCCACCAATAATGCGCAGAAAACATATCGAATTTGAATATAAAACGCAATATCAACCAAAGGGCAAAGAAATACCATGCCGTCCATTTAATGACAATTATGTTTGATTTAATAAAATCAATTATCTTTTTCATACTGTAATTATAGACAATAATAAAGATTTGTCAATTGTTTATAAAAAATAATATTTTGGTATAAAAAAACTTTTTTTGGGTGTTTTTGTATGATATAATATATTCATAAGAATTTGGGGGAAAATATCATGAAAATATTAAATTTATGTGTTAATTCGATGGTAAGTGTCGCGGTTTTGGCGGCTTTCTGTGGCGCAGAAGCGGCAACAGGTCGTTCCAGTATGATGCCTGTGGATTCGGCGCGTATGCCATCAATGCCGGTGGTTTCTTTGAATACAATCGGAAATCCTGCGGTGACAACAATTGATATACCATCTGAAGTTAGTAATACTGTTGTAATTCCGACCCCAGATCCAGATCCACACGTAATTCCTGGATGCCCAGATGGGGGCGTGGAAAATTCTAAATACACAATCACAATGTGTATGAACGATGTTTTGCAATGTATTAATACTGGTGCTTTGCAAGGCGGTATTAACGATATGTTTAATGAAGATGTTCGTAATGCTGTTATGAGTGGTATGAAATTATGTCAGGCTAATGTTGATAAATGTATCAGCGAAGTTCGTGTAAATTGCCACAATATCTATAACGAAAGTAACGATGTTTGGTTAGATTTCAATTCAAGAGTTATTCACCCAGAATATTATAACTTTGTTTTGCGTAAAACAGGTTTAACCCCAAATCAGGCTGAAAACACTTGTTTATTATTAGACAGAAATACTTATGGTTCTTCATTTGCGGCCGTTTCTGATACTGACAAAGTTAATACAGAATACAATAATAAAGTTGGTGCTTATAACGAAGCAATGAATGGAACTTTGTCAAAAAACAAACCACAAGGTGTTGAAGTTAATACTGTTGGATATGATGGAAATCGTGGCCATTATGCACGTTGGGATGCAGCCAAAGCAGAATGTTTAATTCGTGTTGCTGCGTATAACAAAGATAAATTAATTACAAACAGTTGGTTGTTTGGGGCCGTGGGTAATGATAACCCTGCAGAAGTTTGGGAAAAAGCGGGCTCTACATTTACTTGTAGCAAAGATTTGTTTGATTTCAATTCTTTGTTAAATGATACCAAGACTGCCGCTGTTATCGCAGTACCTGGTGGTGCCGTTCTTGGTGGTGCTATCGGTGCAGCCGCCGGGGCAGGTGCTTACAAGAAAAAACAAGAAGCTTGTAACGATTCAAAATATGTAGAAAAAATGGGACATTATATTAGAAGTATAATGCACGAAGATGAAGTTATATCAAATTATGACGACTCTATCAATTTTGATAATTTTGGTTCTGCGGATTGTGAAAAGGTTCTTGATTTATATTCAAAAGTTCAAATGTATGAACATGCACTCGATTATTGTGAAAATCGTTTGACTGCACAGGAAAGAGAACAAATTGTTAGCGAACTTAAAATCGATGGTAAATTTATATGCAATGAACAAGAAATCGCAAGTCGTGATTTGCAGTTAACGAATAAAGAGAAAACTATAGAATATATCAATAATTGTTCTTTCAAAGCTTTGGATAAAGTTCTTGTAAAAGGCGGGGAAGACAGTCCTTTGTGTGAAGGTACAGATGCGTGTGTAGATGATAAAACAATCAAAGGTGATTTAAGAGTTATGCAGTCTGTATTAAGCCGATTGGATAAAGGTGTTGGTATAAATGTTAAATTAGATAAAGGTAAAGAAATTGGTAAAGGCGTTGCTATCGGTGCGGCAACTGGTGCTGCGGCTGGTGGTATCGCAACTGCTATTACAGCATTTGTTGAAAAAAGCAACATTACATGTAAAGTTGGTGATGGTTTGAATTCTGTTGCTTTGGGTAAAGCACACACCATAGATTCTTTGAAAGATTTCTATGTAAAATGGAATTTGCATTTGCCAGATGCGGTATCCCCAACATCTGCTGTTGTTGATAAAGCGTCTTGGGAACAAGCATGTTCACAATTCAACAGCAAATTAATGGATTGTCCAAAGGTTCAAATTAACCTTAAAGACAGATCTGGTAAATATACATTGATCCCATCTGCATGTAAGCTTTCTGGAACCATTTGTATAGCAGATGATGCCCTGATGACATCACATGGAATCTGGTAATTTACAGATAATTAATAAAAAGAAACACCGATTTAATTCGGTGTTTTTTTATTTTATTGGTGATACAAAATATATTTCTGCGTTTCTTGTCGGTAATGATTTATTACAAGAATCATAAACATAATTTCCGTTTTTAAAACTGATTTCAATTTCGCCAATACCAATACCGGTGTTATCAATACGGGTATCATTTTTATGTGCGTAATGTGTTGAATCAATCACACGTAAACGCATTTTATTATTATCCATATTTATGATTTCTTTGACAAACATACAATGCCCATTTCCATCGGGAAACAAAACAATCAAAATACAATTTGGCAAGGGGCTTGTTAAAAAATTCCAATATTTAAAGTCTTGTTTGTGTTGATAAATAAAAGAAAAATCTTTGCAATAGAATCTGTTTATTTTTATAAATGAATTTTGACGTAAAAATATTCTAAGTTCCGTCAATGCCCTGGTATATCCCATTTGCATCAAACACCAATATACAAAACCGCTGCAATCCATATGAAAATATTGTTTGCCATTTATTTGGTTTATGTAATTAGAATGGTTGTATTCAGAAATAAAATCTTTTTTGAAAAATTGTTCAAAAAATTGTTCGATATTCATTACGCTGCTTTTTTGATGTTTTGTTTTATATCACGAATATATTTACGTAATTCATCAATTGGAACCAATGTGCCGTCTTGTTTTTGTGCGGACCAATAATCCCATCCATTAAAACTTACACTGTGTTGAATACGTGCAGCCATAACATGAATTGATGCTTTGCCGTACAACGTATGCATCAATTGTCCGTCGTGTGTGATCATTACACGATCACCGCGTGGGCCAACCAACGTTTGTCCAACATAAAGCAATCCTGCATCAATTAATTCGCGGAATCCAACCTTGATTGCATCGCGTTTCGGTGCAGATACTTCAATATCAGATAAATCAATTGGTGTTATATTATTTACACGTTCGCGTGCCGCTTTGACATAAGATTCTTCGCGATCTATGCCGATAAATTGACGCCCCAATTCTTTGGCAACAGCAGCTGTTGTTCCAGAACCAACAAATGGATCCAATATAATATCGCCAGCCTTGGTAGAAGCCAAAATAACGCGACGCAATAAATCCATTGGTTTTTGTGTGTTATGTAAACTTTTTCCATTTTCGTCTTTGACACGTTCTTCACCCAAACAAATATTTATATCCCAATCAGAACGCATTTGTTTTCCGCCATTTAATTTCTTCATGGTTTCATAATTAAATGTGTATTTGCCCGTCTTGGTGGGTGTAGCCCAAATCAAAGTTTCATGTGCATTTGTAAAACGTGTTCCGCGGAAATTAGGCATTGGATTTGTTTTAACCCAAACAATATCATTCAAAATCCAAAATCCCATATCTTGTAAAATGGAACCAACACGGAATATATTATGGTACGATCCAATAACCCACATTGCACCATCTGGTTTTAATATGCGTTTACATTCGCGCATCCATTGACGTGTAAATTCATCATACTGTTCATTAGATTCAAACGCATCCCAATTATCACGCACCGCGCGTGCTGCGGTTTGGTCTTCAGGGCGATAAAGAGTCTTTTCTCCCAATTGTAAATTATATGGGGAATCAGCAAAAACCGCATCAACAGATGCATCTGGAATTTTGCGCATTATATCAATACAATCACCGCACAAAATTTTGTTCAGGTATTTTTGCATTTTCTCTCTCGTTTTCTGGACTTTGTGGGTCCTGACCTTTGTTATATTTTACCATATTTTCGACCTATAAAAAAGCATCAAGCGAATCGGTTTGAAAAAAAAACACTTGATTTTTATAAAAAAGCAATTTTTTTACGATAAATTCTGCTTTACTTATCAATGAATTTTTTCTAATCTTAAAGAACTATGAGATGTCCATATTGTAATTCTACTGATAGCCGTGTGGCAGATTCACGTCCAGATATTGAAGACGCTATTATTCGTCGTCGTCGTGTGTGTAATCAATGCGGTGCAAAATTCACTACGGTTGAACGTATTCAAATGCGCGATTTGGTTGTTCGTAAAAACAATGGTAAATTGGAACCTTTTGATCGCGACAAATTGTATCGCAGTATAAAATTGGCTTGTCGTAATCGTGATGTTCGCGATGAACAAATCGAACGCCTTGTCGCATCCATTCAACGTCGTCTTGAAACAGAATCAGAAGACGATATGGTAACCAGTGCAATGGTTGGACAAATGGTAAGTGATTCTTTGTTGAATCTTGATCCAATCGCGTTTATAAGATTTGTTTCTGTTTATCGTAAATTTTCCAAGGTGGCTGATTTCAAGAAAATTATTAGTCAAATCCCAGAAGCAGATGAAGATGCAATCGTATGTGAATTGCCAAAACCAAAGACATCGCTGTTTTAAATTATGAAAAAAATATTAAGCATTTTTATGGCGATATTTTTCTTGTGTCCAGTGTTTGCGTTGGAATCTGTAGATATATTATCAGAAGATAATGCCGCGCTTTATGCCCAGATATTTATGTTGCAAGATAAAGAAAAAATAGACAGCGCAAAGAAAATAGAAGCTAAATTAACAGATAAATCTTTAATGAATGAAGTTTTGTATCAAAGATACACTTCGAAAACCTATCATACGCGTGGGGCGGAATTACAGTCTTGGATGAATAAATACTATGATATGCCAGGCGCAGAAAGATTATCCAAAATCGCAAAAATAAAACAAGCATCTGTACGTAAACCGGTTGTTCCGCATATTATTACAGGTAAGGAATATATTGAAACAGCACAATCTGAAACTTGGACTGTTAAAACTTATAATGACAAAACAACAAAAAAGATAGATAAATTTAAACGTGCAATAAGAACAGGTTCTTCAAAAAATGCACGCAATATTTTGGAAACAAAATCTTTTAAATCAAAAATTTCTGAATCTGATTATGGACGTCTTGCAGGTCGTTTGTCTTTTTTATATTACACAAATGGTGAATATGAATTAGCAAAAAAATGGGGGTTTGTTTCATCAGACGCAAAATCTGAATATGGTTTATGGACGATGGGATTGCTTTATTTCAAAGAACAAAAATATAGTGAAGCACAAAAATATTTTTCACAAATTTTAGATTTAACGCAAATAAACAATGCGCGTAAAACAGAAGCGGCTTTTTGGGCCGGTCGCAGTGCTGACATAAATGGGGACAGGGCATCTGCCAAAAAATATTGGAAGATAGCAGCTGCATATCCTATGTCTTTTTATGGTGCGCTGGCATCTACTATGTTGGGTAATGAACCAGAATATGAATTTTTTGATCAAGAATGTTCAGATGAAGATATTATTATACTGCGTGAAGATAAATATGGTAAAAAAGCGTTGGCTTTATTACAGGTTGGTCGTAAAGCCAGGGCGGAACAATATCTTAAATATTTGGTAACAGCGAAGTCTTCAGATAAATTATTACATGCAATTAATGCAGTTGCGGCTTTGTATGGATTACCCAGTGTATCAATTTTGGTATCCGGGGTTATGCGTGACAGGGGTGTGTTAGAAATAAATGACGATATTATTTATTCTGCACAATACCCATTACCAAATTGGGAACCGTTGGGGGGGTGGTCCATTGATCGTGCATTGCTTTTGGCGATAACAAAACAAGAAAGCGGTTTTAAAACAAATGCTAAATCTGGGGCTGGGGCTAATGGTGTTATGCAACTTATGCCAAGTACTGCAAAACGTGTTGCACGAAAGAATGATGTTAAAATGTCTGATATTGATATGTCTAATCCGGAACACAATATGTTTTTGGGACAACAATACATTGTAGATTTATTACAACACCAATTAATTCAAAATAATATTATAAAAATGTTGGTTGCGTATAATGCGGGCATGGGTAATTTGGTTAAATTTGAAAAAAGTTTTTCTACATCTGATCCATTGTTGTATATAGAAAGTTTTCCGGCATACGAAACGCGTAATTATATTAAACGTGTTATGTCTAATTTATGGCTTTATCGTGCGCGTTTAAATCAACCGCTTACCGCATTAAAAGATTTGGCTGACGGTAATTGGCCTTATTACAACAGCGAAGATGAATACGTTATAAATAACAAATTAAATAAAATGTCTTTGTAAAAAATTATGCGAAGTGTTCCAGATTTTTCAATTGAACAAAATTGCGGACATAAGATAATTGCCGGTGTTGATGAAGCAGGGCGTGGACCGTTGTGTGGACCTGTTGTTGCGGGTGCTGTTGTTTTCAAGAAATATAATTTTGATGATATGCCACTTATAAGCGATTCCAAACAGATGAGTGAAAAGCAAAGAAATATCGCTTATGATTGGATAACAAATAATCCTGATATTGTTTGGGCTGTTGCAGAATGCAGTGCACAAGAAATAGATGAAATGAATATTTTACAAGCATCATTAACAGCGATGAAGCGCGCGGTAAGCAAACTGGGTTGTGAAGTGGGATATTGTTTAATTGATGGTAATAAAATGCCAAAGGGATTAACGGGTGAACCTGTTGTCAAAGGAGATGCAAAATCTTTATCAATAGCAGCGGCATCTGTTATTGCGAAAGTCACACGTGATAGAATAATGAATGAACTTGCAAAAAAATATCCACAATATGAATGGGAAAAGAATGCTGGCTATCCAACACAACAACATTTGCAAGCAATCGATAAATATGGTATAAATGAACATTATAGAAAGACTTATCGTCCGGTTAAAGAAAGGATAGAAAAAAATGCAAATTCGTAATGTTCGTGATATTGATGTTCATTCAAAGTATGTTTTATTGCGTGATGATTTTAATGTTCAAATTGTCGATGGTGAAATAACAGATTCTTTTAGAATAGATGCGTCCATACCAACAATAAAATATTTAACGGAACATGGTGCGCGTGTTGTTATTTGTTCGCATCTTGGACGACCAAAGGGTAAAAAAAATCCTGAATTATCTCTGCGATCAATTGCAGAATATATGAATATACCTTTTATTGAAGATTGTTTGGATAAAGACTTTTTGCCAAATATGAAAGATGGCGATGTTGTTTTATTGGAAAATTTGCGTTTTCATATTGGCGAAGAAGAAAATGAAGATTCTTTCGCACAAAAATTAGCAACAGGTTTTGATATATATGTTAATGATGCTTTCGCTGTTTCTCATCGCAGCGCTGCAAGTGTGGTTGGTATAACAAAATATTTGCCTGCCTTTGCGGGACTGTTATTGGAAAAAGAAATAACAAATTTAACCAAGTTATTAAATAATCCACAAAGACAATTGGTTGCATATGTTGGTGGTGGCAAGGTTTCAACCAAAATAGATGTATTGAAACAGATTGTAAAAATTGCAGATAAAATGGTTGTCGGTGGTGCAATGGGAACAACATTTAATTATGCGCTGGGATTACCCGTGGGTGATTCACTTTGTGAAAAAGATATGGTTGATACGGTCAAAGATATAATGGCAACTGCAAAAGAAAATAATTGTGAATTATTTTTACCGCTTGATAAAGGTGTCGGCAAAGAATTTGATAAAAATGCAAAACGCGAAAATCGTGATGCCGATAAAATCAAAGATGACGATATAATAATGGACGATGGGGATAAAACAATTGCACGAAATAAAGAATTATTAAAAGAAGCTAAAACTGTTATTTGGAATGGGCCGTTTGGTGTAACCGAGTTTGGTGAAAGATGGGGCAGGGCTTCGTTTGAATTTGCGCGTGCGCTGGCACAATATACCAAAGAGGGACATCTGGAAAGCATTGTCGGTGGCGGAGATACAGTTGCAGTATTGGATATATGTAATGTTTTGAATGATATCAGTTATGTTTCAACAGGTGGCGGTGCATTCCTTGAATTTATAGAAGGTAAAAGTTTGCCAGGAATTATAGCGCTTGAAAATTAATAAAAGGACACAATATGAAATATGTAAAGTCAGGGACTTTTACAACAAAACAACTTAGTATTTCGGAAACAATCGCTGAAGCCAATGATACTGTTTTGATTGCTAAGAAAGTGATTGAAAATATAAATAATGTTTCAGGTGATGTAAAAAAAGAATTAAATATGGCTATTATTAATTTGAATCAATCAATTGATTATTTGGAACATATCAAACACAAATCGGACGTTGCATTGACTTTTGTCCCACCTGATGTTCAAGAAAAAGAATTTTTGTAAGATTTTTTCTTCCATCTTGAAAATCTGGATTTTTTCCTTATTTATTTGTTATAAAATTAGCGAATCGGGTTATATTGTGATATAATCTAGTGTAAAAAAGAGGATTTATTATGTCTTTAGTTCCAATTGTTATAGAAGAATCTCCAAAGGGTGAACGTTCTTTTGATATTTATTCACGTCTTTTGCGTGATCGTATTGTTATGGTTTCTGGACCAATCGATTCTGCGATGGCAAATACCATTGTTGCGCAGTTGTTATTTTTGGAATCTGAAAATCCAAATGCAGATATTTCTTTGTATATTAATACGCCAGGGGGGGACGTAACTGCTGGTTGGGCAATTATGGATACAATGCAATATATCAAACCTAATGTGTCTACAATTGGTATGGGGTTGGTTGCGTCTATGGGATCTGTGTTGTTGGCCGCTGGTGCAAAAGGAAAACGTTTCGTTTTACCAAATACAGAAATAATGATTCATCAACCAAGTTCCGGAACACAAGGTCAAGTTACAGATATGGAAATATCTTTACGTGAAACACAACGTGTAAAACAAATGATTATTAAACAAATGGCTGATTTTACTGGACGTAAGGAAAAAGAAGTTTTTGAAGCTATGGAACGTGATAACTGGATGGATGCAGCAGGTGCCAAGAAATTCGGTTTGATTGACGATATTTTAATCAGAAAATAATTTTTATATTCAAGGTTTATAAAAATGAGCGACGATAAAAAAACAAATACACAAGATAAAGCACAGCAATTTTGTAGTTTCTGTGGCAAGTCTGTGTATGAAGTAAAAAAATTAGTCAGTGGTAAAGATGTATGCATTTGTGATGAATGTATAAATTTATGTAATGATATTATGGCTGATGATAAAAAGGCCCAGGTCAAACATGAATCTTCATCATTACCTACACCATCAGAAATTTATAAATTCTTGAATGAATATGTCATTGGTCAAGACGATGCAAAAAGAACATTGTCTGTTGCTGTGTATAATCATTATAAACGTAATGGGGCATCTGTCGCATCAAATGTTGAAATACAGAAATCTAACATTTTAATGATTGGTTCAACGGGAACTGGGAAAACATTGTTCGCACAAACTTTGGCGCGTGTTTTGGATGTGCCATTTGCGATTGCTGATGCAACAACTTTGACAGAAGCGGGTTATGTTGGGGACGATGTTGAATCTGTATTAACACGTTTATTACAAAACGCCAATTTTGATGTTGAACGTGCACAACGTGGAATAATTTATATTGATGAAATAGATAAAATTTCACGTAAATCTGAAAACCCATCATTAACACGTGATGTATCTGGTGAAGGTGTTCAACAAGCTTTGTTAAAATTAATCGAAGGAACTGTCGCAAATGTGCCAGCCAGTGGTGGTGGTCGTAAACATCCTGGTGAAACAACAGTGCAGTTGGATACAAGTAAAATCTTGTTTATTTGTGGTGGCGCATTTGATGGTTTGAATAAAATTATCGCATCGCGCACATCTGCGCGTGCAGGTATCGGATTTGGTGCAACTGTTGTTGATAAAAAAGAACGCGAAGAAAAAGATTTATTGGGTGATGTTCAATCAAGCGATTTGGTCCGTTTTGGTATAATCCCAGAATTGATAGGACGTTTGCCAATTATTACAACTTTGCAGCCATTGGATGAAAAAGCTTTGGTTAAAATTTTAACAGAACCAAAGAACGCTATTGTGAAACAATATGCTGCTATGTTGGAAATGGATGGTATTAAATTAAATATCACCAAAGATGGTTTGACTGCGATTGCTAAAATGGCAATTGAAAGAAAAACTGGTGCACGTGGTTTGCGTTCGATATTGGAAAAGATTTTGTTAAAACCAATGTTTGAAGCACCAGATAAAAAAGATTTGCAAGAAATTGTTATCGATGCAGATGTTGTAAACGGAAAGAAAGATGCTGTTGAGATATATGCAGAGAACAAAAAAGCAGCTTAACAAAAAGAAATAAAAAACGATAAATTTTATTTATCGTTTTTTTATGGTTTACAATAACCCCACAATGCGTTGGTGCCTGTCGTTGTATAGAAATTATTTAATAACGAATCATTCGTTGTATCGTGTAATCCATCGTTATTGTTGTCTTCCCAAGGAACGTCAACCCAAGTGCCAGATTGGTTTTCACATTCTTTTGCAAGTTCTGTTGACATTTGTGTGCGTATTTGGACCATAACATTATCAATATCAGTCAGTAATGTTTCTGATACAGTATAGGATGTGTCAGATGGTCGTTTGCAATTTTGAATTGCATATCTGGCCAATTGTTGATAAAGACTGCCAACATAATATTGACCACATGAATTATATAATTCTGCATCTTTGCTGATAGGTTTTGATTTTCCACCAGGGCATATCGCTGTGGAAGGACAATCTTCACATCTTGTTGCGTTATTGTTTGATGCATAACAAGTAATAGGATTGGACAAATCACAACCGTTTTGTTGTGCGAACAAATATTTTCCATATTTGCAACTGATATAAACTTTATGTAAATGATTGCTGGCACGTTCTGCTTCACAAATTGTGAGATAGTCAGATACAGAATCTTGTACATTTACGTTAGTAAGAAGAATATTTGTTTTAGAGAATGGATTGACCAGTGTTTTGTTACACAAGTTAATGCGCGCATAACGTGCTTCTCCTGGCGCATATTTTCTGCAACCATACGGATAAGAATGCATAGTATCTTTGCCACTTGTTACAGAACAAATGTTTTTGGCAAATGTCGCCAACATATCGGGACATGTTTGTTCTATGGTTGCATTTGTGATGCCTGTCATTGTTGCAATTAATAACTCAAATCCTGTATCGCCACCACCGTACAGGTTGCTGCAAGTGTTTAATTTATCTGCACACATTTCTTCTGATAATTCTAGTATTTCCCCAAGACTAATTTTTCCATCTGTATCAGAAAAGCTTTTTAGTTGATCAGATTGTTTCAAATAGCAATCATTGACAACCTGCAGGCATTCGTTTTTAACTGTTTTTACGCGTTCTTGTTGTCCTTGATATATTTCTACAAGTGCTTGTCTTAAAAATTCATCCCATACATCGTCTGCATTGTCGCGACACGCATCAAGGCTTTTTGTTGCAAAATGTCGTTTCTTGTTAAGCATGTTTAAGAAGTTCACGTTTTGTGAATTTTTTAAAACATCACCAGACAATGATATTTGATTTTCTATTTGATAAAATTCTGGTGTATATATCGGTGCCCCACTCGTTGAGTTTAAATACTTACCAGAAAAATCTAAACAATGAATATATTTTTCACCGCATGCCGTGTTTGCAGTGATGTCTTTTCTAACATTTGCAATACAATCGGTCATATTCACAGAATTGTGAACATTATAATTTTCAAGACGAGCGTCTTGCATATTGTGACGTGTTCCACGTATGGCGGCATTTGCGCTGGTCTTTTTGTTTTTAATGTTTGTTTCAAGTAATGAACAATCATTTTCAATATACATACCATATGCAGAAGCAACCATTTTTAAATCTGACGCACCACAACTTTGCGCGACCAATTCAGAACATTGTGTGTGTACGGCATTAAATAATGCTTCGCCGGTAAGATTTGCGATATCGGCGCCACCAATTAAATCTGTTGTGGACCAAACTGATTTTATATCACCAACAATATCTAGTTTACCTTGGTTTGAAATAGATGTTGATTTTGTATTACTAAGAACACCAGATATGCTTTTTAGTGTATTTGCACTTTCTGATTTATCTTTCTTTATCTCTGTTTCACCTTCGGATGCAGATAACATTGCTTTAACTTCTTTCGAAGTTTTTGAAATCATATTTATATTTAAATCTTGGAAATCTTTCAAGCTGTCAGATGTTTGTGATAACAATTTTTCTTGGTTTTGAATATCTTTCAATTTTGAAGAACAAACACATCTGCGATAATCTTCATTTTGCGTTGCGCAAAATTGATCCATGCATGTAAAATAAGCATCACGACAAGAATTATAATTTGTTCCAAAAGTTCTGGTCTTTACTGTCGTTGCAGCGCGCGTGTTACGCGATGTTTTTTGAGAAACAGGCGTAACAATTCGTTTTGTTGATCCTGTACCCGTACGACCTGTAACAACTTTTTTTGATGTGGCCCTTGATGTTGTTTTTCTTGTCGTATCTTGTGTTGCGACATTTCGAGAAGACAAAGAATGATTTACGGTGTTATCAGTTTTTGTTCTTGATTGTCTGGAGGTCGATTGTGTTGAAATGTTTTGTGTGCGAACAGCAGCATTGACACAGTCAATGCACAAAAATAAACCGAACAAAACAAGACAAAACTTTCTCATCCTATGCTTTTTAATAATAATAACAAAAATAAGATATTTTAAGCAAGGGTATTTTACATAAAAAAGAAATAAAAAAATCCACAAAAAGTGGATTTTTTATTTTTAATGATTTGGTGCACCTTCTGGCGTCGAGTGTGTGCGTTCTACAAAAGTAATTCTACCTTTGTCCAAATCGTAAGGTGTCATTTCAACATGGACTTTTTCACCAACGTTAACCCAAATACGCGCTTTACGCATTTTTCCACAAACTGTTGCCAATATCATATGACCGTTTTCAAGACGAACGCGAAACATAGTGTTTGGCAATCTTTCTTCAACGGTTCCAGAAAAAACAATTACATCATCTTTTGCCATAAATAAAAACCTCATTTTTTTAACCCTTTTATAATATTAACAGCAAAATAAAATTGCAAGAAATTTTTATATCTGCTTGCAAGGTAATGTATTTTTTGATAAAATAATATAAAAATGTAGGATGAGCTCGCATGAAAATGATAAACTTTTTACCAATATTATTGGTTATACCTTCAGTTGCGTTCGGTGCTTCGCGTGGTGATTCTTCTGCTCGTATTGGTATGGGGCGTGTATCACAAGCTGGTACAAGGGCGATAGTTACAGAAATTGATGTTCAAGAAGCCTTTGAACAAGGGGTAAAATCTGGCATTATATCGACTTCTGCAGAAGGTGTGAAATCTGGTGAATCTGCCGCAAAAAAAACATCTACTACATCGCTTGCTGTCGTTGAAGGGAACAGTGATTGTCGTGATGCGTATCGTGAATGTATGGATAGTTTTTGTTTGTTGGATGAAAGTCAAGGTGAACGCTGTGCTTGCTCTGATAATATAGAATATGCAAAAAGTAAAATTAATGCGGTGTTAGCCATTCAGGCAGAAGCTGATAAGTTATATACAGAAGGTGTTGAACGCGAACAGTTAGGTGCCAAAGCCAGATTGGTTTTTGCGGATAATAACACAAGTACCAAAGTGTCTAGTACAAACTTTTTAGCATGGCTTAGTGACGGAGAAAATGAAGACGATGAAGATGTAGGTGAAGATGTTGTTTTAGGATCAGGTTTGTATGATATGGCTGTCAAATATTGTCAGGCAGAATTGGATGCCTGTGGCAGCAAATCTGAAATGGAATCGATGTTGTATTCCAGAATGATAACGCAAGATTGTAAAAATTATGACGCGTATTTGGCCGATCAAAAGGCAAATGCAGAATCTAATAAACGCGTTGCAGAATCTGCGGTTCGCAAGGCGCGTCTTGAAATGTTGGGTACAACAAACAAATATAATCGTGGCGAATGTTTGTTGGCTTATCGTTCCTGTATAGCGGACAAGGGCGGTTGTGGTGCAAACTTTGAAAATTGTTTAGATGCAAAACTATTACAACGTCGTTCTAATGCATGTGAAAATATTTTAGATCAATGTATGGCTGTTCGTGATTATGTTGTAAAAGATTGGAAAGCAGAATCTGAAAGTGTACTGGCAGAGGCTGCAAAATATGCAGATAAGAACGAACGTGCAACGTGTCTTGCGAAAACGCAATTTTGTTTGGAAGACAGTTGTTCTACATCAACAAATGCAGAATGTTTAACAAATGTTAATGTTGCAGCCGGTATATGTCCAATTATTACAGAATGTGATGCAAAAATCCCTGGGTTCCAAGCTGTTGTGAATGACAAGTTGGGGTATTTAAGAACCAAATTCTGCGAAAATGAAATCGATAAATGTTTACAAGATAAATGTGGTGTTGATTTTACTAAACCAGAATGTGTTGGTAAAAAACCATATGAAATAGCAGCACTTTGTCCGCAAGATATGTTCCCATCATGTAAAGGTGCAACACAGTATGACATAATAGTTCAGTCTGCGCTTTTGCAAATGGATTATCAAATGATGCAAGGTTGTATCAATTATTTTGGCGAACAACTTGGTAAAGTTTGTGGCACAGATATGGCCTGTTTGCCAATAGATTCAACAGTTCAGTCTTTAATCGATTTGCCTGATACGGAAGAAGGTTTGGCTAATTTGCGTAAAACGGTTGTTGCAAATTCTGATGCCTCTGTTGAAGATTTCTTTAAGCAATTTGAACAAGATAAAACAGTGGCAGCATGTTCGGATTCTCAAAGTGGTGATGCTTCTAAAAAAGTTAAAAATAAGAATGCTTTGGGGGTAAGTGTGTTTAATACTGCGAAATTGTTGGCAAAAATGGCAGCAGAAAATCGTAATTTGCGTGAATTAGATACCAAGATTGCTGAATTGGCACGTAAAAAAGAATTAAAAGAAGCAGAACAAATTTGTTTGAAGACATATAAAGCTGAAAAGGCGGATGATTCCAAGACAAATTATAGTTATATAAAGAGTGTATCTTTTGAACCGAATTTGCGTAATTGTCACGTTTGTCGTTTGCAACAAGTTTGTGAAGAAGGTGGAGAAGATAAAGCAACATCTGCTTTGAAAGCTGCTGCTGGTGGTTTGTCTGCGGGGGCTGCAACAGGAACAATGATAAATGCAGGATGGGGCACGGCCATTGGTGGTTTGGTTGGTGCTGTTGGTGCAGGTGTTCTTGGTGCTGCATCTGGTGGTAAAAAAGAATTCTGTCAAGAAATCGAATCTTGTGAAGACATAAATATGTAAAAAAGAGAGAAAAAATGAAAAAGTTGTTCAAAATTGGTTTGTTGTTTGGTTTTGCTTCGTTAGCAGTGTTGCCAATGGATTCTATTGCTGCAACTAAAACCAAAGTAAAAAAACAATCTGCTATTCAAGCAGGTACAAAAGTTCGTGCCAAAGTTGAAGCAACAGGTGTTTTTGATGAAGATTGTTATAACAGATATTTTGGCTGTATGGATCAATTTTGTATCGCTGATAATGAAAATGGCGGCACATGTATGTGCAGTGATGATGCGGCTAAATATGACGAACAGTTGGAATCTATTAAAAAAATATTAGTAGAAGCGGAACGTATTGGAACAGAAGAAGTAGAAAGAATCCAAGCTGGTGGTAATGCCGATATTATATTTAATGGTGGTGAACGTATTTATAATGAAGATGGATCTATTGTAAAAGCGGGTGAAAAACCAAAAAATAAAATAGAGTGGACTTCGATTTATGATACGGAAGACGAAGAAGAATATGATGATGAATGGGCTGAAATAGATTTGTCTGATAAGGTTGGCAGACAATTGTATTCTGCTGCGCATCAATTGTGTAAAGAGCAAATGCCTGATTCTTGTTCAAAAGATATGACTTTGTTAACTCAAATGTATTCTCGTCAAATTATTTCTGATTGTAAGGGTTTAGCGAATAGTATAGCCCAAAAGAAACAGGAAGCAGATTCTATATTGGCAAAAGCAAAAGCTGCTGTTCGTGGTGCTTTGAAAGACAGTCTGGAAGAATCAAATAAATATGATCGTGGAACATGCATGGTTGAATATAAAAAATGTATGATGAGTTCGGACGCTTGTGGTTCTGATTGGGGAAATTGTGTGTTCACTATCGCATCGGAAAATATGCAAAATAATACAGCAACAAGTGTTGCAGGCACAAAAGTTGAAACCGTTAATACATACGATATAACTGCATCGACAATGGGTATATTGGAATCAAAACGTTTCATTTGTGAAAAGGTTTTGGACAGTTGTGTCGCTGTTCGTGATTACGTTTGGAATGATTTCTTACGTGAAGCTGCACCAACAATTCGTTTGGCTGAATCTAATATAGAATCACAAAAACGTCAATCATGTTTGTCTGATATTTCGAATTGTATTCAAAAGGCGTGTAAAGATGATATTGTTGGCAAAGGCGAAGCAACAATGGATGCATGTCTTGCACGACCAGATATGGCACGCTCTTTCTGTAAGATTCAGATTGACCCTTGTGAAAGAATGGAACCTCAAATTTGGGATTATGTAGTGTCTAAATTGGCGGCAATGCGTGTAGATGCTTGTACACAAGAAGTTAAAGAATGTTTTACATCAGAAGACAGATGTGGCAAGAATTTCGAAAATTGTATAGGTATGGATTTCAATTATATCCATGACATTTGTCCACTTGATAAATTAGTGGTATGCAAACAAGCAAATCCAGATTTCAAAATGTCTGATTTGGATTCAATGTTGATGGGATTGTATTTGAACATTGATAATAAAGCTCTTGAAAATTGTCAGAATTTAGCAGAACAAAAAATGGTTGAATTGTGTGGATCGACAACCGATTGTAATTCGTTTGCTGCCGATAATTTTATTGGTACAAGTTCTGTGAAATCACAAAAAGACGGAACTGTATATCGTGTGACCGGTATGATATCTTTCGGTTCCATTAAAATGGGCGATGCATCTGGTTCTGTTACTGACGGTGGTAAAGTTTTAGCACCAGGTGAAATTGGTGTTCAAGATTATATCAGGGAAGCCAAAAAGAACAATAGCGATGTTCCAAATGCAGAAGGTATAATAGCTTCTATTGAAGAGGAATTGAAGAATGTTGCGGGAACTATAAACAGAGTGATATCTTTGATAGAATCTGATCAACAAATACAATATTGTATTAATGGACGTGATTTATCACAAATAAATGGCAAGGGTAGCTATGATAATTCGACTGTTGCGCGTTTTCCAAACTTGTTGAATCAGTATCGTGTTATGATTGCCATGGCTGCTTTACGCAAAGCACAAGATAATTATAACAAAAAAGTATCGACTGCGATAGAAGAGGCGGCTCATAACGCATCTGCTGAAATAGCCCAATTTATGTGTCAAAAATTAGGTGATATGGGTAATACTTCGTTCAATTTGAACAAAATTTCAGAACAGTCTCCGTTGACCGCGCCTTTTGCTATATCTTATGATGTAGGAACAGGTTTATCAACAAAGACATTGTTATCTGGTGGTTTGGGCAAGATACAAGAGGGTGCTGATACATTTACTTATCGTGGCAGAACATCTAAAAATTCTGGTTTCACAAAAGAAAGCCGTGCCACATTTGATAAGGCTACCAGAACTTGCCATATTTGCACAACTACTGTAACAACGTCGTGCAAAAATATGACAAAGTATTTCAGATCTGAAAGTGATTGTAGTGTGAAAGAAAGCGAACCTTTCTGTGAAGATATAAAAATGTAATGACAAACCGCCCTAAAAAGGGCGGTTTTAATTTGGTAAATCGTTCCTAGATATTTTTATCTGTCCATTTGCTATAATTCTATTATGGAAAACAAAATAACAAATGGAGAAAAATCATGAAAAAAATATCTGTTTTGGCGTTGCTTGCAATAATGCCAATTTGTGGTGCCTTTGCAGGACCTGGTAAAAATACGAATGGCAATATGAATAATCAACCAGCCGTTTGGACAGTAACAGAAGTTGTGTCTTTACCAGATGATACACCTGTTGTTATGCGCGGTCGTATCACAAAAAATATGGGTAATAACATTTTTGTTTTTGAAGATGGTTCCGGGACAATTATGTTGGAAATAGACGAAGAAGACTGGAATGGAAATACTGTTCGTGTTGACGATATTGTAACCGTATATGGCAATGTCGACAAAGGGCCAAATTACACAGAAGTAGATGTTGAATCTATTGTAAAATAAAAATGCCCATTTGGGCATTTTTTATTGCTTTGTTCTTTTTTTAATGTTGTTTTTATGATATAATTAAATCCATAATGAAATTGCACAAAATTTTATTTTTGTTTGCCTGTTGTGTATCGGCTATACCGGCTTTTGCTGGGTGGCAATATAATGGTTATTACATTAAAGATGGCTATTATAATGACGATGGATCCAGATTTGTTATCGGTGGTTATGGTGGTATCAGTTTTGTAAACGGCAAAATTAAAAATGACATGGGCAGTGTGCAAACAGATTATTATGCCAATTCTTCGTCTGGTATTGTAATTTCTGGTACTGCTTACAGTATGCTCGATTCAACGCAACGCGCGGACTATAATTATATTGGTATTGGTGATGTATCTGAAATACCTGCTGCAAAGAATCTGTCAAAAACAGCATTTGCAGCTGGTGGTTATATCGGTTTTTCACTTCCTTATCATCCGCAGTGGCGTCTTCAAGCTGCGTTTGATCATGTTTCTGAAATAACTTATGATAGGATACCTTTGTTCGAAGGCGAGATTAATTTAACATCTGGTACGCGCGCACATGTTTACAGCAGTGGCGTACAATCAACACTTACCACTGATGTTATATCTGTTGCGGCTGTATATGATTTCTTTGAAGGAACGAAGAAACCTTTGAATACTTTTATCCCTTATATTGGTGTTGGTGCGGGATATGCGATGTCTAAGACGACGGTTAAATTAACTGATATATTTGGTGATTTGTCTCAAGATAGTGATTTGAATAATTATGGGACACTTGTAAATGGTATATTGGTTTTTGATAATCCTACGGATGCAGAGAAATATCCAACATCAAATAATTTTGCTTTGTTAGGAATGATTGGCGCATCATATGGAATAAACGAATATACGTTTGTTGATTTAGGCGCGCGTTTCATGTATATCCCAAAAACTACATGGACAATAGCAAACAGTGATGGTTCTGCGCACAGGGATTGGTTCAGTGCTGATAATATGATTTATACCACGGTAAATGTTGGTTTGCGTTTTGAATTCTAAGGTTCATTAAATAAACGGGCAGGGTCAACAGATTTATCGCCACGGCGAACTTCCAAATACATTTCTGGACGATTTTCATTCATACGACCAACAGGTTCGCCTGCCAAAACTTCTTGTCCAACAATTGCATCGATTGATCCCATGTTTGTCATAACAGTGTTATAACCGTTTTTGTGGGACATGATAACCACTTTGCCAAAACCACGGAAACTGTCCGCAAATTTAACGGTTCCATCGGCTGGTGCCATAACTAATGCATTGCCACGTGTACGTATGCGCCATCCATCTGATTTAAGGCCAAGTGCAGTTTTTTCTCCATACCTTACAACCAGTTTTCCACGCACAGGGACATTTAATTTGCGTTTTGAAAATTTAGCATCGCTGGACATTTCGGAAGAACCAACCCCTGCAGATAATTCAGAAATATTTTTAGCACGTGCCGATAATTGTTTTAATTTATCTTGTAGAGCGATTTGTTGGTTTTTTAATTTTTCATTTTGTGCAGAACGTGTTTTTAATAATTTATCCAATTCTTTTTTTTCGTTGGTGTATTTTTTTGCACTGCGATCTAATTTTTCTTTTTCGATTGTTCGACTTTCATGGATCTTGTCTAATTCTTTTAATTTTTGTGTCGCATCCATTATTTGATCATCAAATTTTTCAGATACAGCAGATAACATAACAGATGTCAAAACATAATCGTGCATCGTTTGTGCATCGAAATTAGGATTTGACGCAATAAATAACATGCTGGCAGTAGCGTCTGTTATTCCATTATGACTTTGTGCCAATTCGATATTAATTTTATCGCGTTGTTTGTCTAATTCTGTGATGCGTTTTATCAATGCACCGCGTTGTTCTTCAAGATTGCTGACTTTGTCAGCGGCTTTGACCAATTGTTTTTTTGTTTTTTCCACATCTTTATTGGATGTTTGTAATTGCTGTTCGATTTTTTTATTTTGAATTTCTGTTTGTTTTATTTGATTTTGAATTTTAGTTAATTCTGTATTTGCGCCAAATGCTGGCATGGCGCCATAACATAAACAAATACCACACAAAATAAATTTGTTTTTTATCATCGTTTATATTCTATCAAAACAAGAAAAAAATGTAAATCGTGGATTTTGCAAAAATAAAACGCCCATCGGGGCGTTTGTGTTTTATTTAATATTTGAACTTCTTAATTGGGTTATGATCTGATCCTGAGAAGCTTTCATCGTATTGTACATATATCTGTAATAAGATTTAGCATCTCCGTTAGCCATTGCAGATAATGCCTTGCGATAACCTTCTTTATCTGTTTTACGGTTAAATACGATTGGACGATATCCGCATTGTAACAAAGCCAAATTCATAATCATTCTTGATGTGCGTTTGTTATAGTCATCAAATGGGTGAACCATAATAAGATTATAGTGTAAATCAAATGCGCGCAAAGGATCTGGTTTTGTGCTGTGTTTGTATTCATAAAAAACATTGTCCAACAATTGTGGGATAAGTGATGGGTCGGGTGTATGAAGTCGGCCACCGTTCACAGTTATTTCCAAAATTTTTGGAGCTGTTCTATATTGCCCTGGCAAAATATGTGTGTCATGTGCGATTAACCAGTGAACATCACATATGGTTGTTTTTGTTATTTCTTTTTGATGTTCGGGATCAAGAATGTAATCGTATGCGTCGCCTAAACCCTTGGTGCAACTGTAATCAAAATATGGTGCTTGTTCGTTTTTTGGCATCCAAAACAAAACTTGTGGTTCGTTCCATGCAATTTCGTGACGCAACCAATTTATGTTGTTCAATCTTTTGATATTAGACCCAGAAATGCATCTGGTAATAATCGCTTTGTTTTCTTCAACAGATTCTTGAACAGACAAAACCTTTGAAGAATAGGTTTTTATTTTGTTTTTCGTCATTTTCTGCACCTTAGGTGTTATTTTTATATAAATATAATACAAATAATCGATTTGTCAATAATTTAATTTCTAAAATTTTATATAAAAATCGTGTTGCACAAAGTTTTGATTTTTATTATGCTATGCTTTGAAAGAAAGGGATTTTTCAATGAAGAAATTTTTGTTAGTTTTGGCACTTTTAACGCCGTTTGTCTGCGATGCAGCACCAAAAAAAGAAAAGAAAGATGAACCTGTTGTGCATTTGACGGATGAACAGATTTACAGTGAATTGAAAAAACTGGCGCTGGTGTTTGAAACTGCGCGTGATAAATTTGTAGAAGAAGCCGATGAACGCAAGATGTTAGAAGGCGCAATGAATGGTATGTTGGGGGCATTAGATCCGCATTCTTCATATTTGTCTTCGGAAGATTTTAAAGAATTTAATGATAAGTCACATGGTGAATTTGGCGGTCTTGGCATTCAGATAACCAGTGACAAGGGCGCAATTCGTGTTATTTCGCCAATTGATGATACGCCTGCGGCAAAGGCCGGCATCGAAGCAGGCGATTACATAACCCATATTGATGGTGAACAGGTCTTTGATATGAATCTGAATCAGGCTGTTAAAAAGATGAAAGGTAAACCAGGAACAACAGTTAAATTGACAGTCGTTCATGATGGTAATGAACCAAAAGTAATGACGCTTAAGCGTGCAATTATCAAAGTGAAATCTATAAAGTTCAGTGAAAAATCGGATGCTGCTGCTGAAGACGATGATAAATTGCCAAAGATTGGTTATTTACGTGTTTCAGATTTTGGTGCAACAACAACAAAAGAATTAAAGGATGCGTTGAAAGATTTGGAAAAGAAAAATGTTGCTGGCTATGTTCTTGATTTGCGCAACAACCCTGGGGGGTATTTGACAGCTGCAATTGAAATGTCTGATGCGTTTTTGGACGACGGCGAAATTGTATCAACACGTGGTAAAGAAAAAGCAGATATTGAAAGAGTGTTTGCAAAACCTGGTGATTTGATAAATGGCAAACCTGTCGTTGTTTTGATAAATCATGGTTCTGCATCTGCATCTGAAATTGTTGCGGGTGCATTGCAAGATAATGGACGTGCAATTGTGATGGGATCGCAAAGTTTTGGTAAAGGATCTGTGCAACAACAAAAACCTCTGGGTGATGGTTCTGCAATACATATAACAATCGCACGTTATTACACGCCAAGTGGTCGTTCAATTCAAAATGAAGGTATTACGCCAGATATCGAAGTTTTGCAAAGTAAAGTTGAAACATTAGAAAAGAAAGAATCTTTGTTCACAGAAGCGACTTTCAATAATTCTTTGAAAAACGATGCGTCGTCTAAAAAAGACAAATCAAAGAAAAAAGATTCCAAGAAATCTAAAAAGTCAGATGACGAAGATGAAGACGAAGAAGATTATTTAAGTTTGACTGATGAAGAAAAAGATGCGCGCGATTATCAATTACAACGTGCGATGGATATGGTTCGTGCTTTGTCAAAGATTGGCAAAAAGAACATCGAAAAAGTCGAAGAAGAAGTCGAAACCAAAGAAGAAGTCAAATCTGAAAAATCAGAAAAGAAAGATTCTGATAAAAAATCAAAAAAATAAAAACTGGGTTTTTACCCAGTTTTTTTATTTTACATTTTGTTGACGACGTGCAATTTCCAATTGTTTAATCGCTTCGCAATACTGATTATATGTTGTGGCAAATGCGGAATCATTCATTGCTTTATTTATATTAAATTTTGGGGATGCTCCGCTTATTGTTTTGTGACGAGACCACACAACACGAACTGTATCATGGCTAACAGAATCAACGTATGTATTTATTGTTCTGCTATAATTTGATTTTATAGGAATAGAATCTTGGACATAATCAAAAAAGCGTTTTGTTTTGTTTTCATATATGATATCCATAATTTTATACATTTGTTTTGTTGTGCGTACAGAATCTTTGCGCGCATTTTTTGTATCAATTATAACATCATTGTAATTTATTGTGTCAACAGCAGCAACTGCTTGTTCGTGTGCTTTCGTTAATACTGGTTTTGTTTGCGCGTCACGTTTAATCTGTTTTTCGCCATCACCTATTAAAGCCCATATTGTCGCAGGAATAACTATGATTGCGGCAAATACTAAACAACCCAATGTTTCACCTGATTCGTCATCTCTTGAATAACTCATAGTTTCATCCTTTTATTTTATAGTGTTCAAAACATAATACAAAAATTTATAATTGTCAATATTTGTTTAAATATCGATTGATAATGTATTTTTCTTGGTTGTTTTCATCAATTACTTTGCTGGAAATAATTGTCACCACACATAATTGTTCCAAATTTTTCTTCGCTATCAAGATTTGCAAAACAATCAAAAATACTTCTCATTTTTTGTGCCTTTTGTTATTTTATCTTGCCGTGTCGGCGTGCGATTTCAAGTTGTTGAATTGCTTTGTAATATCTGTTGTAAGATGCAGCAAAAGTCGAATCTTCCATCGCCTTATCTATATTTAAATGCCATTTTGTCCAGCTGTAATGTGGATTTGTTTTTGCTGTATCTGTCGGATCATATGAAACAATGAGTTTAGGAGAATCATTAAAATAGTCGAAACAGTCATCTTTATGAAAACGACGTGTGGCTTTGCGCATTTGTTTAATGGCTGTTGCAGAATCTTTACGTGCGGCCTTTACATCAATTGGTGTGCCGTCAAAATTTATTGTATCAACAGAATTTACCGCGTTATAGTGTGCAAAATTCGATGCGATTTCAGTTTGCTTCCTGGCGTATTTTTTGCTATCGACGATAGGGGATATGCTAACATATAAAAGAGGTATTACTACCACTATCATTACCAACAAAAAATCACCAAAATTATCGGTATTCGTTCTAGACATTTTTCATCCTCTTATTATATTATGTGTATATATTTAATACAAAATCTATAATTTGTCAATGTTTTTTATAAAATATCATCTTGCCTTAATTGTGCAAAAGCACTAATATCTTTCATACACATAAATATATTTTTTAAAATTCAGGGAAGGGTACAAATGTCAAAGTTTATTGTTGATGGAAATTGGGCTGCTGCAGATGTTGCGTATCGTTGTGTTGATTGTGCAGCGATTTATCCGATTACCCCAAGCAGTACTATGGGTGAATTGTCTGATGAATGGGCGTTTCAGCATAAGAAAAATATTTGGGGTGCAACACCGCAAATAATCGAAATGCAATCGGAAGCAGGCGCGGCGGGGGCTTTGCACGGTGCATTGCAAATGGGTGCTTTGGCAACAACTTTTACTGCGTCCCAGGGTTTATTATTAATGATTCCAAATATGTATAAAATCGCGGGCGAACAGACACCTTTTGTTATGCATGTTGCGGCACGCGCTTTGGCCACACATGCATTATCTATCTTCGGTGATCATGGTGATGTTATGGCTGTGCGTAATACGGGCTTTGCGTTGTTGTCATCACATAATGTTCAATCGGCACATGATATGGCGGCAATCGCACATGCTGCAACTTTAAGAAGTCGCGTTCCTTTTTTACATTTCTTTGATGGATTCAGAACCAGTCACGAAGAATCTGCATTGGAAAGAATAGATGATGATGTTTTACGCGAAATGTTACCAGATGAATTGGTTGTAAAAAATCGTAAGCATGGTATGTCGCCTGATAATCCAACAATTCGTGGAACCGCACAAAACCCGGATGTTTATTTCCAAGGACGCGAAGCAGCGAATCCTTTATATGATGCGTTGCCACAAATTGTTACAGAAGAAATGGAAAAATTTGCTCGTCTTACTGGTCGTAAATATGGTGTTGTTGATTATGTTGGTGATAAAGATGCAAAATATGTAATTGTTTCTATGGGATCAAGTTGTGAAACAATAGAAGAAACTTTGCCATATTTACCACGCGGTGTTGGTTTGATTCGTGTTCATTTATTTAATCCTTTCCCTGTTGATGCCTTCTTGAAAGCTTTGCCAGAAAGTGTCGAACAAATTGCAGTGTTGGACAGAACGAAAGAGGCTGGCTCAATCGGAGAACCTCTTTACCAAAATGTTCGCAGTATTGTAGATTCAAAGATAAAGGTATTTGGTGGAAGATATGGTTTGGGGTCTAAAGAATTTAAACCGCGTGATGTAAAGGCTATTGTTGAATACATGATGCGTGGTGAATTACATCATAATTTCACAGTTGGCATTGATGATGATTTAACACATTTATCATTGAATACTGATAAGACTTTCACAATAGAAAACCCAGATGTACAAACCGCGATACTTTATGGTATTGGCAGTGACGGAACAGTTGGTGCGGTTAAAAATATTGTAAAAATAGTTGGTGAAAATTCTGAATTATATCCGCAATCTTATGCTGTTTATGATTCTAAAAAATCTGGTGGTATAACACAATCGCATATACGTTTTTCACCAACACCAATTAAAAGTGAATATTTGGTAGACAGTGCAGATTTTATATGTGTTTCTAATTTTATGATTGCACAAAGGTTTGATGTATTTTCATCTTTGCGTGCTGGTGGAACAGTTATGATAAATACTTCTATGACACCAGATGAAGCATTTGTGAATTTACCACGCGACGCACAAGAACATTTGATTCGTATGCGTGCAAATGTTTATTTCTTGGATGCTAATGCGGCGGCAAATGAATTGGGGTTGGGTAATCGAATCAACACATTTATTATGTTGAATTTCTTTAACTTAACAAAAGTTATAAGCCCTGATACAGCAAAAGATGCGGCCAAGGTTGCAATTGAAAAAACTTATAAAAAGAAAGGTATGGATGTTGTTCATGCAAATTGGGCGGCTGTTGATAAAGCAGAATCTTATTTGAAAAAATACAATTTGCCATCCAGTGTTTCAGAATTAGCACCAGATTTTATACCTGCTATGACAGCGAATACACCTTCTGAAATTGCGGGAACTTTGGGTGAAATGGCGGCTGGTCGTGGTGATGAAATACCTGTATCCAGATTTAAAATAGATGGAACATTTGGTGGTGGTCAATATCCTGTTGGAACATCAAAATATGAAAAACGTGCTTTGGCTACACGTGTTGCGGTGTGCGATCTGGATAAATGTATACAATGTGGAAAATGTTCTATGCTTTGCCCACATGGTGCAATTCGTATCAAAGTCATGGGTGAAAAAGAAATGGCGGCCGCACGCGCAAATGGCATAACAGTTGTTCAAATGAAAACGCCAGAATTGGGTGCTGGTTTATTTTATACTTTGAACATTTCGCCATCAGATTGTACAGGTTGTGGTTTGTGTATGAAGAATTGTCCTGTTGGGGCTTTATCATTGGTACCAATGGCCGAAGGTATAAAAAACCAAAAAACTTTTGATGCCGCATTGAATATACCAGATATTGATAAACAAAAATTAAATTTGAATATTCCAAAGCATGTTGAATTGTTGCCACATTATTTTGAATTTCCTGGTGCGTGCGCTGGATGTGGGGAAACACCATATGTTCGTTTAATGGCGCATTTGTTTGGTGATAAAATGGTTGTTGCCAATGCAACAGGGTGTTCTTCAATTTATGGTGGAAATTTGCCAACTACACCATGGTGCAAGGACAAG
Source organism: uncultured Pseudomonadota bacterium (assembly GCA_902774285.1). GTDB lineage: Bacteria > Pseudomonadota > Alphaproteobacteria > Rs-D84 > Rs-D84 > Enterousia. The sequence continues at coordinate 42,636 of CACYHO010000004.1, read as the reverse complement.
GATGGACGTGGTCCGGCATGGTCTAATTCTTTATTTGAAGATAATGCAGAATATGGTTTGGGTATGCGTATTGCCTTGAATCAAAGAAAATCTGCATTACGCAGTGTTCTGTTTGAACTTGGATTCGAAAATGTTGAACAGATTATGAATACAACTGGGACAGAAAACCAACGTGAATTGCAAAACAGTTTGCGTGTTCAATTGTCAAATATCGATAATCCACGTGCAAGATATGCGGAAAGTTTGTTGGATGCAATTGTTGATAAATCTGTATGGATTGTTGGTGGTGACGGTTGGGCTTATGATATTGGATATGGTGGTGTCGATCATATTTTACACAGTGGGGAAAATGTAAATATATTGGTGCTTGACACCGAAGGATATTCAAATACAGGTGGTCAACAATCTAAATCTACGCCATTTGGGGCGTCTATGAAGTTTGCGATTGGTGGTAAAGAACACGCAAAGAAAGATTTAGGTTTAATTGCGATGATGTCGGGCGCATATGTTGCACAGATTGCAATTGGGGTTAATCAGGCCCAGGCTGTGCGTGCATTCCGCGAAGCAGAAGCGTTCAATGGCCCATCAATTATTTTAGCGTATGCACCATGTATTGCACATGGATTTGCATTGCAAAATGGCGTCGAACATCAAATCAATTTGGTGAATACAGGTGCATGGCCATTATACAGATTTAATCCTGCGAATATTGAAAACGGTTTGAATCCTTTGACTTTGGATTCAAAAGTGACAACACCGTTCCCGCTGGAAGAATTTATGAAATCTGAAACACGATTTGCATTGGCGCGTTCTGTAAATCCTAATTTTGATAAATTGGTCGAAGAAGCCAAAGCGAACAATTTATATAAAACAGAATTAAAGCAACATATTGCGAATTTCGCTGTTCAAAAAAATAAAGACAACGGGGAAGGGTAAGATGAAAAAATTATTTGTTTTATTAATGTTGGGATTGGCTGCGTGCACTTTTCAAACAAAACATCGTGGGTATGTTTTCCCAAGTGATTTGGAAACAAAAGTTGCAAATATAAAGACAACCGCGCAATTACAAGATGAAATAGGCGACCCACAAACACGGACAATATATGGTGATGAAGTTTGGGTATACTATAGTGCTGAAGAAAATATGCGTGGCCCGTTTCCAAAGACTTATGATGATAAAACCGTGCTTTTGGCATGGGTTAAGAATGGTCGCGTGACAAAAACAAAGATTTTGCATGATGATGATTTGAAAGATGTCAAAATGGCGGATGGCGAAACAGAAATCCCAGCGGCAATCGAATTAAATGCGCTGGAAGAAATGTTTAACAATATTGGTCGTTTTTCACCGGCGGGCCTTTTTGTCCAAATAATTGTTTTTTCACAATTTTGTGTTATAATAGCCTTGTCAGAGGGAATGGCAAACGCAAAGGTGTGTAAAAAATGCCAACTAAAAAATTAGATTTTAAGTCAGGCCAATATGTTGTTTACCCAACCCAGGGTGTTGGTAAATTATTGCGTGTCGAAGAACAAACAATCGGCGATCAAAAAATTAAAATGATGGTTATTGATTTCGAAAGAAATCATATGACTTTGCGTGTCCCGGTTGATCGTGCTGAATTATCTGGTTTGCGTCCATTAAGCAGTGCCAAAAAATTGGATGAAGCGATTGCTTCTGCAAAAGGTAAAGCAGGTGCAAAGCGTATGATTTGGGCGCGTCGCGCGGCTCAGTATGAAGAAAACATCAATTCTGGTGACCCAATGAAATTGGCTGAAGTTGTTCGTGATTTACAACGTCGCAGTGCCGCCGATACGATGACATTTTCTGCGCGTCAACTATATTTGCGTGCGCTTGAAAGAATGGCACAAGAATTTGCGGTTTTGCACAAGATGGATTTAGATGCTGCATCCGAAAAAATCGAAGATATTTTAGGTGTGCCAAAAGAAATCGATTTGAATGCTGTTGATGAAGACGAAGAAATTGAGTCGGACGAATCGGACGAAGAATAATTTTGCGCGCCATTTTGTATGGCGCGTTTTTTTCTTGTATTTATAGATTTTTTCCGCAATCATTAAATTACAGATTAAACAAAGGAAACGAATATGGCAGGAAGTATAAACAAAGTAATATTAGTTGGTAATATCGGTCAAGAACCTCAGGTTCGCACAATGCAGTCTGGTCAAAAAGTTGTAACTTTTTCACTTGCAACATCTGACAGATGGCGTGACAGACAAACAGGCGAACAAAAGGAACAAACAGAATGGCATCGTGTTGTGATTTTCAATCCATCTTTGGTTGATGTCGCAGAACGTATGTTGCAAAAGGGTACAAAATTGTATCTGGAAGGTGCGCTTCGCACACGTAAATGGCAAAACCAACAGGGTGTTGATACTTTCACAACGGAAGTTGTTTTGAATCCATATTCTGGTCAGATGGTTATTTTGTCTGGTGCTAAAGCGGTAGACGGTACGTCTGAATCTGCACCTGCGGCTGCTTCACACGAAGAAGTTAATATCGAAGATATTGCAGATGATATTCCATTTTAATAAAAATGAATAAAAAAAGACCGCCCAATTGGGCGGTGTTTTTTTTATGATAATTTATGAATTACCAAACCACTGCGTAACTTTGGTTCAAACCAAGTTGTCTTTGGTGGCATAATATTGCCAGTATCTGCAATGTCAATAATTTGACGCATAGTAACTGGGAACAGGGCAAATGCCACAGCCATTTCACCACTGTCTACGCGTTTTTGTAATTCACCCAGGCCGCGAATTCCGCCAACAAAATCAATGCGTTTTGATGTACGTAAATCGCCCAGGTTTAATATTTTATCAAATACCAAATTAGATAATACTGTCACATCCAAAACCCCGATTGGATCGTTGTCGTTATATGTGCCTGGTTTAGCGGTTAATGAATACCATTTGCCACCCAGATACATTGCAAAGTTATGTAATTTATTTGGATGATATATATCGGCACCCATTTCAACAACATCGAAAGATTCAGACAATTTGTTCAAAAATTCAGATTCAGATAAACCGTTCAAATCTTTTACCACGCGGTTGTAATCGATAACTTTTAATTGTGATTCTGGGAATATCACCGCCAGGAAATAATTGTATTCTTCGTTTCCGGTGTGATTTGGATTTTGTTCTTTCTTTTCCAATCCGACACGTGCAGCAGCCGCTGTTCTGTGGTGTCCATCTGCAACATAGAACGCAGGAACATTTGCAAATATTTCAGTGATATGTGCATTGACAGAATCATCATCGATTTTCCAGAAAGTGTGGCCAAAACCGTCTTCGGCGACATAATCATATTCTGGTTCGTGTGTTGCAATCCAATCAGAAACCAATTTATTCATTTCATCAACATCTGGGTAAGCAAAAAACACAGGTTCCAAATTTGCGTTTTGAATGCGAACATGAATCATACGATCGTCTTCTTTGTCTTTGCGGGTCAATTCATGTTTTTTGATTTTGTTTGTCATATAATCATCAACATTAGCAGCGGCAACCAGACCATATTGAGTGCGTCCATCCATGGTTTGCGCATAGATATAATACATTTCTTTTTCATCTTGCTTTAACCAACCACGTTCTTGCCATAGTTTGAAGTTTTCAACCGCTTTGTCATAAGTTTTTTGTTCGTGTTCATCGGCAATCGGATCAAAATCAATTTCTGGTTTGATAATATGCAATAAAGATTTTTCACCGGCTTCCGCTTTTGCTTCCACAGAATTCAAAACATCATAAGGACGTGAAGCAACTTCGTTGGCGATTTCTTTTGGTGGACGAACACCTGCAAATGGTTTAATTTTCATAATTATTCCTTTTGGTTAGTTTTATTTTGGCGAAATTATATCACAAAAAAATTTCTTTTCCAGGAACCATTGACCAAAATTTATAAAAATGTAAATATAATGGTATGAAAAAATTATTGTTAGTTTTATTGTTATTTGGTTGCGCGGGGCAGGGTTGGAAAGTGCCAGATGACTTTACGTATACCCCAATCAAAACAGAACATTATGAAATTGCCACATGGCAAAAAATAAATAATCCAAACAATAATAACATACATATATATATCGAAGGTGACGGCAACGCATTTAACGCATACGGCCAACCAAACAGCGACCCAACACCACGCGGAACTTTTGTTCGTGATTTGGCAGCGCGTGATAATTTTGAAAATGTGGTTTATATGGCGCGTCCATGTCAGTTTATAGAAAATGATTCGTGCAACGAATCGGATTGGACAACAGGACGCTTTTCACAAAAAATCATAGATGCCGAATCGATGGCAATAAAACAAATTGCTGGAAATAGAAAAATAACTTTGATTGGATATTCGGGTGGGGCAATGATTTCTGGATTGATAATCGAACAGAATCCAAAATTAAAGGTTGATAAATGGATAACTGTTGCTGGTGTTTTGAACCATAAAAAATGGACAAAATATTTTGGCGATGCTGATTTAAGTGAATCGTTAAACATGGAAACTTTGCCAAATGTAAAACAAATTCATTTTGTTGGTGAACGCGATGACATTGTTCCGTATGAATTGGCAAAAACATGGGCAAACGAATCGGATATAAAATTAATTCCAAACGCCGAACATACAAACTTTTATAATTTGAAATTGTTTAAATAGTCTGAGAAATCAGGGAAATTTGGTTGGGGTGTGCGGGCGAAACGCGAGTTGTTATTGTGCCGTTTTTGTGATATAATACCCACAAATATGAAGAGAAAAAATGAATAAAAAGCAAAAATTTTTAATTTGGTTTGGATGGGCTTTTCTATTAGCTATTGCTTTCGAAATAACTGATTATTTTATAGGACACAATTTATTGAGTACTTTTTATGTTTGGATTATTGAATTTATGTTTCTGGGTCTGGGATATGCTTGTGCGATTATAGACTATAAATTAAGAAATGTAAAAAAAGGAAAAAGGAAATGAAAAATCCATGTTGTTTAGTAATATCTATGTTTATTTGCTGTGGTGCATATGCATATGATAATAAGGTGATTTCTAAACTGGCACCTTATGCTAATTATTCTTTTATGCAAAATAAAGAACCGACTCTTTCCGAAGGAACACAAGATTTAGATATCAGATCTACAAACTGTGCAAATAAAAACTTGTCACAATATAATGCAGAACAAATTACATTTGATAATGGAACAAGATTTCCAACAGATATTTCAAAAATGCCCGTGGATTTTAATTCATATTCTATAATGGAAAAACATAAAAATCCTGGTTTAAATGTTCGTAAATTACACGAAATGGGGATTGATGGGTCTGGCATGTCAATGGCTATCATAGACCAACCATTATCACCACATGATGAATATAATGACAATCTTGTTTATTATGAGGAATTTTTAAATGAAAAACATATGAACAATGAAGGTGAAATGCATGGTTCTGCCGTATCTTCAATAGCTGTTGGAAAAACGGTTGGTGTTGCACCAAAAGCAAAACTATATTATTTTGCTGCTGATTTAACCGATGGACAATTTCAAAATGATGAAGTCAAAAGCAGAACTTCCAAATATAATGCTTCTGCATTGGAAAAAATAATAGAAATCAATAAAACATTACCAGAAAATGAAAAGATTGTTGTTGTGTCTGTGTCTGCTGCTCCTGATTGGTCTCGTGACCCAGAAATATGGAATGTTGCATTAGAAAAAGCAAAACAAGCTGGTATTTTTGTAACAACAACAAGCATTGGTAAAGAATATGGATTTAATGATAACGGTGTTTATAGATTAGTATCGCAAGACCCAGATAATTTTGAATCTTATAAACAAACGAATTGGCAATCTGGTAGAAATATGCCAATAGAAGCGCAACAAAATACATTATGCTTCCCAATGGATCATAGAACAACTGCTGCTCCAAATGGTATTAATGATTATGTCCATTATGCAAATGGTGGTTGGTCTTGGATGAAACCTTTTGAAGCAGGATTATATGTTCTGGCGAAACAAGCAAAGCCAAGTGTTACACCAGAAGAATTCTTCAAGGTAGGATTAGAAACTGGTTATTATAGCGAAAAAGCAAAATGTGTATTGGTTAATCCTGTTGAATTGATAAAAAAATTACAACAGTAGTTTTAAGTTTCGCCCGCACACCCCAACCAAGATAGACAAATAAAATATTTAAAGCGGTTTTAGGTTGGTTTTGAAATGTTTTACTTGGTTCGAATGTTTTTAGTGATTTATTAGTAGTTCGAAAGTGTTAATAACGACATAAAAATTCAAGAACAAACTTTCGAACTCGCCAAAAACTTGTATTCCAAACAAAAAATGCCACGAAGAGCATTTTGTTAACTGTGGTTGGGGCAGCTGCGTCTTCGACAAACAATAAACCAACCATAAACAAAAACTCTATTAAACATATCCGTTTTTGAATGGTTGTTAATTGTTCGTCTTCGTATATGCCATGCACTGCGCTCTGGCGCATCCAGCTGCCTCGGATAAAATAAAAATGCCACAAGGGCATTTTGATTTTATCTTGGTTGGGGCAGCTGGATTCGAACCAACACTAGCGGAGTCAGAGTCCGATGTTCTACCATTAAACTATGCCCCAGAAAAACTTTCATTATTATATATATAATATTTCGTTTTTCAATTAAATATTTTTTTGTGTGCGTGTTTATTCCCAATAAAAAAACTTGCAGTATTTTGTTTGGTGTTCTACGCTTATTATTAATAAGAAAGGAGAGCGCTTATGAAACAATCCAAAACCACATTAAAAGAATTAACCGCGGCGTATCGCGCTGTTCTGCGTCATGGTATTTTATGTAATGCAATCGCATTGGGTTTGATTACCATGCCTGTGATGGCTAGCGAAGTACATATTTCAGGTAATGTTGAAGAACCATATACTTTGCCAAACGGGGACTCACTGACAATAGAAGGCAATACAACATTTAATTATTTAACATCTGATTATGGTGCTTTGACTGTTAATGGTGGCGGTTCTATTTACAGCACAGGTGGAACTTTGACTTTCTCTGGGAATAAATCTACATCGCATGGTGCGGGTTTGTATTTCAAAGACCAATCATACGGTCATGGTACCGAACACGGCTCTTCTGATAAAGTTTTATTAGAATCTAATACTATTAGTTTTATGGGTAATCAGGTGTTATCAAGTGCAACCAGTGCAAGTGGTGGTGCTGTTTTTTCAACTGGTGGTTCGGTTTCTTTTTTGGCTACCAATCTGAATTCATTTATGAGTAACCACATGAATGCAACGGTTGAGGAAGGCAGATTATATAAAACTGGTGGTGGTGCAGTTGCAAACCAATCTTATGAAATAGAAGGATCAACTGCAGAAAACCAAAACCCAATCGATGCTGATATGGTTATTGGTAGAACATATGGTAACAATTGGTTTATAAGCAATTCTTCAAAAACCAATGGTGGTGCAATTATGAACCGTGCGGTTGATTATGATGGTGATGCAACATTAACAATCAACGGTACTACAAGACTTGAAAGTAACCATGCTGATATTCACGGTGGTGCAATTTACAACATTGCGCGTAATGGAAGAAACGCAACAGTAAATATGACCAATGGTACATATTCTTTCAATGGCAATACTGCAGATGCAAATGGTGGCGCTGTCTATAACGAAGGTACATTGTCTTTAAGCAATGCAACATTTGGTGATACTTCAGCTAACACTGCGAAAAGCGGTGGTGCGATTTATAACAAAGGAAGGGCAACCATTACTGATTCAACATTCATTGGCAATTCTGTGTTAGTTCCAGTTGTAGCAGATTCTTCAACTTATAAGAAAGAAGGTGTCGGCGGTGCAATTGCATCGGCGGGCAATTTGACGATCACTGATTCGACATTTAGAAATAACACTGCACTTACAACGGACAGTGGTTGGGGGCTTGGTGGTGCGCTTTCAACACTCACTGTTTATGGCGATACCGCAGAAATGACAATCACTGGTTCGACATTTACTGGCAACGAAGCGGATGTTGGTGGTGCCGTTTATGGTATGCTTAAAACACCAGGTTTAAGCTATATAACAATTTCTGGTTCTACATTTAACGGAAATCGTGCACGTTCTGGGGCTGCGATTGCGAACTTTGATAGAATGTCTGTTACAAATGGGACATTCACGGGTAATGAAACATTTGGCGAAGAAGATGGCGGAACAATATTCTTGGGTTCTGACTCTGTGACATCCTTTACAGGTGGCAGTTTCATCAACAACACATCAGATGAGGTCGGTGGTGCAATCGCAACACGTAAAATAACACAAGGTACTAACACTAATGCAACATTGGATATTACTGGTACAACATTCAAAGGTAATTCGGCAGCAACAACCGGTGGTGCGATAGATAATAATTTCTATAACAGTGTCGGACGTGAAGGTTCTGTTTATGTAAGTGATGCAACATTTGGTGGTACCGGTGAAAACGAAGGCAACAGTGCTGCAAATGGTGGCGCAATTTACAACCATGCAAATGGGACCCAGAATGGTAGTATGTATTTGGCTGGTACGAATTTCATTGGTAACACAGCAACACAAAATGGTGGTGCAATTTATAACGAAGGTATAGTCAATGTAAATGGTACTACAAAATTCAGCAATAATAAGGCAAACGGAACATACACTCCGGTATCGGAAACAGCGGCTACTTACACTAACGGTAAGGGTGGTGCCATATTTAACACCGGGACTTTAACAGTTGGTGGGGATTTCGAAAATAATACTGCTTTACATGGTGGTGCTATATACAACAGTGGCGCATTAACTATAAGCGATGGATCAAGTTTTGATGGAAACTATGCGAACGTAGAAGGTGGCGCTATCGCGAATTATGGTAATTTAAATATTGGTAGTAATGTAACATTCAATAATAATTCTGCGTTTATAAAACCAGGAGACCTGGATGTTTCATCGGGTGGTTCTGAAATGGGTGCTGCGATTTATTCTGAAGGTACAGGTGTAACTAGAACTATCGGTATTGGTAACAATGTTAAGTTTACAAACAACTATTCACCTTTTGGTAATTTATATTTATTCAACTCAAATAATGTTACTATTGGTAACAATGTTGAATTTAGAGGTAATACATCTGAAAAAGCGGCATCAATAAGAACATCAAGTACTGGTGCCGGTAATTCAACAATTACAATAGGTGACAATGCAAAATTTATTAGCAATACAGTCACTAGTGCTACTGGTGGTGCCGCGCTTAGATTATACGGCGACGATACTGTAACGATAGGTAAGGGTGCCCTTGTTTCTGATAATACTGGAACCGCAATCTATAACGGTGGCAGTGACATCACATTTGGTTCTGGTTTGATTGTCAGAAATAATACATCTGCAGGCAGTGGAACTATTTATAACAAAGGCCTTGTGAACCTGAACGGCAGTTCTTCATTTATTGGCAACACAGCTGCAAATGCTGGTGCGATTTATAATGAAGCGACTGGTGAAGTGAATTTGGTTGGAACTCATACATTCCGCAATAACAAAGCTGGTAATGTAGCAAATGATATCCATAATCTTGGTGCTTTGAATATTACATCTGGAACAACAACAGTTGATGGTGGTATTACAGGTACAGGTCATTTGACAATTGATTCTGGTGCAAAATTGAATTTGAATTCTACGTCAATTGCCCAGAATATAATTACATTAAATGGTGAAATGACCGCGACGCTGAATACAAAGGTTGATGATATTGATTCAGATGAATCTGTAGCACAAATTATTGCGCAAACATTTAATGGCAGCAATGGTACATTAACTTTGACGATGGCAGAGACCGGAACATACCATGTATTTGGTGGTACAACAGAACTTGATGCTATACGTGGTGTTTGGAATGTCACCAATGCAGATACAGGTGTAGCGTTTACCAATAGTAAACTTTTTGATTTAACTTGGAATGGTGGATATGTGACCGCTGAAACGAAAGCCGTCGAAAATATCGCATCAGAAAACGGTATTGCCGTTGAATCTGCGGCGGTTATTTCCAATGTTATAGATTCTGCTTCGAATTCTTCATCACAACAGATGAAAGATTTGTCTGTAAAATTGCAAGACAAATTGGCGCAAATCGATACAAATCCTGCTGCCAAAGCAGAAGTTGAACATGCAACAAAAGCAATACATCCTGAAAAAGAATCTGTTACACAATCTGTCGCTTCATCTGTTCAAAACACAGTTGTCAACTTAGCTTCAACTCGTATGGCAAAACCTATGAGAGTCGGCCGTAACGGTGGTGATGTTAAATTAACTTCTGGTGGTGTTTGGGCCCAAGGATTGTTCAACAAATCTAAACAAAACGACGCGTTCAGCGGTTATACACGCGGAATCGCACTTGGTTTAGATGGAACTTTGAATAAACATTGGACAATTGGTGCTGGTTATTCTTATGCTCATTCAGATATCAATGGATCTGCACGTGATACAGAAGTTGATTCAAACACTGTATTCGTATACGGTCAATATAAACCAGCACAATGGTATTTGAATGCCATCGCAAATTATACTTCATCTGATTATTCCGAAAAAGGAACTGTTGTTGATAATACTATGGTATTTGGTGATTACAGTGTTGATTCTTTCGGTGGGTCATTGGCAACAGGGTATGATTTCAAGAATGGTATAACACCTGAATTGGGGTTGCGTTATATGCATGTAACAGCTGATGATTATGCAAATTCATATGGTGTAAAAACTCATATGGATGATGCAGATTATCTGACAGGTATATTGGGTGCTAAATACACATTCAAAGTTGTTGCAAATAAACATACAACGTTTGTCCCACAATTAAATGCTGGTATCAAATATGACTTGATGTCCGATAAAAACGTGGCAACAGTCACAATGCCTGGTGTAAATGCTTACACATTAGATGGTGAACGTTTGAACCGCGTTGGTGGTGAATTCGGTATCGGTTTGGGTGTACAATATGGTAATTTGGAAGTATCTGCAAATTACGATATAGATGTTCGTGAAGATTACACATCTCAAACAGGTATGTTGAAATTCAGAACAAACTTCTAATCTGAAAAAAAGCGAAAAGAAAAAGGGTCGAATTAATCGACCCTTTTTTGTTTAAGTTATTTTTATTTGCCACGCAAATGTTTTTTATAATCTGTGGCATTAAGATCAATTTCTATTTCTGGTAAATTAAAATCTTTATCCAATTTACGTAATTGTTTTATCATCAAATCTTCAATTTCTTTGCGTTTTTGTTCGAATTCTTCACCGCGTAATTTTGAATCTATATATATTGGTTTGCCAATCCAGCAAGATATTGTTCCAAATAATTTTGGAATCATAAATTTATCCCATCTGTCCATATAAATAGGGCGCGAACATGAAAAACATACCGGTACAATTGGTGCGCCTGTCATGCGTGCAAAATAAAGTGCGCCATCTTGTAAACGTAATGATGGACCAGATGGTCCGTCAACTGGAACGCACATTGAAACATTTTCATCTTTCATTATACGGACACCTTGCTTTAACACAGCGACTGCACCATCGGATGTCGAACCATAAATTGCGCGTAATCCAAATAATCTTTGTAAACGTGCCATCATTCGCCCGTCTTTGTGACGCGATGCAACACAATAAGATTTTATTCGTGCTGATGCAACAACAGGGGACAACATTGCACAACGACCATGAAAGAACACGAATACCACAGGCTTTTTGCGATAATTCTTTAATGATTTTGTGTTTGTAAATTTATGGCGCGAAGTCAGGAATATAAACCAAGTCAACCCAGCCAGTAATCCAACGACAATCCATTGGATAATGTCGTTATGTAAAACTGGTTCCCAAAAACCTTTCCAAATTTTTCTAAAAAACTTGTACATAATCTTTAATTCTATCAATAAAAAGGGCGGTTTGCAAATTTTAAGCATATGTATTGACAAAATTATTTTTTATACTATATTTAAAGTGTTGGGGGTGTAAGTATGCAAACAAACCAAGATATCAGAATTGTACCAATCTTTGACCAGATGGCGAATCCAAAAATCTGGTCTGATTTTACACGTCTGGAAATGTTGTGTGATACGGTAAAATATGGATATCGTACTGATGATTCTGACAGAAATCGCATATTCAAGGGGCATATGGATGATTGGAAACATGAAAAATATAATTTTGCGTTTGCCGCGTATGATGACAAAATTATGGTTGGTTTTGTAACCGGGTATCGCGAAGATAAATCAACAATGTATTTGCGTAATTTATATGTGAATCCGCAATATAACGGTATGGGTATTGGTAAAAAATTGCTTGTCCAAAGTGAACGTGCGGCAAATTTGATTGTGCCAAATATGTCTGTTGTATCGTTGAATGGTGCGGTAAGTTTTTATGAAAATTGCGGATATCAAACCACGGATAATCGTTGTCTGGCAAAAAAAATATCACAAAATATGGTTGGGGTTGTACCGGTATTCAAAACGCTTTTGGGCGGAATGCGTGCAAAGATTTGTGTAGATTATGATAAAACATTGGTAAGACAATGTGTCCATCAGCCAATATTTGTTTATGTGACATACGAAGGTGAAATTGATGCTGTTGCAATCCGAACACCAGATAAAGAAATAAAAATTTGGACAAATGAGAAAAAACGCGTCATGTCTGATTTTTATAAAAAGCAATTATTACGTGCATTTGAAAAAGTAAAATAAAAAAAACCACCCAAAAGGGTGGTTTTTATTTTTTACATCATTCCAGGCATACCCGGTGTTGCAGGGCTGCTTGATTTTTCTTCTGGAATTTCAGACATTACTGCGCCAGTTGTAAGCAATACACCTGCGGTTGATGCAGCTGCTTGAATTGCTGTCTTTACAACCTTGGCCGGATCGATAATTCCAGATTTCATCATATCAACATATTCACCTGTTTGGGCATTATATCCGAAATTATAATCTTTGTTTTCCATGATTTTACCGACAACGATTTCACCAGATACGCCTGCATTTTCTGCAATCTGCATACATGGCGTAATGATTGCACGACGGACAATGTCGATACCAACATTTTGATCTGTGTTTGCACCGGTTAAACCTTTTAAAGATTCAACAGCACGAACTAAAGCGACACCGCCACCGGCAACAATGCCTTCGGCAACGGCAGCACGTGTAGCAGCCAATGCGTCATCGACGCGGTCTTTCTTTTCTTTAACTTCAACTTCTGTCATTCCACCAACATGGATAACAGCAACACCGCCAACCAATTTTGCCAATCTTTCGGCTAATTTTTCACGATCATAATCGCTGGTTGTATCTTTCAATGCTTTGCGGATTTCATCAGCGCGCGCTTTTATCATTTCGCTGTCGCCACTGCCGTTAACCAATAATGTTTTATCTTTGGAAACAACGACGCGCTTTGCAGAACCCAACACTGATTGATTGATGTTTTCAAAAGTCATACCCATATCATCGGAAATAACTGTTGCACCAGTTACAATTGCGATATCTTTCAGCATTTCTTTACGACGGTCGCCAAAGCCAGGTGCCTTTACAGCGCAAACTTTCAATCCACCACGCAAACGATTCAAAACCAATGTTGCCAAAGCTTCAGATTCAACATCTTCTGCGATAATTAATAATGGGCGACCAGATTGAGCTATTGGCTCTAAAATAGGAAGCAATGCTTGCAAGCCTGTGATTTTCTTTTCAGAAACCAAGATTGCGGCATTTTCCAATTCGGCCAACATTTTTTCGCTGTTTGTGACGAAATAGGGTGACATGAAGCCTTGATCGAATTGCATACCTTCGACCACATCGATTTCTGTGTCCAGGCCTTTTGCTTCTTGAACAGTGATAACACCTTCTTTGCCGACTTTTTCCATGGCGTCAGCAATTTTTTGGCCAATATCAGAATCGCTGTTTGCAGAAATTGTTGCAACTTGCGCAATTTCAGATGAATCTTTGACTGGGCGCGCATGTTTTTCAATATCCGCAACTACGGCTTCAACTGCAATATCAATACCGCGTTTAACATCCATTGGATTCATACCGGCAGCAATAACACGACGTCCTTCTTTGAAAAGGTTTTGTGCCAATACTGTTGCTGTTGTTGTTCCGTCACCGGCACTATCACCAGCGCGTTTTGCAACTTCTTGAATCATCTTTGCGCCGATATTTTCGGCATTATCTTTTAAAGAAACTTCTTTTGCAACTGTTACGCCGTCTTTGGTTGCAACAGGTGCACCATAAGCGCGTTCAATAACAACTGTGCGACCCTTTGGGCCCATAGTAATTTTTACAGCGTTCGCCAATTTATCAACTCCCGCCGCCAGTTTGTCAGTATTAAAAACAATATCTTTTGCCATTGTTTATTCCTTTTATAAAATTCCAAGTATGTCAGATTCTTTGATTAAAACATAATCTTTACCGTCAATTTTGACTTCATTAGCAGATGATGCCCATTTAGCAAACAATACAACATCATCTTTTTTGACGGATACAGGTACTTTTTGACCGTTTTCATATATACCATCACCAGTCGCAATTACGCGTCCGCGGGAAGGTTTTTCTTTCGCATTATCCGGTATAATAATTCCACCGGCTGTTTTATTTTCTTCTTCTATTCTTTCTAATAAAATATAATTGTGCAATGGTTTAAACATTAAAAAACTCCTTTGCTATGCGTCAAATATAGTGCAAAAAATTAGTATTTCAAGTCCTTGATTTTATATATATTTGATGTACAGTTTATGAATATAAAGAAAGGGTAGTGTTTATGAGTAAAGTAAGTAGTAATAACCATAATAACCAAAATGAACATGTCGAAAGAAAAACAGAAGTTCAAATTTCACCTTTGAATGGGTGCTTGATAACATTTCTTTTGATTATGTTATGTGCGATTGCGGGCGAAGAATTAAAACGTTCTAAAATTAGATTGGAAATGGATGCTATCAAATTAGAACAAATGAAAAAAGATACTATGTTTTCACATGTTAAAGACGGGGCGACGGTTATAACGTCAGATACTTTAACATTTGATACACTTAAAATTGGTAATTATCAAAAAACTTATATTCCATTGTTAAAACAACACCAATCACAACAACAAAAAGGACGTTAAAGATGTATAACAAAGATAATGTTTTCGCAAAAATTTTACGCGGAGAAATTCCAAATAAAACTGTTTACAGTGATGATAATGTGTTGGCTTTTTATGATGTTGCACCAAGGGCAAAAGTTCATGTATTGGTAATCCCACGTGGGGAATATACTGATATCTTTGATTTTACACAAAATGCACCGGCAGATTTTCAAATGGCTTTTTGGAGCGGGGTTCGTAATACAGTTGAAAAACTTGGGTTGCGCGATAATTTCAGAACAGTTGCAAATACAGGTCGTGGCGCAGGTCAATCTGTGATGCATTTCCACATTCATATAATGAGTGATGAAAGATTTGTCGAAGATTTTTAATGTTCGTGTAACACCACACGCAAAACAAAATAAAGTCGTTGAAAACGATGGTGTTTTGCGTGTTTACACGACTGTTGCACCCGAAAATGGACGTGCAAATTCAGCCGTTGTTGAATTGTTATCCGAATATTTGGATGTCCCAAAATCAAAAATCAAAATATTAAAAGGTCAAACTTCACGCGACAAGGTCTTTGCCATCGACTAGTCTTTTAATAAGTTCTTCTGGTGAGTTAACAACATGTAAATTGAATATTTCTGAATTTGGCATAAAGCCTTCGTTCTGCATATGTGTCATAACTTGACCGAAAATTTCCCAATATTTAGCAGTATTCATCATATATATTGGTTTATGAGATTCTCCGACTTGTTGCTTGGTCATAATATCTGTCATTTCATCAAGAGTTCCAATCCCACCCGGTAAAATAACAAAAGCATCTGATAAATCGAACATTTCTTCTTTGCGCGTGGATAGCCCATCTACGACTTTTACGTCCAGTCCTTTGTGGGCGGGTTCTTGCAAGGACATAACGTGTGTTGTCGATATCCCGATTACATTACCACCGTTTTCAAGGGCCGCACTGGATACTGCACCCATCAAACCCACATTACCACCACCAAAAACAAGGGTGATTTTATTGCGCGCCAATAATTCGCCAACTTTTCGTGCGTCGCGTGCATATTCTGGGTTGTTTCCAAATTGATGGCCACAATAAACAGCCACAGATTTTATTTTTTCGTTCATATTTCTTTTTCCTTTATTTTTCGAAATTATACCATAAAATAAGTCTGTTATGAATCAAAAGTTTGCGGATTTTATTGCTAAATACAAGGATGCCAAAATGGCTGTGGCGGTCAGTGGTGGCGTTGATTCTATGTGTTTGCTTTATTGGTTGCATAATATTGGTGCAAATGTTGTTTGTTTGCATGTAAATCATCAATTACGACCAGAAGCGGATATTGAAACAAAGTATGTCAAAGACACTTGTAATCAATTAAATATTCCATGTGAAATTTTTTATTGGGATGAAGATAAACCGGAAAATGGTCTGGAAGCCACCGCCAGAGAAGCACGATATAAAATGATGACAGATTTCTGTCGCGAAAATAATATTGAATATCTTTTAACTGCACATCAAAGCGATGATCAAATAGAAACATTTTTAATGAATCTTTCACGGGGCAGTGGTTTATATGGTCTGGCTGCTATGATGCCAGAATCAGAAAGAAACGGTATAAAGATTTTGCGACCACTTCTTGATGTGTCGCGCAGTGAAATCAAACAATATTGTGATGACAATAATATTAAATATTTTGTAGATTCTATGAACAGTGATGAACACTATACGCGTGTTAAAATTCGCAAAAACAGACATTTACTAAATGATGATTTGGGAATAAGTGATGCACGACTTTTATTGGCAATTCAAAATTTATCACGAACACGCGAATGGATGGATAAATATATAGAATCACGTGTGGAAATGGTTATTCGTTCGTGGGGCGCGTTATTTGTGTCGTCTTTTTTGTTTGACGAAGCAGAAGAAATTAGATTAAAGTTCTTGGGAACTTTGATTCAAAAGATAGGTGGGGATATTTATCCGGTACGCTTGAATTCTTTACAAACGGCACTATCTAAATTAGGTGCTGATTGTAAATTTACATTGGGGCATTGCACAATTCGCAGATTAAACGACAGAATTTTGATTGTCCCAGAAGGAAAACGAACAAGTTTTAGGAAAAGACATGAAAAAAGACATATTTAAAAAGAAAGATGGTTCTAAATTTTATTTAATTGCGTTTGCTGTATTGTTTATCGCATTGATTGCGCGCATAATATTTGTCGGCAATGTTGGTAATACACTTGTCAAAGATAACGCGCAAGTAAAAAAACCAATTGAATTGTCTTTTTCTGATGTGTTGCGTCGTGCAAATGATATTAAAACAATGGATATCAACAAAGATGATATTGCAACAGGCGTTTTGAAAGATGGGACACCATACCGTGCAACAATCACTTATAATCCGGAATTATTGGAAAAAATATCTAAAAATGGCGCGGTTGTTTCCATTAATAATCGTGATTCAATGTGGGACGGCGTTGCAAAATGGTTGCCAATTTTGGTCAGCGCTTTATTCCTTATTTGGTTATTGCGTATTATGCGTGGCGGAAATGGTGGCGGTGGTATCACACGCAGTTTAATCGGTCAAAACCCAACCAAAATCACAACAGGTAAAACAAAAACAACATTCAAAGATGTTGCCGGGATTGATTCTGAAAAACAAGAATTAATGGAAGTTGTAGAATTCTTGAAAAATAAAGATAAATTCAAAGCTCTTGGTGCGCGTGTGCCACGTGGTATTCTATTGTCTGGTGAACCGGGTACAGGTAAAACATTACTTGCCCGTGCAGTTGCTGGTGAAGCAAATGTCCCGTTCTTTGCCACATCGGGCAGTGATTTTTCTGGAATTATTGTCGGTTTGGGTGTTGCGAAGATAAAAGAAATTTTTGAATTGGCCAAACGTAATGCACCATGTATTTTATTTATTGATGAAATCGATGCGATTGGACAAAGCCGTAGCAAACATTCGCTTAATGATAATGATCGCGAACAAACACTTAATCAATTGTTGATTGAAATGGATGGTTTTTCAAATGATACAGGCATTATAGTTATCGCTGCAACGAATCGTCCGGATATGTTAGACAAGGCTTTGTTGCGTCCAGGTCGTTTTGACAGACAGATAAATATTGATTTGCCAAATTTGGAAGGACGTCATGATATATTAGATTTGCATGCAAAAAAATTCAAAATTGGTGAACACGTATCATTGATGGATGTCGCGCGTGGAACAACAGGATTCAGTGGTGCTGATTTAGAAAATCTGTTAAATGAAGCTGCGCTTCATGCAGTTCGTGTTGGACACAAAGTTGTTGAACAAAACGATATAGAAGAAGCACGTGATAAAATCTTGATGGGCCCAAAAAAGAACCGCAAGATTCGTCCAGAAGATACAAAATTAACTGCATATCACGAAGCAGGGCATGCATTTGTAAGTGTGCATTACAAGGATGTTACTGATCCAATTCACAAGGCTACAATTATACCACGTGGTCAGGCACTTGGTATGGTGCAACATTTGCCAATTGATGACAAAGTATCAATGACATTGGAAGAAGTTCGTGCAAATTTAGCGATTGATTTGGCCGGCCGTGCCGCAGAAGAAATATTTTTTGGTAAAAATAAAATCACAACCGGTGCTGCATCTGATATAGAAATGGCAACGCGTCTTGCGCGTCGTTCTATTACCATGGCGGGTTTGTCTGATAAAATTGGTATGGTTGCAGTTAACCAGGCAAATACTTTCGGACAAAGAATTGCGCTGGAAAATGCATCTGAAAAAACAGCGGAAGCAGTTGATGCTGAAATTCGTGTTTGGATAGAAAACGCATACAAAGATGCCAAAAATTTGGTTTCTAAAAATAAAACAACCGTTGAAAAAATTGCGAAAGCTTTGTTGGACAAAGAGACATTGTCTGGTGAAGAAATTATTGGAATCGTGTCTGGCAAAAAAGTTTCTGTTAAAAAGAAAACAACAAAAACAGTAAAAAAATCAAATGCAAAAAAATAATGAAGTAAAATTTGAAGTCCTACATTTACCACCAGTGAATACAAATTCATTATTGGTAAGTGTTGGAACGGACGCTGTTATTTTTGATGCGTGGGGTAAAGCAGCAGATTGGGAAAAGGTTTTATTGGAACGTGGATTAAAATTGCGTGCGATATATTCAACGCATGGCCATCCTGATCATATATCTGCTGCACCAGCACTCGTTCGCGCTTTTAATATAGATTGGTTTTTAAATGCAAATGATAATTATTTAATCGGGTGGGGCAACGAATTATTAGATATGTTTGGAATTCCACATATTCATGATAATTATAAAAAGCCACTCAATTTATCGGCTGGAACAATTGAGATATTGCCGGGTATAAAGATGGAAATAATGGAAAGCCCGGGACATACTCCCGGTGGTTTAATGTTTTATTTCCCACAATATAAAATTTTATTAACGGGTGATACTTTATTTGCGGACAGCCATGGTCGTTGCGATTTCCCTGGTGGTGATCATGAACAATTACATCAATCGATTCGGAATTTATATGATATAGATTTGGATGATGAAACTTATGTTGTCCATGGACATGGTATGGACACAACTATCGAATGGTTAAAAAAACACAATCCGTATTTCAAAGGCTAAATACTAATACACGATTGATACCAGATAAATCTGGTTCAACGCGTTCAAAATTCCAACCATAGAATTTAAATATTTTTATAATTTGATTTGATTGCCCAACACCAATTTCCAGATATATTTTACCGTCGCTTTTTAATAATCTTTTAGCGTTTTTTGCAATCTGTTCGTATGCGTATAAGCCGTTATTTTTTGCATACAGTGCGATTCGTGGATCAAATTGTGCGCCAATATTAACGTGTGCATCACCGTATTTTATATAAGGGGGATTTGAAACAATAATATTGAATTTTTCATCTGATTTAAAAGTTGCAAAATTTGCGTGTTTTGCTTTGATTTGTTTATCCAGTTGTAATTTTTTTATGTTTCTTTTTGCAACACGTAATGCGGATTTTGATTTATCAATCGCAACCCCAAACGTGTCAGGAATATTTTTACAAAGTGCGCATATTATACAACCCGTCCCAGTCCCCATATCCAAAATAGAGCGTTTTTCATTTGTATCACAATCTTTGATAACCGCTTCAACCAATGTTTCGGTATCCGGGCGTGGATCAAGTGTATGTTTGTTGGTATAAAATTCCAAACCATAGAACCATTTTGAATGAATTATTTTTGCCACAGGCATTCCGCGTTTTAATAAATGCGCATAATAAATCGTCCGTGCCCAAGAAATTTTTGGGTACTTAGTTGTTATAATTCGGGCCGCACGTGCGTCACCAGATTTTTCTAAAATTGCGAATGCTTGATTTATATTCATATTTTTATTATAATGCATCCTATGTCAAAAGCAAAAATTATTATGAAAAAGATGACTGCCAGATTGGTAAAATCTTGTAAAAAGCTGGGCGATGTTAATATATTGTCCCGTGTTGTTTTATATATCGCAATATGTATGGTTATTGTTGCTGCAGGTATGTTTTGTTTTTACAGACCTGCACGTGAAGCCGTATTTTCACATGAAAACCACACGATTGTAGAGGTTAAATCTGGGGATACACTTTCCAAGATTTTGGGCAACAATGGTTTTTCAATGCGCGATATTGATACAATATCAAAGAATCTGAAAAAAGATGCAGATTTCACAACACTGCGTGCCGGACGCGATAAAATTGATTTTGTTCGTGCTGATGAAAATGCGCCGATATCAAAAATTATAATTGAAAATGGTCCATGGAACAGAATAGAAATTGATTGCGGAACACCTGACACCTGGCAATGTCAAAAAATAGAAATTGAACGCGATACACGTATTTCTTATAAGCAAGGTGAAATTGCCCAGGGCAGCAGTTTTTATCTTTCCGCATTGGAAGCAGGTATTCCAGAAGGTATTATATTAGATGTGTATGATTTATTGGCATTTGAAATGGACTTTGAACGTGACATTCGTGCCGGTCAAAAATTCTATGTTTTGTACGAAGAAAATTTTGCTTCAGATAAAAAAGTGGACAACGGACATATATTGGCGGTATCTTTTGATGCGTTGCGTGGCAATGTTCAAATGTATCGTTATGTAAAACCAGATGGACATTCTGGATATTATGATGAAAATGGTAATGGTGCGATTAAATCTTTGAAAAGAACACCGATAAATAATGCGAAAATTACATCAAAGTTTTCTGGTGCGCGTAAACATCCTGTGCTTGGGTTTACCCGTGCACACAAAGGTGTAGATTTCCGTGCACCAACAGGAACGCCAATTCCAGCGGCTGGTTCTGGACGCGTTATCGCACGCAGTTATAATCGTGGCCATGGTAATTTTGTAAAGATAAGACACAATGGAACATTCGAAACCCTTTATGCACATATGTCTAAATTTGCCAAAGGCGTAAATGTAGGAACAGTTGTGCGTCAGGGACAAATTATCGGATATTCCGGATCAACAGGTGTGTCCACTGGTCCACACTTACATTATGAAGTTATCAAAAATGGTGTTCATGTAAATCCTATGACTGTGAAATTGCCGGCGATAGATAATTTGGATGCGGCAAACAAGAAAACATTTATGGAACGCAAGGCCTTGATAGATTCAACAATAAAATCATTACAAGATAATCCAGAACAAATTATTCGTTTAAATGGTGATGAAACAATAAATAAAAAATAAAAAACGCCAATTTGGCGTTTTTTATTTTTTTGATGCGATAAACAAAGCAAAAAGCCAACCCAAAAATGACCAACCAAACATCAATGATCCCATGCGTGCACGCATAGAATCATATTTAGAACGACCATTTGCAGCCGCCAGATATGCAGGTATTAATACAATACCAACAAAAATTATTGCGGCAATAATATATTTCAAAACTAATAAAATCCCATTCAAAGATATCATTCATATTCCATATTTTGCTTTGTTTCCCAATTCTTCGGCAATACGAATTAATTGGTTGTATTTTGCCATACGATCTGTTCGTGACATAGAACCTGTTTTTATTTGTCCTGCATTTGTTGCGACGGCTAAATCAGCAATAGTTGTGTCTTCTGTTTCGCCACTGCGATGGGAAATGATTACGCCATAATTTGCGTCCTGAGCCATTTTTATCGCTGTCAAAGTTTCTGTCAAAGAACCAATCTGGTTTACTTTGATAAGTATTGCATTCGCACAATTATTTTCAATACCTTTTTTCAAACGAATCGGATTTGTGACAAATAAATCATCGCCGACCAATTGGCATTTGTTTCCGATTTTTGCTGTCAATTTTTTCCAATTATCCCAATCTTCTTCTGCCAAACCATCTTCGATAGAAATTACAGGATATTTAGAAATTAATTCACTGTAAAATTCAATCATTTGGTCAGCTGTTTTTTCTGATCCTTCAAAATGGTAAACGCCATCTTTGTAAAATTCAGAAGACGCAACATCTAAACCAATTGATACATCTTGTCCTGGAACATAACCGGCTGTTTTGATGGCATCAACAATTGTATCCAGTGCTTGTTCGCATGTATCAAAGTTTGGTGCAAATCCACCTTCGTCACCAACATTAGTTGAATGATGTGATTTTTTCAAAATAGATTTTAAATTATGAAAAATTTCAGACCCCATACGAATCGCTTCGATTTCATTTTTCGCGCCATTTGGAATAATCATAAATTCTTGTGCATCTAATCCGTTATCTGCATGTGCGCCACCATTTACAATATTCATCATTGGACGTGGTAAAGTGTCTGGATTCTGATTTCCAAATATATTTGCGATATGTTTATAAAGCGGTATTTGTTGTGCGTTCGCTGCTGCATGTGCAACCGCCAAAGACACAGACAAAATTGCATTTGCACCAAATTTTTCTTTGTTAGGTGTGCCGTCCATTTCTAACATTTTATTATCAATGTCAGATTGTTTTAATGCATCCATACCGCGCAGGGCGGGTGCGATAATTTCATTTACATTTTTAACTGCTTTGAAAACAGATTTTCCCATATATGATTTATCGCCATCGCGTAATTCCAATGCTTCAAAAGAACCGGTAGAAGCCCCCGATGGAACCGAAGCGCGACCAAAGGCGCCGCCACTTAACCATACATCACATTCAACAGTTGGGTTGCCACGTGAATCCATAATTTGACGCGCATAAATCTTGTCTATAGCAAACATATTCATCCATCCTTTCAATTAAAATTACATAGTGAAATTTTCGCCCAAATAAACTTTTTTAACCATTTCGTCTTGGACGATTTCATCGGTAGTTCCGTGTTTCAAAATCATTCCGTCATGCAAAACATAACTGCGATCTGTGATTCCCAAAGTTTCACGAACATTGTGGTCGGTAATAATAACACCAAGTCCACGATGTTTTAATTGTGATACTAATTCACGAATTTCATTTACTGCGATTGGGTCAATTCCGGCAAAAGGTTCGTCCAGTAAGATAAATTTAGGATCATTTGCCAACGCGCGCGCAATTTCAACACGACGACGTTCGCCACCAGACAATGCTGTTGCTGGACTTTTGCGTAAAAATGCGATTGAAAATTCATCAAGCAATGCATTTAATTTTTCTTCGCGCTTTTCACGATTCGGTTCAACAATTTCCAAAACAGCCATAATGTTGTCTTCTACGGAAAGTCCACGGAACACACTGTTTTCTTGGGGCAGGTATCCAATATGCAAACGTGACCGTTGATAAAAAGGTAAATGAGTAATATCTTGGGAATTCAAAAATATTTGACCGCTGGATGCCGCCAACTGACCTGTGATACAATAAAACGCGGTGGTTTTTCCTGCACCGTTTGGTCCCAAAAGCCCAACAGATTCACCTTGGTTAGCAATCAACGATATGTCGCGTAATACCACGCGTTTGCCATAACTTTTTGATAAATGTTCAACCCGTAATACTGATTTTTTTATCATAATTGTACCACCATTTCGTCTGTTAAAATTTTATCGCCAGTGCTGGAATCAACACGGACATGTCCTGTTAATGATAATTCTTTTGTTTTAAGATTGAATTGACCGCTGGATGCAGAAATTTTATCCGTTATTTTTTTATTGTCTGTAACACGAACTATGTTGCCGGACGGTTTTTCAAGAAAAATAATATCTGGTTTATTGTATTCTTTGCGACCACTTTTTGCGTATATCTTAAAAGGATTTCCGTCTTTATCTGTTCCAACAAAAGAAGCGTTAGTCATTTTAAATTGGTTTGTTACAACATCGTGCATATTGATTGCACTTATCGGTGTCCATAAAATTTGTTTTGTTAAAAGTGATGCTGCAACCAATACTGCAACCATAACCAATCCCCATCCGGTGAAAAAGAATTGCCAAAGACGGGTAAGTCTTTTGTGTTTTGATATAATTATAAAATTGCGTTGATTTTGTTGCATGATAACAGTTTAGCGATTTATAAATAAAAATGCAATTTTTATATTTATATAATCTTTTTTTTATGATATAATAACACAGAGAGAGATGAAAAAGATATTGTCCATCTTCTTTATGGCCACGTTTGCTGTGATTTCTGTATCACAGGCTGCTATTAATATAAAAAAGGCAGCGCCTGTTGCCACAAAGAAAGCTGACAAGGTTGAATCTGCAACCAGTTTATTACCTACGGTTATTGGGTTGGTCAGCAGTGTTCAGACACTGAACGCACGGCAACAACAATTAAGTGCGGATTGTGCACCAACATCTGATGAATTAAACACGGTTAATGATTTGGTCAAAGAATGGGCTAAACTTGGTGAGGTTACTGCAGAATCTGCGCAAAGCGGTTTGGGTAAAAAGTGGGAAGATGGTTACAGCACATGTATAAATAATGCGGATAAAGATGAAGCATGCTTTGATACTTTCCACAGTGACGCAGATAAAGATACTGTTTGGCAAGGTTTTCCAAAAGCCAGTTCTACATCAAAATGTGAAGATGGCAACAGTAAAAAATGTACGACTGTATCAAATATATATGATGTTTTCGCAAAAATACCGTTTTCTGATGATGACTATACCAGGGCAGAAGCGAAAAAAATTGGAAAGTTAAAAGAAAAAGCAAATCGTTGTTCTGATACAAAGCTTAAAGCCGCAAAGCGCGAATTGCTGGGTGGTTTTGTGACACAAACTTTGGGCAGTGTTGGACAATCTTCTGGTGCTGCTGGAACATCTTCTGTGTTGAGCGCTGTGTCTGCTATGGGGGGCAGTAGTGATATAAAATCGATGGCCACATCGGTGTTACCATCACTTGGTTCGATGTTGGATAAATAATGCATATTATTTTTTTGTTAAAAAGCACACTTTTGTGTGCTTTTTCTCTTTACTAGATTTTCAAAAAAATGTATAATTAATACGATAATAAACGAAGGAAAGGGAATTATTATGAAAAATAAATACTATATGTCAACTTTATCTTTGGTTGCATGTATTGCTGTTGCTGGTTGTGTTGGAACCGAAAATGATGTCGCAGAATACGACATGCCGGCGGTAGAATATGTTGAAAGTTTGAATGTAAATGCCGCACCACATCAAGATTCCTTTTTAAATCAATTGGCAATGAATTATCGTTCTTTTGCTATTTATAATGCAAGAACCAGTGGTTACCCTGATATCGCAGAATTATTTGCACAAAAATCAATAGGTGCATTTTCTGGCGAAACACCTTTTCCTGAAACATTGGATAATTGGAAAATCAGAAACGAAAGCGAAAGATTTGAAATTTATACAGCATATAATGATTTAATAGAAGAATTGAAAGATGATGCTGCACAAATGCAACCACAACTTGCTGCAGAAGCCCAGGCAAAATTTGATTGTTGGATATCTGCTGCGGCCAGTGGTCAAAATGCAACGGCTCAAGAATGTAAATCACGTTTTCAGGCATCTTTGCGTACACTGAAAGATTGTGCAAGTGGCAAAGTGATTGGACCAACACATGTTAAATCTGAAAATTTAACACCAAAAACAGAAGAACAATATTATCCAGAAACTCGTCGTTTAAATGCTATGGCCGGTGTTTCTCGCTCTCGCGAAGGTGTTGTTATTGTTAATAACGTAAATATCCCTGGTAATTTGGTTCAACCTGTGCCTGTGCCACCTATGGTAATTAATCAAAATATTTATGGCGGTGATGAAAGTGCAACCGAAGGCGATGATGTTATAAACGGAACAGAGATGCCCGAAGGTGATTTTGTAACAAGAGATGAATTTGTTGAAATGATGATGACTATGCGTGCCGAATTGGCTGCAATTAATGCACGTTTGGATGAAATGGGTAAACCGTCGTCTGATAAAACCGTTATCAAAGTTCAACAGATTCCATTGGAACCAAAGCAACGTGTTATGGAAGAAATCTTTGAAGTCAGATTTGATTTCGATAAATCTAAAATCAAACCTGAATATGATGATTTGATAAGAAAGTTGGCTGCCACAACTCAGGCTAACAAGAATGTAAAAGTTTCCGTTGTTGGTCATACTGATACAGCAGGATCAACTTCTTATAACTATGCATTGGGTGGTCGTCGTGCCGAAGCAGTGCAAAAGATGTTGATTGAGTACGGAATCCCGTCTTCTCAAATTATCGCAGTTTCTGCTGGTGAAGAAGATTTAAAGATTCCAACACCAGATAATACACCAAATGCCGAAAATCGTCGTGTTCGTGTTGTTAAAGAAGTTCATTATACAGAACCACAACAACCGGCACCAATTGTTGTTGAAGAATATTCAGAAACAGATGAATGTTCGGAATGCGAACGATAGGGGATAATGATGAAAATTAAAACGGAAATAGAATTCTAAAAATATTGACAAATATACTTGACAAAAAATATTTTTTAGTATAGTATATTCGTAAATGATAGAGAGATAAAGCGCAAAAGGTATAAAAATGGCTATGAAAGACTCTTGGAAGAAAGGTATAGCAAACGCAAAAACTGCGGGTGTAAAAGCTGGTATGGAAGCCGCGCAGAAAAAGATTGATATCAGACAAAAATTAAACGAAAGTCTGGCAAAATTGGGTGCAAAAGGCATCTCTGAACACAGCGAACACACAGCTTAGTTTTTGATTGTTTTTTTGCGGTCGTTGTGATTACAGGGCCGCTTTTTTCTTGACTTTTTTACGATTTTTCTCTATAATTAACCCATCAAAGCAACGAAATTCTTCGTTTGCGATTTCCACAAAAAGGTTTTTTCATGCATGTAAATGAATTAAAGACAAAGTCTCCTCAACAATTGTTGAAGATGGCTGAAGATATGGGGATTGAAAATCCTTCTCAATTGAATGTTCAACAATTGCGTTTTGCGGTTATGCGTGTTTATGCTGCCGATAAATCAATTGTTTTGATTGGTGATGGTGTTTTGGAACGTATGCCAGATGGTTTCGGATTCTTGCGTGCTCCGGAAAGCAATTATTTGGCTGGACCAGATGATTTGTATGTGTCACCAAATTTAATTAAAAAGTATGGCTTAAAAACAGGTGATTATGTCGAAGGTCAAATTCAGGCTCCACAAAATGAATCTGAACGTTATTTTGCATTGGAAACAATAGAACGTGTTAACGGTGAAGATCCCGAAAAATTACGTCATCGTATTTCTTTTGATGATATGACACCTTTGTATCCAGATGAAAAATTGCAAATGGAAGTCGTGAATGATACAGACAAAGGACGCAATTTATCCGCACGTGTTATCGATTTGATTTCACCAACTGGTAAGGGACAACGTTCATTGATTGTTGCGCCACCAAGAACTGGTAAAACAGTTATGTTGCAAAATATTGCACATTCAATCGCTACCAATTATCCAGATGTTAAATTGATAGTGCTTTTGATTGATGAACGCCCAGAAGAAGTGACAGATATGCAACGCAGTGTTCGGGGCGAAGTTATTTCATCAACTTTTGATGAACCTGCTACACGTCATATCCAGGTTGCTGAAATGGTTATCGAAAAAGCAAAACGTTTGGTTGAAGCAGGTCAAGATGTTGTTATCTTGCTTGATTCTATTACACGTTTAGGACGTGCTTATAATACGGTTGTCCCATCAAGTGGTAAAGTGTTAACCGGTGGTGTTGATGCATATGCATTGCAACGTCCAAAGCGTTTCTTTGGTGCCGCGCGTAATATCGAAGGTGGCGGTTCTTTGACTATCATCGCAACGGCCTTGATTGATACTGGTTCAAAGATGGATGAAGTTGTTTTCGAAGAATTCAAAGGAACAGGTAACAGCGAAATTATTTTGGATCGTAAATTATCAGATAAACGTGTATATCCTGCAATCGATATTACAAAATCTGGTACACGTAAAGAAGATTTGTTGGTTTCAAAAGATACTCTTTCCAAGATGTATGTTTTGCGTCGTATAATTAATCCGATGGGAACATTGGAAGCAATGGAATTCTTGTTGGATAAATTAAGATTGACCAAGACCAATGAAGATTTCTTTAATTCAATGAATCAATAAATAAAGCCGCCAATTTGGCGGTTTTTTTATAAGGTGGCTTAATATGATAAAGTTATATATCGTAATTGCGATTGGTGCCATGTGCACCGTTTTTTATTTTTATGGACAAAGTGTTGGTAATTCAAAATGTAAAATACAAACTTTCCAAGAACAAATAAAAGAAACAGAAATAAACAATAAACAACAAAGGATAATAAATGAAAAAGTTTATAAAACTGGTGTGGCTGATATTCGTGGCATCTTGCGCGACAAATACACAATCGTTGAATAAAAATATGTGCGATTGCGAAATTATATATGGGCGCGCAAACGATTGGGAACAAATCAGTGATGATTTAGCCCGCAATATTTACGCGCACAACTTAAAATGTGAAATTAATTGTTGACAATAGTAGTTTTTGTCTATATAGTATAACTGTATAAATGGTAATAATAATGTATTATAAGATAGTGACAGAATGGTCTTTTTTTACATATTTGTATCACACTGATACAAACATTTTTGACATACCTTGCGGCACAGTGTT
The DNA here is from genome assembly GCA_902774285.1 of uncultured Pseudomonadota bacterium. GTDB lineage: Bacteria > Pseudomonadota > Alphaproteobacteria > Rs-D84 > Rs-D84 > Enterousia. Next base: position 13,486 of record CACYHO010000004.1, on the reverse strand, counting down.
TACTGCACCATATAAAAACACGCAAAAATCAAATAACAAAAAAATAATGATACATAAATCTTGTTTTCATTTTTCAGAAGGTGCTTTTGATACTATGCTGTGGTATGATAAATTATCTAAATATGCATTTAAGACTCAAATATATAGAATAGAACCGTTTGGTAATGTAAAAAAAGCAAGATGCAAAGACGAAGAAGGTTTTTATCAGTGTGGTGCACCTAAAATTAAAATAATGGAAAAACAAAATCTTGATGAAATGTATGATCTGGCTGTAAAGGAATATTGTGCAAATCGTGATAGATATAAAAATTTTCAAATAGATATCGATTTGTGGAAAGAACACAAATCAACAATTTTCTCTTTATATGAATCTTATTGTGGTAAAATTATGCGATGAAAGTAAAAAATTATCGATAACAATTAACGACAATACCAATCAATTCACGAACAATATCCGCAGATTGTTTATCGCCAGATACGGCCCATTCAACAAATTCGAAATTAATTGCATCTGAAAATTGTTCCACAAAATATTTTGCAAAATCCAAAGACAGGCCGTTCGATTCGGGAACCCAAACGTCCTTAAAATATTTTTCATCGATACCGTCAAAATCAAAAGATATAACAAATTTTTTATTGCCTATGCGGTTACGAACCTGTGCGAACGCGTTATCCCAATCTTCTTTAGTTTGTAATTGTGCAGGTGTGCGATAAAAGATATTGTTTTCTTTTACATATTTTATTTCAGAAGGCTCAAAAGAACGTGATCCAAAATAAAATAGATTTTCAGGTTTTAACACAGGTTTATTTTTTGGTAATGACAACCAGCGTTCATCACCTTCGCCTAATAAATGTCGGACATTCGTTCCGTGTGGTGCACCAGATGCTTCTGCTTTTGAAGATTGTGGTGTATGAATATCCAAGTGTGCATCAAAATAAACCAGACATAAATCTTCGTTTGAATGTTGATCAGCAATAGCTGCAAAATGCGAGAAATTTACGCTGTGATCGCCACCAATAAAAATATGTTTTTCGGTTGGTGTGTTTGGATATATTTTTTTATGCATATTAAACGAATCGCCAAATCGGTCAGCCATACAATCTTCATCGCTTATTGGATCTGGGGAAATAATAGTCCAATCTGCATCCGGAAACATTTTTTGCACTGTGCGTGGTGCCAATGCAGGCCCCCCATTAATAATTTTTGCTGTTGCGCCGCGACTGTATTCGACACCAAGAAATTTAATCATTATAACCCTCTATTACGCTTTCTGCTGCATCTTGTATTTTTTGCAAACTTTTTTCATAAGCTTCGCAATCGCGTGCAATTTCAGATTTATATGCATCGCGCAGATTTGACGCCATATAATAACATGCGCGCAAATGTTGTGTGCAATATTGATGTCCCGTATTAAAGGCATTCTGACCACGAATTCTGCTTTGTGTATCAGCCCATTCAATATTTAATGCATTATCAATATTTACCCATGGATTATCACCGGTATAAACACCAACTGTTTGATCCCAATATTCTTTGATTTCGTCGCTTGTTGCAGAATTGCTGTATTGCAGACGAACAATTTGTTGAATCAATTCATCGATTTTATTTTGATATTTTGCATCGATTTGTGCCAATTTTGCACTGCAATAACAACGGTTATATGCAGTATCTTCACGTTTGCAGTATCCTTCCATACATTCTTTGTAATCTGCCATACAACGTTGTGACGATGGCCTTTCTGACGTTGTGTAATTAGTTGTGTTTATTATTGTATTTGCACGAACAGGTGATGCAGAACGAGCACTTACATTACGATTGGCGTTCACATTACGTACAGGTGTCGCACTTGTTGCAACACGTGCAGTTGTATTAGAACGCTGAACAACACGTCGTGGTTGTGTGGTGGTGGTTGTAACATTGCGCACAGCTTTGGAACGCGGGATAACGGCGCGTCGCGCGGTCGTGTCAGATATGTTTTTAGCATTTGTTATTGTTTTGGTGTTATTCAACACATATGGATAAACATTATCATGCGAATTAACAGTATTAAATTTGTTTGGCATATAATTATTCACCGCCATAGCAGTTGAAACAAACATCACACTTGCAATAAAAATGAAAAATCCTTTCTTCATACTACTTATTGTAGTTTTTTTCGCACTTTTATACAAGCATATTTTTTACAAAGATTTTTGCTTTAATGCGTTTACGACAGGTAAAAACAAAGGAGACGGCATTTTATGTGTGCTGAACCAATTCCAAGTTTCACATTTGTCTGGTTCTTTTACTTCTATGAGATAGGCTGTTCCATCACGATAAAACGCACGGCAATGGATAGTGATATAATGTTCGCCACTATCTTTGAAAAAGTCATTTGTGGTTTTAAATATTTCGATTTTATCAGCTGGGATTTTTACACCAGTTTCTTCAAATAGTTCGCGTGATGCGCATTGTTCAGGCGTTTCGCCATATTCTAATTTGCCCCCCGGCGGTGCCCAAGTTCCTGTTCCGTGTTTTGAAAGTCTTTTGCCAAGCAAAATCTGGCCATTATGATTATAAAGCCAAACACCGACACCGACTTTAACTGATTTATTATCTGACATTTTTATCTCGTTTTTTGATATAAGTCTTTTAATAAGATTGCTTTCGCATCTTTTTCAGATGTGATGATTTCTTTCGCGATTATACCACTTATTTCTTCCCAATTTATGTTAATTTGCGGATCATCATATCTTACGCTGACTTCGGAAGCAGGGTGGTAAGGATTGTCACATTTGTAGGCAAATATCGCTGTTTCGCTTACCACAATAAATCCATGTAAAAATTCGCGTGGAATATAAAAAGCACGATTGTTTTCACGTGATAATTTTACAGCCACCCATTTTCCGTAAGTTTTCGAACCTGGGCGAACATCTACTGCGATATCCCAAACGCAACCTTCGATAACGCTGACTAATTTTGATTGACTAAAAGGGTTTCTTTGCATATGCAAACCACGTAAAACACCACGTACAGATCTGGACATATTGTCTTGGATAAACGGTTGCTTTGGGTTAATAATGCCTTTTTCGATAAATTCTTTTTCGTTAAATGTCTCTTTGAAAGAACCGCGTTCGTCACCGAATTCTTTCAATTCGATAATAAAAAGGCCTTCGATTTTATCTGTGGACATACGGACATCAGGAGTGTCTTTTGTTGGTGTTATTACTTTTGTAATAGGCATTATGTTTATCCTTTTGTATATTGCCAATATTATAGACTTGATTTTGCCAACTGCAAGGTTTTTTACGATTGGAAGAGAGATTAAAGAAGTGAAAAAACTATTAAATATTGTTTTTGTATGATATAATACATCCGATTAAAAAGAAATTATCATGAAGCAAATCTTACTATTTTTCACATTGTTGCTTTTTTGTACTGTTGTATTTGCTACAGAATGCCAAGATGATGAAAAATTTGTTCCGATTAAAGACAATCAAATTGGTTATAGTATGTATAATGAGGCACTTAAGACAGAGAAGATGGAAGGTCTAAACGGTACCGAATGGAAATTAAGAAACAAAACATCGTATGACCAGAATGTTATTGGCCATGCTTTGTGTTTGGATACGGAAGAATTTAGTGAAAATAGTAATAAAACAGGCCCGCATTGTTTTTGTAAAATTAAAGAAATAGATAATTACAAGGTTTTATCTGATTGGACAAATGTAGAACATTATCAAAATCATGTTTTTGATGAAAATAAAACTTATTCTTCTGAAATGGCTAAAAGAATGCAAAAAAAGAATATAGAGGATCAAAACAAACGAGATTGTATGTATAATTGTCCAAATACTTGCCAATCTAAGTTATACAAATTAATCAAAACAGTGCGTGGTTTTTATGTATGTGATAAAGCACTATATAAAATTTCAAATGTAAGATGCACAATAGACAATAAATTTGTTAAAGCAAAAAATATACTGGTTTTTGAAGATATTGCTGAAATTAATATGGGTGACAGCAGTATACTTTTTACCAAAAGTACAGAAAATACACAAGATTTAACATATGTCGGCGAATTTGAATACGAACCTGTGTTTTTAAAGGTGCAAAATAATACAATATATGTAGGCAGAAAAACTTATTCTATGGAAGAGTGTTTGTAAGAGTTCGAAAATGGGCTAAAAACAGCACTTTCCAAAAACACAACTCTCGAACTTGGTGTAAGTATTAGAAAACAAAAGAAAAACCGCCTGATGTGGCGGTTTTGGTTTAACGACCTTTAACGAATTCGTTTTTTTAATCTTTCTATAGTCAGATTTTTATAAGATTTATTTTTTTTGTATGGTCCTGTTTCTTTATCCCATATATAAAAGTAAACTGCGATACCTATGAACAAAAAAATCATAACCCCACATGCAGAAATTGTTCCGCGTTTGATTTCAGATTCTGTCAATTTCTTCGTTGTTTCTGTCTGTTTGGTTATAGTATCAGAAGGTTGTTCGTTAACTGCGTTTATATTTGACAAAGGCATAGCAGCAAACATTGCCAACAAAACAGCTCTTTTACCACAAACCAATAAATTGTTCATTTTGTTTTTTACCATATTGAACCTTTTTTTGTACACTTATTATAGGACACTATCTGCATTTGTCAAGTTTGTAAAAGTTCGCAAATAGGCTAAAAATAGCATTTTTGAAAAACATAACTCTCGAACTCAGCGAAGATATAGGAATACAAACAAAAAACCGCCCTTAGTGGCGGTTTTGAATTTCGTGGTCGGGTCGATTCCTGCCTCGATACACAATAATAAAAAAGTAGGGCGAAAGGATTGTTCCGCTTCGCTTCACTCCCTTGGCTCATTCGCTATGCTCACCGGCATACTTCCGTCTGCCTTTCGCCGGCGGGTCGAACCTTCTTCCCGAATGTTCTAAAAATCCTTTTCGCCCAACACAAAATTAAAACCACCACAAAAGTGGTGGTTTGAATTTCGTGGTCGGGGCGATTCCTCCTCGACAAACAATAAACCAACCATAAACAAAAACTCTATTAAACATATCCGTTTTTGAATGGTTGTTAATTGTTCGTCTTCGTATACGCCATGCGCTGCGCTCTGGCGCATCCTTTCGTCCCGACGAACCAAAAAGGTTAAATAAAAAATACCGCACATGGCGGTCTTTTTTATTTAATCTGGTCGGGGCGAAAGGATTCGAACCTTCGACACCTTGGTCCCAAACCAAGTACTCTACCAGACTGAGCTACACCCCGAAAACGAAAGTTATTATATACTTATTTTTTCAAAATGCAAATATATTTTTTGTATATCACATTTTCTTGATTTATCACGTAAAGGTTTTATCATAGCCGCTATGATTCAAGATTATACTCTTCATACGCATACTGTTGGATTTGATGGACGCGATTCTGTTCAATCAATGGTTAATCGTGCGCGCGATTTGGGTTTCAAGACGATTGGTGTTTCTAATCATTTTATTGTTAATCCAATAATTAAATATACAAAAATGTACCCATTTTCTGTGCATGGTGGATACAGTAATATTTATTCTTCTTCGTTTGATGAAGCGTTGTTGCGTTTTGTTCCGCACTATCATGAAATTGAAATGTTAAGGGAACAAAATCCTGATATGAAAATTTTGCGCGGAATGGAAGCAGACTTTTTCGATTACAATGGTTGGCGTGAAAGATTTGAAATGGCGATAAATATTTTACAACCTGATTATATAATTGGTTCGGCGCATTTTGTTTCTTATAATGGAACATTACTTAATTCGCATGATTGGAAAAACGCAGACGAACAAACACAAAAAATCTTAATTCAAAAATATTGGGAAAATATTGCGCGGGCTGCCGCTTCTGGGTTGTTCACGTGGATGGCGCATCTTGATTTGCCAAAGAAAGTTGGACTTGGTGTTGAAGAACAATGGGTCGAATTTGAACAACGGGCCATAGAAGCCGCAGCAAAATCAAAGATTGGTATTGAAATAAATACTTCGTTTTATCGTTCGTTTTGTTATGAACCTTATCCTTCGAATAGAATTTTGAAAATGGCTGCGGAAAACAATGTGCCGGTGATAATAAGTGACGATGCACACGAAACAAAAAATATTGGGCGTCATTTTGACGAAGCAGGGCAGTTAATTCGCGATTTAAATTTGAAAACTTTGACACGATAAAAAAAAACGCCCAAACGGGCGTTTGTTATTTGTTGGTTAATTGTAATTCTATACGGCGATTCTTTTGTAATGTCGCTTTGTCATGTCCCAAAGCCGCCGGATGCATTTCCCCAAATCCAGATGGAATCAATCTGCGTTTTGACACGCCGTCTTTGACCAATTCGTTTACAACTGCTGTTGCACGAAGCAGGGACAATTGCATATTGTTTGAATAAGCGTATGTACCTGGCAATACAGGTTTATTATCAGTATGGCCATCAACACGAATTATCCAATCAATATCAGATGGAATTTTGTTTTCAAAATCTTTGATGACATTCGCCAATAATTTTAACTGAGATTTACCTTTTGGTGATATTTTATAAGAGCCACTGTCAAACAAAATATCAGAAGATACGATAAATCTGTCGCCATCTTGTTTGATTGTTGTGCGATCACCAAGTGCCATTTTGACTTGTTTATAAAATTCAGATTGATATTGTTCAAGAGAATTCAATTCAGCAACTTTTGCGTTTAATTCAGCAACTTTTTCAGCCAATGCTTTGTTCAAACGATTCGACATTTGTGTATATTCGGCTTCTTGTTCCGCCGCACGTTTTTCCGCTGCATCTAATTGTGCTTCCAATTCGGCAATGCGCGCATTCAATTCAGATTGTTTTTCTGCCATTTCATCTTGTATTTCGTGACGTTCAGATTCCATGCGCGCCATTTCTTCTTTGGCGTTTGTTGCCAATTGCAATTGTTCGTTCAAAGCAGCAATTTGTTCTGCCAATTGCTCTTGTTGCGCAGTCAAATTCGCAATTTGATCTTCATACGCATTGGCAAGGTTCATCTGATTTGCGATTTGACCTTCTTGACTTTCCAATGCATCACGCGCGGCCAACAATAATTGTTCTGCTTCCTGTTTATCAGCAGTCATTTGTTCAATTTGTTCAGCCTGTGCTTGTTTTGCTTGTTCCAATTCGGCAACTTTCTTTGCTCCGGTATTTTTGTTAAACACGCTGGTCGTTGTCCACAAGAACACAAACACGATAAGCAAGAATATCAAAATGATAACCAGGTTAGAAAATAAATCTACGAACCCAGGCCAAGCATTTGTTTTATCACGGTATCTTATGTTTAACATTGTTTTTTCCCTCTCTCTTTTAATTTCTTTATTTAGACTTAAACAGATAATCGATTGCGGTGCCAATGTATTGCGCATAGGCATCGAAAGTTTCGCGATCTTGTTTATTTGTTGGTTTGTTGTTTTTATGAGCAATCAAATATTTACGCATCGCATCAGTTGTTGAAAAACGCAAAATATGATTTCCCAAATCTGCAGCTTTGTTTGATATGTATAAAATCCGTGCATCTATGCTTACACCTTCCAATGTGTCTGCAAAGCAAAGTTGAATTCGTTTCATAACATTTTGTAAAACATCGGTATCATTATTAAGTGTTGCGATGAATAATTTCTCATCGTTTCCAATTGCTACAAGTGCAGGATATTTTCCATCAATTCTGATTAAATCATGAACTACATAATCTGCATCAACAAACGCATCATGAATTTCAGCAATCTTTGCAAAAGTATTTGCACTAACCGGTGCTTTTTCTGCAATTTTCACAATGCCAGTATTCGTCGCAGGATTTTGCAATACATATTGTGACATAAAATCAGACAATTCTTCATAAACAGCGTTTTGTGCAAACTGAACCTGTAATCCCAAGAACCCGACAGTCAAACTGCCAGCCAAGCCGAGCAGGGAACTGGTGAATGCGGTTGCCATACCAGACAATGGTCCCGCCATACCGATTTGCATAACTTGTAATACATTTGGATCTTCGAAATCGATACCGATTAACAATTCTGCGAATCCGCCAACCGTCAAAATCAATCCCCAAAATGTCCCCAACAATCCCAAGAATATCAAAGTATTTGTAATATAACGAACGGAATCGCGTTTGTCTTCGATACGACCAGCAACCATATCCAACAATTCTGTCATAGTGCTTGTTGTGATATGAATATGACGATTGTGCAGTGCCATAGACACCGGACGCAATAAATTCGGCGTATAACCATAATCAGCGCGACCAGCGAAATAAGCATGCAGCCAATTATATTCAGGAACCAATTTGAAAATATTCACAAAACAAAGCCCAATACCGAACAAAGTTGTGCCGATAATAACGCCGTTCAAAAAGACATTTGTTATTGCGATATTGAAAATTGTGCGCCAAAAAATCAGCCCAAACACCAGCAAAACCGCGGTGAACATAGACATAATATTAAGATTTCTGTGAAATCGTTTCATATGTATTTTATCTCTCGTTATACAAATCTTAGTAAAATTTTTACGGGTATGTCAACACTATATATATAATATATGTATAAAAATACTTGCTTTTTTATAAAAAATCTTCATAATGGGGGATGTTCCTGCTGGCAAGATGGGCTTGTCGGCTGTATAAACCAAAGGAAATAAAATGGCTTATTATGAAAGCGTCCTGGTTTTTCGTCAGGACTTGACTGAACCGCAAGTGAAAGAAAAAGCGGCTAAATTTACAGAAATAATCAAAGAATTGGGTGGGAATGTTAAATCCACTGAATTTTGGGGTTTGAAAAATTTGGCATACATTATTCGTAAGAACCGCAAGGCTCACTACGTTATGTTGAATATTGAATTGCCAGGCAATCAAATCACAGAATTGGAACGTCGTTCCCGCATTGATGAAGATGTTATTCGTTTCTTGAACGTTCGCGTTGAAGAATTGTCAAAAATACCATCCATCATGATGAAGAAATCTACAGAAGAAGAGGTGGCATAATGGCAGTACGTGCAGCAATTTATCGTAAAAAATCAAACCCATTAAAGGGCAAAGTGATTGATTACAAAGATGTGAAATTATTGTCACATTACATCACAGAACGTGGAAAAATTGTTCCATCTCGTATTTCTGGTGTTTCACAAAAAGATCAACGTGCATTGGCTACAGCCATCAAACGTGCACGTCATTTGGGATTAATGCCATTTGTTAGAAATAACTTGGGCTAAAATCAAATTCTATGGGTGCTTGTCGCGTTTGGCGTTTCTCGTGTAACTAAATGTACATTTCGAAACTTCAAACGCTTCCAATACCCACATATAATTTGATTTAAAATCTCTAACTTTATTAAATAAAGGACAGATAAAATGAAAGTAATCTTAACAGAAAAAATTACAAAATTGGGCAACATCGGCGACACAGTCGAAGTTAAAACAGGTTATGCTCGTAACTATCTGTTGCCAAACAACAAAGCAATGCGTTGCACAAAAGAAAACGTTGCTTTGTTCGAAGCAAAGAAAGCAGAATTGGTTGCACGCCATGAAAATGCAAAGAAAGCCGCTGAATCAAAAGTTGAAGCAGTTAAAAATGCTAAATTACACATGATTCGCCAGGCTGGTGATACAGGTCAATTATATGGTTCTGTATCTTCACGTGATATCGCACGCGCATTGAAAGAAATCGCTGGTGTATCTGTTGAATCTGCTCAGGTTATGTTGGGTTCCCCAATTAAATCTGTTGGTGCATTTGATACAAAAATCGCATTACATCCAGACGTTATCGTTGATGTAAAGATTTATGTTGCACAAACACAAGACGAAATCGATGCATTGGTTGCAGGTAAAACATTGACTTTCGGAACAAAGAAAGTTGAAGAAGCAACAGAAGAAAAAGCAGAAGAAAAACCTGCAGAAGAAACTGTCGCTGAACCAGTTGCCGAAGAAGCAAAAGAAGAAGTTGCAGAATAAGCTATTTCTGTTATTTCAAATTGAAACACCCGCGATTGCGGGTGTTTTTTTATTTGGTCATCCATTGAGATAAGAAAGAATGTTCTGAATCAAGTGAAGTAATATTACTGAACAAAGAATGGCTAGACAAACCTTCGCCGTTTGATGTTATATCACCAATACTTATGCCGGCTTTTTCTGCGGATTGCTTGTCTTTTTCTTCAGCTTCTTCAAATTTCTTTTCAACAGATTCGATAGATGTTTTTATTTTATTTTTAATGTTAGTCATTTCTCCACTTAAATTCGCGCTGCTACTAAATGAATAATAACCGACTAATTTTGCCACAGTTTTTATATCTATATATGTTAGCATGTGGTTTAATATTTCTGTTTCATCAGTAGAATCAGAGAACATATCCGAAGCTTTTAGTGTATTTGGCTCATAACCGGAATTTAAAATTTCTTTACAACTTATACCTTTCACAGATAATACAGATGGGTAGAATTTAGAGAACGATAATTTATCTGTTTCCTGAATTCCGGCAGATTTAAGACATGCACGTAAATCTTTCAAAGCATCGGCTTCTTTCTTTAACAGTGCCTGGGTTTCTTTACCAACTTTTTTAGAGTTAATGGCTTCTTTCAATTTTTCACCCAGTTTGCCGTTGATAAGGGAATTGCCGACAATACCGCCAACAACACCGACCCCGGCGGCGACAGCCCCACCGATAACACGATTCTTGGATGCTTTGCGTTCTTCGTCAATTTTCTTTTGATCTTCTTCGGATCCCAACATTTGTGCACGATACAACGAAGCATAGGCGCCACTGGTAATACCGATATTTTCATCGTCATAAAGTCCAGTTGCAGCTTTGTCCAAAATTTCTTCTGATTCTATACCTGGTTGCATACCTAATGCCGCCTTGCGTTCTTTTAGATCTGCCGCCAATGCGAAATATTCCGCACGCAAATTCATCATGTTTTGATTATTGCCACCCGGCAATTCAATTTCTTCTGGTCCAGCCTTTACTTGGTGAGTGCGGCCATATGTGCAACGCATTGTCGCTAAATACGCAGCCATAGATTCATCTGCATACGCATCTGCCGCTTGTTGAGCCAACCCCATCGCCAATTCCATACCGCCAATACCTGTTGCTGCGGTTGTTGCAGCGGTCAAGGTACGATTTGCCAATGATTGTTCGGTTTCTTTTGCTTCTTTATATGCTTTTTCTTTTTCTTCTAAAGCTTTTTTCTTTTCTTCATCAGTGCGATCATCTTTATTTTGTGGTGGTGTAGCAGCAGCATCAGTCGGATCACATTCAGGTTCTTTGTTCGCTTTCTGAATTGCTTCGTCAAGTGTTGCCTGTGCGGCATCCTTTTTTGTTTGATCATTTGTTGATAATCCGTCAAATGCATCTTGGGCGGCCTCTGTGGCTTCAGGTATAGTTTGTGCTTTATCAATATCAGATGTAATAGCAGATTTATCAACATCACCCATTGACACCAATGGCCAACACAATAAAATCATCAATAAAAATTTAGGTTTCATTATCATGCTTGTCCTTGTTCTGCTGCTTCTTTACATTTTTTATTTTTCAATTCTTCCACTTTTGTCTTATAAGCCTGAAGTATTGTTTGAAAATCTTTATCAAAATTATCATCTGTTGGCACACACTTTAATATTATCTTGTCATTTTCATATGTTATTTCAGATTGGGTATGTTCTGGACATTGTTCTGTTAACAATGTTTTTAAATTATCACAAGTTTCATATTCGGTGTGATAGTTTATAGTTGCTTGTCCTTGATCATCAAATTCAATTTCTTTTATTTCTTTGATTATATGTTGCACCTCAGGATTTTGATCATCACATGGATCTATAGCAGTTTCATTACATGTTACAATTATATACTGTCCATCTTCGGATTCTGTTTCTGGGAATTCCATTTTCTTTGTTTTATCATCTGAAATCAAATTTTTGTTTTTAGTTTCCCAATCATTAACGGCACTTTGCAAATCCTGATTATCTTTATGTATTTTACAATATTTTATAGTTTTTCCTGCGCCAACAGGGGCAAGAGTACGAATATAATTTATTCGGTCTTGAACATCTTCTTTTTCACAACTAGATTTAACTTCCTGTTCTTCCAGGTTTGTTTCTTCAGAAGACTCCAATTCGATTATGTTATATTCTGGATTTGGTTTTAATGTTACTCTTTTTGGTGTTAATCCAGCGAAACTTACATCCACAGTAAGTGACGATAATTTAGAATCTATTGTAAATTCGCCATTTCCATCGGTTGTTCTACTTAATTTATTATTTAACTTGCCATCAATCATTACGGCAATAGTAGCCATAGGTAGTGTCTCAAAGGACCCCTTTTTGACAACAATTCCAGTAAACCCTGGTGTTGTATTGACTTTTGCTGGAATCTCTTTTTCTTTACTGGTAATTGTGCATTCTTCAACACCGCATTGTTTGTTAAACTCTGTCGCTTTATGACCTTCATCTGTAATATTAGTCCATTCGCTACTTGTGTCTTTCCACCATTGTAATGCGGCTTGAACTTTGCCATCAGGGTCATTCTTTTTGGTGTCAAATTTTTTACAGTATTTTACTGTCCTACCTGGGCCTGCAACAGTTGAATATATAATTGCAATTTGTTCGTCCACAGTTCTTTGTTTGCAAGCAGTATTTTTATTTGCAAGATTTAAATCTACATCTGCTGGGATAAGTCCATTTCTGTCACTTTGAAGTCTTGCCAAATTTTCGCGTTTTATATCATCATCATCCGCGTAATCTTCATCTTCGTAATCATCTGCTTTATCATCATTGTCGGTTTTTGGTTTTAAAATAATATTATTGTCAGCATTTGCATCCAATTTCACTGTTTCTGGGTTATAACCAGGATGAAAAACAGTAACAGTATTTTTTGTGGTTGGTGCAGGACAATTGAAAAGACCGTTTTTATCACTTTTGCACCCCAGAACAATTTCTACACCTTTTATTGGTTTACCTTTGTCATCAACAACTTTTCCTTTATATTTAGATGGTGTTAATGTAATTACATTACCATCACCAGGCGTCAAATTACCACTGGCAGGGGAATATCCTGTTTTATTTATGTTATATTTTGGTTTGTTACAATCAAATGTTCCGCCTGTACTGGTTATGCAATTATCTGATAATTTTATGCCAGAAATTGGATTGCCTTTTTCATCAACCACCACCCCTTTGTAGTGTGGTGTTTGATATTCTGTTGCGCCAGTGCTAGGAGCAGGGGTAGTTGCACTGCGAGAAGGATTAGCAGGATCGCTTGATTCTGTTTGTGGCGCAGCGTTCCCATTTTCAGTAGCTGGTACTGTGGCTTTACCGCCATTCTCTGGAACAGGGACGGATGTTCCATTCACAGTTATATGTGCTGGTATTGAATTGGTTGGTATATATACCTTATTTCCTTTTATTTTAGAGCCTTGTGGCAAACCATCTACTTGATCTGGGGTTACGTTTACAGGGTTCTTATTTCCATCGACCAGTTCAACTACGGTAT
>CACYHO010000003.1 GCA_902774285.1 uncultured Pseudomonadota bacterium | reverse complement strand
TCCGCAATTTGCCGCATATGAATTATTGGCACCAAACACAACAATTAACGCAAATAGTGCGCAACCAAAAATATGCCAAAATCTGCGGAAAACCGCCATTTATTAAACTTCCTTCCCTTATATATAAGAAAAGTGTAGAAAAAATTCGTATATCTTGTCCAGAGAAAAAATGTATATACCACAAAGTATCGATTGGATGCTTTTTTTTACGCGTTTTAGACATCAAAATCGTATGAATTTACAGATTTAGCAATTGCATCCACCAATTTATTTTGGTGGGCATCAGATTTTAATAATTTTTCTTCGTTTTTGTTCGATAAATGTCCCAATTCAATCAAAGCACCAGGCACAGTGGAACGCAACACCGCAAAAGGTGCGTGCCGCACTGATGGCCCTTTTTGTTGTTCTATGGAAGCCTTGTTCATAGATTTTGCGCAGCCGTTGGCATATTCTTCACTTAATTCAGCAACAGCGCGTTGTTGCAACGCAGAAAGCGCAACACGAATATCCTTTGAGAACTGTTCAAATCCATCAACATCTATCTTGTCCGCAGCATTTTCAGAATCAGCCAATTTCTGGGCTTCTTCGTCAGACGCTTTTTCAGATAATGTATAAATAGAGAATCCTTTCATATCACGACTTGGGTTAGCATTTGCATGCAAAGAGATAAATAAATCTGCATGTTTTTTTTCTGCAAATTCCGCCCTTTCACCCAATTTTAAATAAACATCAGACGAACGAGTCAGATATGTTTTATAACCGTCTGTATCAAGTTTTTTCTTTAATTTTTTCGCAACAGACAAAACCACTGTTTTTTCCTGTGTTCCGCCCTTTCCTATACAACCCGGATCTTTACCACCATGGCCTGCATCAATAACTATTATGTGCGATTTTGTTGTTTTTGTCGTGGGTTTTGTTGTGGTTTCTGTTTTAACAGTCTTTGCTGTTGCAGTTGTGGTGGCCGAAGTTGTTATTCCGCGCCCTGTCCCCGATGAAAAATCAATCACCAGACGATAATCATTGTCGCCATTTGGTTCCAATATCATAATTTGATTCTTTTCAATCGCATCTATCAATCCAGATAATGTCGCAGATATTTTCAGAGTTGTTCCATCTTGAATTTGCGTAACGCGTTTTATCAATGTTCCGTTGGCTAATTTTGTTTGAACATCAGCCTTACCCGTGGTGTTCGACAAATTAACAATTAATTGTTTGTCGCCGTAAGACAACGTATAAGATGGACGATTTGCTGTTTCAACAACCAAACGTGTTTTTCCGCCTGCCTGTACGCCCGTACGTATTGAACGCAATGAATTCGGCGCAGAAAAAGCAACACGCGGCGCAATGCCCGCAACAAGCGCGCTAAAACTTACCGTTTTTAAAAGTTGTCTGCGTGTTATTTTCATGAAGATTATTATACCAAAAAAATATCATATTATCAAGAAAGGTATATGATTTTTTTCGTTAAAAAAACCGCCAATCTGGCGGTTTAATTTTATCTGCTTACACAATTCGCAAAAGATTGAGCAATTATCGATGTTTCTGATTGAGTTAGTGTTGCAACTGGTACAGTATAACATCTTGCACTGTCGCGAATAACAAACACTTTTGTACCCAACTTATATGCATTTTGCATGTTATCCATTTGAGCAGAACTTAAAAACGCGTTTTGTGTCAAAGCATTGTTAGTAAGACCAGCCTGAACAACCTGATTTGCGGTGGCATAATCATATATTTCAGACATAGATGTCACTTCCATATAAACACTGTAATTCGTATTTGGGTTTGTTGTTGTATTTGTTGCAGATGGGAATGCGACATTTGCCATAATTGCAACAGCATTTTGTAAATTTGGCGTTTCATTAGTTGTTGTTGCATGAGAAACTGTATTTAATTGCAAACTGTCACCACATGCCAAATTCATACGATTAGTATAACTTGCCAAAACGGCATCAACCGCGGCTTCCCAATTTGCGCCCTTGGAATTTGCTTCCAAACTTACAATTTTTTCAGCCCAACCCCAAATATTTGCACCAACATTACCAGCATTTGCGAAACGTGTCACCATTTCAGCAGAACCACCAGCAACACCAGCACCGCAATAATCTGTTAATTGTGTTTTCAACATACTTGTTGTTTCATTACCGTATGCCAAAGCAACAGAATGACATGCCATGGCTGCTTCTAATTCACGACGACGTTGAACACACAAATCAGAATGAGATTTTGTTAATTTATCCGCCATATTCGCCATGGATAAATATGACATCAATTCTTGTTGAACATAAGATGGGCAAAGACGCGCAGCGGTATTCATACCACCCGAACCGTTTTTACCGATTGTATTGTATTGTGGCAACAAAATTGATGTATCTTTCTGCAAACAAAGCAATGCGTAATTATACAATTCTGTTTCTGTGGCATACATACAACGACCAGATGTCTTGCCCGGCACGATTGTTGTATCACCACAATAATCTGTCAAACAGGCCATTATCTTGCGACGACACGCAGTATCCACATCAGGTTGAGTTATCATGAAATATGTATTTTTTTGGTTTTGAACATATGCATTAATCGTAGAATTCTGACCACGAGAACCTGCGTTTGTTACATATCCCGCCGAAGGCGTTGTATAAATTGCAGCACGTGCAGAATCATTTGCTGTAGTTCCTGCTGACACAGCCATAGCAGCATTTGTCATTAAAAATGCACTAATACAACCAAATGTTAATATACTTTTTTTCATGAAATTCCCTCTCTGTTGAATATATTTTATCACATTATGAAAAATAACGCAATAAAACTTTCACAAAAAAAATATAAAAAAGTTGATTTAGGCAAATAAATTGGTATATTGCGAATATGGCTATGATAAACAATGAAGTTTTTGCCCAGATTTCTGACGACATTTCTGCCGTAAGGGGGTTTCTTTGACCCAATTAAAATTCAATCTGAAATTGATAAATTAACCGAAATTTCTAATCAAGCCGATTTATGGGATAATCCAGATTATGCTCGCGGTATTTTGCAAAAGAAATCTGCGCTTGAAAAACAATTATCCGAATTAACACATTTGGAAGACGAATATAAAAACCTGGTTGATTTGTACGAATTATCACCAGAAGACCCAGATGTTAACAATGCCGTAAATGAATTGGCAATTGACGCCCACAAAGCTAAATTTATAACCCTTTTTGGCGACCCAATGGATAACAATGGCGCATTTTTATTCATTCAGTCTGGCGCTGGTGGCACAGAAGCACAAGATTGGGCACAAATGTTGTCCCGTATGTACACCAGATGGTGTGAAAGACATGGTTTTGCAATTGAAGTCGTAGAAGAACACCCTGGCGATGTTGCAGGCATAAAAAGCATCACATTCAGAATATCTGGCGAACGCGCTTTTGGTTGGTTAAAAAACGAAATTGGTGTTCACAGACTTGTTCGTATATCGCCTTTTAATGCAAATGGGAAACGCCAGACCAGTTTTGCATCTGTTGATGTATGGCCTGATGTTGATGACAGCATCGAAATCGAAATCAATGAAAAAGATTTGCGCATAGACACTTATCGCGCAAGCGGTGCCGGCGGACAACATGTTAATAAAACAGATTCCGCGGTACGCATTACACACATTCCAACAAACACAGTTGTCACATGCCAAAATGAACGCAGCCAAATTCAAAACAAAGAAATGGCTATGAAAATGTTGCGCTCAAAATTATATGAACTTGAAATGCAAAAACGCGCAGCCGAAGAAGACGCAGCAAAAGCGGCCCAGAAAAAAATCGAATGGGGCAGCCAAATACGAAATTACGTTCTTTACCCATACCAATTAGTCAAAGACGTTCGTACTAATGTTGAAAAAACAGATTCTGCGGCTGTTTTGGACGGAGATCTGGACGATTTTATATTGGCAATGTTGGCATTATAATGGACAAAAACATTATTTAATGTTATTTCTTAAAAAATACAGATAACATATTGATATTTAATAAAAAAATGAAAAAACAATATAAACATTTTTTAACAATAAAACAAATATATCCCGATGTAATATCTGTTACCCAACCTATTACTGTTGGCAAAATTCATGACATATATATTGCAGAAACAAACAGGCAAAAATATGTATGCAGATTTTCCAATGAAATCATCGCAAAACATAATTTAGAGGCAAGCCAAATTTTAACATCTTTTAACATTCCTGTTCCAAAAGTATCTATATATGATTATGGCGAATATTATTGTGAAACCTATCAATTTATTCCAGGGAAAACATTACACGAACGCATACTGGAAGGCTTATCTGACGAAAAATTAGACAACGTATACCGTCAGATATTTGATATCTCATATAAAATAGCAGAGATTCCATGTGAAAATATTAAACCGATTCCTGTGCCATTTGTTTCAAAAGTTTTGCGTCAAACAATCGCGACTTTTGCCCCATCACAAAAGAAACTGTGCCACACAGATTTACATGCAAAAAACATCGTTTTGGATGAGCAAGATAACGTCCGTGCTATATTGGATCTGGATACTTTTTCCATGGAACCTATGGCTGTTGCGTATTTCATAATATTGAAAGATTCACAAACATATGGTTATGATTTAAACAGATTAAACGAAACATTAAATAAATTGAATATTAGAAATATTGGTACACAGATTAAAATTATAAATACCGCTACTAAAATATATCATTTTATGATTCCAGAATGCATTCGCAAACAATTATTGAAAATCCGGGTAAGATAATATAAAATACAGTATCCAGCACCCATAGCACAACTGGATAATGCGTTGCCCTCCGAAGGCAAAGATTACAGGTTCGACTCCTGTTGGGTGCGCCATAAATTAACAATCGGCTTTTGCCGATTTTTAATTTATCTGAAAACCCCAGGAGGCGAACCACGACAAGCAGTAGATTTTGGAAGTGACAACGTACCAAAATTGTTACGATTGCCCCGCAGGTATTTATACCGAGGAACTCCTGTTGGGTGCGCCAAAATTAAACCGGCCATTTGGCCGGTTATTTTATTTCAAAACAAAATGAACGCTGTATTGTGGCTTCTTGTCTGCGCCCAGACTTGCACGAACAACTTTGTTAGATGCAACCTGAACAGCCTTGTACAAATTATCACGATTTTTGCGTTCTGTTTTTGTTAATTTATCAATTGCATTTGTGATTTCAATTTGAATTTGACGTTTCATAAATCCTGTATCATCTGATTCAAAAATACCAGCACTGGAAACTTCTGGGACACCTTTCAAAAAGCCACGTTTGTCGATTGGCAATGTAACAAAAATCGCACCATTAGAGGCAATCTTTTTACGTGTTTTATATACAGGATCGTCCGCACTGCGTTCTGTTTCACCTTCCATAACAACGAAACCAGTTGGAATTGATTCACAAACATATGGTTCTACCCCATCTTTTAATGCAATAATATCGCCATTATGCACAATCATCATATGTTTTGCGCCACCGCGTTCCATAGCCATTTTACCGTTCAACATTTCAGATATAAATTCACCGTGCATTGGTATAGAAACCTGGGGATGAACCATATCGTAAAATCTTTCCAATTCTGAACGGCCAGCGTGACCGGACGCATGCAAATTATTTGTATCAAAGATTGTGTAAGTTTTGATGCCCATACGCGCCAATTTGTTATAAAGGAACGAAACATCTTGTTCGCGCCCTGGAATAATAATTGCGCTGAACACAACTGTATCAGTTGGCATCAACTTTAATTCTTTTACATGTCCGTTGCAAAGACGTGTTAACATAGCGAACTTTTCGCCCTGGGAACCAGTCAAAAATATAGCTTGTTTTTCCGCAGGCAAATCTTTGATTTCATCAAAAGTATAAACATCATCTTTGCCCAGATATCCGTATTCTATACCAATTTCGCGAAACTCAGGCAATCCAACGTAAGGCACAGGATTTGGATTACTGCGTTCTTTGATACACGCAACACGACCTGCGGCTTTTGCGGCTTCTGAAAACATTTTGATACGTGCCAGGCTTCGTGAATAACCGGTAACCAAAACTCGACCGGGTGCCTTTTTCATAATTTCAGTTAATGTTTCTTTGACCTGAATTTCTGTTGTTTGTGGTGTTTGTCTTTCACTGGACGTAGAATCACAAACACATGCCAACAATTGTGGATCAGACCCGATTTCCGCCAATCTTGCATAATTTGTTTTAGGTTCAATTGGGTTGTCATCATTGAAAGTCCAGTCGCCAGTATGTAAAATTTTACCCGCAGGTGTTTTAATAATTAACATTTGCGCTTCTGGGATAGAATGCGACACATGGAAAGTCTCAACTGTGAAAGGATCCAAATCTAATTCAGCCCCATTTGCATCAAATTCGATAATATCTTTTTCTGGGTTATAATCTAATTCAATACCATCAAAAGTACGACGCAAAATTTCAGCCGGAAAACGTGTGCAATATATTGGTTTTCTGAACTTTGGCCAAATAAATTTAAGCGCACCGATATGGTCTTCGTGGCCATGAGTTATAACAAAACCAACGACATCTTTTTTATGTTTTTCAAGCCAAGTTGTATCGCAATATTGAACATCGCCTGCCCCGATTTCTTCTTCCAAGAAACCCATACCGCAATCAACGATTAAATATTTGCCGCGATATTTATAGACATACATATTTTGACCGACATGTTCCAATCCGCCAAGCGCCATAAAATAAATTTTATCATCATTTTTGTCGCTTTCGTGTGCCGGTTTGTCGGCAATTTTCGCTGGTTTTACGATTTTTTCTTCTTTATCTTTTTTCTTTGTTTTTTTAGTCAACTTTTCTTTTATTTTTTCTTTAATTTTTACCATTTAAAATCCTTTTTTAGTGTTTAACTTTTGCACACCCGCGAATCCATTGCCAATAAAGACAGATCTTTATTTGTAGTGAATCTATGGGTGTGCGGTTTTTTGGCGTCCCGAATGTTTTTGGGACAAATAAAGACATATTGATAATGTCCAAATCTTGTATCACACGCACATAATACCGCAAAAAAGACTTAAAATCAAGATATTTGAATATTTCTTGACAATGGAGGTTCTTGTGTTAAGTTTTCAAACACAGATAATAAACAGGTCAAATTATGTACCAAAAAAAGAAAACACAGAAATTAAAATCACAATTCAGACGCGATAATGATTTTGGGTTTCCCATTCACAAATCAGATAAAAACGATCCTGATCGTAATGCTTTTATAACACAATTGGTACAAAATAAAGATTTTGTTCCTACATATACGGCAAACGATAAAAAATACGCAGATTCTTTGCGTAATACAGCAAAATTATTCTCAAATTTTGATCATACAATTATTGTTATCTTTGCTGTGGCAGGCATAATATTAACACCGATTGTTTCACATGGTATATTGCAACACAACAAAACAATTCAAAACCACAAAAATATCGCAATTGCATTATTTGCTGCGTTGGGTGTTCTGGTTGGTTGTGGTTCTGGTTTTTTAGTTGCCGCATCATTAAACCAAGCGAATAAAGAAAATGCGATTGCAAATTGCTATAAACGCATATCTGTTCGATTGTTTGATATGTTGCACGAAACATACCCAGATTTAGACGAAAAGGTTCTTCGGGCTTGCAATCCAGAAATGTCACGCGTTATAAGCGCATTATTGATTGCAAACATGTCGGAAAATGATGTGCGTGAAATTCAGGATTTGGCTGTACAATTTTCAGCAAAATTACACGAATTAATGCCAAAAAACGAAGCCAAGGTTTTGACCCAGTGTAACGAGATTTTACAACAGGTAATTTCCATCATTGAACATAACATGATTACGAACCCACAATTGAACGACACATTGATAGCGATTTACCGTGGGAATATTCCTGTACATTTTATATTGAAAAATCAACAAAATACACAATAAAAACTTGATTTTTCGAAAAAAACACTATAAAATGCGTATCGCTGAATAACCAGAGCTGATTAATCAATGGTGTCTTTTGGTCCCATTTGAAATAAGGATTCTGTGAAATGTTCGGCACAAGAAAAACCAAAAACTAAAAGGAAAAATATTATGGCAAGAGCTGGTGCAAAACGTAGCACACGTAAATTAAAAATCGGCCGTTCATTGGGTGTTAACCTTTGGGGTCAGGCTAAATCTCCATTTAACAAACGCAAATATAAACCAGGACAACATGGTCCAACATCCCGTGGGGCTTCTTCGTCTGATTACGCAAAACAGATGCGCGCAAAACAGACTTTAAAGGGTTATTATGGTAATATTGGCGAAAAGAAATTCCATGCTTACTATGCAGAAGCTGAAAATATGAAAGGTGACGCACCTGAAAACTTGATTGGCTTGTTGGAAAGACGTTTGGACGCAGTTGTATATCGTTCAAAATTGGCACCAACAGTGTTCTCTGCACGTCAATTGGTAAGCCACGGTCATATTTATGTTAATGGCAAACGCGTTAAAATCGCTTCTTATCGTGTAAATCCAGGTGATGTTATCACAGTAAGTGAAAAAGCAAAACAAATGCCATTGGTTGTATTGGCTTTGGAATCTGGCGAACGCAACTTCCCAGACTATATCACAGTAGACAGCGCAAACTTTACTGCGACATTTACTCGTGTTCCAGCATTTGAAGATGTTCCATACCCTGTTCAAATGCAACCAGAATTGGTCGTCGAATTCTATTCACGTTAATAATAAACGCGATTGGTTTAAAATCCCGCGTTTATGCGGGATTTTTTATTGCTTTCAAAACATAAATTTGATATAATTCATCTGATAAAAAGGTAAAAAATATGGCAGAAGATAAAATTGTTTTAACAGGTATTCAACCAACAGGTTCCCCACATATTGGAAACTATTTGGGGGCTCTGAAAACTTTAATAGAAATGTCGCAAAATCACAAAACAATTATGTTTATTGCGGATTTACATGCATTGAATGCGGAAAAAGATGCCAAGAAAATCAAACAACACACTTATGAAATCGCTGCATCGATGATTGCAATGGGATTAAATCTGGAAAACACCGCATTTTTCCGTCAATCTGATATTGATGAAATCTATAAAATGTCTGAATTTTTAATGAATGTCACACCAAAAGGACTAATGAACCGCGCACATTCTTACAAGGCGCGTGTTGAGAAAAATGTGGAAGCTGGCGAAGATGTTGATGCGGGCGTGAATATGGGTTTGTACACTTACCCTGTGTTAATGGCGGCAGATATTTTGCTTTATAATTCTGACATTGTGCCAGTGGGCAAAGATCAAAAGCAACATGTTGAATTCGCACGTGATATTGCCGGCTATTTTAATAATACTTACGGCAATACTTTAAAATTACCAGAACCAGTCATCAGCGAAGACAGCGGTTATGTACCGGGATTAGATGGCCGTAAAATGAGTAAATCTTATGACAATACTATTCCTCTTTTTGCGCCAAGCAACGAATTAAAGAAAAGAATTATGCGGATTATCACTGATTCTAAAACACCAGAAGAACCAAAAAATCCTGATGAATCTACAATATTTCAAATTTACAAATGCTTTGCAACAGATGCCGAAACCGCGGCATTGCGTAAACAGTTTTTAGACGGTGGTATGGGATATGGCACTGCAAAAACTATATTGTTTGAAAAGATAGATTCTGTGTTGTCAGAACCACGCGCTGAATACGAAAGATTGATGGCAAATAAATCTGAAATTGATGCGATATTGGCAGATGGCGCAAAGAAAGCAGGATTTATTGCATCAAAAACAATTGCAAAAGTAAAAAAGAAAATGTTGGGATAAAAAAGATTTAGGAGAGAGAAATGAAAAAATATATAATCTGGATTTTATCAGTTATTGGTTTTGGTGCAGTTGTATCTTTGGCTTTCGATTTGATAAAAAAACCGACTGAGATCAGAAAAATAAATGTCAGTGGAGAATGTTTAACATCTGCCCCAAAAGACAGAACCGCTATAACATTACGCGTAACAACATTGGATAAAAATGCTGCCATTTCTATGAAAATGGCAACTGAAAAGATGGCCGCCATTACAGATTATTTGAAAACCATCGATGTAAAAATGCAAACCACAGAATTTAATTCGTATGAAAAGACAGAATGGAATCACGAATTACAAAAATCTGAAAATCTTGGCATAGAAACACGCATTGCATTGGAAGTTTCCGCCAATAATCCAGAAATTATAGAATCTGTTTTAAATAAATATGCGGGCACAGAAGATGTTTTCACAGAAAATCTGCGTATGTTCACAAGCAGCGAAACAATGAAACCTATCTTGGAAAAATGCTTGGGCGCTGCCGTTGAAGATGCACGCACACGCGCAAACGCATTGGTTGCAACAAACGGATTAAAAGCTGGAAAATTATTATCTGTATCTTATGACAATGTTTCATATAACGAACGCCCCTATTCTAATTATAGATTAATGGGTGCAAAAATGGCGACAGCAGAAGCTTTTGATGCCGGCGGCACAATTGTTGGCAAAGACACAGAAATAACAGTAACTGTATCCGCAACTTTTGAAATAAAATGAATGAAGTAATTGCTGAATTTGTAGATTATTTGTTGAATACGAAAAATTATTCAACGCATACTGCAACTGCATACGAAAGTGACATTCATGATTTTACCAAATTCTTTGCACGATTTAATGACGGCAATGTAGAATTAAGCGATATTGCAAAATGCGATACTTTTTCTTTTCGTTCATGGATGGCGGATCGTGCAAAGCGCGAATTAACACACAAATCAACAGCTCGCGCATTGTCTTCGTTGCGGACATTTTACAAATGGTTAGCGCGTCATAAAAACATTCAAAATGATGCCATAAATTTAATTTCAGCACCAAAGGTTGAAAGAAAGTTATCCAAAGCAATAGAAACAACTGATGTTTCAGATATGCATGATGCTATTCGCGCATTGGATTCAAACGAACCATGGATAGCAGCACGCGATTGGGCGCTGGTTGTGTTAATATTCGGATGCGGTTTGCGTATAAGCGAAGCGTTGTCTTTGAAAAATATTGATGTTGCAAACAATCCAAATTCACTGCGTATTGTTGGTAAAGGCAACAAAGAGCGAATTGTTCCGGTGTTACCAGCTGTAAATACAGCAATTGAAAAATATATGAAAATTAATCCGTACGGAACACACGGTGACGAACCACTATTCCGCAGTATTCGCGGATTACCAATGTCACCGCGTATGGCAGAAAAAGTTGTTGAAAATTTACGTCATTATTTACAATTGCCAGATTATGTGACGCCACACGCATTGCGTCATACATTTGCAACCGCGTTATTGGCGGGCGGTGCAGATTTAAGAAGTCTGCAAGAATTATTGGGGCATTCTTCCCTTTCCACAACACAATTATACACGAAAGTTAATATGGCCGAAATTATGGATGCATATAAACACGCACATCCGTTGGCACAAACTGACGATTAAAAAACCACCCAATTGGGTGGTTTTTAATTTGTTTATTTTTTCCAGAAAGCAAATCCACGTTTTTCTTTCTTTTCTTCGTGGGCCTTGCGTTCTTCACGTGCGCGGCGACGTTCCGCACGACGTTCTTGAAATCTTTTTGCAGATTCTTCATCACGTTGAATCAATTTCAAAGTTGTTACCGATAATTTACCGTTGCGAACTTCTTCTTCAAATTCAACGATATCATTTTCATTTAAGAAACGAATATCTGCTGCCTTTAATGCTGATGAATGAACAAATACATCATCTGTATTTCCATCTTCGTTTGGTGTGTCTGGGGCAATAAAACCAAAGCATTTCTTGCCGTTATACCATTTTACCTTTCCTTGACGCATAATGAATCCTTTCTATGCAGTGTTAATGGCTGTTGGAGACCTTTTCAACAACCTGTTTATATTTTACCTTAAATGGCAAATAAAACGCAAGAAAAAACAAAGGGGACGAATTCATATCCCCCTTACACTATTTTTTGTAATATCTTTGTAATTCTTTCATTATGAAATTAAAGAATTTACCAGCCATTGTGTCAGTTGGCACAGACCAATCTGCATACGAATATGGCATTGCCGATACCAATATAAATTTTGCCATCCACCTGAAAATACGGATTTCTTGGTCTTTAGTCAGTTTGGCTGGTGCGTTTTCAACAAAGAAAACTTCATTTTCCACAGCATTATCAACCTTTTCCAATATGATATCCGTAATTTTTTGTGGATAATACATTGTCGTTAACACCGGAAATCCATCAAACAACATATCATCGTCACCGCCACTGTACAAAATATTCCAACCCACTCTGTCAAATAAGTCTTCAACACATTCACAGATCATGGCGTTGTATTTTTTCACACCTTCCAAGTGCAGTGTTTCTGTTTGTGCTTCTATTTGTGTCGCGCCTTTGACCCCCTTACGAGATTTTTCATAAGCGCCATGTGTTTGGTGTTCAAATTCGAAAAATGTTCTTACTTGGCATATTATTTCCATTGGAACAACTTTATCGCCCTGGCCAATATTTAAAACCAATTTAGCATCACGATAACCACGCGGATTTGTTATGTCAAAAAATCTGTCACGGATATCAATTATTTTTTCTGGCCACATTTTTGAAACGCGTTCGATAAAAGTGCGAGCCTGAGGTACCATATCAAATAAACATTTTATACGCCAAACATCTTGCAATCTTTCATACGGTGTTTCTATTTTATCCAATTCGCGAACCAGTTGCGCAGATATTTCTTGGTGCACCGATCCGATTATTCCCAAAACCGTACTTGATGCGTCAGTTATAAAAGATTTTGAAAATGTTTCATGTATTTTATCTGATATCGCCTTGGCCGATGCGTTACGCCCTGTTTTTGCAGCAATAACATTATAAGCAGCATTAGCAACTTCATTAACATAATCTGTATAATATTTTCCGGTAATTTTAACCAATGCACGATTTATGCTTTTTTGTGCAGCAACAATTACTGTAACAATTGATGACACAGCCAAATCAATTTGATGGCCTTTTGTCGACACAAAAAATTGATTACGCATTGGATCTGCATCCAAACGATGATTTACCAAATAAGGTTCCATTGGATGAATGTACGATATTGTTATTGGTTCGTTTATCGCAGTGTCTGTATCATAATCATATTTATGCACAGCAGCTTTAGGTGCACCAAAACACTTACCAATTGTTAAAAACACTTCCCTGAACAAATCCATAGAATTTGTGTAAAGATTTGTCAAATATTCATGTGTCGCTTCATCTATACGACCTGATTCAAAAGCTTCGTCTATGATTTCCAGATTCTTGTTATCGTGTAATTTTGTTTCCAGAAAAACATCTTTGGTATTATTACCAGGCATAAATTATCCTTTACTTCATTATTGGGAACAATATAACATCACGTGCTGTTGGTTGATTGAACACAATCATTGCCAAACGATCAATACCCATACCAACACCAGAAATTGGTGGAAAGCCGTGTTCCATAGCACGAACAAAATCGTTATCTGGGTTAAAGGCTTCTTCTTCGCCACCAGCAATATTCTTTGCCTGTTCTTCGAAAGCCGCCAATTGTTGTATTGGGTTTACCAATTCAGAATAACCCTTGCATAATTCGCCACCAGCGACCAATAATTGATACATATCCAATCTGCGATCGTCTTCATCATTATGGCGCGCCAACGGAACCATATATGTCGGATAGTTATACAAGAATGCAGGTTGAACAATTTGATTTCTGATTTTACGTTTATAAACATAATCAACCAATGTTGGAATTGATTTCAAATCATCCAATTCGCCTGCTGGGAACATGCCTTGTTCGACCAATTGGTTACGCAATTTATCAACATCGTCAAATTCCAGTATATTGCAGCCGAACAATTCATTCATTTTCGCAGTATAATCTATCATTTCATATTTACTGAAATCCAACATAGTGCCCTGGTATTCAATTTGCAAAGTTCCACGTGCCTTTTGAATTAATTCTTGCACCATATTCCATGTAAAATCGATATTACGTTTGTAATCCCAATATGCTGCATACCATTCAATCATTGTAAATTCTTGAAGATGCATTGCATCCATACCTTCGTTACGGAAATCTTTTGCAACTTCGTAAACGCGGTCAAAACCAGCACCAATCGCTTGTTTCAAAAACAATTCTGGGGAAATACGCAATTGAAAATCAGCGTCCAAAGCATTGTGATGTGTTGTAAATGGCTTTGCAGCTGCACCAGATGCGATATTTTGCATGATTGGTGTTTCGATTTCCAAGAAACCATTTCTGTTCATATATTCACGCAAATTATGTGTCATTTGAAAACGACCAAGTAATGCATTGCGTGCTTCTGGATTTGAAATAATATCAAGGTATCTTTGACGATAACGTGTTTCCATATCTGTTAAACCATGGAATTTTTCAGGTAATGGACGCAAAGCTTTGGCCAAGATCTCATATTTAGAAACACGAACAGTCAATTCACCAGCTGTTGTATGATAAAGAGTACCAGTAATACCGATAAAATCACCAAGATCGACATTGGCCTTCATAAACTTATATGTTTCTTCACCCAATTCTTCACGTGACATAGAAAATTGAATTTCGCCTTCGATATCATAAATACGGCCAAACATCAATTTGCCCAACCAACGCAAAGCAGTCACACGACCAGCCAACACGACAGGTGTATCATCCGCCAATTCGCGTGCTTCACAAATTTTATGAGAACGTTCAAATTTATCTTTCCAAACCACACCATCGCGTTGTTTGATGTTTTCCACCTTTTGCAAACGTGCCTCAAGTTCGTTTGTAGATATATTTGTGTTTTCTGCCATTGTCTTTTCCCTTTTGTAAGATTTTAAAACGGACGCATAAAAGTGCGTCCGTCACAATTGTTTTGGATGGTCGCACCTTTAATTAAAAAAAGCGTTTTATTAATTTCATTGTTTAACCAATCTTTCTGTGGCTAATTTTATATTATATTTTCGCAGTTTTCAATAAAAAATTACACAGAATACTTTTCAAAAACCTTGTTTAATTGGTTGTGCACCTTGATAATCGTTGCACATTTTGGCATATGTTTAATTTTACTGGCCCCGATATAAGTGCAACAAGACGCGATTCCACCAGTTATATCTTGTAAAATCTTATCCAGAGAACCAGTGTAAGGTATCAATAATTCACGGCCTTCTGATGTTTTGTAATTGCACATACCGCCTGCAAATTTGTTGTTAGCATATTCAGAAGACATACCATAATATTGTTTAAACTGTTTTGTTTGAATAACATGTTCGCCGTTTAACAATTCAGATGTCGTGTATTGTTTTTCGATAATATCACCTTCGGCTTCATCTGATCCTGCAAACATTCCGCCAATCATAACAAAATCTGCGTTCAAACAAAACGCCTTGCAAATATCACCAACATCGACGATACCACCGTCTGCACAAATATGACCGTTTACAGAATGGGCAATATCG
Source organism: uncultured Pseudomonadota bacterium (assembly GCA_902774285.1). Taxonomy (GTDB): domain Bacteria; phylum Pseudomonadota; class Alphaproteobacteria; order Rs-D84; family Rs-D84; genus Enterousia. The sequence goes on along the minus strand of CACYHO010000003.1, from coordinate 45,049 downwards.
GCACATTCAAGAATCAGTGATACCATTGGAACGCCACAGCCAGTTTGTTTTCTGGTTAAGCAGGCAGAACCGCTGCCGATACCACATTTGATAATATCTGCATTGTCCAATAATTTAAGGCACATATCACCACTGGCAATATTTCCAACCATTATGACCGCATCTGGAAAAGCTTTGCGCACTTGTTCCAGCATACCTAATGCCTTTGGAACATAAAAATTCGGCGCATCTATGCAAATATTACGTGGTTCGCCCCAATTATATTTTGATTCCAGTTCTTGTAATTTTGCCAATTGTTCATCAGCGTTTTTAAGACCAATTGTTATGAATAAGTTCTCAGTTGAAACACCTTCTTGTTCGCATTGTTTTATAAATTCGCCTATTTCAGAAACAGAATAATGTTTGTGTAATGTTGCAAACATTCCCTTGGACAGTAATTTTTTTGCGGTTGCAAAATTGCCAACTGTTGCCATATTTGCATTTATAACCCCCAAACCAGTACGTATTTGACCATGTTTAAATTTGAATTCTTTCTGTAAAATTACGTCTTTGCGAGAATTCAAATTAATGCCCATTTTTGGTTTGATTAAAATATCCGAATAATCAAGATATGTTTCCGATAATAATTGAGTCATTTTTCATCCTTTCTTACCGAAAAATTGTAGTCAAAAATAACATAGTATTTCAAGCAAATAAAATTCTTGAAAAAATTCCTTAAATACTTTTTAATTGTCGTGTAAATAATCAAACCATTTAACCAAGGAAGGATAAAATGAGAACCATTGGAACCGCTGCGTTCGGGTTACGTGCCCCAATTTTCAAACAAGGCGATGATGTTGCAACAATTGTGACCGACATCGTATTGAATTCTGGTATTGAAATCAAAGATAAAGACATTGTAGCAATAACAGAAGCTGTTATGGGACGCACCCAGGGAAATTATGCAACTGTTGATGAAATAGCAGCCAGCATAAAGCAATTAACAAACAATGCTAAATCTATCGCCGTTGTGTTCCCTATTTTCAGTCGTAATCGTTTTGCAATTTTATTACGCGGTATTGCACGCGCTGCCGATAAAATTACCGTGTTATTATCAACACCGACTGACGAAGTTGGTAATGTCTGCAAAAACCATCCTTTTACAGGTATGAATTATGACGAATATTATAAATCTGTTATTGAAGAAGAAGGCGAAACAGCAGAAGTCTTTATTAATAACGACATAAATATATTGAAAGACAAAAACATTAATGCGTTTATTGCGGCTGATATTCACACCAAAGACGACACGAAAGCAAAATTACAAAGCGTTTTCAGTAATGTTATCGATTTAACAGATATATTGCATACCAAAAGCGAATTCGGCCTGTTGGGTTCTAACAAGGCAACAGAAGAAAAAGTTAAACTTTTCCCAACACGTGAATATTGCATGCCAATCATTGAAAAAATTCAACAAAACATATTAGAACAAACAGGAAAACACATTGAAGTTATGGTTTACGGAGACGGCTGTTTTAAAGACCCAGTTGGTGGTATTTGGGAATTTGCAGATCCTGTGGTAAGCCCCGCATATACCAGCGGATTAGAAGGCACGCCAAACGAATTAAAATTGAAATATCTGGCTGATAATAAATTCAAAGATCTTTCTGGTGATGAATTACAAAAAGCCATTAAAAACGATATTGTCGCTAAAGATGCCTCATTAAAAGGCAATATGGTTTCCCAAGGCACAACACCACGCCGTATCACTGATTTATTAGGTAGCTTGTGCGATTTAGTCAGTGGCAGTGGCGACAAAGGAACGCCTATTGTTTATATCCAGGGCTATTTTGATAATTATGCCAACGAATAAAGGTTATTGATATGAACAGTGTTATTGGCGAAATAATTGGTGTTATTTGTTGTACTTGTACAACCATAGCATTTCTGCCACAAGCCATAAAATCTATACGAACAAAAAATGTATCTGGGTTATCGCTGACCATGTACCTTATTTACTGTTCAGGATTGGTGTTTTGGATTCTTTATGGTATATATTTAAAATCAATTCAAATGATTATTTCAGATACCATAACCCTGTTTTTCAGTTCTATAATATTATTTATGATTTTAAAGTCATACATAAAGAAGAAATAAAAAAACCATCCTTGCGGATGGTTCTAAAATATCTGGTGCGGGCAATGTACTTCGGTGGCTTTTAATTGCCACCTCGCCTCGCAACTCGCCCCATTGCCGAGATATTTAAAAACCATCCTTGCGGATGGTTCTAAAATATCTGGTGCGGGCAATGGGGCTCGAACCCACGACCTCAACCTTGGCAAGGTTGCGCTCTAGCCAACTGAGCTACGCCCGCTAAGCGTGGTTTATTCTGACATACTTTTTTATGTATTGCAAGTATTTTTTATATAAAACTGTTTTATATTAGCGAACCCAACCCCTGCTTGCTAGATAATCAGCAATTCCTTTGACCCATTTTTGTGTATCCGCATAAAAATTATTTTGAATTTTTTCCATTTCTGGCGTTACGTACGGTCCCTTGACCAATTCATGTGTTTCAGCATATATTTGATTAAACAAGTTGATATCCTTTTTATAATAGGCATCTTTTAATATAACATGTGCCACAACAAACGCTTCGCGCACAAAATTGGAACGTTTATCGGCACTGTATGTTTTACCAGAATTGATCAAACGCAACATCAACATCTTGCTGTGAAAATCTACGACACATGCATTTAATTTATCTGCACTAAGTACATCTCTTATCTTTGGCATATTTTATCCTTTGTTATTTTATGATTATTATAGACCAAACATTACATTTGTCAACAGATTATTCTAAAAAAACACCGCCCTTTTGGGCGGCATTATTAAATACCAAACCATTTCCAAGGCTGAAACGCCTTTAACAAGCCAAGAAATGTTCGTTTATCTGTAAATGTATGACCACAACGCGGACAAACAATAAATGGTTTAAGGAATAATCTAACACGACTGAATGCTATAAACCATATAACAAACCCAATAGCCCATGCGATTATTACCAAACCCCATGCAACATAGTTAAAGTATTTGTTAACTGTGTTAGTCAAGATTTGAACAACGCCCAGGTTAGATTTTTCCAAATCATTATAGATTTTTATAGCCACAGGCCAAGATGAACGACGCCATGGATAAACGTGTTTGATTCCATAATCAGTCAACAAAGTTGTTCCCAAGCCACCAGATTTTTTATCAAGTTGTTTTTTGATTGCTTCATCAATCATTTTATCAACTTCTGTTTGGGAAACCTTTACCAGTTCTTTCTTTACAGAATCAAGTTTCTTGTTAACCTGATCAGCAACAGCATCAACTTTTGCGATATTTTTGTCTGCAGTCGCTACTGCTTTATTTGTTTCATTAACAGCCCTGTCTATTTCACCGGTTTTAACACCAAATTTATTTGCTAAACCTGTTATTTTTGAAACTTTGCTTGTTTCTTGTTTTACTTTGTTTGTCTGTGCCTTTGCTTTGGCAGTGGTATCAGTTACTTTATTTACACCACCTTCGACAATCTTAACTTTTTCAATAGCAATACCGATTGGTTTTTCCAGGTTTATAGAATCTTTGATACCATCTAACAATCTTTGATATTGTTCTTGGATATTCCTTTGTAAATCAAAGAACATTGACACAACCATAGATTTTTTAATTGGGCCAGAATATGTGTTTTTAACATGTAAAGGATACCAAATAACCAGCGCAATCCATATAACAGACACTATCGCAAAAACGCGTTTCGTCATAGTAATAACAGATGTTTTTTTGGCGACTGTTTTAGCCCCACCCATATCAATAACTTCAATTTGTTTTTTTGGCATTGAAATCTCCTTTTACTTCAATGATATTAAAAATCACTTTTGTTTTTCAAGTGTTTTATCTTATGTTTTCCATGAACCTTTCAATCATTTTATCATTAGCACTAAACAAGGCTTGTTTTGTTTCGTCATTTGAATTTATATTTACGATTTCATCGATAGTTTCATAATAAAGCTGGGCAGATTCTTTGTTTTTAAATGTATGTATTTCTGGTGTTGGAACTATATTATACGAATTTGAAATTTTATTCGCTTTCAAACAGGCCAGAGTGTAAACGAAAGCCAATTTATCCAGATCTTTTTTGGCCACAGCCAGATATATTTTATCATCCATTTTAAGTGTTAAGTTTGGTTTATTTCCGTTCATTTATTCAACCTTTTGTTTTTATATATTATCTTACAATTGCATTTTCTTTTTTTACAAAATCATAAAAATCGTGTATAGCACCAATACGACCAAAAAAGTCCCTTAGTCTAAACGGACCATGACATGCCTGATGAGCGATAGCATTTTCAACTGTATTATGGTATAAATCTGCCGTACGTTTGTCTTTAAAATCTTTTATAAAAATTGTTGGTGTTACATCATACATACCCCAAAACTTTTTAGACTGTTTTGAGGCAAAAACATATACAGTATTTTTGATACCATCACTTACCGTCGCAGCCGCATAAAAAAACAATTTACGTCCATCAAATAAGACATTAAATGTTTTTAAATCAAAAGCTGCCCGCCTGGATATTTTTGCTTGCATTATATTATCTCATTTTTTCGTTTACTAAAATAAAAACATTCTTCTCGTTGGCGCCAATACCATAAAAAGCTTTTTCAAGACGTTCTTGTGTTTTATCTATTTTATTTCTTATTCTGGTTTCCATTGTTAATAAATCTCTGGCATCACAATAAATTGTTTTTTCGCGTTGTCCATCTATGTCTGTAATTGGATTACCATTATCAATAAAATAAATAATTTTTATTTGATATCTGCCGTTTTCTGCACGCCTTACAAAATATCTTATATAGCGTTCTGTTGGCTTTTGTGATTTCTTAACCATCTTTGTCACCTTTGGTGTATTGTTCAATAAAGTCTGATTTAAATTGTTGAAAAGTTCCATTTTCAATAGATTCACGAATACCGCGCATTAAATCTTGATAAAACCATAAATTATGTTGGCTTAATAATGTGGCCCCCAATATTTCATTGCACTTAACCAAATGATGAATATATGCGCGTGATAATTTACATGCTGGACACCCGCATTTATCATCAATTGGACGTTCATCATCTGTAAATTTAGCATTACGCATATTCATTGTGCCGTGTCTTGTAAAGGCTTGCGCTGTGCGGCCTGCACGTGTAGGCATAACACAATCAAACATATCTATTCCGCGTTCAACCGCACCTAATATATCCAATGGAGTTCCAACCCCCATTAAATATCTTGGTTTGTCTTCTGGTAATAATGGGGTGGTATGCGCAATCATATCAAACATAACTTCTTGCGGTTCACCAACGGCCAATCCACCAACTGCATATCCATCAAAACCAATTTCTGTTAAAGCCTTGGCTGATTTTTCACGCAAATCTTTGAAATCAGCACCCTGAACAATACCAAAAATTCCGTATCCTGGTCTATCAACAAAGGCATCTTTACTGCGTTTAGCCCAACGCGTCACCATATCCACATTTTTTTCAGCCCTTTCGCGTGTAGTTGGCAAATGCAAACATTCATCCAAAACCATTGTGATATTTGAATCAAGTTGATGTTGAATATGCACAGAATCTTCTGGTCGCAGGAAGTGTTTAATTCCGCCGTCAATATGTGATGTAAACTCTACACCCTCTTCCTTCATTTTTACAAGGTTAGAAAGGGACATAACCTGAAATCCACCAGAATCTGTCAAAATCGGGCCATGCCATCCACCGAATTTATGCAATCCGCCCATTTTTTCAACCAAATCACCACCCGGGCGCATCATTAAATGATATGTGTTTCCCAAAATAACCTGAGTTCCAGTTGCGGCGACCTGATCCATGGTAAGCGCTTTCACTGTAGCCGCTGTCCCAACCGCCATAAATGTTGGCGTCTGGAAAGTTCCATGCGCGGTTTCAACAGATCCGCGACGCGCATTTCCATCTTTTGCAATCAAATTAAATTTCAAAGACATATCTATTAATCCTTTTTGAATAACAGGCAACAATCGCCATAACTGAAAAATCTGTATTTTTCGGCAACTGCATGTTTATAGGCAGCTTTCATTTCGGTCAGTCCTGCGAAAGCAGACACCAGCATAAACAATGTTGATTTTGGCAAATGAAAGTTCGTCAACAACACATCAACCGCACCGAATTTATAGCCCGGTGTGATAAATATATTAGTAGTTTGACATATTGGCATAACGCGACCATCAAAACCGTTTTCTTTGGCTAGTTTTGAAGCACTTTCCAGTGTGCGCATAGATGTTGTTCCAACGGCGATTATACGTTTTGCATTGTTTATAATATCGGCCTGTTCCGGTGTAATACAACACCATTCGCTGTGCATTTTATGTTCGTTCAGGTTTTCTGTTTTAACCGGCATCCATGTACCCGCACCTACATGTAAAGTAACTTTGACTATTTTTGCACCAGCACGTTCTATTTCAGATAATAATTCGTCTGTAAAATGAAGTCCCGCAGTGGGTGCCGCCATAGAACCAAGGGGTTGTGCATATACTGTTTGATAGCGTTCACGATCTTCGGTTTCTTCTTCGCGTTTCATATATGGTGGCAACGGCATTTTACCGTATTTATTTAACAAATCAAAAACATTATCACAATTAAAGTGCAATAAAAGTCCGCTTTCATCATCTTTATCCAACACATTTAATGTTGTGCCGTCACACATAGTTAAAGTATCACCAATATTGATTTTATTGAATTTTTTACACAATCCCCACCAATCTTTTTCATTAACAGATGTGTGAAGTGTTATTTCATGACCATCCGCTTCAAACCGTGCCGGAATAACGCGTGAATTATTAAAAACAACTACATCACCAGGTTTGATAAAAGAAACAATATCACGAATATGTTTATCATCTATCTTCTGACCGTCAACAACCAACATACGTGAAGCATCACGATCATGCAACGGATGAGATGCAATCAATTCAGTTGGTAATTCAAAATCAAAATCAGATGTGTGCAGCATTTTATCTTTGTCTTATAAAGTTTTTTATTTTCAATGCGTTATGAGTATTTATAATTTTATTTTCTTTTGTTTGCACAGATTCTGTTTGTGGCGCTTTGGTTTTATCTTGATATTTTTGTGCTGTATAAACGACACCACAAACCAATCCTGACATCACACAAAACAAGACCGCCACAGCAGGAGTAAAGTCATTTTGATATTTTTTATTAAAACTTATGTTTTTTGTATTTTTCATTATATGCCTTTTTATCTTTGGTTTTGTGTTTGATAGTTTATTATTGAATCTTGTTTTTGTACGTATTCTTTTGTAAATTCTTTTTGCACAGGATTTGTCTTTGTTTGATCTGATTCTTTTATGATGCCATGAAAAGCAATTCCTAAACCAGCAGCAAGTATGATCGTACGCACCGCATCATCCATAGTAAATTCTGTCATACTAAAATCCTTTTATTTAAACTCTAACCCTTGATCAGTATAATTTTCTGCAACATTTTCCCAATTTTCTTCAACACGAACGAACAAATGAAGACGTGCGTTCACACCCCATTGGTCTTGGATATCGTGACGGGCCGCAGTTCCAATTTTCTTTAATTGTTCACCGCCACGACCAACAACAATCTTTTTGTGGGCTTCGTTTTGAACGACTATTTTTTGATATATTTCAAGGACACCTTCGTCATCTTGGTCAACTTTTTCAGTAACAACATTGATATGATAAGGTAATTCTTGGTGAATATATTTATAGACTTTTTCACGCGTTAATTCCGCCAGATACAACATATCTGGGACATCAACCGCGTCTTTGTCTTCAAACAAATATGGTGATTCCGGCATAACAGACGATAACGATTGCAACATTTGTTCTACACCATCGTTTTTCAACGCAGAAATCATAAATATTTCACGAAATTCAGCCATACCCGATAATTCGGCAACCATAGGCAACAATGTTGTTTTTGGTATTGAATCAACCTTGTTCAATGCGACAAACAGATTTTTATGGTCTTTGATTTTTTCAATCAAATCACGCACAGTTTGGGTTATGCCCTTTTGCGCATCAATTACCAATAACACTGCATCTGCATCGTCCAACGCAGACATGGCGGCACCAACCATAGCCCGATCCAATCTGCGTGATGGTTTGAACACACCCGGTGTATCAACGAAAATCAGTTGTTTTTCGCCAACCATCTTGATTGCGCGCAAACGCGTACGTGTGGTTTGAACCTTGTGTGAAACAATAGATACTTTGCGCCCCATAATTTGGTTCATCAAAGTTGATTTACCGGCATTTGTCGGTCCAATAATCGCTATAAATCCTGAATAAGTCTTTGTCATATCCAAAACATAGCACACAAAAATGAAAACTCAACAAAAACCTTGAAAAAGCAAATAAATATATTAAAGTTCCATTCAGAGAGAGACCAACGACAAGGAAATATAAAATGCAATTAAGTGGTCCCGAAATTTTAAGACGTATGAGTTTGCACAATCCTCATAATCCTGTTGATCCTGATGATCCTAAGAAATACGGCAAACCTGATATTATTATCAAACCGTTTGATGAAAGATATTTGGGTTCTAACAGTTATGATTTGCATTTATCACCCGTATTCAAAGTATACAAAAACACTATTCCATACGGCATGGTGCCTGCAATACCGTATAAAGAGGGCAGACAATATACCATGGAAGATTGGTTTTCATGGAAACTTCGCGACAGATATGATGAAAGAAACGATACATATGCGAAATACCTGAAAGGCGACCAGGAATATGATTTTCGTAATCCAAAATTCTTGATTGATCCGGCAAAAGAAAAAGAAGTTATTACTTTTGAAATTCCAGAAACCGGGGCAATATTAAACCCACAATTTGGATATTTGGCTTCTACCGTTGAATATACAGAAACATATAACCTGTTCCCGTATATTGACGGCAAATCAAGTTTGGGACGCAATTTTATATTGAATCATCATACTGCGGGACGTGGTGACGATGGATTCTGCGGAACATGGACCTTGGAAATTCGCGTATTACACCCAACCATCGTGTATCCTTATATGCGTATCGGTCAAATTTATTATGACGAATTTCGTGGTGATCAGAAAAAATATTATCAAAATCCAACAAGTCATTATAATGGACAAATGGGACCTACCCCGGCTGCACCGGTTCCAGTAGATTTATTTATCAAAGATTTAGTTCAAAATAAAAGATAAAAGGACATAAAATGGATAGTTGGGAACAAGAATCAGAAAAACATATTGAACAAAAACCGACACACAACAACCGAGATATGAGTGTTGTGAAGGTAAAAAACGCCATCACTGGCGAAACAATATTTATGCTGAAATGTAAATTAAACGAATTTAATCACAGAATTGACACGGACGGGACTATAATTTACATACCTGAAAAAATCCCTGATAATTCACACACTGAACGTGGCTGTCTGATATTTATTTTGTTGTTTTTGGCGTCTTTGGCAACACTTGGTGGTGTTATGATCAAAAAAGAATACAAAGCAAACAAAAACCATAAAAATACTATATCTGGCATATATGAAACAGATAAAAAAATCATTATTTCTGATGTCAATACCAAAGAAGAACGCATTATTGAATACAATGGTTATAAAGATAAATTTGCCAAACAAAATCAATTGCCTGAATTTGAAGAACAAGTAAAACTTTCAAATATTGGCGATACTGTTATGTTTATTTCATCAAATTATGACGCCAGAAGAAAATTTGTTCTTGATACACAAAACAGATTACATTTGAACAGAGATTCAATAGTATCGCGCATACAAAAAGAAAAACTAAGATAAACAAAAGCCTCAAAAAAGAGGCTTTTTTATTTTAACTTTTTCGTCCATTCATTATCTGGGAAGTTTTTACGCAACATATCTGCATAACCAGCCGCCTGTTCTGGCAAACCAACCGCCGTATAACATTCATTTAAACGAAACATTGCTTCGGGGGTCATAACAGTTTCTTGGGCAGTAGAAACAATTGGCTGTAAACGCGCGATTGCCGCAGTCCAATTTTTCTGTTGCATATCATTACGCGCAGCATACATAACCTTGCCCGCGATATAGTTCTTCAAGATAAGTATTTTATTTTTCGCGTTTTTAGCATATTCAGATGATGGAAATCTTTGAACAAGTTGTTGGAATTGTTGTAACGCCAGCGCAGACATTTCTGGATCACGACGAACATCGCTTACCTGACGATAATAGCACATACCACGCAAATACATCATATATGGAACATCTTTGTGCCCCGGGTGAAAACGCATATATCGATCAATGGCCAATATAGAACCAGCAAAATCTTTGTCCAAATATCTTGAATACGCCATCATAACCAGCGCATCAGCAGACCACGGGTTTGACGGATATTGAGATTCTGCTTCTTGGAAAAGGTCGGCAGCTTCTTCGTAATTCTTTTTGTTAAATTCTTTGTATGCGTCCGCGTAAATATCTTCCAATGGGCGTTCTGGTTTAATTTCTTCGCCACCGCCACATCCGTATAATAACGGCATCAAACAAAATAATACTGCGATTTTTTTCATACTTGAAATTCCTTTACCTTTCGCAGTATAATGAAAGGTGAGAAAAAATAAAAGAAAAAAATAGGCACTGATATGAAATTAGGAAAAAATATATTCGGCGTTGGCGCTATGACCGGAATAAGTCGTATATTCGGGTTCATCCGCGATATGTTAATCGCACGTTTCTTGGGTGCTGGGCGCATGTCAGACATTTTCTTTGCCGCATTTAAATTACCTAATTTATTCCGCGATTTGTTGGGTGAAGGCGCCCTTTCCGCTATATTTATTCCAATGTATACAGATATGAAGAAAGACGAAGGGTTTGCGAAAAATGTCTTTTCTTGGTTGATGGTTATTTTATTGGGTATAACAATAGTATTTGAAATATTTATGCCGTTGGTTATTTGGGCGCTGGCACCCGGCTTTTCCGAAGATCCTGGTAAAATGCAATTAACAGTCACTATCGCCCGAATAATGTTTTTCTATGTTATTTTTATTTGTGGCGCTGCGTTTTTATCAGCAGTCCTTAATGCACATTCTCGTTTCTTGTTGGCTGCATTTATGCCAGTTATGTTGAACATTATGCTTATATGCGCGCTGGCGGCATCTGTATTATATGGCAATCAATACATTATTTATGTAATGGCTGCCACGGTTGTATTGTCTGGAATAATACAGTTCTTTGTACTTTGGCAACGCATTCGCAGCAAACATTTCGGTTTACGTTTGATAATTCCACACTGGAACAGTCAAATAAAGAATATGTTTAAACGTTTTGGTGTAAGTTTGGTTGGTTCTGGTTTCTATCAAATCACTATTATTGTTGGGACTTTGGTTGCCAGTTGGCAATCGGGTGCTGTATCTTGGTTGTATTATGCAGATCGTATGATTCAATTACCTTTTGCCATGATTGGGTTAGCTGTTGGAACAGTTTTAATTTCTTCCATATCAAAGGCTTTAACCGACGGCAATATGCGCAGTGTGCATTTACAACAAAATTCATCTATGCGCCGTTCAATGATGCTAATTTTCCCATGTATGGTCGGACTTTTTGTATTAGCAGAACCAATTATCAGAATTCTGTTTCAACATGGTGCATGGACACCAGAATCAACAAGTGCTGTAGCATTGGCTATTAAAATACAATGTCTGGTATTACCAGCAATGTTAATAAGTCAAATTTACAGCAAGACACTTTATGCGTCCCAAGATGTTAATACCCCGGTCAGAACGAGTGTCATATCTTTGGGAGTCGCAACTCTGATTTATTTGTCATTGTTCCCATTAATTGGCTATTTATCTATACCTGTCGGCGTTGTGGCCAGTGGTTATGTAAAAAACTATTTATTGGGACATGTATGTCGCAAACGCGGTTTGATAAAAACAGAAAAAAAGACCGTTGTTTCAATGTTTGTTTTTGCTTTGATTTCTGTGGCTTTGGGTTATGCATTATCAATGATACACATTGCAAATATATTTGCATTGGGTATTGCTATCGCTGTATTCGGAATTTTGTATTTACCAACAGCATTTATAATCGACAGATTCTTGATAAAATAAAATTTGCAAGTACATCTCTTTTGTGATAAAATATAACTATAAGAGAAAATCACAAAGGAGTGAGAATATGAAAAAAATCGTATCTTTGGCAGTATTAACTGCTTTGGTTGCTGGATGTATGGATACAGGTTCTAATACAGAAGCTACATATGGTTATGATGGTTTTAACGAAGAACAATTGGCACCAGCAGAAAGCACATTGAATTCAAATGCTTATTTGATGGCAGCCGCACCAAAATATTATATCGGCAGCCCATACAAAATCGAAGATGTTCAATATGTACCAGGTGAAGATTTAACTTATAATCAAACAGGTTTGGCAGGGATTATTCCTGTGGAATTAAACGGTTCAAAAACAAGCGACGGTGAAACATTTGATTCTAATCAATTGGTTGCAACAAGTAAAACTTTGCCATTGCCATCTATCGTAAAAGTTACAAATTTAGACAACGGTAATTCAGTTGTTGTTCGTGTAAATAATCGTGGCCCATTTGTAAATACTCGTATTATGGATTTGTCCGCTGCCGCTGCAAAAGAAATTGGCATGAGTGGCACTGCAAAAGTCCAAGTTCAAGTATTATCAAACGAATCTATTGCTGTTAAAAACGCGACATTGGGCGAAGAAGTAAAAGCTGCCCCAGCGGAAGCGAAAGCAGCAAGCGTGGAAACTGCACCTGCTGTAACATCTGGTGAATACAGCGTTCAAGTAGCAGCTGTTTACAGCGAAGACAATGCAAATGCTTTGGCTAAAGAATTGGCTTCTTATGGCAATGCAGTTGTTGTTCACGAAGCAGATATGTACAAAGTTCGCATAATTGATTTAGATGCCGCAAATGCTCGTCGTGTAATTGATGCACTGCGCAGCGATAAAGGTATGGCCCCAGGATTATTAAAATCTGGTAAATGGGTCAATGCTGACAGCATTTAATCAAAAACAAACAATCTAAAACCGCCATGTTGGCGGTTTTTTTATGCTTGATTTATTTTTCTATGTTGGGCTAAGATTCAACAAAGGAATATATTCATGCGTATATTTGTTTCGATTTTATTGTGTTTGATGCTTTGTGGTTGTAACAGCGTTTATTACAAACCACATACTTTGGATAAATCAGCAGTTATTTACACTCCACGCGGTGGTTATTCTATGAAAAGATCTGTTAAACAAGTTATGGAAGAACGCGGTTATCATATAAATGTTGGTGCTTTACAGAAAGTCAAAGAAGACGATTCAGACGACACAGAAGTATTTGCTATCCCGAACAATGTTAGATATGCAGTGCGTGTTGCAGAACGCAAAGAAATACTGCGCCCAATATGGTGTATGTTTAATGGATTCTGGTGGTGGAATTTCAGTTTGTCTATAACGGACAAAAACACAAAAGAAGAGATATTGTCATGGCGTGGGCGCGGATGTCAAAATTCGTCATTACGCAAATTAAATGATATATTAGACGAATTGGAAACAAAAGAGTCAACCCCAGCAACCAAAACACAAAAAGCCACAAAAAAGAAAGATATGAATGACGGGTTGATAATTTTAGCACAACCAACACAAAACAATTAAAAAAAAACCGCCCAAACGGGCGGTTTTAAACAACACATATATTTTAATCAATATTTGTGTATTCACAGAAACCTTCGTTTGTATCACAACGTGTCACGATACCTTCACTGATAAAGTAACCCTGTGGATGCAAACATGCTGGGCAAACTTGTGGTGCTTCTGTACCAATGTGCCAGTTACCACAGTTTGTGCAACGCCACATTACGATTTTATCAGATTTAAAGATTGTGCCGTTTTCGATTGCTTCTGCCAATGCACGGAAACGTGATTCATGATAACGTTCTGCATAACCAATATTTTTCAACACTTCTGCGATTGCTGTAAAACCTTCTTGGGCAGCAATTTGAGCAAATTGAGGATACATATCCGTATTTTCTTCGTGTTCACCATATGCGGCAGCTTTCAAATTTTCCAATGTATCGCCTATTTTACCAGCAGGAAAAGCAGCTGTGATTTCCAATGCGCCACCTTCCAAATATTTGAACAAACGTGAAGCATGTTCTTTTTCTTGTTCTGCTGTTTCTAAAAAGATTTTTCCAATTGCTTCATAACCATCTTTTTTAGCCTGAGAAGCAAAGAAAGTGTAACGATTACGAGCCTGAGATTCACCAGCAAACGCAATCAATAAATTCTTTTCTGTTTGTGTTCCTTTTAAAGATAACATAATTTCTCCTTTTTCATTTGTTGCCGCATTAATTTTACCAGATTCCGCTGTTAAAATCAAAGCGTTTTATTTTTGGTCGTTTCTTGTCTTGCTGCACAAAATGCCAAGTATAGCATCTTGACATTCGTCATATAATTTCAAACACAAATATGCACGTGCATCATCAATCGTTTTGCCATAGCCCCAAAAAGGACCGCGATCAGTGTTGCATTTTGCAACTATGTAATCGTATCCGTTACCTTGTGAAACAAATGGACCAAAACAATTATATCCAACATGTTTAGCAGTATAAAATTCAAAGCCAGTATGTTCTTCGCGATCAAGTTTTTTCAACAAAACCATATCTCTCTTGCGTACACGCGTTATTTCATATGGAAATTTATTTTGAATATGCCAAACGCCGTTTATTCTGTCGACTTGTTCCAGTTTTGCACCAGCCGCACCTAATTTTATATGTTTCCCATTTTCAGCAACAGCCTTTACACCATTAACTTCACCAACAGAAAATAAAGCCATTTTGGTAATTCTGGCTTCCCCTTCTGGAACAGGCATACCATCTTTGTCTTTCAAAAAATCAGACATTGGGTTCAATGGTTTTTCTGGCTTTGGATTTTGAACAGGAAAATATGTACCCCGCTTTTTATTTAAAGATATTATTTTTTTAATATGTTTATCATAAATTCCATTATCACTCATTTATTCCATCCCTAGCATTTGTTTTTCAATTGTATCTATCAGATTCTCTATCCCGATATGTCCCGCCGCACTGATGGTTAAAATTGTTGGTTTCTTTTTACGTCCAAAAGACTTCTTAAATTCGTCCAGACGCGTTTTTAATTCTTCTTCGGATAATGTGTCTATTTTATTGATAACTACAATCTCTGGCTTGTTTAAAAGACCGCCACCGTATGAATCCATTTCGTGTCTTATTGTTTTATAACGCGTTGCCCAATCAGATTCAGAACCATCAATAACATGTAAAATCAATTTGGTACGTTCAGCGTGTCCCAAAAATCTGTCGCCAAGGCCTACACCCATATGTGCCCCTTCAATCAAACCAGGCAAGTCAACCATTACAAATTCACGATTGTGTGCATACATAACGCCCAGTTGTGGGTTTAATGTTGTAAATGCGTAATTCGCAATCTTTGGACGTGCAGCAGTCACAACTGATAACAAAGTTGATTTACCAGCATTTGGAAAACCAACCAAACCAATATCTGCTATCAATTTCAAACGCAAAATTACTGTGCGTTCTTCACCTGGCAATCCATCATTCGCCTGACGCGGCGCACGATTAGTTGGACTTTTAAAGTGTAAATTACCCCAACCACCGTTTCCACCACGCGCAGCACGATATTCCATACCATCTTGATTAAGGTCTGCGTATTCAATTTCTTCATTTTCAGACAAAATAACTGTTCCTGTTGGTACTGGCAGATATAATGTTTCGCCAGAATAGCCTGTACGCATTTTTCCCATACCATTTTGGCCACGTTGTGCAACAAATTTGGTTTTATAACGATAATCAATCAAAGTATTAACATTTGGAACAGCGCGGAAAACTACATCACCGCCACGTCCACCATCGCCACCATTTGGTCCGCCGAATTCAATGTATTTTTCGCGTCTGAACGAAGCGGCACCGTTGCCACCATCGCCTGCTTTGATATAAATTTTTGCCTTGTCTAAGAACTTCATTTTTTACCCTTTTGTTCCATTATAACTTAAAAACTTGCAATTTCCACTATGAATATTTATAATATTTATTGCCGCGCAAGCGGAGATGATTCTGAATTCGTTGCGGAATAATCGTTTTGGACTGGGGGGCGGTACCCCACAGCTCCACCAATTTCTTTACGGGGCTGACATAGTTTCGACAGGCGAAATAAAGGCAAATCGATTGAATCCGGGTTGTTCCGTTAAAAACAAACTAAAAACTGAATGGCGATAGAATCGCTGCGAACGACAACGTTCGCCTTGCAATAGCTGCCTAATATGGCGTTGAAATATGTCGGCAATCGTTGATATATTTCGTTTAGCTTTTGCGGGGTCGCCGGGTACCTGGCACCAGAAACCCGGTATTTATTGATAAAATAAAAAGGAAAAAAAATGTTTGGAAAAATTAAAAAAGTATTCTTTACAGGCGTTTTTGGCGTTTTGTATATCTCTTACATTGCACAATTTGTATATGTATTAGCTCATTTGGAAGGCTGCCAAAACAAAGTTATTGGTTTAGCATTGTTGTCTGTTGAATGGTTGGTTTTGATTGCTGCACGTTATTTATCAAAACGTTCAAGCAACAACGCACAAAGCCACAGTAATGGTTTTCGTCGTCACTAAAAACAAAACGATAAACTTTTAATCCCTGGGTTTTCCTGGGGATTTTTTTATATCTTGAAAATCCTATAAAATGGGCTATATTTATTTTGCTATGAAAGAATACATTTTACCAGTTCGTGATTTGGTTGTGCATCCGGGCCTGACGGTACCGGTGTATGTCGATAATCTGTTGTCAATTGCATGCATAGAAGCTGCAACAAAGAATCATCAAAGACTTATTTTGTGTCCACAGCACAGCTGGTCTTATCCTTCGACAATTGATGATATATTCGGCACCGGAACAATCGGTGAAATCGCACAGGTCTTACATATGCCAGATGGTGCAATACATGCGATAATTCGCACAACAAATGTCGTAAATTTATCCGACATAATTATTATCGATGGTATTTTTTCGGCAAATATTTCACCAGTTGAAATTCTGGACGATTCTGCGTTTGAACAAACAATTGCCCTGCGTGACAAGGTACGCGATGCAATGCAGATATTATCAAATCACCATAAATTCAAAATGGAAAAAATCCATGCGATTGTTCAGAACTATCCTATGCCAGCATTTGTAGACACCGTTATTCAAATGGCAGATATCGATACTGAAATTGCTGTTGAAATTTTGAAAATGAAAACTTGGCGCGAAAAACTGGTTGCATTGCTTGAACAATTAATGCTGTCTATTGAAACAGAAAAAATTGAAGCAAATATAAATCGTCGCGTGCAAAACCAAATGGAAAACGGTCAAAGACAGGCTATATTGCAAGAAAAAATGCGCGCCATTCAAAAAGAAATGGGTGAAGATGACGAAGAAATAGATACAAACAGTATGCGTAAAAAAATTGAAAATTCAGCAATGCCAGCGGAAGCGAAAGAAAAAGCAATGTCTGAATTCAAGCGTATGCGCACTATGTCGCCAATGTCCCAAGAAGGCGGATTACTTAAAACCTATTTGGATGAATTGTTGGCTATGCCATGGGATAAATCTGACAGCGCACCAATTGATTTAAAAACAGCACGCGATGTTTTAGATTCCGAACACAGTGGTATGACATCAGTAAAAGAAAGAATTTTGGAACATATAGCCGTTATGAAAAAGACCGGTAAAAACCGTGGCAGCATTTTGTGTTTTGTTGGTGCACCAGGTGTTGGTAAAACTTCGCTTTGTAAATCTATCGCAAATGCATTATCACGTAAATATTGCAGAATATCTTTGGGTGGAATATCAGACGAAGCACATTTCCGTGGACACAGGAAAACATATATTGGCGCACAATGCGGACGCATTATGGACGCTTTAAAACGTTGTAAATCTAATAATCCTGTGATTGTGTTGGACGAAATAGATAAAATGGGACGTGATTGGCGTGGTGATCCAGAATCTGCTTTGTTGGAAATATTAGACCCAGAACAAAACAAATCTTTCCGCGATCATTATTTGGAAGTAGATTTTGATTTATCAAATGTTTTGTTTATCGCGACTTCAAATTCTTTGAATATGTCGTCTGCATTAAAAGACCGTATGGAAATCATTGAAATTCCAGGATACAGCGAAAACGAAAAGATTCAAATTGCTCGTGAACATTTGTTAAAACGCGCAGCGGAAGATACTGGTTGGAATATTGATAATATCGTTATTTCAGACGATGCAATTTCACATATAATTCGCAATTACACATCTGAACAAGGTGTGCGTGAATTACAACGCGAAATAGAAGCCTTGCTTCGTCGCAGTTTATTGCAAAACGACGGGGTTGATGTCCAAACAGAATTCACAATCAATAAAATCGATGAATTGTTGTCCGTACATCAAAATGCAAATATGTCTAACAAAATCGGATTCAGCGCACGTTTATAAGGATTTTATTATGATTTTGGTTATAAATTCTTCATCAAATGGTATTGATTTATTATTGGACGATAAATTCGCACATTTTGATGCCGAAAAACAGGCAATAGCATTACCAACTGCAGTTAACGATTTTATGAGTCAAAACAATGTCCAAATGGCTGATTTAACCGCGATTGGCGTAATCGTTGGCCCGGGAAGTTTTACCGGCATTCGTATGGGAATCGCATATGCCAAGGGTTTGGCTATCGGTTTAAACATACCTGTCGTTGGTGTAAATTTATTTGAATTATATTTATACGAAAATCCAGATGCATTTGTTGCGATTGATTCCGGTCGCGGCGATTTCTTTGTCGCATCACCACAACACGAACCATGCACAATGACAATTGACGAAGTAGAAGTCGAACAAATGAAATGCCCGTCAACAGTTGGCCATAAACCATTTAATTTAATTTGTGCAAAAGACATTGTTGAAAACAAAATTAAAGACAACAAAATAGAACCTGTAATTCCAATGTATTTGCGTCCAAGTTATGCTGAAAAATAAAAAGGATACATCATGAATATTTTTCATAAAATAGCTATTTTAAACCACATTAATAAAAACAAAGATAATGTCAAATATGCCTATCATTATGATGTTGGCAATTCTACGGGCATGCATAGTGTAGAAATTAAAAACAAAGGTTCTATTTCAATAGAAATGCACAGAAACTATTATGGAGATACCAATTTTGGCATAACATATAATCTTAGAGGTGCCGATGTATATTCATTGCCACCGTGTCAATTATCTTTCTTTGACAGACGTTTTGTAGCAAGGATGTATCAAAAAATGCTTAATAATTATATCGCAAAAAACGGTATGCCAAACAATACAAAAACACGTTAAAAATCATGTTTGATGAATTGGCAAATCTTCATAAAAAATGTTTTCCGAACAAACCTTGGTCGGCAGATGATTTTCGTGAATTAAAGAATTCTGGATGCGAAATTATCATGTCTCAAAATGGTTTTATTGTGTACAGAATTGTGATTGATGAAGCCGAAATTATAACAATTGGTGTTAACCCCGAAATGCGCCGCCAAGGAATCGCTTCTGCTATGATTGGAATAATTGAAAAAAACATTAAAAATCAAGGGGTTAAAAAATTATTTTTAGAAGTTGCTTCAAATAATGTTGCCGGCAAAAAATTATATGAAAATTGTGGTTTTTTACCGGTAGGATTACGTCCAAAATACTATGATGGTGTGGATGCGATTTTAATGTCCAAAGACATATAATTTATTCACTTATAAAATCTAAAATTCTTTTATCAAAAATCACATCACGTGATGTTAATGGTTTAACAATATGCATATCATTTGCCCTTTTGGTTCGTGATAACGCAACATAAGTTTGACCATGTGCAAACGCACCACGTGAAATGTCAATTATAACCTTGGATAATGTTTTTCCTTGTGATTTATGTATCGTCATTGCATACCCCAACATTAACGGGTATTGTTTATAAGAACCTATTTCATTTTCGACTATCCTGTCGTTTTCATCACGCGAATATTCTATTTTTTGCCATTTTTCAGGTTTAACAACGACTATATCTTTGCAATCATCGTCCAGCAATTGAACGATTATTTCACGCGCATTTAATTGTTCAACAATCCCAACAGATCCATTGTGCCATTTATCACCATTTTTCACAAACATCACCAATGCACCCTGCTTTAATTTTAATTCCATGGGGGCCGGGACATCATTTTCATTAAAACTCCCAGAAATTTCACCTTTGTAGGCCACTTCTGGTGCGTTTATTTGGTTCAGTTTTTCGGTGTTTATACGTTCTGCAACAGCGCGGAACGGTGTAATTATAACCGCATTTTTTCTGCACGCTTCATCTTCTATGCGACACAGATTAAAAAACGCCAAAGCACCGGCATCATTATCACGCAAACGAACCAAGTTCTGTAGTAATTCATCATCATTTTGACGATAAACCATATTAAAATCATATTTTATAAAGTTCGCACGCTTGTAGACATTGGCATCAAAAAAATACGCGTTTTTATGTTCATAAGCCTGTTCGTAATATTGTTCCGCATCGCGCGTTATAACAGGCGGTAATTGGAACATATCTCCAATCGCAACTACCTGAATCCCACCAAAAGGTTCGTTATTGTGACGTGCCATACGTGCCAAAATATCAATTGCGTCCAACAAATCTGGCGCAACCATTGATATTTCATCAATTACTAACACATCTGTTGCATTTAATATATTGCGCGGTTTTGCCTTTAATTTCAATAATTCAGGCATAATAAAATCACGTGGTTGAATTTGAAAAAGAGAATGTATAGTTTGTCCACCTATATTCAATGCAGAAACAGCGGTTGGACACGCACAAACTATACGTTTAGCGGATGCGGACTTTAAATATTGCACAAATGTTGATTTTCCTGTTCCAGCCTGACCCAAGATTAAAACATTAGAATGCGTGCGTTCAATTGTATTAAACGCATCCATTTGATCTTTGTTCAAGATTGGCACCATTTCAACCATATCCGCATATTCGCACAAATTGACATAAAAAGCAAGATATGTTCATTTTTATCTTGCAAGATTGAATAAAAAATATATAATAGGTTTCGCTGTGGGCTAATAGCTCAGTTGGTTAGAGCGGAGCGCTCATAACGCTTTGGTCGTGGGTTCGAGTCCTACTTAGCCCACCACAGATTAAAAGGCCGTCATTATGACGGTTTTTTATTTTTATCAATTCAACGGACGAGAACCCGGGTTCGACAACAAGTAGATTTTGCAAGCACAGCGCAGCGAAATCGTTACGGTTGACGCACAGGCATTTATGCCGAGCGAGTCCTGACTTACCACCACAGAATAAAAAACCGTCTTTGTGACGGCTTTTTTATTTGAAAAAAACAATGTTTGCGATAGAATTGTTATATGAAAAATTATGATGTGATTATTATCGGTGCGGGGGCTGCCGGTTTAATGGCGGCGGCACAGTTGCACGAACGCAAAAAGTCCGTATTGATTATCGATATGGGCAACGAACCGGCGCGCAAAGTCGCTGTTTCTGGTGGTGGAAAATGTAATTTTACCAACACTTATGCAGATTACACACATTATTTTGGGAAAAATCCACGTTTTGTTGTGTCGCCGTTGGCACAATGGACACCAATTGATACTTTGAATTGGGTTAAATCGCATAATATTGAATTTACCGAAAAAGAACCTGGACGATATTTCTGTAAAAATGATGCAAATGATATAGTGAATGCGTTAATATCTGATATTGGTAGCACAGGAATCAAATATAACACCACTGTGGACGGCGTTAATAAATCAGACGATACATTTATTATCAAAACAAACACCGGCGAATACCAGGCCAAATCTGTTATTATTGCGACAGGCGGTTTGTCTTATGCCCATTTGGGTGTGTCAAATATCGGGCATGTAATTGCAAAACAATTTGGGCATAAAATCGAACCAATTCGTCCCGCCCTTTGCGCGTTAAAAACCAAAAGTTTTTCGTCCGATTTGGCCGGCATTTCATTACCAGCGCAAATTACAATAAACAAAACCAAATTAAATGGTGATTTATTATTCACACACTTTGGAATTGGTGGACCTGTTGTATATCGTGCGTCTTTGTTTGGAACACCGAAAATGGCTATAAATTTTGCACCAAACACCGATATATTTGAATTTTTAAAATCTGCCAAACAAAAAAATGGGAAAAAGACGGTTGCGAACACTTTATCAGAATTTATTCCTAATAAATTGGCACACTTTTTGTGTACAGATCCCCGTAATATTGCAGATTTTAAAGACACAGAATTAAAACAAATTGCCAATAAAATTAACAGTTTTGAAATTGATGATGCGTCCACAATCGGCCTGCAAAGCGCAGAAGTGACCGCTGGCGGTATTTCAACAGATAAAATTTCATCAAAAACAATGGAATCATCGCTTTGTAATGGGCTCTATTTCGCCGGTGAAGTCCTTGATATAACTGGGGATTTGGGTGGATATAATTTACAATGGGCATTCAGCAGCGGCTTTGTCGCCGGCTTAAACGCGTAAACCAGTAAATGTATCGTTCTCCATACCTGTAATTTTCACATTACATATTGTTTTGTTTGAAATTGGTGTGCCGTCTATTTTTATACCTAAATCATCAGGAGTGCGACCTGTATTATTTTCTTCGACCAAGACAGAAACTGTTTTACCGATTTGATTTTGCATAAATTCTGCCCTGTTTTGCGCAACTATATCATACAATATTTTCACACGTTTTTTTGATACCGCACGATTAACTTGGTTTGGCAGTTCTGCTGCTACTGTACCTGGACGTGGGGAAAAAGGAAAGGCATGAACATTTATCAATTTCATTTCACGAATTACATTAACTGTTTCGTTAAATAATTCTTCTGTTTCACCCGGGAAACCACAGATTATATCGGCACTGAATGAAATTTTACCGTCTGCCAATTTAACCAGTTCTAATAATTTCTTGGAATCGTGTCTGCGACGCATTAAATTCAAAATTGTATCAGATCCCGATTGCATAGACAGGTGCAAATGTGGCATAAAGCGCGCATCGTTTTTCATTAATTCGATAATCTTTGGGACCTCTGGCGATGCGGGGTCTATGGACGAAAGGCGTAAATGCTGCATTCCCGGGACATCGTCCAATAATTTTTTGCAAACATCAGCCAACAAAGTCAATTTTTCATTATCACGACGCAGATAAGATGCAGTATCAACCCCTGTCAAAACCAGTTCATAAAAACCGGCTTCAATTGCTGCGCGTGCGTCTTCCAATATTTCTTCATACGGATAAGATACATTTGGCCCACGCAAAAGGCGTGTTACACAATATGTGCAATCGTGGTTACAGCCGTTTTGAACACGAATAAATTTCTTTGACAATTTGTCTTCGTTCGATTTGAAAATATCTATTTTTGATTCTGCAACATCAAAATCTGCCGTTTTCAGCGCATCAATATATGATTGCAGATTCATTTTGTCTGCATTATCAATAACAAAGGCATGTGGTATATCGGCAAACAGTTTTGGATTACGTGTTGCACCACATCCAGTTACGAAAATAACAGCATTGGGATTTTCACGCGATAAACGGCGCACAGTTTGGGCGCATTGACGTTCTGCTTCGCCTGTGACAGAACAAGTATTTACCAATATTGCCGTATCAATCACGCCCGATAACATTGCGGATATCTTTTCACATTCAAGCGCATTAAGACGGCATCCAAAAGATAATGTTTTTATATTCATTTTTTTCTTGATTTTTCACACTTCATAAGGCATTATAAACGCTGACAAAAATGATTTCAACAAAGGATTTAATTATGGCACGTGTAACAAATTCTGACACTTTACCTTTTGTAGACAGCCGCTATGAATTGGGAATGCTGGCTTCACAACGCGTTCGTGATCTTAACGGTGGCGCAGAAGCTGTTGTCGAAAAGAATGATGATAAATTGACTGTTGTTGCTTTGCGCGAAATTGCAAGCGGTAAATTGGATGTTGCAGATGTTCGCCATGAATTCGTTCAATCTTACAAAGATGCACCCGCTGCTATCGAAGAAGATGCTTCATTGGAAATCGCAAGTGAAGATCCAATGTTGCGCGAAATTGACGCAGAATTGGAAAATTCTTTGATGGATGATGCACAACCAACGGATAATGTCGTCGAAGAAGACGATACACCAGATGCATCAGAAGGCGAAGAATAATAAAAACACACACAATCCGGAGACGTCGCATAGTTGGTCTAGTGCGCCACATTGGAAATGTGGTATACTCGCAAGGGTATCAAGGGTTCGAATCCCTTCGTCTCCGCCAGATATTATTCTGGGGAGGCACAGATGAAATACGTAACAACCCCTATTTATTATCCAAACGGCGATCCTCATATTGGTCATGCTTATACCACTATTCTTGGTGATGTTTTGAAACGTGTCGCTAATATGAATGGCGAAGATACTTTTTATACAACTGGCGTTGATGAACATGGTCAAAAAATCCAGGCTGCCATTGAAAAAAGTGGTCTTTCCGAACAAGAATTTCTGGATAACAAAGCAGACGTTTTCAAATCTTTGTTCGACAGTTTGGATATACAATACGATTTCTTTGTACGAACCACCGCTGATAAACATATCAAAGTTGTTCAAGAATTCTTGCAAAAGATTTATGAAAGCGGATATATCGTAAAGAAAAAATATTCTGGCCTTTATTGTGAAGGCTGTGAAATGTTCAAACGTGAATCAGATTTAGACGAACATGGGAACTGCCCTGATCACCAGAAAAAACCTATTGTTGTTGAAGAAGAGAATTATTTTTTCCGTTTAGAACCTTTCCGCGATTGGTTGGTTGAACATATCAAAAATAATCCAGAATGGATTCAACCTAAATATTTCGCAACAGAAATTTTGAATATGTTAAAGGAACCATTGGAAGATTTGTGTATTTCACGTCCTGTATCCCGCGTAAAAATGGGTGTTCCATTACCTTTTGATGACAAATATGTGACTTATATTTGGTTTGATGCGCTGGTCAACTATGTTTCCAGTATTTATGAAAAACCGAACAAAGATCAATTATGGGCAAATTCTGTCCATTTGATGGGTAAAGATATTATAAAACCACACTGTATCTATTGGCCAATAATGTTAAAGGCGATGGGATTGGAACCTGTTCATAAAGTTTTGGTTCATGGCTTTTTGACCGGAGAATCTGGGATAAAAATGTCAAAATCTATTGGCAATGTTGTCGATCCTGTAAAGGTTATCAATACTGTCGGCACTGACGCGTTACGTATGTTTATGTCAACAAATGTAAGCGACAGAGATATTGCCGTATCAGAAAGAAATATTACTGAATTTTATCAGTTGATGGCGAACAATATCGGTAATTTGCATATGCGTTCTTGTAAATTGTTGGAAAAATACAAATCAAATGTTGTTCCAGATGCAAAATTAACAGACGAAGATTCTCAATTGCTTACACAAATAAGCAATTCTTTGAGCAGCGCATTAAAATCTGTAACGAATTTCGCAGAAATAAGCGCTTTGTCCAATGCGTTATTACAGGCTTGTTCTGAAGTTAACTCTTATGTAAGTCGCAAAGAACCATGGTCAATGGCAAAACGTTTGCCAGAAACACAGGATGAATTAGATTCTTGTTTATACACATTGATGGACAGTTTACGCATAATTGCAATTGCTTTGTACCCTATTGCACCAAATACAGCAAAGAAAATACTGGATACTTTGCAAATTGACCAGGCAGACATAACGGTTGTAAATGTAGTGCCTGCTAAATTACAAGCCGGTGTTCAAATCAAAGAAGCATCTATACTGTTTCCAAAATTGGCTGTGGACAGCACTGAAAAATAATTTTTGTATTTACTAAAAAACGCCCAAACGGGCGTTTTTTTTAACGGTGCTTACCATTATGATGTTTCTGTGTATCTTTTTGGAATGCTTTTAATTTGTAAGTCAAACCAAGTTCTATGCTGTTACACAACCCTGGGTTAGTTGAAGAATATGGTTTGTTCAAATTTTCATATGGGAATAAATTCAAACGCCACTTCGCATCCAATTTAAAGTTTTCATCAAATCTATATCCAAAACCGCCACCAAACGCCACAACTGGGCCCCAATTACCACGGTTATCAAAATGCATACCAACACCAGCATTTACATCAAAAATAAAACCAGCCCATCCAAAACCAGTATTAACATTTAATGTGTTTATAAAATCTTGGACATGTGCACCACAAAAATCGTTTGGGTCCACATATGGTCCTGTTTGACCAGCACGATATTTCGCATTTAACGCGTCTTTAATACTGTATGCACGCGAATAAAAGTTGTGATAATCGAAACGGCCTGTAAAACCGATATGTGTTTCATAATTCGAATGACCGTGTTTGCCAGACCAATTTGCAAAGCCTGCTTCCACAAAACATCCGGGGCCAAACCCTTCCAAATCTTTGGCTTTTATTTGAGATTCAATAATACGTGAAGGCAACATATGTTCAAAACCTGCACTGAATACCAAAGTATATTCACCTTTGCTTGGTAAAACTTCTGAATTTTTAGTGCGCGCTTGTGCATTTTTTGCAACTGGCAACAATGATGTTATTAAAAATAAATATTTAGCAACATTTACTTTATCTAGGGTTTTCATTTATTTTTCCTGTACATTTTATGAATCATTTTAACAAGACTATAATACAAAATGTTAAATTGTCAAATATTTATTGACAAACTATAAATACAGTCTTAAAATTATCCATATATAAAAAAGAGCATACAAATGAAAGCAAATAAAATTCTTCTCAAACATCTTTTGCCAACATTTTTAACTGCTGGCACAGTTATTACTGCAATGACAGGTGTTATTTTCTATGCCGGCGCACAAGAAATAAAAGACAACAAAGAAGTCAGAGCACAAGATGTTTTTATGACAGCAGTTGTATTCGGGGGACTTGCCCTGCTGATATTACCATTGATTGATTCTTATAAATCAAGCAATAAATTTGCATCAAAAACTGCACGTAAATATATCAAACAAATTATGCAAGAACATCCTGAATTGAAAGATTTTGATTCTGTATTAACAAACCAACAAGCTTTAAAAAGTATTACAACTATGATTTCTAATAGTCTGCGTCCAGAAGAACAAAAACGTGTACTTAATATAATAACACGGGTACAACAATACGTTTATCGTTCCACACCTGATGCAGTTATCGCTATGCAGGCAGCACAAAAAGAAATTATACAAATATTACAAGAACATGCTGCTGTTCATCCGAACTTCGTTACAGAAATCTATGCAGCGATGGCTTATGCTGATACAACTTATGTTATACCGGCACGCCAAAACGTTCGATAATATACTGTACAACCACCTGATACGCGGTTAAATACCGCGTATTTTTTATTAAAAAAACATTGGAAAAGCACATTATTATTGCTATCATTGGCGCAAGATGATGAAAAAGTTCCTGATTTTATACCTATGCTTTATAACTTATGTCGCAAATGCGGCAGATTTTCAGACGAACGCAAAATCTGTATATTTATTAGATTATGATAGTGGCGAAGAAATTATCTCTAAGAACGCAGACAAATTGATGCCACCATCTTCGATGTTGAAATTAATGACTTTGACAGTTTTGTTTGATGCGATTAAATCAGGCGATTTAAAAATGGACGATTTATTAGTAGCATCAGAAAACGCAGATTACAAAAACAAATTATGGTATCCTGCCAGCAAACTTTGTTTGGTCAATGGTCAAAAAATAACTGTTCGTGATGCTATTTTGGGAATCATCGTTTTATCCGCAGGCGATGCTTCTGTGGTTGTTGCCGAACATTTCGCAAAAGACGAAAATAAATTTACCGATTTAATGACAAAAAAAGCTCGCGAAATTGGCATGGAAAAATCTACATTCGGAAATGCAAGCGGTTTGCCCCACAACAATAATTTAATGACATCGCACGAATTGGGTACATTGGCCAAGTATATAATCGATGAATATCCCGACATATACCCAATGTTTGCAACAAAACGCTTTGAATTTACGGATTCTAAAACAGACTGGTGTCAAGATTGGACACGCACGCACACATTAAATTACAACAAATTATTATTTTCTATGCCCGGTGCTGACGGTTTAAAAACAGGTCATACAGACGACGGCGGGTATGGCATGGTGGCAAGTTCTAAAGTTGGCGGACGCAGATTAATTGGTGTTATAAACGGATTCCATGGTCGTGGTCATGATGCGCTGGCTGAAGAAATGAAAAAATTGTTAAATCATGGTTATAAAACAACACAAACAAAAGTTTTTTATCATGCTGGGGATGTATTAACACAAATACCCGTATGGTATGGTGCAAAATCGACCGTAGAAGCGACTGTTGATAAAAATGTGGCGGTCACCCTGCAAAAAAACGAAACATTAAAAAATATACGTGTTTTGGCGCGATTTGACGAACCTGTTAGTGCACCAATAAAAAAGGGGCAAAAAATTGGCGAAGTTGTTATAGAAAAAAATGGCGATATAATTAAACGCATACCATTGGTCGCTAAAAACAAGGTTAGAAAAATACAATTTTTAGGTCGTATAATAAAAAATATAGTTGTGATGTTTGGGGGCAAGTAATATGGCAACAAAGAAAAAAGAAGTTTTGTTTGAATTTCCTGATCCAATGGACAACGATTGTTTAATTGGCCATAAAGACACCTTGAAAACATTTATGGACGCATGGGACGATCGTGAAAATCACCCTATTCATCCGGTATGGATGTTATGCGGCCCACGAGGAATTGGCAAAGCAACTTTGGCTTATAAAATCGCAAAACAAGTTTACGGTAATGTAGGCGATTTCTTTATCATTGATTTAGCACATAATCTTGATGATCGTGGCAATTTAAAACCAGACGCAAAATTAATATCTGTTAACACTGTCCGTAACATGATCGAACGCATGCAGATGTCTTCCATGTCTGGAAAATGGCGCGTTGTTTTAATTGATGCAGTTGACGAATTAACTGTGGCCGCTGAAAATGCCATTTTAAAATTATTGGAAGAGCCACCACAGCAAACATTGTTTTTACTGGTCACACATCAATTATCCAATGTTTTACCAACTGTTCGTTCACGTGCGCGCGTTGAAAAGATGCACCCGTTAACAATATCTGAATTGCGTGAATTATGTGTGCGCTTTATGCCAGATACTGAAATCAGTTCTGAAATATTGAAATTATCAAATGGCAGTTTTGGTAAAATTGCAAATTTAAAAGCTTCTGGTGGCGATATAATTTATGAAGAATTATTAAATGTTTTGCAAAACAAACATTCAAATGCATCCGATATAATGGATGTGGCTGCAAAGATCGCGACATCGCCTGCCCTTTATGGAATTGTGCTGGACGCGATCGCGTCGTTAAATTTAGCGGACATATATCCATCTGCAAATCAGGCAATATCTGATATCAACAGATTGAATCTGAAAGCAGATATAACAATATTCAAAATAATAAACGAAATAAAAAAATGTTTATAGATACTCATTGCCATTTAACAGACGAATACGAAGGCGGCGTTGACGATGTTATTAAACGCGCTAACAATGCAAACATTGGTGCAATTATTTGTGCGACCGCGGATCCAAATGATATTAAGCCGGCTTTAAACATAGCCAAAAACCATAAAAACATTTTTGTAACAACTGGCATTCATCCCGATTATATCAATTACAACCCAAACGAATATTTAACTGATGAAATATTGAATAATCCACTGGTTATCGGCGTTGGTGAAATTGGCTTAGATTATCATTACAATCCACAAACACGTACACAACAAATTGAATTATTCGAAAAACAGTTGAATATTGCATATAAACACAATCTGCCTGTTGCAATTCATACACGCGAAGCAGAAGAAGATACTGCGAATATTTTAACCGATAAATATAATGGTGTTATGCATTGTTTTACATCGTCTTGGAATTTAGCGAAAACTATGTTAGATAGAGGTTTCTATTTTTCAGCCAGTGGTATTTTAACATTTAAAAACAGCGAATCCATTCGCGAAACTTTCGCCAAAATTCCGAACGACAGAATTGTTATTGAAACAGACGCACCCTATTGCGCACCAATACCATATCGTGGAAAAACATGCGAACCAGCAATGGTAATTGAAACTGCGAAAGTTTTGGCACAAATCAAAAATTTGCAAATTGAAGATTTGGAAACTATACTGTTTGAAAACACACAAAGGTTATATTCGAAATGCCACGTCAAATTATAAAATCTGGAATGGTTAATGAAAATCGCAAAGCGCGATTTGCTTATTCAATAGAAGACACTATTGAAGCTGGTATTTCATTGACTGGTGCAGAAATAAAGTCTGTGCGTTACGGGTTGGTAACTATCGTTGATGGTTTTGTTCAAAGACGCGGTGATAATTTATTTCTGGCGGGCGTAGAAATTCAAAAATTACCGACTGCCAATCGTGTTGTTAATTTTGATGAAAGACGCCAGCGCCAATTATTATTACACCGCAATCAAATCAATCGTATGATTGGCAAATTACAAGAAAAAGGCGCAACCATTGTCCCATTGAAATTGTATTTCAATAATCGCGGCAAATTAAAAGTTTTATTAGGTATTGGTTATGGTAAAAACAAAGTTGATAAACGCGAAACGATCAAACAACGTGAATGGGAAAGAAACAAATCCAGAATTATGAAAGGTTAAGAAAAAAGCCCCCGCAAATTGTGGGGGCTTTTTTTAGTGCTTCAATTATTTAGCTTTTGGTGCCATTGGCCCCATTGGAGATTTTGGTCCTTTTGATCCACGAACACCTTTGTTCATAGGAAACAATTCTTTTCTGGCAGCTCTGTATTCTTCAACAGAAATACATTCATTGCTATCTGCATCTGCTGTTGCCAATTTTTCTTGCAATCTTTTATTTGTAACAGATTGAACATCCAAACAACCATTTACGAACACAGGATGTGATTTTTGCATTTTTTTATGATGATGACCGCATGGCAACATTTTGCCGCAAGCCATACCCAAAGCAAATATAATTGCCCAAACAATTATATGTTTTACCCAATGTGCTTTTCCATGGCAATGGCATTTGCAATTTTCACCGCATTCACATTTGTGTTCCATAACAGGAGCCGCTTTGACAACTGGTTTTTTAGCTGTTGATTTTTTTACTGTTTTTTTTGCTGGCATTGTATCCTTCCTTTTGTTTTATTTGTACACACGAATACTAGCAATTAAAAATAATAAATTCCAGTGGAAATTTTTCCAAAAAAAACATCCACAAATTTGCGGATGTTTTCTAACCTTTTGTAAACAAACTACAATTAGTTCAAAGCTTCCTTCAAGGATTTGCCTGGACGGAATTTTGGTTGTGTAGAAGCAGCAATTTTAATTGGTGCACCTGTTTGTGGGTTACGACCTGTTGTTGCTTTACGTTTTGCAGTTGTAAATGTACCAAAGCCAACCAAGCGAACTTCGCCTTTTTTCTTCAATACTTTTGTAACTGTGTTGATAAATGCATCCAAACAACCAGCTGCAGTTGCTTTTGTAACTTCAACTTCGTTTGCAATTGCTTCAATCAATTCTTGTTTGTTCATATGTATCTCCTTTCATATAGAGTTTTTTAAGGTTGTCCGACAGTTTTCAAAGGCAATGCCCTTGGAACAATATCTTTGTAAATGTTAGTCTCCAAAGACATTGCCTCCACTGCTTACCCGAATCGTAGAGAAAACTGGGGTTTAAGTCAAGATAAATCTTTCAAAGGCGCAAAAAACTTGAAACTTGACAAAAAATTATTTTTCAGGCAGACTTACATTCTTCGGCAAAATAGCCTTTGCGCCATCTGATGTATTATCGCAAAGCACCCAATTTGTACCATGTCCGCGCACTTCTACCCTTCTGAAATGATCTGGTGTCATAATTAAAACATAGAATATAACAGCCATCCAAAATACAACCTTGGTCAAATCCCACGGGTTTTTATATACGTCAGCACTGAATTTGTCCTTTAATAAATTTTGATAAAGCGCCCAACCCCAACTGAACACTAATACCAAAACCATAAATGCAAACAATAAATAAGCGTATTTACCAACAGCTTGCAAAGCTGTTGAAAATTGAAACAGTGCACCCTTGGCATCAACAGGACACACATATAAAACTTTATCTGGATCAACACCCGGCTGAAGATGAATCGGTGCGTTGCCACCGAAATCCATATTAAAAGACACTGCCAACACTATGATAGCCAATAAACATACTGTAAAAAGCAAACCTGGTTTTTTATTCATACTAATTATTATATCATAAAATATACCCTTTATGCAATTTTATGATTGAATATTTAACATATTAATTTTATCATTGGACGACAAAAGGATAAAAAACCATGACATATAATGAAATACGTAAATTATTTTTAGATTATTTTGAATCACATGGACATAAAATTGTTCCATCTGCATCACTTATACCAAACGATCCGACATTGTTGTTTACTGTTGCAGGTATGGTTCCATGGAAAGGAATTTTACAAGGAACAGAACCAGCATTTGCACCACGTGTTGCTGATGTTCAAAAATGTATTCGCGCTGGTGGTAAACACAACGATTTGGAAGATGTTGGTTTTGATGGTCGTCATCATACTTTCTTTGAAATGATGGGTAATTGGTCCTTTGGCGATTACTTCAAAGAAGGCGCGATTGAAATGTCATGGGAATTATTAACAAAAGTATTCGGTCTTGATCCAAACAGAATTGTTGTGACAACACACATAAGTGATGATGAAGCAACCGCCATTTGGAAAAAGATCACTGGTAAAGACGCAATCCGTCTTGATAAAGATAATTGGTGGTCTGCGGGCGAAACTGGTCCGTGTGGCCCATGTACAGAAATGCATTATGATTTTGGCCCCGATGTTCCAGGTGGTCTGCCAGGCAGTGCAGACGAAGACGGCGGTCGTTTTGTAGAAATTTGGAACGATGTATTTATGCAATATGATCGTGATGCAAACGGTGTATTAACCCCATTACCAAAACAAAATGTTGATACAGGGGCCGGTCTTGAAAGATTCGCATCTATTATGCAAAATAAATTAGATAATTATGATACTGATTTGTTTGTTAATCTTAAACATGCTGTTTCTGATTTAACTGGTGTTGCAGAAACAGAAGAAAACAAATCGAGTTTCAAAGTTATCACTGACCATTTACGTTCAGTTGGTTTTGCAATTGCAGACGGTGTCATCCCAAGCAATGCTGATCGCGGTTATGTAATTCGTCGTATATTGCGTCGTGCAATGCGTCATGGACAAATGTTGGGTCATCGTGGTGCTCTGCTTTCTGCTTTGTATCCCGCATTGGTAAAAGAAATGGGTGATGCTTATCCTGAATTAAAAACACAAGAAGCACATGTTGTTGAAATCATTAAAAACGAAGAAAATTCATTTGCTGATATGTTGCAAAATGGTATGAAGTTGTTGGAAACAGAATTACCAAAGGTCAATAATAATGCATTGCCTGGCGATATCGCATTCAAATTATTTGATACTTATGGATTTCCACTTGATTTAACACAAATGATTTTGCGCGATAAAAATATCGCTGTGGATGTTGAAGCGTTTGAAAAATGTATGAAAGAACAAAAAGAACGTTCACGTGCAGATACCCGTGGAACAAAAATTTTCTGGGAATCTCAAACAGATTTGCCAGACACAAAAGATTCCGAAAAATATGAAACAAAAACCGCTACACCTGCAAAAGTTTTGGCTATTTTACGCGGAGAAGAATTTGTTCAATCTGCAAACGCGAATGACGAAGTAGAAATTGCTTTGGATCACACACCATTCTATGGCACTCAGGGTGGTCAAGTTGGCGACAGCGGCGTGTTCAAAATTGGGGACGAAGTTGTTATGAATGTATCCGAAACAAATCGTGTTGGAAATGTGGTTGTTCACAAAGGAACTTTAACTGCATCAATCAATGTTGGCGATGAAGTTATGCCAGAAATCAATCAAAACATTCGTCAACAAACTGCACGTGCACATACAGCAACACATTTATTACAAGCAGCCCTGCGTCATGTATTAAATGAAGATGTAGAACAACGCGGTTCCAAGGTTGCACCAGATTCTGTGCGTTTTGACTTTTCTTTTGGCCGTGCAATGACAGCCGAAGAAAAGCAAGCCGTTGAAGATTTGGTTAACCAATGGATAAATGCTGATTTGCCAGTAAAACACGAAGAAATGGACATTGAATCTGCGAAAAAACGCGGTGCTATGGCATTGTTCGGCGAAAAATATGGCGATACAGTTCGTGTAATTACTGCGGGCGATGTATCGTGTGAATTATGTGGTGGAACACATATTTATCACACTGGCGAAATTATCAAAGCAAGAATCAACAAAGAAAAATCTATCAGTTCCGGTATCAGACGTATAACAATGTCTGTTGGAACATTGGCAGAATAATGAAACAATTAAACGATTTTGATATTGCAAATATGATCGGGGATGGTTTTATCCCCGATGATGTTAATACGAAAAAATCTGTTCGAAAAGAATTACATTTATCAACCCGCATACCACAACCCTGCGCACCAATTAAAGAAAATGTTGTTATAGACTTTCATAATCATACAGAAGAAGAAGCCTGGCAAATGCTGTCACAAATCGCAGCATCTGGCATACGCAATGCAACAGTTATTACCGGTGCCAGTGGCATATTGAAAAACAAATTTCAACAATGGGCGACAGACAGTGTTTTAAGCCCACGCATTGTTTCTTTTCGTCCTTTAAATAACGGTAGTTTTGCCGTAAAATTTCATAAAAAATAAATCTTTACTTGACCCACCCCGTCCAAATTTGCTTATATTCACACAAAGGGAAAACAGAGAGATAACGAAAGGACGGACAACATGGCAAAATTACATTTTTATTATGGCGTAATGTCTTCTTCTAAATCTGCTCTGCTGGGGATTAACGCGTTTAATTTTAATCGCACAGCAAACAAATGGGAAGCCATAAAACACAAAACAGATAACCGCGATTCTGCCAATGACATTGTTTCACGCGTTGGTGTCATAACAAAAGCACGCGCATTAAAAAATCTTAAAAACTATAAACCAAAACCTGGCACTCAGTTTATATTGGTTGACGAAGTACAATTCTTTTCACCACATGATATTGATAAACTGGTTCAGATTGCAGACACCACTAAGATCACTATATTCTGCTATGGACTTAAGGTGGACAGTAATGGCGATTTATTTCCTACATCTGCTAAATTATGGGCGGAAGCAGACGAAATACACCCGTTGGAAACAGTTTGTGAAATGCCACGTTGTTCATCAATGGCTTCGCATCATATCAGATTCGATGAAAACGGTAACATTATTCGTGATGGTGCTCAGGTGGAAGTTGGCGCATCACAATATAAATCTGTATGCCGTAAACATTTTCATAAATTATATGACAATACATCATCCAATTTATTGGCGTATATGCGGTCAAAAAAATTACAAAAAATCAAATAATAAAAACCGGTTTAGTACCGGTTTTTATTTTACTATCAATAACATTTTACTTTATAACGATCCGTATATCGCTGTACGGAAAGCACGTGTATCTTTCATGCTGTCAGCACAGTATTTTGCACAATTCTTTTGACAATCAGATTTTGTATTATAGAAAACCCATTGGCTGATCTCTGAGGTACTGCCCACAGATTTCAAACGGCACCAGCAATTTGTACCACTGTTATCAGTTGTGCTTGTCACAATCGAACTGTTAGCCGTATTTGCTATACCTGTTGTCGCATTACACGCTGATTCACCCTTAGCTATACCATAACTGAAAGTCACACCCCATGTTCCATTAACAGTCAGGCCATATGTGGAAGCAGAACTCTTTGAACTTCCATCATTTGATAAAAATCCGCGCTTAGAGCCTGCGATTGAAGCATCATAATCAGAATTATTTACAGGGGCATCATTTGAACTCCAAACAGCATATAATGTTATACTACCATTATTTGTTGTGACTAAATTGATAACTTGGGCACCATTTGTATAATTCAAAGTTGTTGCATTGGCTGTTGTCGCCCAACCAGCAAACGTGTGACCGCTTTTACTGAACCCATTAGACGGCAAATTATAATAATTACCATATGTATATGTCACATTTGACATTGTTCCAGTTCCACCATTAGCATCAAATACGACAGAATAAGTATTTCCTGTACATGATGGCGTCGAAGTCCCGTCCCCTGTCAAACCATGATATCCAGGCAAACAATACGTGTCATATACACAATTTACATTGTCTGTTAATTCACAATGTGCACCTGTTCCTGGCAAGCAAGAATCACAAGTTTCTTCTTGCTGTTGTTCTACACCACTAAATAACGCCCTTCTGAAATCGGTGGCTGCTGTTTTAACGGCTTCTTTTACACATGCACTGGCACACTTGTTAGCACATGTTCCAGGATCTGTTATATTACTTGAATCCAATTTCACCCAATTCAATACAACACGTATATCGCCTACTTTATTTAATCTACAATAACAATTTGAACCAACACTGTCACGATATGTGACTAAATCTGGGTATGCAGTGTTATTTGTTCCAGATGTTGCCGAACAACTGGATTCGCCAATTAAGATACCATATTCATAATTTGCGCCCCAAGTCCCATTGTTAACCAAATTGTATGTTGAAGTAGCACTTGAAGATGCCCCATCATTGGATATATAACCGTATTT
This sequence comes from uncultured Pseudomonadota bacterium, assembly GCA_902774285.1. Taxonomy (GTDB): domain Bacteria; phylum Pseudomonadota; class Alphaproteobacteria; order Rs-D84; family Rs-D84; genus Enterousia. The sequence goes on along the minus strand of CACYHO010000003.1, from coordinate 8,083 downwards.
TTTCGTTCCCAAAGGAATATTATTGGTCAATTTAAATACCACATCATATATTTTTGCTTCTGCTGCATCGTCGTGGATATACCAATCGCGATTATTGTATCTTGTTTTAAAGAAGTCCCCTTCCCCGGCATTCATTGGGTATGCAGCGCGCGACATACGGCCATAGTAAACTCGATTCAGGCTACCATTATTATATCTGACAGCGACGGATGGCGTAGCATGTTTTGTTTTCTTTAACCACACAACCTGATTTCCAATATGCAATTTACGTCCGCAATCTGCTTCTTCGTCCGCGCCAGCACCATAACCAATTGTCATTTCGCCGTTTGTACAAGCAGTTGGACGTGGGCCGACACCACCTTGTTCAACAATAGCCTGAGGCACCCAATTATTCGCCCCAGCAGGTGTACATTCTGTATCATTTGCATTGTCGATATAATAACCACCACCACAATCTATCTTACAGTCGGTAATTTGGTCGTGATATGTTCTGGTGTCACCACGTGCCAGGTAATTTTCCAAACACGGTGTGCAGGCTGTTGCGGCACTGGTCAAAGAATAAGAATCATCTGGGCAGACCAGGCATTCCGTCATACCTGTTTCACCAGCGAACATTCCGGCCTGACATGCGGTGCAAGATGCGGTATAAGATGTTGAACTTGTTGTCACAGTCTGAGAGGCATTAGCATAACCACGATTGCAAGAGAACGAATATACGCATTGGTTATTTGAAACACTGACCGTGCAAGAATTGGCAACAACACCTGTTCCGGCCGTACAAACACATTGTGTCCATTTGGCATATAAATCTTTGTTACCGGTTGAACCAGTTGCAATTTGTGTTATTCGATTTTGGAAACCGGCTTCTGTATACCAACCATTAAATATGTATCCTGCGCGCGTAGGCGTCCCCAGATTGATTGTTGGTGTTGTGACAGTATACTCTGTCGGTGCATTGGCAAAATTCGTGCCACCGTTCAAATTATACGTAATTGTGTATGTATTTATAGCGCAAGACGATGCTGTTCCTGACAATGCATCATCAACAGAAGCAAACAATGCATCACGGAAGGCCATTACACCACCTGTTGTGCTCATTGAACCGTCTATACCATCCATACACAGGCCAGCACAGACTGATGTGCATGTTGTTACGTCTGCGTTAGCGTTATCAAAGTATAACCAGGAAGAAGATATGCTTTGTTTGTTACCACCATTTGGTGTATATCCATCAATATGACACCAGCAATATTCTGCACCAGCTTGATTTGGTTGGTCTGTTATCGAAGATGCTGTTGTAAATGTAGAATTTGCACCGTCAAAATTTGCTGTTCCTGGTGTTGTACTGCATGCACCATGCCCATGAACTATACCACGATCGCCATAATTTATCGCGAATGCATTTGCATCATCTGTTGTTAAACCATAGAAACTTTGTCCATAGCTTGCTCCGCTTTCATTGAAACGAGACTCATTAATATTTATATAGGCTCGGCTTTCGCCTGCTTCATTTCCGATTATTGTTGCCAAATCTACAGCAGATCCTGGGTTAAGGGTATAGCCTGTATCACATGTGAACTTGGCATAGTATGTTTTGTCGCCTGTGTCTGTTGTTGCGATTGTTTGTGTTGTGGCACAGTTTGTTAATCCGGCATCCAAGCACCATTTATCAAATGATCCATGTTCTTTTGTTGGTGTTGCGTCGATTGTTGCACCAACACCATAAGTATATCCCGCAGGTATTATCCCAGACATTGCAACCCCGCCGTCCATGTAAATAATATCATAATCATCTGCACTCCAGGCCGCATACAGGTTTTTATCACCAGTCGAACCATGTGGAATTTCTTCGATTGGTTCGCCTTCCAGGTTTTCATTATCAAACCAACCACCAAATGTATAACTATCCTTTGTTGCATTACCCAACATAATATCATCACTTTCAACCGTGTAAGATTCCGGTGCTTCTTCAAAATTCGTCGCATTTTCCATATTGTGATATGTAATTGTGTAAGTATTTATAGCGCAAGACGATGCAGATGCAGAATACAATGATCCAAACATCGCTGTGCGGGCAGAATTACCAAAAGCACCAGTGGCACCCAAAGCATCAGTACACTGATCAGCACAATCAGACATACAATAACTAACATTATTATATACCAAAGGACTATGTACAACCCATGGTGTAGAAATTTTTTGTATATTATTATCACCATATGGCCTATAACCTGTTAATCTACAATAACAATAATCACCGTTATTATCCGGCAAGGTTGCAAGTGTTGTTGGATTGTTCCAGTCGCCAGAATTAATATTATTAACAGTATTTCTATAACCTTGTTGTGAACTGCATTGTGCCACCCCCATAATTATACCCCCGGCTCCATAATCCACTGCAAATTCCCCATTTTCTGTTAATCCATATCTTTCTGCATTTCCAGAGGCTGCACCATCTGGATCAATATATATCATATCTGCATCTTCTGGTTGTCCAATCAATGTTATAAGATCTATATTATTTGCGCCTGGGTTAAGGGTATACCCGGTGTCGCATGTAAATTTGGCATAGTATGTTTTGTCGCCTGTGTCTGTTGTTGCGATTGTTTGCGTCGTGGCACAGTTCGTTAATCCGGCATCCAAGCACCATTTATCAAACGATCCATGTGTTTTTGTTGGTTGTGCATTAATTGTTGCGCCTGTCCCAGCAGTATACGTTGCAGGATTTATTCCGGACATTGCAACCCCACCATCAATATATGTAATATTGTATGTTGATTGTTTACATACTGTACCCAGATCACTTGTGACACTTTGGGCAACAACACTGGAAGCAGCACTTTGATTGTTTAACATTGCTTGTTGCACTGCTTTGGAACAAGAATCAGCACAACCATACGCACAATTTTGAGCAGCAGTTGGTTCATATCTTGAAGGTGCAGTCGTCGTCAATGTTTGATAGAACCAATACGATGATAATGGCATTTCATTGAAATCAGGATCAATATATTTGGTTATACGGCACCAACAATCGCCCCCTTCATATTGTGCACGTGTTGCGGTTAAATTAGTATCTATACCAGATGCGGTTGTTGCATGATTCAAACATGCCGCTTCACCCATTATTCCATTATTATTATCATCCGTTACCGCCCAAAGTCCTTGAGCATCATTAGCATACGTAAAATATGTATTCCATAATTCAGTTTCCCATTCGTCCGGGTTATCTAGTGCCCCAACTGATGGTATTACTATTTCCCCTGTAGTGACTTGAACCATAATACCTGTGCTGTATAAATAAAGGTCAGACGCATCCAATACATTTATAACTGAGGCTGTTTCTGATGTGTAACCTGTATCACAAGTGAATTTGGCATAGAATGTTTTGTCACCAGTGTCTGTTGTCGTAATTGTTTGTGTTGCAGCACAACTGTTTGGTGCCAAACCAGAATCTGTGCACCATGCGGTAAACGATCCGTGCGCTTTTGATGGTGTTGCATTAATTGTCGCACCAGTGCCAGCAATATATGTAGCCGGTGTTATTCCGGTTAACACAGCCCCACCATCCATATATGTAATGTTATATCTCTGTTCCCAATTGGCGGTTAATGCAATATTGCCATAGGTTCCAGTTGCGATTACAAAATCTGTATCGCCAGATACCGAAGAACCTGGTCCCCATGTTGGTGCGGTTGCGACAGTCCAACCTGTAAATGTATATCCTGTCTTGGTTGGATTGCTGATAGTGATATTTTCACTTTCTATTGTATAAGTCAGCGGATGTGTTGTATTATCACCAAACGCACCGCCATCCGTATCATATGAAATACTGTAAACGTCGGCAGCCCATTTAGCATAAAGGTTTTTATTCCCCGTAGAACCATTCGCGATAGTATAAGTTGTCCCCGAAGGTGTGCAATTTGGATTAGTTTGATCACACCAGCCCAGGAAAGTATAACCCGTTTTCGTTGGTTCGTTAATGGTGATTGTTGCACTTTCAATATTATATGTTGATGGGTTGTTATTTGTAGCACCTTCGACCCCATCGTAAGTGATATAATATGTTGTTGGTGTCCAGTGTGCATACAATGCTGGATTTTCAGAATCAATATCCCAATTACGTGCAGAATACATATCACTGGTATAATACATATAATCAGAACCTGAATTTGTTGGGTCTGAATAATAACCAGTAAAATCATATCCGGTACGTGTTGGTGTACTTACCCCACTTGGCATCGCCGCATCATAAGTTGCAGTAATCGTTGTATTAACATGATCAGTTGCTGATGTTGCATTTTGATATAACGGCACACTGTATGTTTTTGGCGTCCATTGTGCATACAGATCAAACCTGTCGCCGTCTGTTGTGGTTAAGTTTTCAATATGTGCACCATCACTGAACGAACGCCCATTACCATCGGTTTCTGTATTCCAACCGTTGAAAATATAACCGGTTCTGCTGAATGGTGTTATTGGTAATGTGTAATCTGTTCCATATAACAGGTTGGTATTCCAATTATAACTGTCGTTATAAGAAACATTTGAACCGTTTTCATTTAAATAAACATAATATTCAATTGGGGCACATCCCCAAATGAGTGCTTCATTTGTCCATCTAGCAGCAGCTTCCCCAAAACTTCCGGTATAATTTGTCCATCCTTCTGGGCAACTTCTGTGATAACAAAATTCATCTGGTTTTGTAGATCCACTGCACGAACATTGATTATATAAAGTAACTTCATCCATATCATATGCAAAGGCATTTGGATTTTGTTGCAATATACGTGATACAGTTTGTGTTGTATTTGTGGTTGCATCCAATGTTTCTATGTCTGATCTGTTACATGCCTGGAAAACCGGTGTACAACCAGTATCATAATTGCCGGTTTGTGGGTTATAACGACAAATTGAAAATCCCGCAACATGTTGAACATTGATATCTTGCATTAACTGATACGCCACTTCTTGTGGTATGTTATTAAGACCGCCATATTCAGCCACAACAAAGCCAGGATATGTTTGTTGTGTGAACATTAAATCTATACCAGATGCATATTTTTTTACCAATCTGGTATAATACCCCATGTCAGCGTAATTTTTGTATTCTGAAAAACCTATCAGTGATGCTAATATTTTGTATGGCACAGTGGTTGCAGTTCCTTGATTAAAACTTGATAAGAACAAGAAATCAAACCATGCGGATCCATATATATGTGTTGTGATACATTCATCAATTGTTATTTCACCGTCGTGGTTAAAATCATAACTGTCCCCAAAGGCCTTTACTTCAATTGCCGGGGCATTTTGTTGCATTTTAAATGTTGATGAGAAGCTTGGACAAATTGTATCTTCAGGTATATCTGGATTCCATGCACCACACCTGTTGTGTATTTGTATATCATCTGCAGATTCTGTAAATAATTGGGAATAATAAGAATATGGTATTGTTTGATGATTTTCCGCTTCAAGCAAATCAATCACATATTCCATGCTGGACAATGTTGTTGCGTCTGCATTTTCCAGAAAATCAATCAATTCTTCATCATCACACAAATTTACCGACGGTGTGCAGGCACCATCATAATTACCCGTATTTTCATTATAACGACAAAATGCAATACCAGCAAGTTGTGTTTCATTCAAAGGATCATATTCATCGTATGTTCCTTGATCATGATACATTTGCCATAATGCATCACCGGTTGGATATGAGCGACCTTCTTCTTCTGTCATAGCGAATAACCCGTTGGTATATGCACGTGAGGCAACACATTCATCACGTGTCAGATTGCCGTCACGGTTAAAATCGAACGCCTGTCCTGGCATTTCGTATACTGGTCCACGTGGTAAAACATCAGAATGTTCTGGACACAATAATCTGACGCATTCACCATTTGAACCATAATAGTCATCACCATAGCTGGAACAATCCAAAATACAATTATAAGTATTGGTTCCATCATCTACCTGGCCAGATGGACATGTGCAAGATCTGGTGTCTGTATTCCATACGTAATCGCCCTGACACGGCAAATGACAGATATCGTTAACACTGTCATATTCTTCGCCATCGATACAGCCGTTTGAATCGACACAGGCGTCACGTGTTCTGCTCCAACTATAGCCGTTTTCACAAGGCAAATGACAGATATCATCAAGCACATATCCGTTATCTAAATCACAGAATTCACAGGCATTTGTGTTGCTGTTCCAATAATAAATATTACCAATAACATCTGAACAATGTTCTTGTGGAACAATTGTATATGGAATACAGTCTGCAACCCCATCAAAATATGTTCCCGCTGGACAGTCTATTTGTTCACAGAATGATTGATAACCAATGTCATTTGATGCATTAGTAAACAGCGAACTGTATTGTGCGGTTGGAATAGTCATTTCTGCCGCGTTTTCAAAATATTGAACCACAGGTTCCAGCAAATCAGCACTTGTTGTATTAGATGTCATATTGCTTAAGAATGTATTAACATCTTCCGAACAAATATCAACCGCGTCAGTGCATGCACCATCATAATTGCCTGTACTTGGGTTATATTTACAGAAAGCAATTCCGGCAAATGTTGCTTCATTTAATTCGTCTGTTGCAACGAAAGTATCTTGCGATGTTGCCATTTGGACCAATGGTCTGAATTGTTGTGGAACATCGTTAATATATGTTGATAATAAATAGCTTCCCAATCTTCCATAAATACGTGCGGCGATACATTCGGAACCACTGCTGAACGTATATGAAGCACCAGGCATTTCAACAAATGGCCCAGATGCAAAAGTGGTCGAATGTGTTGGGCATGATATTTGTGGGTCTGGTTCTGAACATGTACAAGCGTCATCATCCCAACCATCTGAGCATTCACCAGGCATTTTGCAATATTCACATTCTTCGTGCCATGTGCCACCAGAATCTATACAATCTTGTTCTGGGTCTTCATCTGGAACACATACGCCGCCTTCTGCGTGTTCGTCACTGGCACAACATATTCCTTCGCCTTCGCTATCATCCCAATATCCACCATTATTTTCACATTCGGTCTGTGGATCTTCGGTCCATTTCGCATAGTATGTTTTGTCGCCAGTGTCTGTTGTTGATATTGTTTGTGTCGCCGCACAAGATGTCAAAGCGGAATCTGTGCACCATTTATCAAAGATATATCCTGACTTGGTTGGTTGTGCGTTAATTGTTGCACCAGTGCCAACAGTATATGTTGCAGGATTTATTCCAGACATTACAGCCTCACCATCCATATATGTGATATTATATGTATTTGGCGTACAGGTCGATGCTGTTCCTGGAACATCTTCCACGGCGCCGAACACCGCCGCACGGTAAGCAAGGGAATATTCGTTGCCGAACATCATGTCGCCCGCACAGCGAACAACACAACCGTCATCATCAGCGCAAACTTCAGCGTTAGTGTTGGCTTCATTGAACACCCACGGCGTAGATACCGCTGTGAATGTTTGGCTGCCATTCGCTTTATATCCATCCAACTGACAATAACAATATTGTCCAGAACTATCAGGCAGGGTTGCTGTGAAATGGTCAGATTCAAATACCATGTTATTGTCATACCATGGATTTGTTACACCACGCGAAGAGCATCTAGCGTGTCCGCGTATTACACCTTGGTTACCGTAATCTACCGCAAATTCCCCATTATTTGTTATGCCGTATGTACTTGTATTGTGGTGGTGTACGACGTACGAATCATTTGCATCAAGGCTGCCATTCGCAAAAGTACCGTCGTCGGATACATATTCGTTAGCTGTCCCGGCTTCGCTGGCACCAATAATGCTCATCAGATTTGGACCGGCAGTAGCAGCATTGCCTGGGGTAAGTGTATATCCAGTATCACAAGTGAATTTGGCATAGTATGTTTTATCGCCGGTATCGGTTGTTGCGATTGTTTGTGTTGTGGCACAGTTTGTTAATCCGGAATCTGTACACCATTTATCAAATGCTCCATGTGCTTTTGATGGTGTCGCATTAATTGTTGTACTGGTCCCTGCAGTATATGTTGCAGGATTTATTCCAGACATTGCAACACCACCATCCATATAT
>CACYHO010000002.1 GCA_902774285.1 uncultured Pseudomonadota bacterium | reverse complement strand
TTTTATTTTAGAGCCTTGTGGCAAACCATCTACTTGATCTGGGGTTACGTTTACAGGGTTCTTATTTCCATCGACCAGTTCAACTACGGTATATTCTGGATCGCCATCGCCAGAAGCCGCATCAGGATTACCAGCACCTTTTGCACCATCATTACCAGAATCATCAGGTGCAACAGCTGAATCTCCTGTGGCTTTTGCACGATCTTGTTGTGGCAAAACACTGGCCGCGCTTGCATCGTCATCTTCATCGGCTGGTACTGTGGCTTTACCGCCTTTCTCTGGAACAGTGACAGGCTTTCCATTCACAGTTATACGTGCTGGTTCTGAACCTTTTGGTATAGATACAGTATTTCCTTCTACTTTTGCATTAGTTGGTAAACCTTTTACTTGATCTGGGGTTACGTTTACAGCTTTGCCATCTTCATCAACCAGTTCAACTACAGTATATTCTGGATCGCCATCGCCAGAAGCTGCATCAGATTTATCAGCCCCTTTAGCACCATCTTTACCAGAAGCAGCAGGTGCGCCATCTGAATTTGTTGGGCCCGCCAGTTTTATTTTTTCAGAACGTGGTTTTTCTGGTAATCGTACAGTTTGTTCATCACCATTTTTTAATTTTATTGTTATCTCTGGTGTTTTGACACTTTCCGGACAAATAACTTTGGTTACGCTTGGCGAAGAACAACCAGTTGGAACTTCTATACGATCTATTTTTCTTGATGGTATATTGTTTTCTTCGGCATCAATCAATTTTATAGTGTATTCTTTGGTCGGTGTCGCATTTTTTCCTTTTTTGCTGGCTGGTACTTCGATTGGACCAGCTTTTTTGGGGACAGAAACTTTTTTACCATTCACAGTTATACGTTTTGGTTCTGAACCTTTTGGTATATATATCATATCTCCTTCTTGTTTAGAGCCCGCTGGTAAACCAGATACTTCGTCTGGGATAACAGGGTTGCCGTCTTTATCAACCAACTTAAACCCAGTATATGCTTTTCCTTTATTGTTTTGTGCGTCACCAGATTTGCTTGAATCGTCTGGTGTTAGTGTAATTACATTACCATCACCAGGCGTCAAATCACCACTGGCAGGTTTATATCCTTTTATATTAATATCATATGCAGGATCGCTGCAATCAAACATTCCTTGTTGTTTAGTTTTACAATTATCTGATATTTTTATGCCAGAAATTGGATTGCCTTTTTCATCAACCACCACCCCTTTATAGTGTGGTGTTTGTTTTTTTGATGCACTATCTTTTGCTTTTTCGCTGGCTGGTACTGTGGCTTTACCGCCATTCTCTGGAACAGGGACGGATGTTCCATTCACAGTTATACGTGCTGGTATTGAATCGGTTGGTATATATACCTTATTTCCTTTTATTTTAGAGCCTTGTGGCAAACCGTCTACTTGATCTGGGGTTGCGTTTACAGGGTTCTTATTTCCATCGACCAGTTCAACTACGGTATATTCTGGATCGCCATCGCCAGAAGCCGCATCAGGATTACCAGCACCTTTTGCACGAGGTGAAGCAGCCCCTTTTGCACCATCTTTACCAGAATCATCAGGTGCAACAGCTGAATCTCCTATGGCTTTTGCACGATCTTGTTGCGGCAAAACACTGGCCGCGCTTGCATCGTCATCTTCATCAGCTGGTACTGTGGTTTCACCACCGTTCGTGGGAACAGGAACTGGTTTACCATTCACAGTTATACTTTTATTTTAGAGCCTTGTGGCAAACCATCTACTTGATCTGGGGTTACGTTTACAGGGTTCTTATTTCCATCGACCAGTTCAACTACGGTATATTCTGGGGTCTTATCAGGCGAACCATTAAACACATTGGTTGGCACCTTTATTGTTGTTTCAGCACCAGGTGTTTTTAATGGTACTTTGTGTTCTTTCCCGTTGTTGAATTTTATTGTTATCTCTGGTGTTTTGACACTTTCCGGACAAATAACTTTGGTTATGCTTGGCGAAGAACAATCAGTTGGAACTTCTATACGCTTTACTTCGCTGGCTGGTATAGTTTTTCCATCGGCATCTATCAATTTTATAGGATATTCTTTTTTTGCCTTTTTACCAGAGGCAGCAAGTGATACATCTTGTTTTATTGGTTTTAATGTAATTACATTATTTTTTTTTAATTTTAATTCAACTTTTTTCGGTTCGTATTTGCCTGGTACAGAAATTGTGACCTTGGCCTCAGATAATGGACATTTAAATTGACCTTTGCTGTTGGTTTTATCGCAGCCCGGTGCGATTTGGACACTTTGTATAGGTTTGTTTGTTTCCGCGTCAATCACTACACCTGTATATTCAGGTTTATCTTTATTTGATTTGCCTTTATCATTGGTTTCTTGTTGGTTTTGCAAAGGGTCAGAACAAGACAATACTCGGTTGCCTTTTTCTACTTTATCTTCTGTTATCTCTAAACCTTGTTTTTTACATTCTTCACGCCATGCATCAGCTTCGTCTTTTACATCTTTGTTTTTATTATGATCTTCTGGATATTTTAATGTTCCGCCTTTGCTTTTCGCAAGGTTTTCACGTCCAGCCTTTATCAAATCACGTGTTTTGTTTGGACCAGATTGGGTTTTTACGAGTTCTCTGTTGGCTTGCCCAGAACCCGCACCGACAAGACCGGCGGCTTGACCGTCACCTGCGCCGTATGATTGGCCGGGGATGCATGTTTTTGATTTCTGGTCATATCGATATCCAGGGGCGCATCTTGGATTAGTGCATTTATAATTTCCACCAGCAAATGCTAAATTTATGTCTGCTATGTGTGTGCTATCATTTATATTTTTTTTGCAACGGTCTTCACATTTTTTATAAGCTTTTTCAACATCAGCGGCAGCGCCAGCCTCTAAACTTGTTCGCCATCCTGAATTAGGGGCAAAATGAATTGGGTCATCGATTCCCAGCGGTTCGGTTTTATTACATTCTTGTGTAAAACCTTCAAGCATTTCAACCGCTGTTTTTTCAAAATATTGTTGAAGAGGTTTTATGTATACTCTGTACTTTTCTTCATCAGATTTTATGCAAATAAAATTTCTGTATTCATTAGAATTCTTTTTCAAAAAAGGATGGTTATAATCAGATTTACATTCTGTACCAGTCATTAAATTGCCATTCCATGTTATATCTGTATAGTTTGTAAACATTTTTGATTTTGGTTGGCATGCGGCACTTAAAATTTTGTTATTTTCGTTAAAACTGCCTGTATCATAATTATCTTTATATGTTTTGCAATTAAATGGTTGATCGCCACAAGAAAGACTGGAAGTTATAACACCAGAAGCGTCTGCAGCACAATATGCCCGTCTTAAGTTTCCCAGTTGACTTTCATCTGGCGAAGCAGCAAAAGAAAACGCAGGCATAAATACCAAGAGCAGGGCGGCAAAGATCTTATTTATATTTTTCATTTATTATTGTTACCACCTGGTGCTAATTTGTCGGCTTTTAAGACACAGCTTGTGCCATCTTCGCTTTTGGTGTATTTTAACGGATCGCAAGATACCAATTTACATTTTTTACCTTCGTTATCTTCCCATACCGCATATGCTGCGCCTTTTATACGTGTGGTGCAAGCCATACCTTTTAACTGCAAATTTTTATCGTTTTCAAGTTTGGTTTTAGTGTTTTCTAAGCTTTTTTCTAGTTTGTCTTTGGTGTTGTGTACACTGGTCGTTACTTTTTCATTAGTTTTTGCAACACTTTCCTGTATCTTGGTTTTTGTTTTTGCTGCACTGTCAGCAATAGCCTTGTTACTGTTTTCTACTTTTTGATTTATGTTCGTATTTGGATCCAGTATGCATTCGTGATTATTTTTGGGGTTTATCACGTAATTTACAGCGTTACATTTTGTTAACTCACATTTGCCCTTGTCATCATATTGTCCTTCTCCTCTGCCAACAACCGTTGAACATGGGGTTCCTTGTGGATGTTTTTCTGCTCTTTCGTTGTCTTTATCTTCGGCCGTTTTCTTTATACATTCTGTTTCATCTGAGTTCTTTTTGTATCCAACAAGACAAGTTTCAACTTTGCACACATTATTTTGATATTTAGCCATTGTCGCATTTTTGGCCGTGCAAACAGCACCATCTTTATGAGTTTTGGTATCTTTTGTTGTTGTGTCGTCTTTAACACATTCGCCATTTTTAAATGTCATACCTTCTTGGCTTTCACATTCTGTCTTTAATTCTTTCTTTGCCTTTTGGGTATCCAATGCACGATTAATTGCACCCGATGCAATTAAACCAGTTGCGGTTCCAACGCCACTTCCCAACATAGCGGAAGATGCCGCAGTTTGCGCACGTGTTTCACGATATGCGTTTTCTTTGAATGTTGTTGCGTTTATACCAAACCATTCTTGCATACATACAAATGTGTCGCCGGCATAACGTTTGCGTGACGCGGTTGGGTTCTGTTGATTTTCACCTGCAAAGAAATTCACAGTGTAAACACAATCAAATGTCCGTTCATCGAACATTGCGCCCAAGTTTGTACATGATTCAGACATTAAATCACGCAATTTATACATGCGTTCTTCGTCTTTCTTGACATCTTTTTCCGCGCTTTCACGTAATTTACCAATCGCAGTGCCAAAACGTGCAGACAATCCAGAATCTGCTTCTTTACATTCTTTTTCAATTGTTGCGCACTTTTCAATTGCCGCATCAGCTTGCGCTTTGCCCAAACACTTATTATATGTTGTGCCACATTCATTCAAAATGCACGCGTTATATTGGTTCCCACAAAATATAACATCATCATAAGAACCCAAGCGGACATTTAAATCACGATCGGCTTTTATTTCTGTAACAAACAAATTGAATTCTTCCGATGTACATGATGTATCGCGACGACATGCGTTTAATTTGTCGCCAAATACTGTGTCGCCATCCAACGCACATTTTGTAAAGCCGTTACCGCATTTTGTTTGCATACATTTACGCAAAGCACTGTCGCAAGAATTGCTGTTATTTGCCAATGCTTTTTTCTGGGCAGATTTTGCCAAATCGTTTGCTTCCGATGCAGCCAATGCCGCACGTTGTTTACGAATTTGTTCTGCGAATGAATTGTCTTCGCCGGCAGAACCAAGGACAGATGTTATCGCTTTTTCAAAATCATCAGATTTATTCGAAATGATAAATTCTTGTTCTTCTTCAATTTCTTTGACTTCTTCTTGGACAACTTTTGGTTGAACAACATTTGTTGTGGCCGCTATAGATTTACGACCTGTCGCCGTTTGTCCGCGCACAGAAACACGTGCCACAGCATTCGCGTTGTCAATGTGTGCACAACACATTGCCATTATCATGGATAAAGTCGCGATAAAAAATCTGTTGTTCTTTATCATTCCTATTTCAACCTTTCACATGCGATATCATAGAACTTACACAATTGTTCCGCAACAGTCTTTTCGTGTTCTGAACCAATTGCGCATTTGTTTTTCATATTGCTTTTGCAAACACGTTCAATACAATCTGTTTTTGCAGAATTGTTTTTGCATGATTTTTGTGCTTCTGATAATTTTTGTTCGCGTGCAGATTTATATGACGCAACTATGTTTTGTAATAATTTTTTCGCATTCGCAAATATTGTTTTGCGTGATGATGATAAATCAGTACGAATGTTTGCTAAAAATTCTTCGCATCCTGTCGACAATACACCACATTCAGAAAAGTATTTATCAAAGTCAGCGTCCGATTCGCAATTTCTGTAATCAGCCAAGCAACGTTTTGAATCAATTACACATGCTTCAATTTCAGCTGAACAAGTGCTTTGCGTTTTCTTTTCGTTTGCTTTTTTCGCCAAAACTGAAAAATCTGCGGCAATGCCAGCAGCGGTGCAAGATTGTTCAATCAATTTATCATAATTTTCTTCAACATCATCTGGGGTACAGCCAGAAACTTTTTCTAAACATAATTTGGTTCCCCAAACATATCTTTCGCCAGGATCAGACGGTGCCTTTTTTAATTCTTTGTCTGAAATTGTATATTTTGCAGATGCCCCGGCAGAAATACTTTTCATTGCTGTTGACTTAGTCGGCTCACCCGCAGATGCAGATCCACAATATTGACAACGTGCCGCAGGATTTGCGCCAATGTTTACCGCACATACTGAATCAAGACATCGTGTTAAATTAGCAACAGAACAGGCGCCGTACACAAAAGTAGGGCACAACAATACAAGTACGAAAAAAAATAAATCGCGAACTCTCATTTCCTCTCTTTCGGACAGTATATCAAAAACCAAGAATCAAATCAAAGAAAAAATACTATTATATATAAGTAAAAATTCTGGACACAGTGTTGTGTTTTGTGATAAACTTTCTGGGAAGAGAGAATGGCGATCATGAAATTTATTAGATTTTTGGGAATTTTAGCGTTTTTATTTCCGTGTGTGTCTTTTGCGGCTTCGTCTGATTTCCAAAATGCATCACAATTATTGTCCGCTGCGCGTCGTGGTGATATACAAACTGTTCAGGTTTTAATCAATCGTGGCGCGGATATAAATTACACTGATTCAACAGGTTTGTCTTTGGTATGTACTGCGGTTATGAATAACGATACGCGCGCTGTTCAGGTTTTACAGATGTATGGCGCCGATGCATCAAATTGCGATCGCCAAATAAAAAATTACAGACAGAAAAAACGTATGGCTGTCCAAGGTGAAGAAAGCGGATTTTTCAGTGGTTTGTCTTCTTCACATGTGTTGTTGTTGTCTGCTGTTGGTGTGGCTGCTGTGATTGGTGGGGTTGCGTTGTTAACAGATGCGTTTGATGCAAAAAATAATAATGGTTCTTCTTCGTCTGGTGGTTCGCATTCCGGTGGCGGTGGTGGCGGGGGTTCTACAACATCGTTAACTACTTTGTTTTCGCAAAATTTGCCTTATGGTCCATCGTGTTCTGGAACATCTTGTACCCCAGATTATGATTTTTGGGAAAACAGTGATGATTTTGCTTATATGTCAGATACTTCCGAACAAGATACTTTTAATTATTTAATGGTTGCGCGTGCGTATGATGCATTTGCTCGCGGATATCTTGGAATGTCTACAATAAGAGTTGCAAGCGATTTAAGTCCTTTTGACTTATCATCATTTGGCTATTATCCAGAAGGTGGTGTTCCTGGTGGGGGGAAACCTGTTAATGTGGCAATGATAACAGGTTCTGGTGTTAATCCAACCGGCAGTGCCGCAGATAAAGTAATACCATGGGTTGATTCGTCACAGATAAGTATTGTTCAGGCTGCTTGTGCGTCCGGCGATACCGATGATTGTATACAAAAAACAAAAGACGCTACTAAATTATCACATAAATATTACAATTATGGTTCGGAAGCAACAGCTGATGAAATTGCTGCATTTGATTTGACTGGCGCAGGAACGGTATTTGATGGCGCAACAGACGAAGACACTAAATTAGCAAAAATAATTGCTGGTTGGGAAGGCGATGAACTTGCCTCTGCTGATTTTTATGGTTTTATTCCAAATGGTCAATTAACTGTTTATAAAACAGGGACAAATCATGGTTGGACGACGCCTTCTTCGTATGATGTTGTTACAGGCGGTTCTTATACTATGGCCGGAACATCATTAGCAGCCGGAGATACTTTGGTATTGTTTGGCAAGACGCTTACAATACAATCTGTATCTGATGGCAATTTTGTTGCAGTTGCGGGATCTGGTACTAATCAGCAGACCTATCATGGTTATATTCAGGGCGATCAATTATACATAGATTCTAATGCAAATGGCTTTATTAATCAGGTTTACACTATGGAATCTGAAAATACTTTAACTTTGACACAGGTGATGCCTGATTACAAAAATTATGCGGCGATAGATAGTGCATTAAGACTGCAAGATTCTGGGGAATATGTGACAAATGTTGTTGCAAATTTGGCTTTGACTTCATCTTCGTCTTCTTTAAGTTACGCGACTGTGGGCGGTGCAAAAGTTTTGTATGATCTGGCTTCAACTGATGCTTTGAAAATAAGTACATATCTTGGTTTGATAAACAATTATTACAATTTGGATACCGCCGACGATACGACTGTTAATACCCCAGGACAAGATGCAAATAATGCCTTTACATATTTGGGGAATTATCAAAAGCAATTATTGATAAATCCTGCTGGACGCAGTTTGTTTGGTATTGGTGAAGGAAAATCTTTGGTTGCCCAGGAAGCAACTTTTGAAAATTTTGCACCAGTTGTTTATAATAATTTACAAAACTTTTTTGCCACGGTTGTAGCTGTTAAACCAAACAGTACAACAGGGACCGCAGATGTAACCATTGATGAATATAATACTTCTGGGGCTGGAAAATTAGAACTGGCGACATGGACAGATACAAATGATACCAGTACAACATATACTTCGCGTATGTGCGGGTTGACGGGAACGGGTAATGGTGGTGCAATGAACCCATGGTGTTTTGCTGCACCTGGAACAACAGATATGGAAGCAACTGCGGCAATGGCTGGTTCTGTTGCGCTGGTTAAAAGTGCATTTAATTATATGACACCTGATCAGATATTCTTGTTGTTGGCTTTGTCTGCAGACGGTCCATATTTAAATGCGGCTGCTTTGAAAGAGGCCGGTTATGATAATATAACTTCTTTCTTGCAAGCAAAATATAGTTTGCCAAGTAATCTTGAAACTTCTGACGATCAATATTTACAAAATTTCAAGACGGCATTTGGTTTTGGTATGATAAATTTGGAACGTGCAACAAGGCCAGGAACAAATATTTATTTTTATTCTGCAGCAGATAAAGAGAAAAAGAAAATTATTTCATCAGATGGTAATGCGTTTTGGGGAACGGTTGTAACATCGTCTACAACAAATCCACGTGCTTCGACGGTGTTAAATGGAAAAGGTATAATAAGAACTTCTTTCTTTGATGTTATTGAAAGTGCAGATGGTTCTGTATCTTTGCCACGTGTTTGGAACAGTGAGATTTCGTTGAATAATGATTTGCGTCGTGGTCTTTATATGGGCGATGTCTTGGCAGAATTCAGTGTTGATTCAACAAATAAGCGTTCCAATAAGATTTGTAATATGGCATTTAATATGTCTATGTCACCACGTGCATATTATGATAACTTTAATGGTTTGGATAATTTACAGGTTTCATTCAGTAATGAAAAATATGATTTGGATGCCGGCTATCAACGTTATTTAACAGATGGTGAATCAAGATTCAATGGTCGTGCAAATGGCGTTTTATCTTTGGTTTCAAACAGTGTATCAAGTGGTGCGAAATATAAATCTGGTAATTTCGCATTTGGTGCGCATGCGTTTTCTGGAACGATAACAGATGAAAATTTATTGGAAAATGATCCTGTTGTAACATTACAATTTGAACCAGGTCGTCTTGGTTTTGCAAATGGTGGTGCAATAGATTTTGCATATAATAAAGATAAATTTAATATGGCTGTATCGTTTGGTAACATGAACGAAACAAACACTGTATTGGGTTCAATAAGTGATGGCTTGTTATCTTTGAATGGTGCGGACACACAATATGTTGATATGGTCGCGAATTATAAACCATTTGAAAAAGTAAATTTATCAATGCGTGCAACGTTTGCTGATACAGAAGCAAATGTTGGCAATGGCATCATTTCTGAATTGTCAAATATCAAATCGAATGCGTTTGCCGTTGGTGCAGATTTGTACGGATTTAATTTTACTGCCGCAATGCCTTTGGCGGTCGTTGATGGAAAGATGGGTTATGATTATGCAACTTTGTCTGTTGTTGAAAATGACGGTCAATATAATGTTGTCGCAGAAAATCCACACACAGAATACATTGATTTGGCTGCACAAAAACGTGAATTAAGATTTTCTGGTTCTTATAAAAAATCATTGGGTGAATTTACAGATGCTGGCTTTGGGTTTATATATCGTGTAAATCCTGGTAATACAAACGCGTTTGGAAATGAATCTATATTAATGTTCAAGATTCATCACAGACTTGGTATATAATCGTATTAAAAAAAAACCGCCGATTTTGGCGGTTTTTGTTTGGAATACGTTCTTATGGTTTTTGTGTTTTTTATGTGAAAAAATAAGAAACATGAAAACGAAAAAATTAAACTCTTTATTTATTATGATGCTGGCGATTGTTGGCATTCATACCCAAGCCAATTCCTGTACAGGAATTTCATTAACATCCGCCGATGGTGCAAACATTGTTGCGCGCACAGTTGAATGGTCAAATGGCGAAAGCCCAAGTGATTACTTAATCGTGCCCCAGGGTTATACAAAACAATCTATGTTGCCAGACGGAACAAGAAATGGTTTGAAATACACCGCATTTTACGGCTATGTCGGTTTGGCATCCGAAGATTATGTTATCGAAGGTTTAAACGAAGCAGGGCTGTCTGCCGGTTTGTTCTATTTTCCAAAATATGGATCGTACCCAAAATATGATGCGGCAGATAAAGATATGACGCTTTCAGATACAGAATTTGTCGCATGGGTATTGGGCAATTTTGAAACTGTCGAAGATGTAATTGCGGCGTTAAGCACAGTCAGTGTTGTTTCCACAGATGCGCGCGCAGAAAATTTACATTGGCGCGTGGCTGATAAATACGGTCGCCAAATCGTCATAGAATATGTTAACGGCATACCAATGGTTTACGAAAATAAATTGGGTGTTCTGACCAATGCACCGGGTTATCCTTGGCATATTACAAATCTAAATAATTATATAAATTTGCATCCTGGAACAGCCGCGGCACACAAATTTGGTGATATCACATTGGAACCCATAGAACACGGTTCTGGTCTGTTGGGATTGCCTGGCGATTATACGCCGCCATCACGATTTGTCCGGGCTGCTTTTTATCAAACATCTGCACCAATATTTGAAAATGCGCAACAAGCGGTTAATCAAGCCTTTGTTATATTGGAAGCAATGACGATTCCAATTGGTGTTCAATTTACAGATAAAACAAAAATTCCAAATATTCCATCTGCAACACAATGGACTTCGGTGGCAGATACAATGAACAATAAATTGTATTATACAACAATGTATAATCCGATAATTCGCAAATTTGATTTGAACAATATTGATTTTTCATCAATATCATATCAAAAGCATCCATTGGACGAAGTCAAAACGCGCCCAATGATAGATGCGGCCATAGATTAAATGGTTCTTGACAAAAAATACAAATGTGTTAACTTTTGTGGACAAAGGTTAACACTTTTAATATGGACGATAAACAATTATTATTATTCTTAGATTTGATAAATGCGGGGTATAAAAACGCATTGGTGTCTGTTGTTGATTTTGATTTCGGCGAAACACAAATAGAAATAATATTGCAAAATGTCGGAACGTTGCGTGTTAATCAAAGTTTTAATGAAATAAATGATGAACAAAGACCAAATTTTGAAGTGTCTTATATAATTGCATCACATCCAAAGATTTTACAGAAAATAGAAAATCATGATTTGGTACATCGTGCTGTTCGTGTCGCATATGATTGTAAGAAATATTTTGAATCACATCCCGAACACATTGTTGACCAAGAAAGCAGTTTGATAAAAAGAATCAGAAAAAATAAAGATAAAATTCTACAAATATATAAAGAACATCAAAGAACACGTAATCGTTGGTTATCACCATTGGATAAACAAAAATAAAATAAAAAAACCGCCCGTTTGGGCGGTTTTTATTTTGATACAACAACCATTGCGGGACGCAGGACTGTATCGCCGAACATATATCCCGGTTGTAATTCGCTGATAATTGTATTTGTTGGTGTTTTTTCGTCTGGTTTATCAACCATTTGAATTGCGTTATGGAATTGTGGGTTCAACATTTCGCCAACAGATTCTATTTTTACAATTCCAATTTGTGCAAATGCATTTTGCATTGCGCGTTTCATTGTTTTTATTCCTTCGTCATCTGGACTGTGGGTCAATGCTGCATTAATTGCATCCATTACCGGCAATATTTTTTCTGCAACACCCATCGCACGATTGCGTGATACAGATTCAATATCCAACGATGCGCGACGACGTGTGTTTTCTAATTCAGCCGCGACCCGTAAATATTTATCATTTAATTCTGCAATTTTGCCATTTAATTGTTCAATAATTTCGGTTTGTTTATCGGATGATACCGTCGGGGCTTCATCTACAGATACAGTTTCAATTTCTACTTCTTTTTTTTCTTCGTTTGCCATAATTTAACCACTTTTTTCTTATTATATATTTAATCGATTGATTTTATTATAGGTAAAAAAGTATCACTTTTCAAGGACGCGCCACCAACCAATAATCCATCAACATTTTTTATTGATGCGATTTGTGCCGCGTTCTTGGCGTTAACGCTGCCACCGTAAAGCAGGGCGACATTTTCGCGTTTAATACCGTGCAGCGCCTTCATAATGGTTTCAAATGCGGTGGCGATTTCTTCGTTTGTTGGTGTTTTTCCAGAACCAATTGCCCACCGTGGTTCATATGCAATGATATATTCACCCTTTGCCGGAACGCTTTCCAATAACATCTTTTTAATAACACTCATTGTGCGGCCAGAATTTTTTTCTGTGGCATTTTCGCCAATACAAATAATAGGAATAATTCCGTTTTTGATGGCTGCGGTGGCTTTTGCTTTTACAATCGCGTTGGTTTCGTTATGGTTGGCGCGTCTTTCACTGTGCCCGACAATAACATATTTAACATCGGCATCTTTTAACATTTGTCCGGAAATGTCCCCAGTATATGCACCATTATCATGTTCGCTGATATCTTGGGCGCCAATTATAGTCCCGTAATTATTGCCGTAAAGCAGGGTGAACGGCAGACACAAAATCACTTTATTGTTGGTGCGCAGATTCTTTAATGATTTCAACAAGGCTTCTTTGTTTTCCATATTTCCATTCATTTTCCAGTTGCCAACAATAAATTTCATTTCTTTTTCCTTTTTTATTGATTTTTTATCATCTTTTTTGCTATGTTATCGCAAAAGGTGGAAAAATGCTAGAATATTTACGTAATGCTGCTGACAAACCGTTGGCAAAAGTTTTAATGTTTATCTTGATTTTCAGTTTCGTTGGTTGGGGCGCAGCCGAATGGATTTTTGGTGGCGCTGCACGCGATACAACTTTGATTCACGTTGGTGATGCTGATGTTTCATTACAACAATTTAATAATGAAAGATCACAACAATTGGCATCTATGTCCAAAGAAGAACAACGTGCATCTTACACCGATCCCGCCAAAGCAGATGCTTTAACAAAATCGGTTATATCTAAATTGACAACAAATCAATTGGCTTTGAACCGTGCGAAAGATTTGGGTTTTGTTGTATCTGATAAACGAATCGCTGAAGAAATCAAAACACACCCTCAATTTCAGGTTAATGGTCAATTTCAACCTTGGTTGTTTGATATGGTTTTGCAAAATTCTGGTTTAACAGAACAAGATATTGCAAATTCATTGCGTGGCGATATTTTGCGTAATATGGCTTTGGGTGCAACGAATGTTGCAATGTCTGTCCCACAATTTGCAGTTGATGCTGCTTATAATGCACGTTATGCAAAACGCGCAATTAAATATTCAACTGTGAAATTTGCTGATTACAAAGTCAAAGATCCAACAGATGAACAATTAAAAACATATTATGCAACTCATCCAGTGGTTGTCCCAGAAACACGTTCTGTTTCTTATGTGTTTGTTGCATCTGATAACAGTAAACCTGATGCATATGATGCGGGCTATAAGAAAATGCAAGAAATTGAAGATATGATTATTTCTGGCGATTCTATGAAAACTGCTGCCGACAAACACAAGGCAAAATATGTTAAGGTTGCAAAAGTTGTTCGTGGTGAAAAATCTTCGGACAAAGTATTGAATGCAGATTTAATTGCTAAATTGTTTGCGATGGAATCTGGCACTGAAAGTGAATTGATTGAATTAAAAGACGGTTTTGTAATAGTTCGTGTTGATGAAGTTATTGCCGAACACAATGCTGAATTCAAAGATGTTAAAAAGACTTTGGTTGCAGGTTGGAAGAAAGGCGAACAACGCAAACAGGCTTATGAAAAGGCAAACGAAAAATTAATCGCTTTGAAAAAAGGTGACACAGTAAGAAATCTTAAAGATGCAAATGTATCCAGAACCGAAGGCGCACCATTGGTTGTATTGAATGCTGCGTTTGCAGGAAAGCAGGGCGATAATTCTATTGTTGAAGATGGTGACGCTTTCTATGTGGTAAGTGTTGGTAAAAATACATTGCCAGCATCAGACAAAGCAAAGAAAGATTCTTTGCGCAAAGAACTGGAAAAAATGTCGACACATTTCATCCAAGAAGATTACACCAGATTCTTGAAACAAGAATATCCGGTTAAAATCAATGAAAGAAATTACGACAAATTCATTGCAAAATAAAAGTCGCCCATCGGGCGATTTTTATATATAATAAAGATATGCAAATTGAAACATCTGGTATTTTGATAAATATGCATCCGTTTTCTGAACGGGATGCGGTTGCCCATATTTTTACACGCGATAATGGTGTGTTGGTCGGTATGTTGCGTGGTGCTTTTTCTGCAAAGAAAAATAAATTTTTGATTGGACAATATGGGGCGCTTTCTTGGAATGCGCGCATTGATTCCCAATTAGGTGTGTTCCATTTTGAAAGTGAAAAAAATATGGCTGCGCCATTAATGTTAAGTGCTGATTTATTGAAAATAATGAATTCGGTGTTTGCTTTGATTTATACCCTTATTCCAGAACGAGAACCATACGAACATCTTTATTCCAAAACAATTGATTTATTATCAGAATTGCCAAATTCTGAATCACCATATGATTTGTATTTGAATTGGGAAATTGATTTGTTAAAAGATTTGGGTTATGCGCTGGATTTAACCAAGTGTTCTGGATGTGGTCAAACAGACGATTTGGTTTATTTGTCACCACGAACAGGGCGGGCTGTGTGCCGCGATTGTGGTCTGCCATATGATGACAGATTATATAAATTGCCATTAAATTTGAATATAACGAAACTGTTTATATCTGGTATTTGTACCGCCCAGGGCGTTGATATTCCAAGTGCCAGAAAAATGTTTTAATTTTTGTGTTTTTTCCTTGCACAACAATGTTTTTTTTTCTAACATCTAATTGTTCAACAACAAAGGAGAAAATTATGATTTGGACACTGTTAATCCTGGTTTTGGCAATCGCGTTGTACATGTTTGGTGGTAAATTCATCAAAATTAACAGCAAGAAAGCTTCCACTTTGGATATCGTAATGCACAAAGGTATTAAAGTTTTGGCAATTATATTGATTGCTGGTTCTGTATGCCGTTTGTGGACACCTGTATACTTGGTACATACAAATCCTGCAATCTTGCAAGAAATGGTTCAAAACATGCAGGCACAACAAGAAAAAGTAAAGAACAAAGAAGTTCGTAAATATGTGAAAAACCATATGGACGACATGATTGGTAATGCACCAATCGCAGGTAATGTAGATGCAAAGAAAACAATTTTCTTGTGGTCTGATTATTCTTGCCCATATTGCCGTCGTGTTCACAGCGAATTGGCACGTGTTTTGTCAGAACGTGATGATGTTCGCGTAGTATTGAAAAACTTCTCTATCCATGGCGCATTATCTGATGCCCCAGCAAAAGCAGTTATCGCTGCTAAAATCCAAGACAATGCAAAAGCTGCTGCTTTGGATAAATTGTTGATGGATAAAGAATACTTCACACAAGAAGATATGAAAAATCAAGCAAAATTGCCTGAAGTTATCCATGCTAATGTTATGAAGTTGGCTAAAGAAGCTGGCCTTGATACAAAACAATTAGAAGCAGATATGGAAGGTGATGTTGTTCGTAAAGAATTGCAAAATGTTCGTGAATTGGCACAACGTTTTGAAATCACAGGAACACCATACTTGATTATCAAAGATCAAGCATATCCAGGTTATATCCCATATGCAAGAATCGTTGAAGCATTGAAAGATTAATTTAATGCTGATTGAAATAAAAACACCCACGATTGTGGGTGTTTTTTATTTATCCCAAATTGGTGAAATTATAGATTCGGCCAATAATGGAACCGACAGTTTTGTTACATTTTCCATTTCGTTTTTGATTTGGTCTGCGAAATGTTGCGCATGTGCTTCATCGCATTCAAATATGATTTCATCGTGAACCTGTAAAATCATTTTGATTTTATCAGTGTTTGGAACAACAATATTGTTATAAACATTTACCATGGCGCGACGAACGATGTCTGCTTCGAACCCCTGGATAGGTGCGTTAATGGCGGCGCGTGTTGCATAACCGCGCATACGTGGGTTGGCGGCTTCTGGGATTTCGATTCTGCGATGCCATGGGGTATAAACACAATGATTTTTCAATACGAAATCTGTTATGTAATCGATATATTCTTTAATTTCAGGCAGACCAGCCATATAAGATTCTATAATCTTTTTTGCTTCTTCGCGTGAAATATTTAATTGGTTGGCCAAACCAAACGCAGATATTCCGTATATAATTGAAAAGTTAATAGTTTTTGCCGCACGTCTTAAATCTTTTGGTACAGGTGCGCTTTGTGGAATATTAAATATTTTGCGTGCGGTTTGTTCGTGAATGTCCAACCCTTTATTAAATGTGTCTTTGAACATACCTACATTTGCAACATCTGCCAAAAGGCGCAGTTGAATCTGTGAATAATCAACAGATATCAAAGTCTTGCCTGGCGCCGCAACAAAACATTTTCTTATTTCTTCACCCAATTCAGTTTTAATAGGAATGTTTTGCAAATTAGGATTACGACTGGAAAGGCGTCCTGTGTTTGTACTAGTTTGTAAAAATGTAGTATGTATGCGTCCATCTTGCGCAATCTGGTGAGGCAAGGCATCTGCATAAGTACTTGCCAATTTTGCGACAGAACGCCAATTCAATATTTTTTCGATAATTGGATGAGAATCAATTAAATCGTTTAATACGGCTGCATCTGTGGATTGTTTTTTTCCGCTTGGTAGATGTAATTCATCAAATAAAACAGATGCCAGTTGTTTCGGACTGCCTACGTTAAATTCATGTCCAGCCAATTGATATATTTCTGATTCTAATTGTTCCAGTTGTTTGTGAAATACATTTGATAATTGATTTAATCTTTCGCGATTGACCGCAACACCGTATTTTTCCATTAAACATAAAATAGGGCAAAGTGGCAAATCACATGTTTCGTATAATTCGCGTAATTGTTTATTTTTGTTTAATTGCGGACGAAACAGGTTATATAAAGCCATGCACACAACGGAATCTTCGCCAGAATATTTTGTGGCGATTTCAATAGGTAAAGTTTCGAAATGTTTATCTGCATCTTTGATTTTTGCGTCAAATAAATCATCAAATTTTATGTCTGTATGTCCCAAATATTTTTCAGCCAATTCATCCAGCCCGTGTCCATGCAAAGACCCGTTTAATGCATAAGACAACAACATGGTATCATCAATCGGATTAATTTTTGTTATATCCCATCCTTCGTTATCCAAAATATGTAAATCGTATTTAAGATTGTGTGCGACCTTTACAATGTTTGGGTTGGTGAATATCGGCCATAATTTTTTATACACTATATCTATTGATAACTGATTCGCAGCCAATGTGTCACCACCAAATAAATCCATAGATTTTGTTATGTGTCGAATCGGTATATATGCACCGTGTTTGTCATCGTATGCCAAAGATATACCAACAACTTTGTCGCTTATTTGATTAAGCCCTGTTGTTTCTGTATCAAAAGCAACTGCATTTGTAATATGTGATAAAAATTCATCTAATTGCGATTCGGTTGAAATAGTAATTATATCCATTTCGCCGAAAGTTGTTGTTGGTTTTGTGGCTTCTGGAATATCAACCACAGGACAAATTGATTTTTCATATTCTGTTATTTGTGGTGTGCATGTTTGAGTGTCGCCTGGAAAAAGTTTTTCAATTTTGGCCATCAAACTTTTGCTTTCAACTTTTGTTTGAATAAAATCTAGTGCGTTGTGTTTATCAAAACAAAATGGCGTAATTTTCAAACCTTCTAAATCAACATCGCGTTTTAATGTGACCAATTGTTTTGAAATATATGCTTTATCTTTGTTATCTTGTAATAATCCACGAATTCTTTCATTCTTTACAGAATCAAGATTTGCATATAAATTATCCAAAGATCCAAATTCGTTTATTAATTCAGCTGCTTTCTTTGGGCCAATGCCAGGAACGCCCGGAACATTATCAGACGAATCGCCCATCAAAGATTGCACATCAATAACCTGATTCGGTTTAACAGCAAATTTTTCAAAAACTTCGTTTTCGTGAATTTCTTTTTCCTTCATACCATCGTAAAGGAATACGCAGTCGGACACCAATTGCATTAAATCTTTGTCGCTGGTGATAATACGTGTGCCACCAACATTACCACAATTTTGTGTAGCAATTGTTGCAATTACATCGTCTGCTTCCACCCCAGGAATACAAAGGACAGGAACACCCATAGAATGCAAACCGATTCGTATCAGTTCGCTTTGTGTTATTAAATCTGCTGGTGTTTCGCTGCGGTTTGCTTTGTAATCTTTGTAGATATCTTGACGGAAACTGATACGCGAAGCATCAAAAACGCATACAAACGAATCGTTTGGTTTTTTTGCATTCGCAAATATTGGCAGAACCATATTAAAGAAACCATACACTGCGCCCACTGGCATTCCGTCACTGCGTGTCAAATTAGCATGTACGCCATAATACGCACGAAATACCAGTGAATTTCCATCAATCAGTGTAATCATTTATAACCTTTAGAATATAAAGCGCATTTTTGCACGGACACCGTATTCCAACAAATCTGGTGATACGTTGTCAACTTTGTAAATATCCGGTGCATACAAGACGCGACCTTCGATATCGAATTTTAAAGGCAGTTTTAAAATATCAATTGTTGCGCCCAACATTGCTTGATAAGCCGCTGTGGAATCAACATGGTTTTTTGTTTCTATGTTGTTAACATTAACTGTGTGTTTGCCACCAAACACTGCACCAATACCTGCACCAAAGTAAGGCAAAATAACAGTAGATGGCATTTTTGCATACAAATTGACCATTGCGGCATTTGTTTTCAAATCAGAAGATGTGAAATAATCATATTCGCCTTCGACTCTGAATATCGGCAAATCCATACCAGCAACAGCACCAAACATTTGTGAAGGATCTGTTTCATTTTTGTGTTCTGCCAATAATGTTTGTCCGCCAACGCCGACCATACCACCGACATAAAAATCAGCCAACACAGCAGCATTTGCATTTGCAGCAACGGTTAATACAGATACAACAGAAATTAAAGATAATGAATTTATTTTCATATTTTTCTCCTTTATATGATATTATAGTATAAAACAAAGGGCGAAACATGCAAGAAAATAAACCTGTTTTAATTGTCGGATTAGGAAATCCTGGTGATGAATATAGATCAACGCGTCATAATGTCGGTTTTATGGTAATTGATGCACTTGCACCAGCAGATGCGAAATGGAAAAAAGAAAAAAATGCTTTAACGACCCGTATTGAAATTGATGGATTCAAGGTTATATTTGTAAAACCGCAAACATATATGAACAACAGTGGTGAAGCGGTTCAGGCATTGATGACTTTTTA
The DNA here is from genome assembly GCA_902774285.1 of uncultured Pseudomonadota bacterium. Taxonomy (GTDB): domain Bacteria; phylum Pseudomonadota; class Alphaproteobacteria; order Rs-D84; family Rs-D84; genus Enterousia. The sequence goes on along the minus strand of CACYHO010000002.1, from coordinate 155,803 downwards.
CAGGGTTCCATTGGAAAACATTGTTGTTATTCATGATGACATGGACTTAAAGGTTGGTGATATTCGTGAAAAAATAGGCGGTGGTAGTGCAGGTCACAATGGAATAAAATCCATAGATGCACATGTTGGGAAAGATTATCGCCGTATTCGAATCGGTATTGGGCATCCGCGTGATTATAACAGTTTAACAGATCCATCAGATTGGGTGTTGGGTAAATTTGACAGTGAACAATTAAAAGAAATTAAATCTGTGATACAATCAATAAAATTGTTTTAATCAGTTGGTAGAGAACAATAGTTCAATTGTTCTGGATTGTCTGAATCTAGACCTATATATTCAATCAAAAACTCTTGTGTTGTTGGATTCACTGGAATATCGGTTGTATTACATGCTGCGCCGTCCCATTCCCATTTAGTAGTATCTAGATTATACTTATATTGACAACATGAATTACTGCTTGTGCGATAAAACATTCTTGGCATATGTATGTTAGATGAATCTGGATTAAGATAATTACCATTTTTATCAACAAGTACCCACATTGCGTCGTAGTCAGGGGTGCCATTATCATCAACACCACATGCATATTCAGCAAAATCTGCGTAATAAACAATAGGGGCAGTACTGTCTGCTTTTGTCACACAATATAATGTTAACGTTCCTTTTACAGGACATAAATAACCGTCTTCTTCTGTACATGTTATTGTTCTGAAACGTGCGGCTTGCCAGCTAATAGAATTACCATTAATATTGGTATAGGAAGCAGGGACACATATACCGTTGTTTTTTGTCCCAGTGCAACAATTCCCGTAAACATCCAATATGCCCCCCTTACAGAAATTGGTTATATTTTCTGTGACATTGATAATTTCATTTGCACTTGTTGCCGTGCCACCATCGTCTGTGTTTTGATTAATCTTTTTTATACAACCGCGTGTGCTTGGGACATAACCAGGTGCACAACCAGTTTTGTTGCAACTGTATGTGCCAGTGTTTGTTGCAAACCAAGATAATAAAGAATCACCATCTATAATTGTGTTGCTGGTCGGGTCTTCAGAATTTGTCGTGCAATCACCCCATATTTCGGCTAACAATGTGTTTGCTGTCTCGTTTAATTGATTTTCGGCATTTGTCATACCGTCGGCATTCGCGACACAATCTCTGATTTGATCGTAACAAGCGGCTTGTTTTAAAATCTTTGTTCTTATATCAGATGTTTCGTTTTGACATAATGCGAAATTACCAGCGGTTGCGTTACATTGTTGAACGATACAATCACGGCCTACCTGAATACATGTCTCCTTAATTTTTTGACTAGATACATTTGCTGCAATACCGGTCATGCCTTCGCCCCAATCAGATTGAATATCGTTATAACTCATAATTCTATTACAAGAAATTTCTATATCTTCGCACATCTTGTTTGCGGTTTTATCTGCGGCCACGCTAAATGCTGATAAAGCACGCGCATCAAAATCAGACAAGCTTTGCAGTGCTTGTGTTTTGCATTCTGTAAGTAGGGTTGTGCAACTGCGTCTGATTTCTTCCAATTTCGCATTCTGTGCCAATTTTATTTGGCCTAAAGCATCTTCTACAAATTCGTTCCATACAACATCGGAAATATCCTGACATTGTTCAGTTGCTGGTTCCAAGAATTTTTTCTTTGAATTCAAGAAATTCACGAAACTTTCGTTTTGTGCGATCTTTGACCATTTTTCGCCAGCTACAGGTTCTTGCAATAAATTAGTTAAATTATACAAATCTTCTGATAAAAATGCCGAACCATTGGAAGGATCAATATATTGTCCTGTTGTATCTAGACATTTATACAAATTTTTACCGCACACAGCTGTATCAGATAATTGATTTAATATTTTCTTTTTACAAGTTAACATGTCATCGCTGTTACGTTGTTGATAAACATTTAAACGTGACATATCCAACAATGCGGCACTTTCATGAATCTTTTCTATCGCGTTGCTGTATTGTGTTTTATAAGATTTTGCGACAGTGTCACAATCTTGTTGAATGGTTAATTTATACCCACTTTTTGCAATATCCAATTCTTCGTCGCTGCATACTTCGCGCGCCATTGCTACACATACAGGGCTTGCTGCGTTATATAAATCAACGCCGTTCTTTGCCGAAGTTGCTGCGCCCGACAAGGAATCAATATCGTCCCATGCCGTATCCATATCCAAAGACAAAGATATTGCAGATAAATTGTTATTGATTTTTGAATCACCGGAATCATTCAAAGCTTTTGTTATCTTTTGCAACAGTTTTTCTGATTCGGTTGTGTCTTTCTTTTGGAAAGCCAATTCACCTTCGGTTGCTACATTGATTGCCGCGGCATCTTCTTTTTCCAAACTGACCGTTAACAAACGTTGATTAAAATCTAACATTTTGTCTTCGGCATTACTTAATTGCTTTTTGATATTGTCAAATTCATGAATGCGTGAAGAACATGCACATCTGCGTAAATTAGTGTCTTTGTTTGCACAAAACTCATCCATACATTCGTAATACACAGTTTTGCATTTTGAATAATCTAATGATTTTATATTTGATATTTTCTCGGTGTTTAATGCTGTAGCGCGTGAAGCACGTTTTGTTTTTTGTGTGGACACGGCAGTGCGGGATGTTTTGTTGGAAGAAGTGGTTGCAGATCTGGATTCAGATTGTCTGTTGCTCACTGTGCGTGAAACAGAGGCGCGAGAAGGGACAGACATACGTTCATTTTGTTCTGGTGTTATTTTTATTATTGCGGTACCACGTGGTTTGACACCTGTTTGATTGGTGGTCGTGCGTGAAGACACTTTTTGTTGTGGTTTTGCCGCAGTTCGAGTGTTTTTAGATGCGTTTGTGGAATTATCTGTTCTTTTTGCGCTGGTGCTTATAGAACGTCCGGAAGATTGTGTTGTTGTTACTGTTGTGGTGCCACGTTTTGAAGCCGTGCGAACAGTGTCAGATGCGTCAGCAAATGTCGTCTGGGACACAGACAAACCAAGGCATACGGCAAAAAACAGTATTATCCTTTTCATTCCTTATGAAAATGTTAGCAAATTTATGATTTTGTGAGCAAGCACAAAATTAACTTTTTTTGCAAAAAAATAAGCGTCACAGACGCAAAGTTTGGTGCGACCGGAGGGACTTGAACCCTCAAGGATTGCTCCACAGCATCCTTAGTGCTGCGCGTATACCAATTCCGCCACGATCGCATTTTGTTAAAACATATTATAAAACTATTTTTTTTTCAACCATTTTATGATATAATTTGAAAGATAAAAGAAAGGAATGACATATGAAAAGATTTTATTGTTCGTTGTTTGGTGCAAGTATAATGGCTATGATGCCTGTGATTGCAGGTGCTGCAGGAACTTATTATAATGGAAATTTATATCAAAATCCACAACGTTACGGAAGTAATAGTGGTGGATATTATAACAGTTATGGCGCCGGACGCGGATATGATCAGGCCATGCAAACAATGGGAACGCAGAAATATTCATCACAAAAATCTAAAAAATCTGCAAAAAATAATGCGACAAAACAAGGTTTCCATTTGGATATAGCTGCTACGCATGAATTTGCAAGTTGGAATTTTGAAATGGATAAGGCCAAATCCAAATTGCGCTATGATGATGTGGTATGGAATGTTGTAAGTGGTGATGGTATATATTATTTTGGTTCTGAAACACCAGTGCAGATCAAATTTGGTGCAAGATATGGAAAACAGTTTGGCGAAACAGCAATGATTGATGACGATATATCTGGTGGGGCATATGGGTACATTGATTATGACCCGGGACGAATTTCTGGATACGCCATGAGTGTTGGCACCAGTGATGGTGGAACACAAATGGGATTTAATGCTGCTTTGGGTTTAACAGATTTCTTTAAAGTTGGAAATTTAAGAATAACACCATCAGTTGGATATCGTTATTTCAAGTATGAATTAATCACTAAAAAGAATAGTGGTTTGACAATGGACGTGTTTATGGGAAATTCAACGCATCAACTTACCAATTGTATCGAGGTTGGCGGAGAAATGCAATGTGATCCATATGCTGGTTTTGTTGTTAATAATCAAATACAGGTTTCTGGCAGGGATCAATACACAGATGGCACTTTGACAGATATTGTTGTTCCGGAAGGGGCCGCGTATCTTACTTTGGGTGATACTTATTATTATACACAATCTGGAACTTCTCATAAATATGAAACAGAATGGGCAGGTCCATATGTCGCCTTGGATATGGAATACACAATAAACAATAATAATTTTGTGAATGCAGGTGTTGAATTTGGGCTGCCAATATATAATTCAACAGGTGACCAACCATACCGTGTTGATTGGGAACACCCAAAAAGCGTAGAAGACAAGGGGGCTTTTGGTGACGCTTATCATTTGGGTTTGAATGCAGCTTGGTCAACTGCAGTAACAGATAGTGTAATGTTTTCTTTGGGATTAACTTATGATTATTATAATGTTAAAAAAGCTGACGCTACGACATACATAAATCAAGCTTTCTATACCAATCAAGTAACAAATCTTACAAATTACATTACTTATTTGACAAACCAGAATGCAAATAGTAACTTGATTGCTGCTTACCAAGCACAACTTACAGATGCACAAGATGATGTCGATTTTTTCAGTGCGCGCGGTTGGAAACTGGAAAGCAAGGATGAAATTAAGTCTATTTATTCATCGATGGGAATTCGTATGGGTATAAATATTAAATTCTAAGGGTTTGTGGCGTGAAATTTTTGACACATAAATTGTTGGTTGTGTTGTTTGCGGCTGTTGTGTTTGTGCCGGTTGCGTTTGGTGCTGGCCTGTCAGGCAGCGTATCTGTAAAAGAAACCAGTGATACCGCAGCAAATGCAAAAATAAATGCTGTAAATTCTGCACGCCGTCAAATTTTAAGTATTGTTTTATCGCAATATTCAAACAAAGATGCTTTGAATGAATTAATAAAAAATACATCAAGCGATGATTTGATGAATTTGATTTCTTCGTCCAGTGTTGCGAACGAACAAATGTCTGTAGACAGTTATTCTGCAAAGATTACAATGAACATAGATAATGATGCGGCGAAAAAATGGCTTGATTCAAATGAAGTGCAAAATTGGGTGCCTTTGGCAGAAAGTGATGAACGTTTCACTGTGTTAATGGTTATATCAAATGGAATTCAAGATTGGGCCGAATTAAAACGTATTACGCGCGATGGTAATATTGAAATAGAAACACAATCTATTGTTGGAAATCAGATTGTTGCCAAAATGCCATTGTCTTATCGGACTAAATTCACAGCGGCCGCGAAAAGTGCTGGTTGGAAATTTTCTGATAACGAAGGTGTTTTACATATCTGGAGATAATGCAAGGATAATACAATGAAAAAAATATTTTTAACATTGGCTTTGATAATGCCAATGGTTGCTATGGCAGATAATTCCCCAAATGAAACAAAATTTAATTTGAACATTCGTCGTCTTGGGCTTGATTGGACAAAGACATCAATGAAGAATGCGGACCAATATCAAAATTCTTCTGTTGCGGCACTTAAAGCGTCCGATCAAGAAGATGTCAAGGGCGTATTTGATGTTGCGCTGGAATATGGTTTTGAAAGATTCAAATGGGATAATTCTTTATTTGTGGAATACGGGAAACAAAGTATTACAAATGTTGATGGACAAAAGACTGTTGATGAAAGTGCAGATAAAATTTTATTTTCGTCTGATTTAGCATATGCCTGTTGGGATTTTGATTCTTTCAAACTAGGACCAATTGTTCGAGGTCAATATGAAACAGAATTCCAAGGTGACCCACGTCGTAATATTATACGTCCAAATGCGGGTTTTGCGTTGTTTGATCACGATATTATCAAAAGTTTATACATCGTTGGTGTATATGAATACGATTTTACGTATGCAGATGAAAAAGTTAGTAAGTCTGCTGCTGAAGCAGGGTGGCGAATAGATTATAAATTGCGTGAAGGCGTAAAATTCTCGTCCGACGGGTATTACAGAAAATATTTGTCTTATTCGCAATATGTTGGCGAAGATTTAGAATATGATTTTTCTGCGGTTGCGCGTCTTGATACTAATGTCTGGGGTGATTTAACAATGGGGCCATATGTAAAATATCGTCGTGCCCATTCTAGACATGCTGTTGATTATGGTGCGAATACATCAATCGGTATATCATTCAGTTATATCCATAACTTCGATTTGATGTATAAAAAATCTGTAGATTAAAAAATATCATCTTTAATACAATAGTCATATTTGTCAAAAATATGTTGACAATAGTGTGTTTTGTGCAATAAAATGTCTGTTGACATAAGGTGAAATTTATGGATTTTGTACCAGATTATACAATTGCAAAACGTTCTGTGACACCTGGGTATGTTGGTTTTACCACATATTCCCGTGCGTATGCTGTTACTAATGAAAATTTGCATAAAACAATGTGTTTGATTCCGAAAAATGCTAAATCTGCATTGGTTACGGCTGCATCTGGGGATCATCCGTTGTTTTGTTCTTTGCGTGGCATAGAAAACGTCGATACTTTTGATATTAGTTATAATGCAAAATGTATAATGGATATCAAAGTCATAGCATTAAAATATCTGGGGTATCACAATTATATGCATCTTTTAGATGATTTATTTATGGTGGGGCATCGTTCAATAGACGATTTTGCAGATATTAAACATATGCCGGAAATTTTATGCAATTTGCCTAAAATTGAATCTGATTATCTTCATGCTGTAAATGGTGCACCATTGTTTTCTTCTGGGGTCAGACCGACTGATTCAGATTGTTTATTTAGCTCTTATGAATATTCAAGATTACGTAAAAAAGTGACAAAACCATATAATTTTATTTTAACAGATATACATTATTTGGGGAAACGTTTAACAAAATCTTATGATTTTATACATTTGTCTAATATTCTAGATTATGTTTCTGAAGGTGATTACAAAGAAACAATTGTTCCTTTGATGGAACATGTTAATGTTGGTGGCAGAATTGTAGCGGAAACTTACGATGAAGAAGCATGCGATTATTTTAATCACATAGGGCAAGAAATAGCAAATGCTAATAGTAATTGGATATTTTCAAAAAAAGTATATATTTCATCGAATTTTTATAAAACACGATCTGCATATCTTGAAAGAATAAGATAATTATTACAAAAAACTTGATTTTCCGTGTGATTTAGTTTAATATGCGCTTACGCGCTTGCGCGAATAACACAGTTATCGGATATAATTTCTGTCCAAATTTTGTTTGGTTTTTTACATCTGATAGCGAGGATAACAACAGAAAAAAAGGATAAAATCATGGCATTGCCAACATTTACTATGAAACAATTAATGGAAGCAGGCGTTCATTTTGGACACCATACACGTCGTTGGAATCCATTAATGACACCATATGTTTATGGCGTAAAAGATAAAATTCATATTATCAATTTGAATAAAACAGCACCATTGTTGCACCGTTCTTTGGTTGCTTTGGAAGCAATCGCAGCCGCTGGTGGTAAAATCTTGTTCGTTGCAACAAAACATCAGGCAAAAGATATTGTTAAAGATGCTGCTGAAAAATGCGGTCAATTTTATGTTAATAACCGCTGGTTGGGTGGTATGTTGACAAACTGGACAACAGTTTCTCAAAGCATCCGTCGTTTGAAAAAGATGGAAAGTGATATTGCTAATGCTGACAAATTGGGTTTAACCAAGAAAGAAGTCGGTGTAATGACCAAAGAAGTTGCTAAATTACGCGAAATCTTTGGCGGTATTATGGAAATGCACGGTGTTCCACAGGCAATGATTGTTATCGATGTTCCACGTGAATTGAATGCTGTTCACGAAGCAAAGAATTTGGACATCCCAACAATTGCTATCTGCGATACAAATGCTAATCCAGAATTAGTTGATTACCCAGTTCCAGGAAACGATGACGCTTCACGCGCAACACAATTGTATTGTGATTTGTTCGTTGATGCTATCTTGTCTGGTATTGAAAAAAGATTGGGTGGCGCTGCTGGTAAAAAAGAAGCAGTTGATAATGCAGAAGCTGCTGCTGAAGAATACGAACACGATTTGAAAGTCAAAGAAGCAAAACAAAAATCTAAAACTTCTGAAGCTCGCGAAGTTCGTCGCAGCAAATTGGCAGACAAAGCAGAAGCAAAATAATAATATATAAAAGAAAGGAATAACAAATGGCAGAAGTAACAGCAAAATTGATTCAAGAACTGCGTGAAAAAACTTCCGCAGGTATGATGGATTGCAAAAAAGCATTGATTGAAAACAATGGCGATATCGAAGCTGCATCTGATTGGTTGCGTCAAAAAGGTATCGTAAAGGCTGCTTCAAAGGCTGGCCGTGTTGCTGCATCTGGTTTGGTCACAGTTGTTAAATGCGACAATATGGGTTGCGTTGTTGAATTGAACGCAGAAACAGATTTTGTTGCTAAAAACGATAAATTCCAAGCATTGGTTGCAAATGTTGCACAAAAAGCCGCTGAATTACAAGGCGATTTCGAAGCAACAATGAATGCTGTGAAAGATGATATTGCTGCAACTATTTCCACAATTGGTGAAAATATGTCTTTGCGCCGTATCGCTAAAGTAAACGGTGATCATATTTATACATATGTTCACAATGCTTTGGTTCCAGGTATGGGTCAAATTGGTGTGGTCGTTGCTATTAATGGTGATGATGCACGTATTGATGAAATCGGTAACAAAGTTGCAATGCATATTGCTGCAAACAAACCTGAATTTATGACAATTGCAGACGTTGATCCAAATGCAGTCGAACGCGAAAAGAAGGTCTTCATTGAATCTGGTGCCACAGCTGGCAAACCTGAAAACATCGTTGAAAAGATGGTCGAAGGTCGTATTCAAAAATGGTATGCAGAATCTGTTTTGGAAGAACAACCTTTCGTTATGGATCCATCCAAAAAAGTTAAAGATGTTATTGCAGAACACGGTGGGAAATTGGCCGGTTATGCATACTATGTCTTGGGCGAAGGAATCCAAAAACGCGAAGATAATTTGGCCGATGAAGTAGCAAAAATGTTGGGCTAAATCAAAGCAAGGTAAAATTAACCGCGCTTTGAAAAAAAGGCGCGGTTTTTTACCCAAAAAAAAGGAAAAGTAATGAAAATAATAGGTATAGCAACATCTTCTGTTTATGTTGATAAAGATGGTTCTTTCAAACCATTTGGTGTGGTTTTGATGGACAGCATGGACAGAATGAGGGCGTTTTATAAAAAACAAAAACAACAATATAATATCAAAAGATTACAATGGCAAAAACAAGGACTGGTAAAATAATATGTCTAAGAAAATAACGGTTTCTGTTGGCAATATGAATGTATATGATATACCTGGTGTTCATGTTGTGTCTTATGATGTGAACATTGATGGAAAATGCGATCATCGTGTTATTGCTAAAACAACCAAAAAATTCAAACAAAGTCTGAAAACCAAAATCGAAGAATATTGCAAAAACAGACAAAAAGGGTGTTAAATCCAAAAATATTGTGTTATAATAACCGTGATTATAAAAAAGGTTAAAAATGCCAAACACTTTATTTGAAGAATTACAACAACGTGGTTTTATTAATCAAAGTTCCGATATGGATGCCGTTCGTGATTTATTGGATAACGGCAAAATAGTTGCTTATTTGGGATCAGATCCTACGGGGGATTCATTACATGTTGGACATTTGGTTCCTGTTATGATGATGCGCTGGCTTCAAAAATATGGTCATAAGCCAATTGCACTGGTTGGCGGTGCAACTGGTCGTATTGGTGATCCAAGTGGTCGTGATTCTGGTCGTCCAATAATGACAGAAGAAACATTGGCTAAAAATATAGCGGGATTAAAAAAATCATTTTCTAAATTCTTAAGATTTGGTGACGGCAAAGATGATGCGTTAATGGTTGATAATTATGATTGGATGCGCGGTTATTCCCATTTGGAATTTTTGGCAAAATACGGCATGGATTTTACAGTGCCGCGTATGTTGTCGATGGAAAGTGTTAAAAAGCGTCTTGAAAATGGTATGACTTTCCTTGAATTCAATTATATGACATTTCAGGCGGTTGATTTTTTGACTCTTTACAAAGAACACAATTGTGTCCTGCAACTTTGTGGTGCGGATCAATGGGGTAACGCGATAATGGGCGTTGAATTGGTGCGTAAAAAATGTGGCAAAGAAGTTTATGTATTATCAACCGCGCTTATCACAGATTCTAATGGTAATAAAATTGGAAAATCTGCAGGCAATGCGATTTGGGTTAATGAAGATAAAACAACACCTTATGAATATTATCAATATTTCCGCAATACACCAGATGATTTGGTGGAAAAGTTCTTGAAAATATTCACTGAAATTCCATTAAGTGAAATTAACGAATTGATTAAAAAGCAGGGCGCTGAATTAAACGAAGTTAAAAAACGTTTAGCGTTTGCTGCAACAGAAATCGCGCATGGAACAGATGCTGCGCGTGCCGCGGAAGAAGCAGCGGCCGCATTGTTCGGTGGTGGCGCAAACAGTACAAATGTGCCAAGTATCGATTTTGAAATGAAATCGTCTATGCCAATACTTGAATTTTTAACCACTATCAAATTGTTTGATTCTAAATCGGAAGCGCGCCGTATGATAGAACAGGGCGGTATTCAAATTGATGGCGAAAAGATAACAGATAAAGAATATATTGTTGAACCACGTGAATCAATAATGGTTCAACGCGGCAAAAAAGTTTTCTTGAAAGTGATTGTAAAATAGTTTAGAATCCCTTCGTTGCGCCCATGGCTCAATTGGATAGAGCAACAGATTTCTAATCTGTGGGTTGCAGGTTCGAGTCCTGCTGGGCGCGCCATAAATTAAACCACCCATTTGGGTGGTTTTATTTATGTTGTAAGCCCCAGGACGAGAACCTTCGACAAGCAGTAGGTTTTGGCAGCAAAGCGCACCGAAACCGTTACGATTGCCCCGTAGGCATTTTATGCCGAGGGAGTCCTGCTGGGCGCGCCACAAATTAAACCGACCGTTTTTTGTCGGTTTTAATTTTTTGACAAAAGTGCTTGACAAATTAAATATATTGTCTATATTTGTAGTAAACAAACACAAAAAAGGATTTAAAATGAATAATAATAAATCTGTAAAAATGAAAAATGCGTCACGCAAAGCGCGCAAGCAAAACATTAAACAATGGTTCAAGAAAGTGTTGGCTTTCCCGATTCGTGCAATTAAATGGTTATGGCGTTTGATTTGCCGCGTATGCCGCGCAATATGGAATTGGTTAAAATCTATTGATATAGTTGGCATGGTTAATTTGACATTATTGGTTGCGATAATTGTATTGTTCTTGTCACTTATTTCAGATTTTGTTCGTTGCAACAAATGTGACAAAGCGGTTGCATCAAACAACAAATCAAATATTATAATGACACAACAAAAAGCGAAACAACCAGTCGACGAACGCCGTGTTGTTAAACGCAAATACAGTACTGTTTTGCCGGTAAAAATTGATTCACAAACAAACATCACACCAAAAATCAGAACAGTTGGTGTTGCAAAACCAGAAATTATTCGTGAATTGTCTGTTCCCGCCGACGAATTACCACAACAAACATTGTCAGGTGATGTTATCGTTGAAAAATATCCAGGCGCACCAGTTTTATCAAATGGTGTAAAAGTTAACGGTAATTTGTATATTCAAAATATGCGTAAATATACAATTCCATGTGACGCAAAAATAAACGGTCACTTGTTTATCCGCAATGTTAACAAAGTGAACTTTTGTGGCAAATTCAAAGTAAATGGAAATGTATATGTTAACCGTGAATCTTCTTTTGGTCCATTACCAGAAGGTACCAAAATAAACGGTCAAATAATTTTATAAAAGACTTCTTTGTTGTTGCTTACAGTGTCGCGAATTTATTTGCGACACTTTTTTTATTCACAGATTATTTTTTTATGTTATAATTAAAGATGAACAAAAGGGGGAAATAATGAAATTCTTTGAAAAATTGGGTAAATTATTTGCAGCCAACATTGCATATACTGTAATTTTGGTGTTTGGTTTGATTTTGTTTATGTATTTTGCTGGTGGTGATTTGATTGCTGGCATATTCACTGCAATTTCTGCATTGGTAGTCTATGTATGCATTGCATTGTTATATGCAGAATATAAAAAGATGCCTGCTGCTTCTAAACCAGTCGCAAAAAAAGCGCCTGCTAAAAAATCAGCAAAATCTAAAAAGAAATAATAGTAACCAATAAAAAACAACCGCCCAAACGGGCGGTGTTTTTAAATTACAAATGAATTATTTTTTCTTGGAATCTGTTTTTGCAGGTTCTTTTGTTTCAACACTGGCCGGTTCAGATTCTGTTGCGATTGGTGTTTGTAATGGTTGGGCCGCTTTTTCTTCGGCCGTCAATTCATTACGCAATCCAGATTGATGTGTGCCCGCAATATCTGTCTTTGCAACAACCAATGAAAGCAGGGCGCAAAGAACGAAAAATACAGTCGCCAAAATCGCAGTTGTTTTTGTTAAAAAGTTCCCTGCTGCTGATCCTGTTAATACACCACCAAACATAGATGCAGCAGATGATCCAGACATTCCAGAACCTTCTGATTTTTGTAACAAGATCAAACCAGTCATTAAAACTGCGACAATAACTAATAAAATTAATAAAATTGAAAACATATCTTTTTCCTTTGGTTTTTAAAGATTGTAATAATCGGCCCCTTAAATTGCAAGGACTTTTAATAATTTTTCTGCGGCATCTAAACTGGCCAATTTTTTGGACGCGCCAACCCCAATCGCAGATTTTCCCAATGCCGTTACTGTCACAGTAAATTCAGGATTGTGTGATGCGCCGGTTGGTTCGTTGTATTCATATATTGGCAAATCGCCATGACCGTTTTTCTGAACAAATTCTTGCAATGTGGTTTTTGCATCTTTTGGTGCAACTATTTCGGCAGAAGCCAAATCGTGCCATATATCTGTTATTATTTCACGCGCAATTTCAAACCCAGAATCAAGAAATATTGCACCCAAAATAGCTTCCATTGCATTTGCAAGAATATGGTTTGTTTTCCCGCCGGTCATATGGCCATGACGCAAGTGTTTTTCCAATTCAATATCAACAGCAACGCGTGCCAGTGTATCTGTGGATACCAAGAATGCATGGCGGCGCGCCAAGTTACCTTCTGGTTCATCTGGATACATTTCATATAACATTGCCGCAACAGACAATCCCAGAACACGATCACCAATAAATTCCAGTCTTTCATTATTATGTTTTGAATCAATACCACTTTGGGTAAGGGCCAAATTTAATAATTCTATATTTTTAAATTCATAATTTAATTTCATTGTCTTTTCCCCATGCCAATTCTGTCCCAACGGATTTTGTTGCCCCAATTCCATACCGCAAACATTGGTGAATAATAATTATGTGAATACCATACAAACCATACGCGTCCCAATACATTGTCGCGTGAAACATATGATACCGCAGGTGTGCGTGAATCAGCGCTGTTGTCGCGATTATCGCCCATAAAGAATAAATGTTTTTCTGGGACAGTGAATATTTCTGTGTTATCCAATGGTGCGGTGTCAGTCATTTCGATAATGCTGTGTTCAACGCCGTTTGGTAAAACTTCGGTATATTCAGTTGCGTTAAATACACCGCATTCATATGGCGACATTTGACATATTCTGTCAGATTTATATTCAATTGTGTAATTAAATGGTGCAGGCTTATTATCTATCCAAATTTTGTTACCCTTGATAGACATAGTGTCTTTGTAATAGCCGACACTGCGCATAGATTTTGGTAAATTAGCAATTATATATGGACGTGGATTTTTTCTTTCAACCATTTTGCCGTTGATATATAAACGTCCATCTTTCATTTGAATTGTATCGCCCGGAACACCAATCAATCTTTTTACATATTCAACATTGGCATCTGGTTTGCGGAAAACAATAATGTCGCCAGCTTTTGGTTCGTGTTTTGCCCAAAAACGACCATTCCATAAATTCCAAGAACCAAATGGAAACGAATAACGTGAATACCCATAATTCCATTTTTGAACAAATATATGATCCCCAACATGAAGTGATGGTATCATTGATCCAGATGGAATATTAAATGGTTCCAATAACAAACTGCGAAATATAATAGCAATAAGCCCACCGTAAAATATCGTGTCAAACCATTCACGTGCGGCATTGTGATTTTTTGCTGGCATTCTTTTTTCCTTTTTTTATCAAAGCCATTTTATACCTTGAAAAGCGCCAGCGCAAGTTTTAATATGTCCGTATGATAAATTTAAGTTCAATAATTTTTAATGGTATGGACATCACAAAGATAGATGTTCAAATTCAATTGTCTGCGGGTTTTGCAAAACCAGAATTTAATATCATCGGTTTGGCCGATCGTGCCGTTAAAGAATCTGCGGAAAGAATTCGTAATGCTTTGTCCGCATTGAATTTATCTTTGCCTGCGAAAAAACTAACTGTCAATTTATCGCCGGCTGATATTGAAAAAAGTGGTTCACATTTTGATTTGCCAATTTTGTGCGGAATATTATGTGCTATGGGCGTATTACCAGAAGATGAAATTTCTAAATATGTGATTATTGGAGAAATAGGTCTTGATGGTGTTATTGTCAGAACCAGTGGTGTTTTGGCGGCCAGTGTTTGGGCCAATCATAACAATATGGGTATCATTTGTCCGGGCTGTCAGGGGTCAGAAGCGCGTTGGGCAGGCCACACAAATATACTTGCGCCAAATCATGTTCTGGATTTAATAAATCATTTCAAAGGTGCGCAAATTTTACCATTGCCACCAATGGCAACACCAATAAATGAAAGTGAAAAAATTGGCGATTTATCAGAAGTGCATGGTCAAGAATCTGCAAAGCGTGCGCTGGAAATTGCCGCAGCTGGTGGACACGCAATGTTGATGATTGGTCCCCCGGGATCTGGTAAAACAATGTTGGCTTCGCGTTTGCCAACGATAATGCCAGAAATGACAGCGAATGAAATTTTAGAAACATCTATAATTTATTCTATTGCTGGAAAATTGGACAATCAATCTTTGGTATCTAATCGTCCGTTTCGCAGTGTTCATCACACGGCCAGTGCAGTTGCTTTGGCGGGTGGTGGTTCTGATGCGCGTCCTGGTGAAATATCTTTGGCACATAATGGTGTTTTGTTTCTTGATGAATTACCAGAATTTAATCGCGCAACTTTGGAAATTTTGCGTCAGCCAATGGAATCAGGAAAGATTGTTATATCGCGTGCAAAAAGAAACGCGACATATCCTGCGCATTTTCAATTGATTGCCGCGATGAATCCGTGTCCATGTGGGCATTTGGGAAACGCGGCTTTGTCTTGTTCGCGTGCGCCAAGATGCGCAGAAGCATACCAAAATAAAATATCTGGCCCATTATTGGACAGAATAGATTTGCATGTTGATGTTGATGCTGTTAATCCATGGGAAATGAATAATACAAATAATGTTCCTGTTGAAACCAGTGCGCAAATTCGTGAACGTGTTGTTGCTGCACGTAATCGTCAGATTGTGCGTCAGGGTTATGTTAACGCGCTGTTGGATGGCGGCGATATGGATAAATATGTTGTGTTAAGTGATGAATTAACAAACTTTTTGAACACTGCGGCGGAAAAAATGGGAATGTCTGCACGTGGTTATAATCGTATAAAACGAATCGCACGAACGATTGCCGATTTGCGTGGCGATGATAATATAAATATATCTGATTTGGCAGAAGCTTTATCTTATCGTCCGATAAACCGCGGAAAATATGGGGTTAAACACTAAAAAAACCGTCGTTTGACGGTTTTTTTTAGACAAGTGTGAAATAACCGCATGCCACGATTTTTTCAACTTTCATATATTATATCATATTTTCTGCTGTTTTCCTAAGAAATCTTTCCAATAGGTTTGTTTTATATGATGATGTTATAATTTTGATAACCAAAGGAGATTACAATGATAACATTTTTAAAATTTTTATTTGCAATGTTTTTATCGTTTTTACCTGGTTTGCTTGGTTTGTTTTTTGCACCAATCAGCACTGGTCAAAACGCATGGTACAACACACTAAATCATTCTGTGCTTACACCAGAAGGGTGGGTGTTTTCGGCTGTTTGGACAGTTTTATATTTTTTAATTGGTATGGCATTATTTTTTATCATGCAAAAAACAAATACAAACAACAGATATGATAAAACAACTGCATATATTTTATTTGCGATAAATATAGTTTTTAACTTTTTATGGTCTTTTGCGTTCTTTGGGGCACAATTACCAGAAGTTGCACTTGTAATATTAACTGCACTACTTATCACGGCTATATTTATGGCACGTGCATTCTTCAGAATTAGCCATTTGTCGTTCTGGTTGGTAGTTCCATATATAATATGGTTAATGTTTGCTTTTTATTTAAACGGGATGATTCTATATTTGAATTAATATTTTAATTCTTTGAAATCGCTGTCGCCCAAATTCAATGTTTGCAACCCCAATTCTTCGATATAATCAGATGAAGAATTCGGGTGTTGCAACAAATAAATATGATTTTGAATTTGTTTTAATTTTTTCTGCGCCACCGCTAATTCAGCACGTTCATGGTTCAGATTCCATGCGTTTATAACAAAACTTTGAATATTGCGCGTTCCATAAAATAAACGCACAAAAAAGAACAAAGAAAGTATCATCAAAATGATACCAATCTTGCCGCGAGAACTTTCGGTCCAAGCGCTTTTTAAGAATTCAAAGAAATTTTTGATTTTTTCCTTCATGTCGTCTATTATATCACAAATGTTTAGTAATAATCAAATTTTTACTGCGCCACTTGCTGGAATAACAGATAAACCATTCCGAAAGATTTTGTGTGGTTTCGCGCCAGATGTTTCTATGGTGACAGAAATGATATCTTGTCATTCTTTGGTTGGCGGACATAAAAACTGTATTCGTAATTTTGACGATTATAGTGATGAAGGCAATATTGGTGCACAAATTTTTGGTGCGGATCCTGCTTTGATGGGTGAAGCCGCCAAAATTTTGCAAGATGCTGGTGCAAAATGGATTGATATAAATATGGGTTGTCCTGTACCAAAAGTCGCAACACGTGCGGGTGCTGGTGCATTTTTAATGCGCGATCATGCATTGGCAGGGCGTATAATAGAAAGTTGTGTAAAATCTGTTAAGATACCAGTTTCTGTTAAAACACGCTTGGGGTGGGATGATGCTCATAAAGATTGGCAAGATTTGGTACGCGTTGCCGCGCTTTCTGGGGCTTCTTTTGTGACATTACATGGTCGAACCAGGGCGCAAGGGTATTCTGGAAATTCCATTTTGCCACCAAAACCTGTTTTGCCGATACCGATTATTGCAAACGGCGATTTGAAAACAATTGAAGATATAGAGCGTGTGCAAAAACTTGGCTATGATGGTGCGATGATAGGGCGCGCCATGTTGGGCCAACCATGGATTATTGGTGAAATTTGTGGCACTTGTCAAAAACCTGAAAATATTGGTTCCGTAGCATTGGAACATTTGGATTTGATAATTGATTATTATGGTGAAAGGGCGGGGGTGCCAATGTTTCGAAAACATGCTGCATGGTATTCTGCTGGAATGCCCAATTCTGCACAATTCCGCATAACTGTTAATCAAATAACAGACGCAACGGAATTGAAAAAAATAATAAAAGATTTTTGGGGACTGTAATTGACATCTGACAATTTCTGGCATAACATAGGGACATCAAGGGGATAAAACATGAATGAACAACAAGAAATGATTGCGCCAATGTTAGATATGACAGCAGGCGAAATGTTGAAAAATGCACGTACAACAGGACGCAGAAAACGTGAAATTTCCACAATCGCTAAATTACTTTGCATCAAAGAAGAATTCTTGACTGCGTTGGAAGAAGGTAATTATCGCGTTATTCCAGAAGATGTTTATATTTTGGGTTTTGCACGCAGTTATGCTGTTGAATTGGGGTTGGATCCTGATGAAGTTATTCTTAAATTGAAAAAAGAATTGGGAATAATCAAAGAAGAGTCAGAAGAAGACGAAGAACCTGTTGTTGATGCTCAAAAACAACCAATAAAAATTGATAAAGAAGCGATATTCAAATGGTTTAAAACATCTATTAATTATGTGAAAAAACATTGGATTTGGTTTGCTTCAGGCTTTGCCGCATTGATATTTGTCATCATTTTGTCGTTGTTGATTTTTGGTGGAAAATCTGAACCAGTGGTCGATACAAATGCAACAGAAACGGTGGAAGTTGTTGCCACAGTCAAAGAACCAGATTTCAGATATCCAATACATGAAAAATTTGATACGAAAAATCGCAAGGAATCACGTGTTGTATTACAGGCTGAAAAAGAATCTTGGGTAAAGATAGAAGATGCACGTGGAAACAGTGTTTTTTCACGCGTGTTGATACCAGGAGATGTATATTATTTGCCGGCATCAGATAAATTAAAGGCAACATTTGGTAATGTTGGTGCAATAGACGTTTGGGTTGATGGACAATTGTTGAAAAAACTTGGACCAGCGAACACCAGAAAAACAGGAATTTCAATGGCACCAGATGCGTTGAAGTCTGTTGGTTTTGCTGACTAGTTTTATTATCAGCAATCTATTGATTTTTTGCGTTTAACAACTATATATTCACTATGAGCGGAAGTATAAAAATTCGCGGTGCACGCGAAAATAATCTTAAGAATATTGATTTGGACCTGCCAAAAAATAAATTGGTGGTATTGACTGGCGTATCTGGTTCGGGTAAATCTTCATTGGCTTTTAATACTATTTATGCCGAAGGTCAACGCAGATATGTTGAATCTTTATCTTCCTATGCGCGTCAGTTTTTGGATATGCAGAAAAAGCCGGATGTTGATTTAATTGAAGGTTTGTCACCGGCAATTTCTATTGAACAAAAAACCACTTCGCGAAATCCGCGTTCTACCGTTGGAACAGTGACGGAAATATATGATTATTTGCGCCTTCTTTGGGCGCGTATTGGTATTCCGTATTCACCGGTGACGGGGTTACCAATTAAATCACAAACAATTGCGGAAATGGTTGAATGGACACTGAAAATTCCGCATGGTGTAAAGTTCTATATAATGGCGCCTATGGTTCGTGACCGCAAAGGCGAATATAAAAAAGAAATCGCTTTTTTGATAAAGCAGGGCTATCAACGTGCGATAGTTGATGGAACATTGTATGATTTGTCATCTGTGCCACCGTTGGATAAAAACAAAAAACACAATATAATGGTCATAATAGACCGTGTTGCCATGCCAGATACAGATTTGGTTGGTGACGAATTTGATGAATTTAAATCACGACTTTATTCTTCGTTCGAAGCATCATTGCGTTTGGTTCCTGGTGCGGTTATTGTTCACCGTCTTGATACAAATGAAGATTCTTTGTATTCGCAAGAATATGCTTGCCCGGTCAGTGGTTTTACAGTTCCAAAAATAGAACCAAGATTATTTTCTTTTAATGCGCCAATAGGGGCGTGCAGTGCCTGCGATGGTTTGGGCGTGCAATTAAACATATCACCAGATTTGGTGGTGCCAGATCCATCAAAATCTATATTGGGTGGCGCAATTGCGCCTTGGTCACGTGGTGGTATGTTAAGCCAATATGAAAATGTCATGGATGCGTTGCACAAAAAATATAAAATTCCATTATCAAAACCATGGCATACATTGTCTGACAAAGATAAAGAAATTATTTTATATGGGACTGGCGATGATCCAATAAAAATAAATTGGAACGGTTATATATATGAAAAACCTTACGAAGGCGTAATTCCAAACCTGGAACGCAGATTACGCGAATCTGATTCTGAAGCCACAAAAACAGAATTATCAAAATATCAATCTGAAAAACCATGTCCTGTATGTCATGGAAAAAGGTTAAATATTCAGGCACTTTGTATCAAAATAAATAATTGTGACATTATGGATGTTTGTGAAATGTCGGTTGATGATTCTTTGCGCTGGTTCCAAGATTTGCCAAATCATTTAACACAAAAAGAAAACGAAATTGCATCCATGGTCTTGCGCGAAATAACATCACGTTTATATTTCTTGCAAAATGTTGGTTTGGGGTATTTGACTATGGCGCGTATGGCGGGAACATTATCTGGGGGCGAAGCGCAACGTATAAGATTGGCATCCCAAATCGGCAGTGGTTTATCTGGGGTTTTATATGTTTTAGACGAACCATCAATTGGTTTGCATCAAAGTGATAATGATAAATTGATTGATACATTGAAAATGCTTCGCGACAAAGATAATTCTGTTATCGTTGTTGAACATGACGAAGATATGATGCGTGCCGCAGATTATTTGGTTGATATTGGTCGCGGTGCCGGTATAAACGGTGGTAATGTAATCGCCCAAGGAACACCAGATCAGGTTATAAAAAATCCTGATTCTTTGACAGGGCAATACTTGTCTGGAAAGCGAAAAATCGAAGTTCCAAAAAAACGCAGAACCGGTAATGGCAAGGTTATAAGAATAGAGGGCGCGCGTGCCAACAATCTTAAAAATGTGACGGTTGATTTCCCATTGGGTAAATTTATTGCATTAACAGGTGTTTCAGGGTCTGGAAAATCTTCTTTGTTATTAACAACTTTGTATCCGGCAATTATGCGTGCACTTTATAATTCCAAAATGGAAACTGGCGCCCATGACATAATTCGTGGTATGGAAAACATCGACAAAGTTGTTGACATAGACCAATCGCCAATCGGGCGCAGTCCACGCAGTAATCCTGCGACTTATGTTGGTGTGTTTAACAATATTCGTGATTTTTTTGCCAATTTGCCAGAAGCAAAAACACGTGGATATGATGCTGGGCGTTTTTCATTTAATGTCAAAGGTGGCCGTTGTGAAGCATGTCAGGGTGATGGGCAAATCAAGATAGAAATGAATTTCTTGGCTGACATTTATGTTGAATGTGACAAATGCCATGGACAAAGATATAACGATGAAACTTTGGCTGTTAAATACAAAGGTAAATCTATCGCTGATGTATTGAATATGACGGTCGAAGAAGCATACAGATTCTTTATAAATGTCCCACAAATTGCGCGTAAATTGGAATTATTAAAACGCGTGGGGCTTGATTATATTAAATTGGGTCAAAGTTCACTTGATTTATCTGGTGGTGAAGCCCAGCGTATAAAATTGTCAAAAGAATTGGCGGCGCGCAGCACTGGACAAACAATATACATTTTGGATGAACCAACAACGGGACTTCATTTCGAAGATATTAAATCGCTGTTGTCCGTGTTGCATGAATTGGTAGACCAGGGTAACACAGTTATTGTTATTGAACATAATTTGGAAGTTATCAAAACAGCTGATTGGGTTATAGATTTGGGACCAAATGGTGGTGCCGGTGGTGGTCGTGTTGTGGCGGTCGGAACCCCGGAAGATGTCGCAGCAAATACGGAATCTTTGACAGGTAAGTATCTTAAAAAGTATCTGGACAAACCAAAGAAAAGCAAATAAAATTAAACAAAACTAACGAAAATAAACAACAGGAGACAACAAATGTTCGGATTTGGAAAAAAGAAAAAAGTAGAAGAAAAAACAGAAAATATCGATTTGGAAAAAGAAGCGGCAAAAATGCCATCTGGTATGAAAGAAACCGCAGAACGTATGATGTCCGGCCAATTTGATATGAATGATATGTTGGCCCAATTAAAACAAATCAAGAAAATGAGCAATTTTAGCGGTCTGCTTAAAATGGTTCCTGGAATGTCTGGTGCTGTTGCTGCTATGAAAGAAAAAATCAAAGACGGCAGTGTTGATGCCCAGATCAAAATCTTGGAAGCAATGACAGCCGAAGAACGTGCAGATCCAGAAAAAGTTTTTGCTAATGCAAAGACTCGTATTGCCGAAACAGCAGGTTGCACAGTTCGTGAAGTTGAACATATTATCAAACAATATTTGAACATGAAACGCCAAATGGCAATGATTCAACGTATGGGTGGAATGGAAGCGGTTATGCAACGTATGCAATCTCAAGGTGGCTTCCCAGGTGCAAAACCAACAACACCAGCGGGAAATAAATAATAAAATGAAAATCCTGAACAAAAAAATTGCACAACATAAATCTTCGGTTGCTTGGTTGCAACGCCAGGCGCATGATCCTTATGTGGCACGGGCCCAGAAAGACGGCTATCGTGCACGCGCTGCATATAAAATCATAGAAATGAACGAAAAATATCATTTCTTTAAGAATGGTCAGGTTGTTGTTGATTTGGGTGCTGCACCTGGATCTTGGTCGCAATATGTTGCACGCGAATTTCCAAAATCAAAAATATTCGCTATGGATTTGTTGGAAATAAAACCAATCAATGGCGTTGAAACATACCAGGGCGATTTTACTTCTGATGAAGCATTAACTTGGTTGGAAGAAAAGTTGAATTTACCACACGATGAAATGGGACGTGGAACGGCGGATATTGTAATGTCTGATATGGCACCAAATACCGTTGGACACAAAAAAACAGATCATTTGCGTCAAATGGTTTTATTGGAATATGCTCTGGATTTCGCTTTGCGTGCGTTAAAAAGCGGCGGAACATTTATTGCAAAATCTTTTACCGGTGGTACAACAAACGATTTGGTTAAACAAATCAAAGAACATTTTACAGATGTGCATTACATCAAACCGCCGTCTTCACGAAAAGACAGTGTTGAAATGTTTATTGTTGCAACTGGATTCAAAGGATAGTATAGTTTTTTGCTAGAGAGAGGGTGGATGGTCTTATCAAAAAGGATACGATATGAAGCGTAGTACCTCTTTCAAAATTTCCAAAACAACAATGTTGATACCTTTGTTTGCTCTGTCGATGCATTCGTGCAGAGATACGCGAGAAACTGGTATTGTCAAAGGTAAAATTGACAATCAGGTGTTTTTAACACCAGTCAATGATACTGATTATGTTTATCGTTTAATAAATTTTAACAATGTAAACCGTGACAGACAAACCGAAAATATATATTTGAATATGAACAAAGGCGATACGGTTTTGTTCTATAATTTTGATGGTGATGTTGAAGTAGAAGCATCATGTTATAGCTCTGCAGTTATTGGTAGCACCAGCAGATATTATTACAACGTTGTATCAATAAACGGTGTTCATCGTGACAGTTTGCCTGATTTGGTTCGCAAACAAAAACATGACGCTGAAATCAAAGCATTAAACGAAAAATATAATAATTTACGTAGACAACATTAAGAAATGCAGGGCGAACATCAATTATGGCAGATAACACAAAAACATCTTGGTTAAAAGAAATGTTTTCAAATCTTAAACGAAGATTTTGCAAGAAGCGTCCATTGACGGATGCGATTATTGAATCTGAAATGCAAAAATTTATCAAAGAAAAAAATTATACTGTGGAAAAGATGAACAATGATATGGCCGCTTTTCAGGTGGATTTTATAGAATATCTTGAAAAGAAAGACTATAATCTTGAAGATTATGAAGGTATGGAAATAGCGGCAGAAGATGCACTTACCCAAGAAGCGGAAAGGGCCAATCAAAAAATAAAATTACCGGCAATTCGTTCAATTTCTGAAAAATTAAATAAAAACTGGGGTTTTAATATTTTTTCTGATACCACGGTTATATTGCCTGGATTAGTTGTTTATGTTGTTGATAAAATAGAACCGACAGAAAAGATTCCATACACAACGTATAAGCCTGCACCACGTATTATTGTAAGTGTTCATAATAATGGCGTAAATGGTGGAACCGTGTTCATCACTTATGAACATAAACTAAATCGTGAAATGAACTTTCAACAACATTATAAATTGGTATCTGAATATGAAGTAATTTATTCACCATTGACAAAAACACATGCAGAATATATATGCAGATTATTAAATTTTCAATCAAAGCAAGCATACAATAAGGCAATGATAAAATTGCAAAAACAAAAGCAAAGATAAAAAAACGTCCAAACGGACGTTTTTTTATTTATAACTTTCTGCAGCGGTTCGTGCCAGGTCGTCCACGCGTTCGTTAAATTCTTCGCCCGCATGTCCTTTGACCCAAACCCAATGAATTTTTATTTTTGATGCTAATTCATCCAGCTGTTGCCATAATTCCACATTTTTCACAGGTTTTTTATCTGCAGTGCGCCAATTATTTTTCTTCCAATTTTTAATCCAAGATTCCATACCATTTTTCACATATTGGCTGTCGGTATGAATTTCGATTTCATTATGTTTTTTTGCAGCAGATAATGCCTTTATTACTGCTGTTAATTCCATTTTGTTGTTGGTTGTGTCTTTTTCACCACCACAACGTTCAGCGGTATGTATTCCGTCTGTTGCTACAAAGCCCCATCCGCCTGGGCCTGGGTTGCCTAAACAACTGCCGTCTGTCCAAATTTTTAGCATTTTTTTTACATCCTTTTTGTGATATAATATCATAAAATGAAGTTTAATGCCAAACAATTACAACAAATGTCAAATACAGTGCGCGCAACCGCATTGGGTGCTGTGTTGTCTGCGCATTCTGGACATATAGGTATAGTGTTAGATGCCAGTGAAATAATAACATCAATTTATGCGAACCATTTGCGTCGTGGAATTGATCGATTTGTTTTATCGGCTGGCCATGGCAGCGCAATGTTATATGCAGTATTAAAATTGGCGGGTTATAAAATTGGCGATTTAAACACTTTTCGAAAATATGGCGGTTTGCCAGGCCATCCAGAATATGGAATCGATGGTGTTGACGCTACAACAGGTCCATTGGGTCAGGGCGTTGGTAATGCCGTTGGTTTAGCTTTATCACAAAAAATTCGTGGTATTCGTGCGCGCACATATTGTTTGTGCAGTGACGGTGATTTAATGGAAGGTGTGTCTTTCGAATCGCTTTCGTTCGCAGGTCGTTACAATTTGAATAATTTAATAGTTGTATGGGACGATAATAAATTATCTATTGATGGTGCCGCACAAACAGATATTGATATATGCGCGCGTATGCGTTCAATGGGTTTTAATGTAATGGCGGTGCGCGGTAATGACATTGATGCATTGGAACACGCGTTAGATCGTGCAGAAAAATCAAGTTATCCTGTATTTATACAATGTAAAAATGTTTTGGGGCGCGCATCGTCTTTGGAAAATAAAAGTTCTGCACATGGTTTTGCATTATCGGATACAGAAATGTTAAACCTGATTTCAAAGAACACAAATGCCGATGGATTGCGTTTGTGGGACGTGGTAAAGCGTCGTCCGATTGCAGAATCTGTTCGTGCGATAAACGCGATGCAACGCATTAAAATTCCAAAAACACCAGAACGCATTTCTTCGCGTGAGTTATCTGGAATATATCTTGATTTATTGATGAAAGCTGACACAGATTTAATAATTGGATCTGCAGATTTGTCGCGTAATACAAATGTTCGAACAACAAACGCGAAAGAAATAAGTGCGAATAAGTTCAACGGGAATTTTATAAACTATGGTGTTCGCGAACATGCTATGGCGGCGATAATGAATGGTATGGCTGTGGACGGTTTGCGCAGTGTGGGTTCGACTTTCTTGGCATTCAGTGATTATATGCGTCCATCGATTCGAATCGCTGCACTTTCACATTTGCCTGTCATTTATGTTTTTTCGCATGACAGTATTGCCGTTGGTGAAGATGGACCAACACACCAACCAATTGAACAGTTGCCATCATTGCGATTGATTCCAAATTTAAATGTGTATCGTCCATGTAATATGACAGAAATCGCATATGCGTGGAACAGTGCGATTAAGAATACAGACGAACCATCTGCGATAATATTGTCGCGTCAAAAATTCAAACAGATTCCGTCACCAACTGATGCTGATTTGTCGCGTGGCGCGTATGTAATTGTTCCTGCAAAATCAGGTCATACCCGAACAACAATTATTGCCACAGGTTCCGAAATTCCATTGGCCGTTGAAATTGCATCGCGTTTTAAAAATGTTCAGGTTGTATCCATGGTGAATGTGAAGGATTTCAAAAAACAAGATGCAAAATATAAATCATCACTTTTGCGTGGTTGTGTGATTGCTATTGAAGCGGCCACACCAGGTGCCTGGTTTGAATTCGCAGATGCTGTGATTGGAATTGACCATTTTGGTGCATCAGGCAATGGCGATACGCTTTACAAAGAATACGGTTTCGATGCCGATAAAATTATCAATGAAATAAAATGTTATATTAAATAATGGTTGTTGAAAATATCTTTGTTTTATCAAGTGGGGAATCTGTGCCGGTTGTCATAGAAAATCGTCGCGGTGCGCGTAATGTGACTTTGCGTCCAAAGATATCGCCAAAGAAAGAAATTCATATTTCAAAACCATGGACTTCATCGACCAAGTTTGTGATGGGTGTTTTGGAATCTAAACGCAAATGGGTCGAGCATATTTTTAATGCTGCACCAACGAAAGAAGACATTAAACCAGGCATGATAATACCGATTTTGGGACGCGATGTGCGTGTTATTCACGATGATACATTACGTTCCAATAAATATATGGATACCGATAAAACAACGCTTTGTATTGGGGGCGGGGCGGATATGTTTGAACGACGTGTTCGTGATTTTATCAAAGATGAATTATTAACAGAAATAAAAAGCATAATAAAAACGACTCCGCGTGAATATTGGCCAACACACATAACATTGCGTGATACATCATCGCGATGGGGATCATGTTCGTCAACCGGAACAATATCTTTTTCGTGGCGATTGGCTTTCGCGCCATACGAAATTATGCGTTATGTCGTCATGCATGAATTATCACATAGAAAATATATGGATCATTCGCCAGAATTTTGGGCAAATGTATCGCAGCTTTATGGTTTTGGGGTGGAACGGGCAAAACGATGGCTTTCCAAAAACGGTCAAAGTTTACATAAATATTTTTGATAAAAAACGCTTTTATTAGTGCCACCTTTATGATAAAATAAATACAGAAATAATATTAAAAAAGGGAAGAGAATATGAAGAAAATCGCATTATGTTCGTTGGCAGTTTTTGTTTGCACTGGTACTGCGTATGCCGCTAATATGTGTAAAACATCACTTACTTTTTCACCAGATAATAATAATTGGAATGCTGGATCTGATGAATATTTGTTTGAAACAAAGCGTGACTATTTAAATGCCGTGAACAGTGGTTATTTTTATGAATGTGACAGTTCTTGGTGCCAACATAACAGCTATGTCAAAGTTAAATCTGGGCACGTGTTTGGTAATCGTACAATTCATGAAGATGCTATTTATAAGTGTTCTACTTCTTGGAATAATGACAAATGGGAGCGTGTTGAAAGTACTGCGGGGCTTACCGAATGTACTAAACTTGCATATTGGGGAAGCGATACCGGTCTGGATAAGGCTTTTCAAAACCTATCTGCAGACGAGTATTTGTACCCAACTGTGCAAGATTATGACGCTCTTAAAGCGCGTGTTTATTCACAGGTGTATGAATGTGACAGCAGCGTGTGTGCGGATGGAACAATTATAGTGTTGCCAGCCGGACATGTTTTTGAACGCAATGAAATTGGTAAACAACGAAAATACAAATGTGTTTTGGGTGATCCTGGTAATGATAAGTGGGTTGATATAACTGACGATTGTGAAGATTGTGCTGAAAAAGAAGATCCTGTAAAGCCAACACCAAAACCAGATCCAAAACCGGATCCAAAACCAAAACCCAAACCAAATCCAAAACCAGATCCCCAACCAGATCCGGAACCAGTTCCTGTTGTTGAAGAAGATTGTTATTATATTTTGAATGTGGATATAAAATGTAATAATAAAACTAAGGAATTCAAAAAGGGCGAACGGATTAAGTTAACAAAAGAACAAGTTGCTAAATTGGGTGGTTGTGATATTGCACAAATGAACGTTCACAACTTTGAAAGTATTATAAAATCCGTAACACAAGAATATGAAGATTCTATGAAACTTATAGAACTTGTGTGTGGTTCTGGCGCAACATCAATATCTCCTGTCAAGGTTGGACCGAATTCAGATGAATTGTCTAAAGCCACAGCAACATTGGAAGATTTTGCAAACAATGCAAGTAAACAGGCAAGTGTTTGGAAAGATGCCGAAGGTAATTTTAATACCGCGCGTCTTGCGTCTGACCTTACTGCTGGTGTGGTTTTGGGAACCGTTGGTGGTGTTGTTTCAGGTGTTGTAATCAAAAAGAAACAAATTGAAAAAGGCTTTGACGCATTGCATTGCACAGTTGGCGGTCAAAAGGTTGCTGATTGGGGTGATACATTTACAATAGGCCTTAGAAGATAATTATTGAAACCCGCCAAAACGGCGGGTTTTTCTTGCAAATATAAAAAATAGATACTATAATAGTCACATAATGAATACAAAAACTGTATCTTTTTCATTTCAATTACATCACGCCCGTGCGGGTGTGTGTTTCTAGCGTTTACATATTTTTTATGATATAATGTCTGTTGAAAATAACAGAAAGTTTCCTAAGTTGGGTTTTATAAAAAAGGATTAAAAATGGATTTAAAACCAACAAAACCTTTAAGCGGATTTATTGAATTGTTGCCATCGCAACAACGCTGTTTTGATTATTGTGCCGCAAAAATGCAAAATGTTTTGCGACTTGCTGGTTTTTCAATGCTGGATTTGCCGGCCATAGAACGCGCAGAAGTTTTGACTGATAAAGATAATTGGGACGAAATTGAAACACAAATGTTTTTGTTCCAAAAAGGCGATACTAAAATGGGATTGCGTTATGACGGAACCGTCGGCTTATCGCGCTATGTGGCTGGTCATCTGAATGATTTAGTGTTCCCGTTCCGTGCATCACAATTTTCCAAACGTTATCGTGGCGAACGCGCACAACGCGGACGCTATCGCGAATTTTACCAGATGGATTTGGATATAATGGGAATAAATTCTTTATCAACAAATTATGATGCTGAAATTATCTCTGTGATAAGTCGGGCTCTTGATTCTGTTAACGAATTCATTGGTCCAAATGTTGTACATGTTGGATCACGTCCATTCTGGGATGCTTTGTTTGACTATTTGGAAATGAATGCAGATCAGAAAAAATCTGTTTTTGTCTTGATTGATAAAAAAGACAAGATGGGTGATGAAGATTTTGCCGAAGGTTTGAAAGAAGCCTTAAATAATACAGATAAAGAAAATGTAATTAAATCTGTGTTTGTTGATGGGTATGAAAATTTTGTCGGCAAATCTGAAAAACTGGATGCTGCAATCGCAGAATTAACAGATTTTATGAAAGTTTTGGACGGCATGGGGGTCAAAAATGCGAAAATAGATTTATCTATCGCGCGCGGTTTGGCATATTATACAGGTCTGGTTTTCGAATTTAAATTAACCGATCATCCAGAATTAGGCACTGCGGCTGGTGGTGGCCGTTATGAAAATTTGGCATCAAAATTCTCCAAGACAAAAATAGTTGGGGTTGGGGCGGCAATCGGATTTTCAAGAATTTTTGCGTCCATGTTAGAAAATAACCAAATAGATTTAACAAGATTTTTAAACCCTGTTGATGTTGCGGTTTTGGTGATGGGTAATAACAATGTTGCATATGCATCTGGTGTTGTAAATTCTTTGCGTGATGCCGGAATAGTGGCTGTTTCATATTTGGATACTGATAAAAAGTTCAAAAATCAAATTGAATATGCTGATAAAATAGGGGCTAAATTTGCCGCTATTATCGGTGATGACGAAGTGGCTAAAAATGTCATTGCTTTGAAGAATATGGAATCTGGAAACCAAGAAACCGTATCTGTTGCCGATGCAATTAAAAATATAAAGGTAAAATAATATGATTATCGAACAAAAATTATTGGATATTCAAAATCGCGCCAAAGATATCGAAGCTAAAATGAATTCTGGTGAAATATCGGGCGATGAATTGACTAAATTGTCAAAAGAATATTCACAATTAAACGAAGTTTTGCCTTTGATTGATAAATATTTGCAAACGCAAGCTGGTATTCGTGATGCGGAAGAAATGCTGAATGATCCAGAATTAAAATCTATTGCGGCAGAACAATTAGATGAATTAAATCATATTCTGCCTGATTTGGAACGCGATTTACAAATTGCGCTTTTGCCACGCGATGCCGCTGACGATAACAGTGCGATTATGGAAATTCGCGCGGGTGTTGGTGGTGAAGAATCTGCACTTTTTGCGGGCGATTTATTCAATCAATATAAATCTTATGCTCTGCGTCATGGTTGGAAAATAGAAATTATCGAAGAAAACGCAACTTCGTTACACGGATATAAAGAAATCATTTTCAAAATAGAAGGTGATGGTGTTTATGCCCGTATGAAATTTGAATCTGGTATTCATCGTGTGCAACGTGTGCCTGAAACCGAAGCTGGTGGCCGTATTCATACATCTGCAGCATCTGTCGCCGTTATGCCAGAAGCCAAAGATATCGACGTGGTCATTGATGACAAAGATATTCGAATTGATATTTTCCGCGCATCAGGGGCAGGTGGTCAACACGTTAACAAAACAGATTCTGCAATCCGTATTACCCATTTCCCAACTGGTATAGTTGTGACATGTCAAAACGAACGTTCCCAATTACAAAACAAAGCAACTGCTATGGCTGTATTGCGTTCGCGTTTGTATGAAAAACAAAGAAATGAGCAAATGAATGCTTCGAATGCATCGCGTCGCAGTATGGTTGGTTCGGGCGATAGAAGCGAAAAAATCAGAACTTATAATTTTCCAGAACAACGCGTAACCGACCATCGTATAAAATTGACGCTTTATAAACTGGACGATATTTTGGCCGGTGGCGAAGGGCTTGACGAAATGATTGATGCACTTATCAGTGCCGATCAATTGGAAAGATTGGCCGCATTGGATTGAAGTGAATTGTTATTATAAAAACACCGACCATTTGGTCGGTGTTTTTTTAAAATGCATATTTAACATTTATATTGGCTGACCAGCCGTCCATACCCCAAATTTGTTTATGAACATTTGCACCGAATACAAATTGTTTGTAATCATGTTCTACATCAAGACCTATATCCGTGTGATTATCAAGGTAAAGTCCACGAATTTCTGAACCACCAATATTTATGTCATTTCTGCCACCCATGTGCGCAACATATTTAGCAGATAAAGAGCCATACCAATCTGGTGAAACTTCTTTGATGAATGCCAATGCTGGTGCGACATTAAAGAAATTATAATTATCAGAAGAAACAGTGTTGCCATTTATATATAAATCATCAGATGTTACAAATGTGTATGACATGTATATTTTTGGACGAACAAAGAATGTATCGTCTATCTTGAATGTTCCTGATGCATTGGCCCCGATATTAAGCCACGAATTGTTAAATTTTGCGCCATTTGAATGATTAGTTATAGAACCTGTATTCAAAAGAGCATTGGTTTTAAAGTTTTTGTATTTATAATTTGAAAATATTCCGACAACATCACCATTTCCATGAAAATCAGACATGTTTGTATTTATATAAGAAGTAAATCCACCAAAAGATATTTTTCCGTATTTTAAATCTGTGGCACGCGTTGTAACACCAACTGTGGCTAAATTAAAACGTCCATGTTCAGAGATGTTCTGACCATAATGTATATTTTCATTAACATGGTTGGCATCAACCCAAATATTCTGTATAAAAGTATCACTTTGTGAAATATGGTTTGAATTCAAAGTTTTTAATGTAGAACCATCGTCACCGTATTCGTCCAATCTGTCCATTGTGCCATACATTACTTTATGAACAAACAAATCGGACATTTTTTCACTATAGTTTGTATACGACATAAACACATCTGTTAACATATTAACATTAAGTGCAGACATATTATTGTTATAAATTCCAGCAGCATTTGCAGAATTTGCCATACAAAGCAGGGTGCAAATTAAAAAAAGCGAAGTATGTTTTATGTTCATAATTTTTCTCTCTCTATTATGTTATGATTATATCATACTTTTAGGCTTTTGGAAATTTTTATTGTCTTACTTTTTCTTTTTATATAGAATAAGTCGTATGAGAAATAAAAAACAAATAACTTTGACTAAACCAATAGTTATGGTTGGTTTGATGGGGGCAGGCAAAACCAGTGTTGGACGTGCTTTGGCCCGAAATCTTGGGATTCCTTTTGTGGATTCAGACAAAGAAATTGAAAAAGCAGCTGGTTGCAGTGTTGTTGATATCTTTTCTATGTATGGTGAACAAGAATTCAGACGTGTCGAACAAAAAGTTATAGAAAGATTGATAGATACGCCACCTTTGGTAAAGGTTATATCCACCGGAGAAGGTGCTTTTATAACGCCTGCTGTGCGGCAAACCGTTCTGGAAAAGGCAATAACAATATGGCTTAAAGCCGATTTAGAATTGCTTGTAAAAAGGACTAATTTCCGTCATACTCGACCACAGTTATTGAACACAGATTCGCGTGAAATTCTGGCGCAATTAATCAAAGAAAGATATGATACTTATGCTTTGGCGAACATAATGGTTGAAACGCGTGATGAAAATATTCATAAAACATTACATAAAGTTTTATCTGCGATTGAAAAACACAATGAAAAACAAAAAGGAGAATCAAAATGAAACTTTTGTCTGAATTCAAATCATTTATTAACAAAGGCAGTGCAATCGATATGGCTGTCGGTATTATCGTTGGGTCTGTTATGACCAGTGTAGTTAATTCTTTGGTCAAAGATATTATTATGCCGCCAGTTGGGATGTTAGTTGGTGGAATTGATTTTTCACAATGGTTCTTTGTACTTGGTGGCGGCGAAGCGGGCGCTCATTACAACACAATGGCAGAAGCAACTGCGGCTGGTGCAACAACTTTGAACCTTGGGACATTTTTAAATGCGGTCATCAGTTTTCTTATAACGATGTTCGCTGTATTTATTATCGTAAAAATTGCTAATTCTGCACGTGCAAAAGGGCCTGTCACAACTCGCGCATGTCCATATTGCCAACAGTCTATAAGCAAAAAAGCTACAAAATGCCCGTATTGTTGCAGTGCAGTAAAGCCTGAAGAAATTGGTCCAGCAGAAGAAGCCGAATTAACAAAAAGCCTTAAATCTTTGAAAGAAAAAGTAAGTAAGGTTGCAAAAACTGCTAAAAAAGTGGCTAAAATCAAATAATTATTGATATTATATGTTGGCAAGAAAAACCGCCCGATTTCGTCAGAAAAGGCGGTTTTCTGCATAACAGGGGATGATTGATAAAAAAAATACAAATATGAAAAATAAAAATAATAATAAACAAATAAACAATCTATAAATAGATTGTTTATTGAAAATAATATGTACATATATGCGCATATCGGAATAATTTTTTATAATTTTTATAATAATTTTCATAAATAAAAACAGTTGCTTTTAAAAACCGCAGAAAACCGCGGGGGACACATTAAAAAAACATTATATAAAAGGCGCATAATGTATATTATGTATAGTTTAACATGTGCTCGCTAGGCTCGCTGTTAAACAATACATAGTATAACAATAAATTAATTATTAGGATCAAATACATATAAATATGTTTATTTTTTTATAATTTTTTAAAAATATTTTTTATGTTAAATTATTTTATTACAAAAAAATTTTAACTGTTTGTTTTTACTGTAAAATAAATTTTGTTTCTATTTTTATAAAAAATTACCTTTTGATATATATTATGGCTATTTTTTTATAATATTCGCCCTTCTCACATCGATTAAATTTTTGTAAATCATATATTTATATGGTCACATCGCTCTAAATCGATTGGATGATTTTTTAATTTTTTATGAATTTTTGCTGAAAAATCGACAAAAATGCCGGTTTTCTGCGGTTTTTTACTGATTTTTTTGTGTTTTTGCGCTTTAAAATGGCATTTTTAGGCATATTTTTATCAAAAATTGCCATTTTTGATATATATTTGAACAGATATGAACGATAACAGGATGGCTTTTTTGTGTTTTTTACAAACTATACATAATATTTATATGAGTATATTTTTATTACTCTGCTTTTATATATAAAAGACTTGAATTTTCTGATGCTTGAATATAAAATTGTTTTCGTAAATTTAATAATAAATGGTGGTAAAAATGGCTGACGATATTAAACATATTTTGGAACGTGAATCTAAATGGCAAAAACGTTGGCGTGATGAACGCGCTTTTGTGCCAAAAAATGATGGTTCTAAACCAAAGTATTATAATTTGATTGAATTCCCTTTCCCAAGTGGTTCAGGGTTGCATGTTGGTCATATGTTGCCTTATACCGGTATGGATGTTATGGCGCGTTATAAACGTATGCGCGGCTTTGATGTTTTGTATCCCATTGGTTATGATTCTATGGGGATTTCTTCTGAAAAATATGCGACAAAAATTGGAAAACATCCAAGTGAATCTGTAGCTGAATTAATAAAGATTTTTGAAAATGACATTTCAATAATGGGACTATCTTTTAATCCAGAATCAAAATTAGCTACATCTGATCCAGAATTTGTAAAATGGACTCAATGGATGTTCATACAGTTTTTCAAAGCCGGACTTGCATATAAATCTGAATTGCCTATGAATTGGTGTCCAAATTGTAAAACTAATTTGACCAATGAAGAATTGGAAGATGGCAAATGCGAACGTTGTCATGGCCCAGTTGAAAAGAAAATGAAATTACAGTGGAATTTGGCAATCACTAAATATGCAGATCGTTTGATTGATGATTTGGCTTTGGTTGATTATCCGGAACAGGTAAAAACTCAGCAAATAAATTGGATTGGTCGTTCACATGGTGCAGAAGTAGATTTTCGTGTTGGTAACGATATTATGACTGTTTACACTACCCGTGTTGATACTATATTTGGTGTGACTTTCTGTGTATTGGCACCAGAACACAAATTGGTTCAAAAATGGATAAACGAAGGCAAAATTTCTAATGTCGAAGAAGTTAATGCATATATAAATGCTGCACGTGCTAAATCTGAATTTGAAAGAACCGATGCAAATAAAGAAAAAACAGGCGTCGAATTAAAAGGTGTAAAGGCTATAAATCCATTTAATAATACAGAAACACCAATCTTTATATCAGATTATGTGTTGGCTGATTATGGTTTTGGTGCGATTATGGCTGTTCCTGCACATGATGGACGCGATTGGGCGTTTGCAAAGAAGTTTGGGCTGCCTGTTATTCCCGTATTGGCCGGGGGCGATGTTGAAAAAGAAGCGTGGGAAATGGATGGCGAACATATCAATTCTGAATTTTTGAATGGTATGGGAAAACAAGAAGCAATCGATGCTGCAATAAAATATGGAACCGAACACGGTTTTGCTCGTGGAACAACAAAATACAAATTAAAAGATTGGGGTTTTTCGCGTCAAATGTATTGGGGTGAACCTATTCCACTTGTTTATTGTGAAAAATGCGGATGGCAACCCGTACCAGAAGATCAATTGCCAGTACTGCAACCATATATGACAGATTACAAGCCAACAGAAGATGGCGAAAGTCCGCTTGCGCGCGCAACAGATTGGGTGAATACAACCTGCCCTTGTTGTGGTGGTGCGGCAAAACGTGAAACGGATACCATGCCACAATGGGCTGGATCGTCTTGGTATTTCTTGCGTTATCTTGATTCAAAGAACGACAAAGAATTTTGTTCGCGTGAACAGATGAACAATTGGATGCCTGTTGATCATTATAATGGCGGTATGGAACATACAACGCGTCATTTGCTCTATTCCCGTTTTTGGTATAAAGCATTGTCAGATTTAGGTTTCGTTCCTGGTTCAGAACCATATAAAAAACGTACAAGCAATGGTTTGATTATGGCTGCCGACGGAACCAAAATGTCAAAATCACGTGGCAACACTGTTCCTTCATCTGATGTTGTTAATCGTGCTGGGGCTGATGCTTGTCGTATGGCTATTTTATATCTGGGACCGTGGGAACAAAACGCTAATTGGTCCGAAGATACTTTACGTGGGGTGCAAAGATTCCTTGGTCGTGTAGAAAGTTTGTCAGATAATTTGACAGATGATGCATTGACACCAAAACAAGAATTTTTGGTAAATCGTATGATTGCGGATATGATAGACCGTATTGAAAATATGAAATTTAATACGGCTATTTCTGCTATGATGGAATTTATTAATGAATTTCCTGGTGGTAAAATGCCACGCAAGGCTTATGAAATTTTGATTCAATTACTGAACCCGTTTGCACCACATTTGACCGAAGAAATGTGGGAAAAATTGGGCCACCAAGATATGCTGGTTTTCGAACCGTGGCCAACATTTGATGAATCAAAATTGGTTGAAAATGAAATGACAATCGTTGTTTCTGTAAACGGCAAGCGTGCAAAAGATTTTGTCGTGCCAACCGATATCAGTGAAGCTGATTTGATTGAAACAGCTAAGCAAAATGCAGCCAAACAATTAGAAGGTGCAACAATAATCAAAACAATTGTTGTCCCAAAGAAGTTGGTCAATTTTGTTGTAAAGAAATAAAAAATGAACCGCCAAAATGGCGGTTTGTTTTTTAAGATATTTTTTGAATACGGCGGACGCGTCGTTCAATATTATCAAACGGGCTTTCCAAAAATGTTTGTGCGCACAAGAAAGCTTGTTCAATATCTATATCATCAGCAGCCAGTGCCAAAACATTTATATCATCATGAAAACGATCATCGCGTGCTTGTTCTGGTCTGTCAACACGAGATGCACGAATATGGCGATATCTGTTGGCTGCGATTTCCATACCTGCCCCGGTGCCACAAATTAAAATAC
This sequence comes from uncultured Pseudomonadota bacterium, assembly GCA_902774285.1. Taxonomy (GTDB): domain Bacteria; phylum Pseudomonadota; class Alphaproteobacteria; order Rs-D84; family Rs-D84; genus Enterousia. Next base: position 118,876 of record CACYHO010000002.1, on the reverse strand, counting down.
CACGTGATTGTGGATCATCCAACATGGCTTCTGCCACTTTGTTTGCAATATCTGGAAAATCTACAGGGGTATTCAAATCGTCTGTTCCCAAATTGATGACATTATATCCGTCTGCCATTAACATTTCATAAAGATATAATTTCAGCCCCACTCCACGATGGTCGCCTGCGATGTAAACGCGTGAAATATCGTTTTTGTTCATTTTTTAGATTCCTTCATTTTTTCTAATTTGCATTCCAATCCTGTATTACCAGTAATATTCAGTGTTTTGTAATATAAAGTGCCAGACATTGTTGCGTTTGAGAAAATATTTGCAATTTTAACAGTTGCATCGCCATTTAAAGATCCGTGTAAAAACAATGTATTTGCAGTTATATCACCAACGACTTTGCCACCACGACCTATAATAACTGTTTCTGCGGCAACATTACCATGAACATTACCATGAATTTGAACAGTATGATCGGTATCTATATTGCCTTTTAATTTGCAACCAGCACCCACAATAGTAGGCGATTTTTTTTCATCTGCATTAGTAAACGCTAACATTTTTCCTTCCCTTTATTCTTTTACAAAATTAATTGGGTTAAATGGTGATCCCTTGTATCTTATTTCATAATGCAAGTGTGGGCCTGTTGAACGTCCCGATGAACCGCCAAGACCGACAACTGTTCCAGGGCGGATCCAATCGCCACGGGACACCATAATTTTTGATAAATGTGCATATAAAGTTGTAAAGCCCAAACCATGATCTATTTCGACAGTAGTGCCATATCCAGAACGTTCGCCAGCGGACACTACACGACCAGGTGCAACTGCATATAATTCGGTGCCAATCTTCCCTGCAAAATCAATACCTTTGTGGTGTTTGTTCTTTTTTGTAAAAGGATCTTGGCGCATACCGTATGGTGATGTTATTGTTTTTTTAGCAACCGGGGCCCCGATAGGTAAAATTTGTGTTAATCTGTTTAATCCGTGCCATTTTTCGATGTCGGCAGCGATTTTCTTGTATTTTTCGTCTGTGTTTTTATTCAAATTCAATTGTATAAAGCGTCCACCAATAATTTGGTTAGAATAATTATTTGCCTGAGATACCAAAGATGTTTCTGTTAAACCAAGTTTTGTAATGCTGGTATTAATCTTTTTCAAATTCTTGTGCAATTCGTCAATATTGTCTTTTGTTAACTTTGAAACCTGTTCAACAATTTGATTGTCTGCATCAGATATTTCTTGAACAGATTCAATCATTTGTTGATTTTTCTGTTTTAAAACATCATTTTCATTGCGAACCAATTCAAATTCCATTGCCAATTCTGATATCTTATCAAATTCTGGACTGTAATTTTCGTCACCCATCATTTCAACAATTCTGGTTTGCAAGAAATCAAGTTCGCCAACGATTTTAGATTTTGTGTTTAACAGGTTTTCTTTGTCTTTATCAGACAACTTATTGGCTTTTAATATTTTATCATCAACAATATTCAATTCGCGTGTCAAATCGTTATATTTTTTCAAATAAGTCTTTAAATCTGTCATTTGACGTTGATGTTGAGTACGAGTTTGTTCCAATTGTTGCGTGCGTTTTTGTAACAAAGGACGATGATATACATATACATATGTTGACCATGTGGCCCAAATAGACATGGTTATAATTGCGCAAAATTTAGTAAAACGCCAAAAACTACTTTGTTGATATGTGTGTACTTGACCATCAACCGTGTCCATAACAGTGCAATCGCGTGGTGGAAATAACTTAGCGATACCGCGCCAGATTAACCTGAATGGTGCGGTTATCAATTCCCAAAAGGACGAAAAATATCTTGCTATAAATCCGATCATTTTGTCCCCAGTGTAGACAATAAAGCATCAATAGTCAAGCCATCGCGTAAAATAGAATCATTATTCATAGATGTGCCTGAATAAATAGTGGTGCCTGTTTTTACCCCGTTTTTTGCGCGTATCAATACGCGTTCTGCAACGTTTTTTGCCCCAAACAGAGGAAATATTTGAATGTCACCAAATTTTTTATCATGTAAACAACTTATAACTTGGCCCGCACAAGCAGCATCAACTATCGTGCAAAAATATCCATTTGAAGATACACGGGCACCAGCTTTTTTTATCCATTCTTTTATATCTGCATTGTGGTGCGCATTATGTTTGGCTGGCGTTCCCTTGAAATACGGAGGATTTGTTACAACTAAATCAAAACGATCAGTTGTTGACCAAGTCAAAATATCTTTGTTAATTAATGTTATGTTTTTGTCGTTTAATTCTGCATTATCGTGACAAATTTCCAACATGTCATTTGAAACATCAATACCTGTCACCTTCAGATTTGGTAAACGAGACAATAAACAAAGAGACACGCCTCCGGTCCCTATTCCTACATCCAAAACAGTTTTTATTTTATTTGAAGTATGAACAAATGCTGCCAACCAAACGGCATCGCTGGTAGGATTATATGAACTGCGCTTCATGATAACCATACCATTTAATAATGTAAAATTTTCTTGTTTTTCTGACATACCTATATAATAATCTAATAAAACCAAAAGGCAAGTTTATGTTTAATGAATTATCAATAGTGACAACCGCAATAAGTTCTTTTAATAATGCTGCTTTGATCAACCCCTATTTCTTTTCAACCGCCATTTTAAGTGTGCCATTATTTTATTTTATATACTTATATGGTCGCGATATATTGGCTCGTTTACAATGGAATAATAATACAGAAGAAAAAATAGGTTTTTGGTCGGTTTTAACTTTAGCATTTTGGTTGTTGATTTTTGGTGGAAACTATGCGGTAATACGTGACGGTATATCATTGCTTCCTTTGACGATAGCAACTGTATTATTTATATCAATGACATATGTCACAAATCGTGCTGTAAAATTGAACTATTTAAATGTTTTCAAGAATAAAAAAACAGTTCTAATTTCTTTCCTTTTGTTATTAACTTTGACGATTTTTTCTGCAAAGCCAGATTTGTGGGGGTTGTTATTACAAATAAGTGCGGTCTTTTGCGGTATAATTGTTGGTGCAAGATTACATAGAAATCTGTCAGATGTTGTTGTTTCGACCCTTGTTTTTGGTGTTATGACAGCATTGGTATTGATGCAACCAGAATATTTTAGATTTGGACAATTGGGTAATTTAACAATAATCCATTTGGCTGCACTGTTTGTGACAGGATTTTTTGCAGTGACAACTATTATCACGAAATATATCAATGCAAAATCGAAAATTTATGAAAGTGCATATGTAAAATTAAAATGGCTTTTTAGAATCATTGCGGCTTTGGCGGCGGTTTTGTTTGTATCGACAGAATCCGTCCCTGTGTTTGTTGGTTTGTTGGCTGCAACAGCATTGGTAGAAGCCCTAACTATTTATCATTCGAATAAATCTTTTGCTGGTTTGTCAAAATATTCATGGGCATTAACTTTGGTGTGTTTTGGGGTTTTGATAATGTGCCCCGTAATAAGCGGTTTGGGAATACTTTATTTTGTACAATTAAATAAAAAAATTAAAGCCAAAGATTTTCTTGATTTGTTATAATTGGTTATATTTATTGAATACAATATTTCTGGCATTTATTATACAATCTCGTTGAAAGATTAACTTATAAAAATAATGGAAAAAAGAAATGGCTACAATTATTGACCCAAGTGCTGTTATTAAACCTGGTGCGATTATAGGAAACGATTGCAAAATTGGTCCTTTTTGTATCATTGGCCCGAATGTTGTTTTGGGTGATCGTGTTGAATTAGTATCTAATGTTGTTATTGATGGAAAAACATCTATTGGTGATGATTCTATTGTATATCCTTTTGCTGTTCTTGGTGTTATGAGCCAAGATTTAAAATGGCAAGACGAAGCAGCAATGACGGGTTTGCGCATCGGGAAACGTTGCAGAATTCGTGAATATGTTACAATTCATTCTGGAACACCTGCGTCTGATGGAACAGAAATCGGTGACGATTGTCAAATTATGGTCAATGCGCATGTTGGACACGATTGCAAAGTCGGTAACAGTGTGGTTATGTCTAATTTGGTCCAAGTTGCTGGCCATGTGGAAGTTGAAGATTTTGCTATATTGTCTGGTGGTGTGATGGTGTTACAGTTTGCCCGTATCGGCAGAAACGCGTTTATTGGTGGAATGAGTGGTGTTGGAAACGATGTTTTGCCATATGCTATTTATGATGGTACGCGTGCTGTATATCGCACGATTAACCGTGTCGGATTGATGCGTCATGGATTCACAAACGAAGATTTACATGCAATCCATTCTGTATATTCTGCAGTGTTTGGCAGCGACGAAGGTACAGTTAGTGACAGAATTAATAAAATTCGCAAAGAAGTTAAAAACAATAAATACGCAATGGATGCAATAGATTTTATTGAAAATCGTTCAAAGCGTGGCATTGGAACTGCGAAAAATGAAAACCGCTAAAACAAAAAAGATTTTTATAATTGCTGGTGAAGTTTCCGGTGATGTTTTGGGTGCAAAAATAATGCACGAAATGCATGGTGTTGAATTTGTCGGGATTGGCGGTCAACATATGGAAGCACAGGGATTAAAATCAATTTTTCCTATGTCAGATTTGTCCGTTATGGGAATAGTAGAAGTTTTGGCATATGCAAAAACTTTGTCGACCCGTATAAAACAAACCATTAATGCGATCATATCTGAAAAACCAGATATTGTTTTAACCATAGATTCCCCTGGTTTTGCGAAAGCGGTCGTTTGTGGCGTGCGTAAATCGGGTGCTTTGAAACGCGTAAAGTTTTTCCATGTTGTTGCACCACAAGTGTGGGCTTGGCGGCCAGGACGTGCAAAGAAATATGCAAAAATATTCGATAAATTATATGCTTTTTTTGATTTTGAAATACCTTATTTTACAAAATATGGGTTGGACACGGTTGCTGTTGGGCACCCTATTTCAGATGGCCTTGATAAATATAAATCAACCACATCAGATAAAATAATAACACTGGTGCCAGGAAGCCGTATGGCTGAAGTTAAAAAACTGTTACCTGTATTTCACAAGACGGTTGATATGTTAGTGAACGCCGGTTATCGTAATTATAAATTCGTGATTCCAACAGTAGAAACAACAGACTCTTATGTGCATCAACACGTTAAAAATTGGGCAACAAAACCTGAATTGATTTCGTCTGATAAACGCTATCAATTATATGCTAATACATATATTGCTATTGTTGCCAGTGGGACGGTGTCTGCGGAATTGGCAATAATGCATATACCAACAATAGTTGTCTATAAAATGAATGCTTTAACTATTTTATTGGCGCATATGTTGTTGCGGGTTAAATGGGCGTCTTTGGTTAATATTTTGATGAATAAAACAATATTTCCAGAATTATTAGGCAACAGAGCTAAACCCGTCGCGATAGTTGATGCTTTACAGAAATTGACTTTGCCGCATGTGCGCAAAGAAATGATGCAAGAATTGAAAAATGCTGACAAGAAATGGACAAATTCCAAAGAAAAACCAGCATCTGTGATAGCTAAAGATATATTAGCTTATTTGTAAAATAAACGCATTTCTAACGGTTTTGCCCAGGAACGTTTTCGTTTACGGTTTTGATATATTGACCGTTTTCCGATGCGCAGTATAACTTTGTTTCACCTGTATTTTCTCCTGAGCCAAGTTCTGTTGTTAAATTCATTGTTGGGCATAATTGACCATCAGAAGATACAACGGTTTGTTGACACCAATAGAATGATCTGTTAGCACGTGGTTGGGCACAAGTTTTATCTACAGTTTCGCCTTCTGAATAGGTTTCTTTACACAAATTATTTTCTGAACACATAACTTCACTGTTTGTATCAGTGTCACCAGATATTGCAGGAATAATTGGACGACAGGTTGCAATAGAACCGTTTTTGCTGCGATATCCACCATTTTCCCAACATGAACAAAGCCCCCAAGATTGTGTGTCTACAGATATATTATAATCTGCGGGACACATGTTTTCGTCGCGGCTAAAATGATACCAGTATACCAGTGTTCTGGCAGAATTAGCATTTGCATCAATATAAAATACGCTGTTTGGATCTTCCGATGCAATTTTACATAAATCATTTTGTTGATACCCGTATTGTGCGGCATATTTATATTCAACAAAATACCCCCCCAATCCCTTACAATGGTTGGAAAGCCTATCTATGATTTTATAATAAACTTCTGTTGCAATACCATTTGAACGTATTTGACGTGTTGAATCTGTGCCTTCTGCGGCAGAATATCTTACTAATAAATCATCGGTGTTAATATATTTATCAAAGCCACCAAAAATTTCTTCTAAGGCTCTCTTGCCGTTTTCGGTTATATTCCCATTTGCATCTTTTTCGACGCATCCAGGGGTTTCTGCAAGTTGCTGTGCACATGGCGATACAATGATTGTATTGCCGTTTTCATCTATTTTGGGTGTAACAGTATCAAGGTTGCCATAGGAGTCTGTTGTATAATCATAGGCATAAATTGAAAACCAATCAATTGCGTCGCCTTTTGCAAAAAGTCCGTTTCGTGTTGAATAGAAATTGCTGTATTCTTCGCCGCCGAATTTATCAAAGCATTGCTGTGCGATTGCACGACATGCACTTAAAGAATCCTTTCCATCTTTTGTTTTAATATAATCTCTGATAATACCGCTGAACATACCATCACAAGAATCGATATATTTGTTACACATTTGTGTTGTCAATGACAGTGCGTTTGGTTTTAATAATAAACTTGAATCGCCGGTTAGATTGACCATAGCGTTTGTAACAGATACATTTTGATTGTCATAACATTGTGCAACCAATGTTAAGCAACTCTGCTTTATTTCTTTCACTTTAGATTGTTGTGCATAATAAATGTCTAACAATGCTCTGTCCAGATATTGTTGCCATACATAATCTGAATCTTCGTTACATTTATCAAGTGCTTCTTTTGCAAATTTTTTTGTTTTATTTTCAAAGAATTGAACGAATTCTCTGTTATTTTGCATGGAAGATAATTTTTGATCTTTGATATCAACATTTGTTTTAAATGTTAACAATTCGCCAAGTTTATAGAAATCTGATACGCCGGTCAAAGGTGCACCAGTTGCAACATCAATAAATTGGCCATAATCCAAACATTTATGATATCCTGCGCCACAAACTTCTTCGCTTTGAATGGTTGTTTCAACATTTGCTAAACAAGTTGCGACATCTTCAGAATTATGTTTTTGATGGTTCTCTACACGTGCTAAATCTAACATGGCACTGCTTTGGTGTGTGGAAGCTTTCAATGTTTTTTGTTGTGTTTTTAATGCAGATTCTACGGTGTTACAATCTTGTTCGATTGCCATTAAATAAGCATTCACAGCGCGTTGTAACGACGCGTTGTTACAATCTTCTTTGACAGCATTTCTGCACTTTGGATATACAGCTTTGTACAAAGTTGTGCCATTGTAAGATGCGATAATTTGGCCAGAATCATCCATACCGAAAGCATTGGACATGTCCGCAGAAATTGTAACACTGTTCAAATCTTTGTATTTTCCGCCAACAGATGTATCTCCGCCTTTGAGAGAATTCATAATGGCTTGTAATAACTGTTTTGATGCAGATTTGTCTTCGGTCATTGCATCTTCGCCTTCGGATGCAGTTTTCATTGCCAATGCTTGTTCGCGGGTCATGCCAACAACATCTAAATCTTCTGAAAATTCTGTCAATTTTTCATTGGCTTTTTGATAAGTTTCGGCAGTTTCTTGAAGATCAAAAATACGATCATTACAAGAACATCTTCTGTAACTGTCATTTTTCAACTGACAAAATTGATCCATACATGTGAAAAAAGCGGATTTACATTGTTCGTATTCTGCGCCAGTTCTTGTTTCTGTTGATGCTGCCGTTTGGGATGTTGCAGCTGCGCGTGAAGAAACTGTTTTGTTTTGTATTATCGCAGTGCGTGACACAGGGGTTCTTGTTGCAGAAGTTTTTTTAGCGTTGCGAGATGATAAAATTGAAACAGATTTTGCATTGCGTGATGCAACAGTTGTTTTGACAGCGTTTCTAGATGTTGTTGAACGTGCACTCTTTTCGGATGTTACAACGTTTGTGTTTTTGCCGCGAGATGCCGTATTTTCGCCACGTGAGGCAGCTTCCGCATTAAATATGCAGATGACTGTTGCAAATATAAAACATAGAATTTTCTTCATCTCTTGAATAATTCTAGCAAATTTGTGAAAACCAGAGCAAGCAAAATCGCGATTTTTTATGTAAAAAATTGATAATTTTTTTCAATTTTTCTTGTGCTTTGAACGGGCATATGGCGGAATTGGTAGACGCGCTAGTTTCAGGTACTAGTGGTAGCAATACCTTGGAAGTTCGAGTCTTCTTGTGCCCACCATATGTTTGAAAGAGTTCATGGGGTTGTAGCTCAGTTGGTAGAGCGCTGCGTTCGCAATGCAGAGGTCGTGAGTTCGAATCTCATCAGCTCCACCATGAAAGTGGCAAAGCAAAAGTCCTGGGGATATGGCGGAATGGTAGACGCTGAGGACTTAAAATCCTTTGATCATTGCGATCGTGTGGGTTCAAGTCCCACTATCCCCACCAAAACTTGATATCCGCGAAAGCGGATTTTTATTTAAAGTTTTGGATGTGTGGCTCAGTTGGTTAGAGCACCACGTTCACATCGTGGGGGTCGGCGGTTCGAGTCCGCCCACATCCACCAAGGATAAAAAATGGGGCAATCGCCCTATTTTTTTATCTTTTTGGGTGGACGAAGAACCGATGGTCTGGCGGTTCGACTACGAAGTGAGGTCGAAAGACCAGTCCGCCCACATCCACCAAAAACAAAAAGGGCTTTCGGCCCTTTTTTGTTATTTTGTATGTTGGTTAGTATTTGATTTTATCATATCTAATAACATACACGTTTTATCAAATTCTGGCATCATATTTTCTATTTTAGCTTTCTGAACCAGTGCTTTGCGTATAGAATCCATTTGTTTAAGTTGTTCTGCTGTATCTGTTCCTTCTGATACATTTTGAAGCCCTTCTTTTACTATTGTGTCAATAGTTTTCACAAATGTTTGCAGATATGTTTGTATTGCATAGACATCAACCATGTTTTGCGGTGTTTGTATACCTAAGGCTTTATCAATGTATTGTTCGGCTTCTTTTATTGCTTCTGTTGATAAAGCAATTGGTTTTGGTTCTTCTGCAAGAATTGGTGCGATTCCTGATTTTTCTGATGGTTCTTGTATTGTCTTCACAGTCGTTTTAATGACTTCAATATCTTGTAACATGGCTGGTTTTGCATTGTGTTTTGTACGAGGCGTATAATTTACTTTTTCTGCTTTTTTAATAGTTATACGTTGTCTTTTACCAGTGCGTGTTGCCACTGTTTTTTCTTCTGTTTGTTTTGCGCCTGTTTCAGATTTTATGCCTGCGCTTGTTGACTCATTACCAGTTTCTGGTTGAGTTTTAGACAATAATTGTTCAAATAAAACACTAATGTTTAAATAACCTTCGTTTTTAATTTTTTGTAAAGTTATTTTTTCTCCATTAGCATTTTGACCAATTGCAGCAAGGTCGCGTATACGTGAATATTTATTGTTTTCGCGTTTGTTTGCGTTGTGTTCAGGACAACATCCGGTGCAAACAAGAACTTTTTCTTCTGGCAAATATGTCCATATAATACGTTTATTATCTGATACCCAAGCAGAATCTATGCTTTGTACAAGGGACTGACCGTTTTCGTGTTTCATATAAGAAGACATGGTTTGTACATGTGTTTCTGGGTTTATAATAGTAAGACCATCTATTTGTGGTGTGTCAACAACGTTCACATTTACAGAAGCAATAGTTTTAAGCACAAACATTTGTTTGTCGGTGTTCCCTTTTCCACAGGCTTTACAAATTTCTTTCCATATTTGTTGTGGAATATATTTTCTTATTAAAACAGGTTTCAAAATTGGTTTTTGTGGTGCAACAGTTTTTGCAACCTGGACCGGTTTTTGTGGTTGTGTTGTTGCAACCGCTGTTTTTTCTGCCTTTGCCGTGCGACGTACAGGCTTCTTTTTTCTATAGATTTCTTTTAATTCTTCCAATACTTTTTCAACCAAAGTATCTACTTTTTCTGTAGGGATACAAGATATTGAGCGATTAGAATTTGGATCTACAAGAAGTCTTCTGTCACTGCATGCGTTCATGTATTTACGGATTTTAACTTTAAGTAACTCTTCGTCACCACCAGATATTTTTACGATACTCGCATTTGCAAGACATTTTTCCAAAATTTCATATTTATTGCTATATTCTGGTGTTTGTATGTCATTGTCCATTGTTTTAGATCCTTTTTCAGATTTTGTTTGTGATTTTTTTTGTAAATTTTCTTTCAAAGATTCAATGAATTTTGATAAATCTGTTTTTTTTATACAAACAGCAAACTTCCCTGTTTTTTCATCTTTCATTATTTCTGTATCGAATTTTTCGAGTAATTGTTTGATTTTTCGTCTTAATGTAGAATGAAGGATTTTGGAAGATTTGATATCTTTGTCTGCAATTAATAATTCGAAAATTTCTGTTTCATCACAAAAATCTTCTGTTTTTACAGCATATTCTGGTTCGTTGTTTGATTCTTTGAAAGCCAGCATCTTATCGATAACAGTTATGCTTTCAAGAGTGCGGTCTGCTTTTTTTGTTGGTACAGGTTGACCTGCTAAAACATCGGATAATATTTGTCTTTTCTTTTCCCCACGAATAATAATGTTTGGATATTGTTGTTGGAAATCTGTCGCGGCAATCAATAATTCATCATCTTCGGACAGTTTTGATAAAATTGCATCAGCAACAATAATTTGTTTAACAGAAAATGGTATTTTACCCGATAAAACAGACAAATTAGAAATAGAATGTGAACAATCTATTTCTGTTATACCGTCTGGGAATACAAAGGAATCATGAAATACGTCAACTTTTTTGCGTGTTGCAATGTCGCGCATTTGTGGGTTGGAACGGCAAATAAAGGAACCTTTAACGCGTGAAGGAAAATTAATCAAAATTTTCTGTTTTGATATATCAAGATCGCCAATGATTTGAACATTGGTCAAATCAGTTGTTCTTGATTGGTCTGCAAGTGATACGCTGCCCAATATAATTAATGGGTTTTCAGCATCAAATTCCCCATATGGTAAATCATAAATGTCTACCCGTATATTTCTGTCGCCTATTTTTGCATCATATATATTCTTTGGTGGTATGTAGCCCATGTTGGTCCCTTTTTGTTACTTTGTTCTCCAAAAACACAATATATTTTTAATAAGTTTGCGACGAGCTGCCTGTTCTTCCCTTTCTGCCTTTGCAAGTTTTTCGTGCATTGTTTGATAATTACCATGTTTAATAAAAACAGGACATTTTGCACATCTTTTGTGATCTATTTCGCAGATTTTTTGAACCGTTGGGCATGTAACGGAGTTCAGACTAAGCAATCCTTCGAAAACGTGTGGATCATGGTTTATCAAATCGTTTTTAGCAATACATTCTGTTGCAGAATATTGTGCTAATTCATATCTTACTGCGTCCGTGGCTGTAATAGCCTTTTTTAAATCTCTATAATCTTGAACAATTTGTGACATGCTTTATCCTTTTTTTGTTTTATGGGTAAAATATAATACAAAAATATTATTTTGTCAATATGTTTGTGTAAAAAAAATACCGCCCTATTTTCAGGCGGTTTTTTATTATCTTAGACCTTTTTTCTTGCAACATGCACTGGCGGCAGATTTCCAATCATTATAACTGGCGCCAGGATTACGCAAATCACGCCAAGGCTGCCAAGAATTACAAAGAGATTTCTTGTCTTTGCCGTTGCATTTTACATATCTGCGTAATGAACAAGTTTCTTCGGATATCTTTCCTGTGTCTGTTGTGCATTTTACAATAATATTTTGATTCATTGCATCATCTTTACCAAATTCTTTGGTCGATAAAACCTGGTATGCAAAAGCATTTGTCATAACAGATGATATAATAACAAAAGAAAGAAATATTTTTTTCATATATGTTTTCCCTGTCTTCATTTTTTATTATAAATATTTTTTACAAAAAACACAACAAGGTTTTATTCATTGATATTTTGTATGTGCTTATAGTTCTAATTCTTGTGCGGCAATTTGTGCGCGTATTTGTTCTGAATTGTCATTGTTTTGTTTTTTGTGTTTGTTATTAGGATCTTGTTGATCCAGGGTCGTTTGTACCCTTTCCCAATCTTCAATATTTGAAACCTGGGCGCCAAATTGATCGGTGGTTGACCACGGAATATCATTCATAAACAGATAGAATAATTCGCCTTTTGGATCGTTAACATTTGTTTCGTCTAAACGAATTATTGGATGAACCACATAAATATCAACATTACAGTTTGCGCCATTTTCATCTTGGAATTCGTCCAATTGATAATAAAATTTAGATGCAAAATCCATGGCCTGCAAATATGCGGCATCATCATCAGCGGAATCTGTTGAATTACCAACCCACATTAACCACATACCGTAATTTACAACATTTTCTTGTCCTTCCAGATCGTCAGCTGATAATAAACACAAAGGTTTAAATTCGATACCGTTTGAAAATTCTTTGGATGTGGTGGATGTTTTGTCATACATGTCGCCAATAAAAGAAAGTGCGCCATATAATAAACCAGTATCTCGTGTAAATCGTGCTAAACGTGCACCGTGTTTTAACGTGGCATCGGCCAACCAATATTTTGCTTTTGCAGAACGCGATGACATTCCTGCGCGTGCGACTTTGCTTGCTTTTTTCATTGTTTTTGCACCAGAATTTGCGGCTTTTAATGTTTTTCCAAAAGCACCAACTTTTTTAAGATTCCTTGTAATAATATTTCCGGTTTGTGGTCTTTTGAATGCTCTTAAATCTTTAAAATATTTATTTAAATCTTTGTAAGTTTCCGCAATTTCTTTGTATTTTGTTACATCTTTGCTGTTTTTTGCCAAGGTTTCTGCTTCTTTTTCCAGCCCTTTTATACTTTCTTGTAATTTTTTTATCTGGTTGCGTTTAGACGCAATTTCTTCGGCATTTTTTAATGTTTTTATTTCTTTTTCTATTTTAGCAATATCATCAGTATGTTGTGCTATCTTGCTTGTGGCTTTTATATATTTTTCTACATCTGGAATTTTGGAAAGTTTTCCGACGGAACGTAAAAGTTCTTTTCCTGCTTTAAAGGCGCGTGCGCTTTTCATGGAAATCATACCTGCTTCGCCAACGCCGGCGGTTGCGACAGTTAAAATAATATCAGCGGCGATTTCTGCGTACATTATCCATTCTAAATTGACATCGCCGGCAACATAATAATCATTACTATCGCCTTCAAGTTTGACTACTTCGTGAACGACTTGATTTATTGTGTCTTTGTCATAGGCAATTGCGCTTTTGCTGGTGCAATAATACCCATGCGGATAGATTTCATTAATGTGATCATTAATGTATTTCATGGACAAAGTATTGTTTTTATCCGGGCCAACAAAATCTTTTAAAGAATCATGTTGAACAACCATAATCGCATACCAAGACGGTTCTGTATTCAAATATTTTGCCGGATCATTTGGATCCATTAATCTTGGATTTACATCACCATTTGGCAGGCTGCGTTTATTGGTCAATATTAATTTTTGTTTCAATACTTTTGGTTGGGTGCTGTAATTTATAGTGATTGTCCGACCGTGTGGAAATTCATATGAAATCGGATTAAAGACTACAGTGGTATCATCGGCAATATGTTGTAATTCGGGACAATTTAGAATTTCTTTTAATGTTTCGGCGTCGCCAGTCATTGCTTCACGCGCCCACGTACGAACTTTGAATTCAGGTTCGCTTTCATCTATTTCTGCGCTGTGTTTTAATAAAGCTTGTGAAAAAATTTGTTCCGCACAATTTTTCTGGGTACTAATTGTTTGTGCCTGGACACCATATACAACAAAACAAGCGATAAAAAATATGATTTTATGCAACATTTATAATTCTCTCTCGGCCCCAGATGGTGTTTTATAAATCAAAAGGACCATCTAAAATCATAACTTGTTGAATGTCTGTTATTTTTTGTGGCCATAATGCAACAATACCACCAGCAGCAACCAAAACACCTCCCACAACCCATCCAGCGATAGGAACTGCAGTAGCGGCTGCACCAGCTAAGCCCATCCATGTAGCAACAGCTGATATACCCATAACACCCCCAACTATTCCTCCGGTCGCAGCTCCACTGACAGCAACAACAGATGCCGATAGGTCATGATTGTCAGATGTATTAACAGGTGTCTGTTGAACATTTAATGCTACCAAATAAACAGATAAACCTTTTTGTGAGCAAGGACCATTTTTTAATTGGTTTGCAAACTGTTCTGTCCTTTGAACAGCCGTTTTTATATTTGCATAGGAAACAATTTCTTCTTCGCTTGAACCTGTTTTATCTTTAATTACCAATCCAGGGAATGCACGACGATTGTCACCTTCGGCAAAATCGAGGAAAAATTCTTCCTTGCTGCCACCGTATTCTGTAAACACAGATTGTCCAGCAACATTAACTGCGGAATCATCATCCAAATTGTCAAAAATAGTCCAATCGGAACATTCGTCGGTGAAAAACTTTTGTTTCTTTGGGATTTCTGACAGTTTCAACACTTTCGTTGGGTACAAATCGCGTCTGTTTATAACAAGTATACCCATTTGTAGCCCAAGGTTATCAAATATTTTTTCAAGGCAAAAATCAAAAGCATAACTTTTGTTTTTGTGTGTAAAATCTATCCGTGCACGTTCGCCACTGGTTTTTGCGATTTGAATAAGTTCCGCGCCACATAAATCTTTAAATCTTTCTGTTAATAACAAATAAATTTTTGCTTTATTTTGTTCTACGATTGTATCGTCTAAATCTGAGTTTCCGAAAATATTTGTTATACCAGATTTCCAGGCAGAATCATTCGTGGAAATTTTTTGCAAACATGATTGCAACGGATCACTGGCAGCATTAGCGGCAGTTATAAATAAAACAGAAAAAATCAAACATAATAATTTTTTCATATTGCAAATACAATTTTTCCGTTTTCTTCATGACTTGATGTTATAGCGTTAGCACACGATCCTGAACCACCGGTTGATCCTGATCCCCCAGTTGGCCCAGAACCGCCAGTTGATCCAGAATTTCCGTTGTTATTATTAGCTTGTTGTTGTTCATATTCTTTACATTCTGGTCGCCCTGCGCCGTCGCCATTGCACCATTCTTTTGTGCTTATTAATTTAGGGGTTTCATACGCGTGCATATCTTTATATGGTGCGTAACCTTCGGTTGCATTTGCCACACGATCTGAAAAACTTAAATCTGCATATGTCGTTGGAAAAGCAGTAGCGGACAGATGTTCACTGCCCGCACCGTTTTGTTGTTGTAATTGTTTTAATTCGTTACTTCGTTCGTTTATTTCCTGTTGCCATTTCGGAACAACTTGTTTATAAGGGTTTTCTATCGGAATTGTATTGTTATTGTTTAAATTTTGATTAGGCGTTGTTGCGTTTGGAAAAGCAACCGCACGATTTGGAACAGTATTACCATATTTGGCAACATATGATTCAAATATGTAATCAAGGTATCCAGAACAAGCCGAAACATAATTATTTCCCGGCAGATTAGACAATTGAACCATTATTGTTGGACGAATTTCCGCCAAAGTTGTGTTCTTACAATTATCGCGAGCCATACATTGCACAGAAACCAATGATTGAACGACGCTTATACAATCTTCATCATTTAAATCAGCGCCCTGCACATATACAGGTTGCGGTAAACGTTGATTATATGGTGAATTTGGTGTCCAAAATGGGTTTGTTGAATAATTTTGAACATTTTGAATTTGACCATAATCAGAAAAAAGCGAAGCAGCCACGGCAGTGCCAAATGCACAAAAACCGCAAACCACAGCAAACAACAAAGATTTTAATTTGTTTGTTTTCATCCTTCCTGTTTTTTAATTATAACAAAAATTGAATTATAATCAAAGACAAAAATCCACCAATTAAAAAGAATGGTGCAAATGGAATATATTTGTCTTTGCGCTTCCAATTCCAAATGTATGCCAATACGCAAGATATAATCATTGCAATCGACAAACCCAGTGTTCCAAACCAGATTCCGCCTGCACCCAATAATTTTATATCTCCCATGCCAATAGGTGGGTATTTTTGGTTTGGTTTTACCTTGTCAAATATGAAACCGACAATCAGTCCCAAACAGTATCCCATTGCGCCACCAATAACAGAATCTGAAATTGTGACAGGCCACGGAAAAAATGTTGTGGTCAAAAGTCCCGCAAAAAGAAACGGAAATAAATACACATCTGGGATAATTCTGCGTTGAAAATCAGCAGTTGCCATACGCACAGCGCAAAAAATTGCCCCGATTAAAACCAGTGAAAAAAATATATAAGAAATCATATTTCCCCCTTGCCTTTCGATTCGTTTTTATGATACAATCATATAAGATATAAAAACAAGGGATTTTTTTATTATGAGTACTGGTTGGGACAGCAATATGCTGAAAAAGTTAAAAGCGTTGGTTGGCAAAGGTTTGTCTACCTCTGAAATGGGTAAAAAATTAGGCATGTCCAAAAATGCTGTTGTGGGCAAATTAAACAGGCTTGGTTGGAATGCCAAAGCGACAGAAACCGCGCCCAAAAAATCGGCTAAGGCAGAACCTGCAAAAAAAACAGCGGCTAAGAAAGCAGCACCAAAAGTTGTTGCTAAAAAGGCTGTTAAAAAAGCAGCGCCTGTTAAACCTGTGAAAAAGGTTGCGGAAAAGAAACCTGCTAAACCAGCGAAAATTGTCGCAAAGAAAGCACCTGTTAAAAATGCTAAACCTGCTGCAAAGGTGGCAAAGCCTGTAAAAAAAGAAAAAGCGGCGGTTGAAGAAGTCAAACCAGTTGAAAAGACAAAAACTGCTTCTAAAAAGACAAAGAAAGATTTGGCTTTGCATGAATTGTTAATACAACATGCGTTGCAAATGGCGAATTTGAAATCTAATCAATGTCGTTGGCCAATTGGCGATCCTGACTCTGATAATTTCCATTTCTGTGGTGAAACAGTGTTTGCTGGGAAACCATATTGTTATGAACATTGTCGTCAGGCTTATCAATTCACGCCACCAAAGAAAAAATAAACCAAGGGGAACATTCAATGATGGGCGAGAGAGAAAATACAAATTACGGAACTTTGGTTATGCGCGCTTTTGACATAGGCGACAATGATGTCAATGCGTTTTATGATGCGTCGGATAATCTGGTATTCGTATTGGATAATACTGTTAATGAACAGAAACCAAATGTTCTTTTGGTGATAAATCCAGACGGCGATAAAAAGTGGGATGAAATTTTATCAACTGATTATGGGGTAGATTTAGAGACGATTCGTCCAAAGGTTGATAATAAATATCAAAAATTAGACATAGAATATTCTGGCTTGCCTGTTTATGAAAATCTTATCAATGCATATAATGCAGACGAAGATCTTGATGAACATTTAACACAATTGGATATATTGCGCGATTCTGCGGTGCGTCACAGTGCAATGATGCGTTTGAATGCTGCAAACGAAACAATTTCAAAAACGAATGCTACGATTGTCAGAACAAAAGATTCTATTGTTGATTTACAGGCGCGTATCAAAACATTACGCGCTAAATTAAGTGCAGCAAAGAAAGAAATCGGACGTGTTAATACTAAACAATCTGCTGCCAAAATTTTGAAATTAGAATCACAAATAGAAGCGGCTAATGAAAAATTAAAACGCGCACAAAAACGTTTAGATTCTGCACAAAAAAGATTGGAAGCAGCAACAGTAGATGCTGAATTGGCAAGTAATTTGTTGAATCAACCAACATCTGAAATAAAACAACCTGTCAAAAGTAAACCTGTGATGATTGCACCTGAATATCCAGTGCAAACTGTTGATGCAGATGAAGAATATGAAGAAGACGAAGTTGAAGAATCAGAAGAAACAGAAGTAAAACCTTTGTTTAACGAAGATCCACAAATTCTGAACGAAGATATTGCTTTTAAACCTATTGAATTTAATGCGCCTGTATTTAATGAGCCAGAAGAAGTGGTCGCACCTGTTGTTTCAGAACCAAAACCGGTTTTGGAAACAATGACGCCGGTTGCTGAACCCGAACCTGTGTTCACACCACAACCTGTTATTGAAGAAGAAACAGAAATTGTTGAAGACAAACCAGTGCTTGAAACAATGAAACCTGTTGACCCAATAATTCAAGAAGAACCGGTTGCGGAACCTGTGCGCCCTGTTTCGCCGATTGTGAATAATTTTGAAACACCAACAGAAACTAAAGAACATTCAAAACCAGGATTCATATATTATATATTGTTGCTTGTTTTGATTTTGTTGTCTGTTTTCACTTTGTGGTTATATCAAAAAAATATAGCATCTGATACAAAGCCTGTGTTGGTTGCAAAAGCACCAGAAATAGTTGTTGCTGAACAACAACCTGCTGCGAAGTTGGAAGAACCAAAACCTGTCGTTGAAGAACAACAAGACGAATCAGTGTTTTTAGATGCAGAACCTGTTGTTGAATCAGCCGAAACAATTGAAGAACAAGAAGAACAAGACGAAGAACCAATCGCGGAACCAATGGTTGAAGAAATACCAGTTGTTATGGATGTTGTTCCGAGTCATTTGAATACTTCTGTTGATATTGAAGAAGAACCTGTGATTTCATCAGAAGAAGATATTTTGGCAACCAAGCCCGTATATGAACCTGGTTCTAAATATGACGATATGTTTGTAAGCGAAGAAGATTATGAATCTGGTTTTATAAGTCCTGATTCTGAATCTGATTATCTTTATGATGCTGAAGAAGCAGCGTATCAAGAAGAAATGGGATATTAAAAAAAAACGCCAATTTGGCGTTTTTTTATTTTTCTATTACAACAACCGCTGCGGAATAATCATCTTGGTCGGTTATTGATAAAAAGACATGTGCCGACGGTCCTGCCAATTCTTTTAATGCATTTTTTGCGCCACCCGCAAATATCAATTCTGGGCATCCGTTGTCATTATGTGATACGGAAATATCAGAAAAAGAAATATCGTCGCCGAATCCTGTACCCAGTGCTTTCAATGCCGCTTCGCGCGCTGCCCAGAAATTAGCCAGGTGTTTTTCACTTTTTGCGTTATCGTTATCGGCGTATTCCAATTCTTTTTTTGTGAAAATGCGTTGTTTTTTAAAGGCAGACCAGTCTAAGAATCTGTCGCTTTCTACAAGGTCAATCCCTATTCCGACTATCATTTAAACCTTCCTTTTGTTAAATCCTTCAAGCGCATACTAGTAATATTTTACCGATTCGTGCAAGCAAAAAATTAAATATATAAAACAGTATTAAAAAAATGCGTTGCTGTATTTTGAAAAAAGTTGATTTTTTGAAGCATTATGATAAAATTCTTGCGAATAAAAGAAACAGAAATATCAACAAGGAGAATGTGTCATGTTCGATACAAAAAAATTAAAAACATTCTCTTGGGTTAACGTTGGTAACCCAGATCACGAAGATTTCGAACGTTTATTAACAGAATATAAAATCGACGAAGATACTATTTCGGATATTTTGGATCCGGATGAACAACCACGTCTTGAATTGGAAGACGATTACAAGGTGATTATTTTGCGTTTCCCGATTGCTAATCGTGAAATGGATACAACGTGGCATACCGAACCATTGTCTATAATTTATTCTAATAAACACGTTATTACCGTATGTCGTAAAAGATGCGATTTGTTGGATAAAATCAAAGATGATGAAATGAACACGCGCGAAACATTTATTTTGAATATAATCTATTATATTGCTGAATCTTACCTGCGTGCATTGAAAGAATTAAACAAAAAAGTTGTTAATTCTAAAAAGGCATTACAAGAAAGTATCCGTAAACAAGAATTGATGCAGTTATTGGAAGTAGAAAATGCATATACGCTTTATATGGCATCACTTAAAGGCAATATTGCGGTTATGGATAAAATTGATAAATTGCGTGGTTTTGTCAAAGATGAAGACAACCAAGAATTATCAGAAGATGCACGTATTGAATTTAATCAGGCTATCGAAGTTGTGACCAGTTACAGCAAGATGTTAAAATCAATCAAAGAAACATTTGAAAGCATTATTAACATTGATTCTAACACTTACATTAACCGTTTGACCATTTGGAACATCGTTTTGATGGTACCAAGTGTGGTTGTTGGGTATTATGGTATGAATATGGAATTGCCTTATGTTGGGCATTCCCATTTGGCATTGGTAATATTTATATCAATCATGGTATTGCTTACCGGATATGGTTTATACACTATTGCCCGCCGTCGTGTGTTTTAATTAAACAAAAGGACAAAAATATGATTAATAAAACAGTTGAAGAAATGAAAGATGCTAATTTTCAAAAATGGTGGGCGCATCACCCATGGCGCGTGGTATGTGTTAATAATAAAAAATTAGTTCATATGAATATGTTTTTGATATTTGCTGCCATATTATCAGCCGAACTTGCATTGGGTGTGACAGGAATATCAGAAGCCATTAAATATAAACAATATAAAACTGTAAAACCTGCGTTATCGGAAAAACAGTTGAAAGAAAAATATAGCAAAGGACAAATTGCACGGTTTGAAACTTATGCAACAATGCAGAAAAAAATAAAACAAAAATAATAAAATCGCTATTATGGCGGTTTTTTATTTTAACTATTTTTAAAAACTTGACAATAAATATTTTTTGTATTATATTTTGCTTGTAAAAAACAAAGGTTTTTTAATATGGCAAAAAATAAAATGGCAACAAATTTATTCACTTATGGTAAAAAGGCTGCTTTGCTGGCATTGTTTGCGGTGAGTCCTTTGGTGCCGAATAAGGCATATACACCGAATGATTTTGAATATATCAAAGCCCATCAGCAAACGGCTGCCCAAATAACAAGTACATTACCACAATACAAGGAAAATTTTGGATATAACGACAAAAACAGAAAAGCGGTTGGTGTTTTGTGTGGTTTAGAAGGTGTCGGCTTTTTTATTATGTATTTGATTATGAAAATAGAAGATATGAAAAAAAAAGAAAAAAGAAGAATAATGAAAAAAATGCAAAGAGTAAGAGTAAGATAAAAAATCGCCAGTTTTGGCGATTTTTATTTTATTGTTTCCATTATATGATTGAAATTTGTATCTATATCATCACCTGGTAAAACTATATCATAAAATTTAACAGATGGTTCGTTTCTTAACCAATCAATTGCCGGCATAGTTATTGTTTTAAAAGATTCTATGCGTTTGTGGACAACAGCTTCGTCTGCATCGTCTGCGCGATTTCCGCCCTCTTTTATTCTGTTTTTAATATGTGCAATCATTTTTTCTTCGGTTATATTCAAGAACACAACCTTGATATCAAATTTGTCTGCAAAGTTTGCAATTAACCATTTTGCCTGACCAATTGTGCGCGGAAACCCGTCCAAGATTATGTCTGTATTTCCGCCGATGTATTCAGATATTATTGGGAATAATTCTTCGTCTTTGGCTAATTCCCCACCCATGATTTTTTTGCGTAATGCGCTGTTCTCTGGTAATTGACGCAATATTTCGCCCATTTCGATATAATTATAATCGTGTTGTTGTAATAAACGGTGTGCAAATGTGCCCTTGCCTGAACCCTGGCCACCCATAAAAACAATCATTGTTGGTTTCATATATAATTCCTTTTCTGATGCGTATATTATATTGCTTTTCATGTTTAAAAATCAAATAAAAAGTCCCGAAAATTTCGGGACTTTTTTCATAATAACTTGATTTCAAATTATTATTTTTTGCTGTTTTCAATAGCGGCACCCAAGATGTCACCCAAAACAGAACCAGAATCAGCTTCATTAGCAAATTCTTTAACGGCTTGTTTTTCAAGTGTTACTTGTAATGCACGAACAGATAATTTTACATTGTTGCCATCAACAGAAACAACAGATGCTTCTACTGAATCACCAACATTGTATTTTGATGTGTCTTGTTCAGCTTTTTCACGAGACAAATCTGTTCTGCGGATTGTTCCACGAACATCGCCTGGCAAAGCCAAGATTAATTCGTCTGGTGTGATTTCAGCAACTGTTCCGCATACAACGGCACCTTTCTTGATAGTAGTAGCATTGTTTTCTGCACCTTCTGTCAATTGTTTGATACCCAATGTGATGCGTTCTTTTTCTGGATTGATGTCCAAGATTTTTGCTGTGACTTCTTGACCACGAACGAATTTTTTCAATTCTTCTTCGTCTAATTTGTTCCAAGACAAATCAGAGATGTGGATCATACCGTCCAAATCTGGTGTCAAAGCGACGAACAAACCGAATTCAGTTGTGTTCTTGATTGGACCAGTGATAACATCGCCAACTTTGTGGCTTTCAGCAAAATCTTTCCATGGGTTTGGTTGCAATTGTTTATAGCCCAAAGAAATACGGCGTTTTTCTTGGTCGATGTCCAAGACAACAACGTTGATTTCTTGACCATTTTGCAAAACTTTGCTTGGGTGAATATTTTTGTTTGTCCAAGACAATTCAGACATATGGACCAAACCTTCAATATTGTTGCCCAAATCAATGAATGCGCCGTAATCTGTCAAAGAAGAAACTTTACCAGTTACTGTATCGCCAACATTGAATGCTTTGCTTGCTGTTTCCCAAGGGTCTTCTTCCAATTGTTTTGCACCCAAAGAAATACGATGAGATTCAGGATCGAATTGGATAACTTTAACTTTGATTTTTTCACCAACATGAACCAATTCGCGTGGGTGATTGATACGTTTCCAAGACAAATCTGTTACGTGTAACAAACCGTCAACGCCGCCCAAATCTACGAATACACCGTAATCTGTGATGTTTTTAACTGTTCCTTCGACAACTGCGCCCAAAGAAATGTTTTTCATAGCTTCTTCTTGTTGTGCAGCGATAGTATCAGCTTGGATTGCGCGACGAGAAACGATAGCGTTTGTGCGCAAAGCGTCCATTTTCAAAACGCGGAATTTGTCTTTCAAACCGATTAAAGATTTTGCATCACGAACAGGTTTATGGTCGACTTGTGAAGATGGCATAAATGCGAATACGCCATTGATGTCAACTGTGTAACCACCACGAACAACATCAATAATTGTTCCTTCTGGATCGATACCTTCTGCAACAGTCTTTTCCAAATCTTTCCATGCTTTTTCAGCACGAGCTTTTGTATAAGACAATACAGCAGTTCCTTCGCGTGATTCATATCTTTCAACGAAAACGTCGATGATGTCACCAACGGATGGAACAGAAGCACCGAATTCTTTTAATGGAATACGACCTTCGGATTTCAAACCAACATCAACCATAGCAAAATCGCCACGGATGTCTTTAACGGTTCCTTTTGTAGCATAGCCTTAAATAAATCTTTGGATAAATCTTTCATAGAATTTATAACAAAGCTTGCCATCGTCATAAGTCTAAATAAAGACGAGGTCTTGTGGGGTTAATCGGACTGCTTTCACGCCCACCCGTGAAAAGCAGACACATTATATAGAGTTTTTTTTGAAAAAGCAAGAAAAAACCGCCATATTTCAGGCGGTTTTGGTTTTATCGTGCTACATCACCTTTGATGGCTTCGTGACAGATGTAGTCTTTTAATACGAAACCATCTTTTGCGTGCCAGTTCAGCATACCTTTCCAATTTTCGTCAGGTATTTCAACGGTCGGCAATTTGTATGGTGTGCGTGATAATTGTTCTTTGACCTGGTTAATATGGTTTTCATAGATATGAACGTCGTGTAATTCACCACGTAAAACACCAGGTTTATAACCCAATTCTTTTGCATATAACAAAAGCAACATTGCATATGATGCGATATTATATGGTATACCCAGGAACATATCACAAGAACGTTGAGTCCAAATCAGGTTTAATTTACCATTATGAATCAATATTTGGTGCATAACATGACATGGTGGCAAAGCCATTTTTTCCATATCTATCGGGTTCCAAGCATTAACAATTAAACGACGATTATTTGGATCTTTTTTTGCTGTTTCTATAACGTTTGCTAATTGATCAACGCCAGGATTGTAAATATTACAGTTTAATTCAGGAACGTAAGGATTCCATACATACGTGCTACCAAAATGACGCCATTGCCAACCATAAATAGGCCCTAAATCACGGGTTTCATTCATAGCGTCTTCTTTTGCTTTTTTATCGGATTCAGGTGTTAACATGTTATCTATTTTTAATTCTCGTTTTTTTAATTCATACAAAGGTTTCCATGTTTTTATGTTTGCCCATTCGTCCCAAATGTGGCATTTGCGGTCTTGTAACCATTTTTTATCGGTATATCCATTTATAAAAAATTCCAGTTCGGTAGATATATTTTTTAATCCCATTTTCTTGGTTGTAATTAAAGGAAATCCGTTTTCCATATTGTGTTCAAATGTTGCACCCCATGGGATACGAATTGTTGGAATTCCAGTACGATTATCAGATTTTGTTCCGTTTTCAAGGCAGTTTTTAAGAATATCAAGATAAGCTTTCATGTTTTTCCTTTTTCTTTGCTTTCTCTCTCTAAATGTTGATGTGATTATAATAAATACCTGAAATATATTTCAATAAAAAACGCCCTTTGCCGGGCATTTTTTATTTTATGTTCACATCTGTTTGCAGTTTTAACAACGCAATCATTTCGTTGTGCATATGTGTATATTTTGCATTTATATTTTTTGTGTCTTTTTTGTATTTTCTTTTCGCGTCTTGTAATTCAATTTGTTTTTGCGCTTGGACTGCTTTGGATTCATCATTTGTTTTTACAAAGATATGTTTACGCGTCAATTCGTCATGGTATTCATTGAAAATATTTAATGCCCCAGATGTTTCGCGTACGGAAACATATGTTCGTACAGGGACTGTTATTTTAGATATTTCTATAAAAATATCGTACAATTCATTAATGGTTTTTAATTGTTCATCACTTACACGATTGGCGGATATAGAATTTGAAACAAAAGCTGGTCGTGTTGGAATTTCGAATAATTGCAGTTTGCTACCCAAATCAATATCTGGCATTGTTTCTTTATATATCACAGGCAATAACATATCTGAGCGTTTTAATAATTGTTTTAATTTATCTTTGTATTGTTTTTGAACAACAATAACCATTGGTTGTTTTGTTATGTTTAAAACATAGCCTTCGTCAGTTTGTTTCCAAATACCACGGTATTTTTTTTGTAATTTTTGATATTCATCCCACGAAAGTGCGATTGGCTTTACAGATGGTCTTTGAACTAAAAAAGGATCGTCTAAATTTATTCCCAGATATTTTGTATAAATATCCAACAATGCTTTGTACATCGTGCCGTGTAATAACACCTGATTCGCAGGGTTTTCTTGCTTGTAGTCATCAAAATTATGCCATTTCATATCTGATATTTTATAAAGGCAGTCTTCAAAAATAGCTATGCCTTTGATATTCTTTTCAGAAAACGAATGTAACATGTTGTTAAATGTTGCAGATGGCAAAAATTCTTTCATTTTTTCGCCATTTTGTATTTCGTGTAAAAATTTTAATATTTTTCCCATTTTTTACCTTTTCGTTTATTTGTGTGTAAATTATAGACAAAAAATATATAATGTCAAATATTTTTGTAAATAAAAAACCGCCCTGTTCAGAGCGGTTTTGTGTGATAATTAAGAATTATTTTACAGAAGCCTGTTTGAATAATTCATCAGCAGGAACTGTTTTTTCTTTTGTTTTAACGTGTGTCAACATGGCATCCAAAGCTTTTCTTTCAAAAACCATGCCGCGCAACATAGCAACAGCATTTGGGTTTTTGTTATAGAATTCGAAGATTTGTTTTGGATCTGGATAACGTGATGCTTCGTTCCAGATTGCTTGTTGCAAATCATCGCGGGTTACTTCGACTTTGTTTTGTGTGCCCCATTCTGCCAAGATAAGTCCCAATTTAACACGACGTTCTGCGTCTTTCTTTTCTTGTTTTTCATCCCATTTATGGTCATGACCGTGCTGGGCATTATGATGGTCGTGTTCTTGTTTTGCCATGGTCAATTCTTGTTCAACCAAAGTTTCTGGCAAATCAAGTTTAACTTTGTCAGCCAAAACATCCAATAATTCGTTGCGCATTTCTTGTTGTGCGACACTGGCATATTGATCTGTTATAATTGTGCGAATGTGTTCTTTCAATTTTTCAACAGATTCTTGACCAACTTCTTTTGCCAATTCGTCATTTAATTCTGGCAAAATGTGTTTACGAACTTCATGAACTTTAACTGCAAATCTGGCTTTTTTGCCTGCCAAGTTTTCTGCATGATATTCTTTTGGAAATGTAACATTTACATCAAATTCATCGCCTGCTTTGTGGCCAATAACTTGATCTTCAAAACCTGGGATAAAAGCGCCAGAGCCCAAAATCAAATGATGTTTAGATGCTTCACCACCTTCAAAAGCTTCATCACCCACAAAACCTTTGAAATCAATAACAGCCACATCGCCATCTTTTGCAGCATATTTTTCATCTTGTTTTTCAGCAACACTGCGTGATTTACGGATGTTTTCTAATGCTACATCGACTTCTTTTTCGTCGAATGTGGCGACTTTCTTTGTCACAGTGATTTTTTCCAAATCAATAGCTGGCAAAGTTGGCAAAATATCAAATTCCAAAGAATATTCAACATCTTTACCCATTTCAAAACCTGCCATATCAACCTTTGGTTGTGCAGCAAGGCGGATTTTCTTTTCTTCTAAATATTTTTGCAAATCAGCATTTAATGCCTTATCAATTGCTTCGCCCCAAGCGTTTGCATTATATTTTTGACGTAATACAGATAATGGAATATGACCAGCACGAAACCCTGGCATTTTAGCTGTTTTGCCATATTCTGTTAAAACTTCATCTGCGGCAGCTTGAACATCGGCAGCAGCCAATTTACCAGACACTGAATAATGTAAATCTTTAACTTTTTCTTTTGTAAACATAATTTATCCTTTGGATGTGTTGTAAACTGGGCTTGATTATACTAATATTTTTTCAGAAACGCAACATAAACATTTAAAAAATTGCTTGACTTTATGCGTATATTTAATTGAATATGATAAAAAGCCAAAGGAATTATAAATGGAAAACAAAAAGTCAGATTTTAAGCGTTTTTGTGAAACAATGTGGATAATGGTAAAATATGATGTTTTGCCGTGGGTGGTTGTTGCTGGAATTGCTACAGCAGTTATAATTGGTGCAAATGCTTCTGAAAAGAAAAGCAAAGTTTCATCAAATACAAATAAAGTTTCCTTTTTTGAAAAACAAAGATAATTTGTTGACAAATAATATTTTTTTGCTAATAATACCTGGTATACAAAAAGGGTAAGAAATGAAAGTGTTAAAAAGAGAAACTGAGTGGAAAGATTTGGAACGCGCAGATAAAATAGTAATATTTGCGGGCGTTTTGATTTGGGTTGCTTTGGAAACAGGTTGTTTTTTTCTGGCAAACAAATCTGCACAAATGAAACAAAACGTTTTCAAAACTGAAATGATCAAACAACGTTAAATTATGTTTGTTTAAAAAAAACCGCCAAAACGGCGGTTTTTTGTTTGTCTCCATAATTTGCATACATATTAACGTTTGCTGAACTGTGTGGAACGACGTGCCTTGTGGAAACCGTAGTGTTTACGTTCAACAACACGGCTGTCGCGTGTAAGGAATCCAGCAACTTTCAATGCTTTGCGTAAATCTGGTTCTGCTTTTTCCAAAGCTTTGGAAATACCGTGTTTAACGGCGCCAGCCTGGCCTGATAAACCGCCACCCATAACCATAGCAACAACGTCATATGCGCCATCGCGTTTAGTTACATCAAATGGTTGAACCAAGATCATTTGCAACACAGGACGTTTGAAATATTTTTTCATTTCTTCGCCGTTGATTGTGATGTTGCCCTTACCTGGTGTTAAATAAACACGTGCAACAGAATCTTTTCTTTTGCCAGTTGCATAAATTGCACCAGATAATTTTGCAGATGCAGCAGCTTTTGGTGCTGCTTTTACTGTTGTTTTTGTTGCTTTTTCAGCAGTTGCCTTTTTTGCAGGGGCTGCTTTCTTTGCAGCAGTTTTAGTTGCTGTTGTTTTCTTTGTTTCTGTCATTATTCGCCCCTTTTGTTTTTACGATTCAACGATGCAAAATCAATAACGATTGGGTTTTGTGCAGCGTGTTTGTGTTCTGCGCCTGCATAAACGTGCAATTTTGTTAAACGTTTGTTAGCCAATGCAACAGCTGTGCGACGGCCCATCATACGTTTTACTGCGTTTGTAATCAATTTTTCTGGTTTTTCAGAACGCATTTGACCCAAAGTTCTTTCTTTGGTGCTGCCTGTCCAAAGTGAATGCCAAAAGAATTTTGTTTTTTCAGCTTTATGACCAGTCAAAGCAACTTTGTCAGCGTTAATAATGATAACATGATCGCCACAATCCATATTTGGTGTCCATGTTGGTTTGTTTTTACCGCGCAAGATGTTTGCTGTGAAAGCAGCCAAACGACCCAATGTGCAGTTTGTTGCGTCAATCAGATACCATTTGGCTTCTAATTCGCATTTTTTCAATGATTTTGTTTGTGCCATTGTTTCTACCTTTTAGTGTTTGTTTAAAATAGCGGGCTTATTATGTATCAAACCCGCATAAAAGTCAAGAAAAATCTATATGGTATTATATTACCGTAAATTGTTTGTCTTTTGCGACCACATTGCTTTGACTGCTTGGAAATGAACATCGTCGTGTTTTAATTCGCTAAACATAAATTGCTTTTTTGCGCGTATTTGACGCATAACTTTTTGACGATTTTCTTTACAGTTGTTTATCCGATAGTTAGAACACACAAATAAAAATTGATTGCTTAAAAGGTTGACCATTTCTTGTGTCAATATCATGGATCCACGCTGTTTATAAAAAAAGACCGCTTGTTCGGATAATTTATTTAAAATTTCATAAAGATGTTCGGCCCATTCTGTTGGTAACAGATAATCATTTTGTTTATAAAATTTCATGTCGCCATTGTAGATGTACGCATAAGATATAAACATATCGCGCCATTTATAAGCTTCTTGCTTTAATTCTTTTGATTTAGATTTGGGTTGTGCGACCAGACCATGATATCTTTTATAATGTCGATTTTCGCCGCGTTCATTAAATACGCCGTTAAACATTTTTACCGGTTTATATCGCATATACTGTTTATTCTTTTTTAATTGTTCGGTCGAATTAAATTTTTTTACAAAGTCAGGTCTTTTGCGAATAAAATCATAAAAGCAAATTTTTGTTGTTTCGTCTGTAATTGAAGGCTTTACATTCAACGAATCCCACATTTCAGAAGATATGAAATAATATACTTTTAATATATTTTCATATGTGGCGTATTGTTCGGGATTTGTTATGACATTATCAATAAAATCTGCATTTGTGGCAAATTGTTTAAAAGGTATTTTTTTGAACAATTCTATATGTTTATATGCCTGCCCGTACATTTTGAACCCTTTTGATTATCTTTGCAGTTCACCGAACATTGCTTGCTTGTGCAAGATAATATTTCTCATTTCTTTTTGTTTTTGCTCGATAGATGGTCTTGCGTATTTATTCGCGTTGTGGTGTCTTAGTATCATACCTTGACTAAACAACAAGTTATTTAATTCTTCTGCCAATATAACAGAACCTTTTTTTGGGTTTAGACCATATCCATTGTCAACCAAGTCCGCTTTGTCTAACAATTGTGTTAATGCTTCATAGCATTGGTTCGTGTATTCTTCACAATCAGCACGAGTTGGTAAGTTAGACATGTCGATATTTGATATATTAATAAATTTTTGACGCAGTTCATTTGCTTCTTTGAAAGAAACATTTTGTTTTGGTTTAATTCTAACTTTGCGTGTCAAAGGTTGTGTTTGGGTTATAACGTTTTTGTACAATTTTGGTAACGAAAACCGACTTACATAAACATCTTCATAAAAATGGTTATATCCAGGATTTATATAATCCAAAACACTATAACGAAAGCCGGGAAAATATTTTATGTCTGGCATATTCACAGGATTGCTGCCACTGCTCATATAATAACCAAGAGAGTGATACAAAATTGCAATACGACGTGGACCCTTTGACCAATCTACAAAAAGGTGGACACTGTTTCCACCAAAAAATTCTGGTGATAATGTCTTTAATAATTCAAGATGTTTGTTGTTCATATTTTCTAATCCCTTTATCGTTACATCTCTCTCGGAATCTTTAAGCCCATTAAATCAATCGCTGTTGCCAATGTATCAAAGGCCAATTTTGCGATATATAAACGCCCTGCTTTGATGTTTGCTGGAATATCATCACGCAAGATAGGACAGTTATGATAGAAATTGTTTATCAATTGACACAAATCGTATGCATAATTAGCAATCATATCTGTCGCACGATTTTCATATGCAGACAATATTGTTCTTTCAAAATCCATAATTTCAATCAACAAATTACGTTCTTCTGTCGTCAATGTGTACCCGTATGGTTTTGAAAAATCAGCATTTGCACGTTTTAAAATAGAATTTAAACGAACGGCTGTGTATAATATATATGGACCTGTTTTTCCTTCGAAACTGGTTATTGCAGATGGTTCAAATATATAATCTGACTTTACATCGTGGATTAAATCATTAAATTTAACCGCGGCCAAAGCAATGGTTTTAATTGTTTCTTCGTCTAACTTTTTACCTGATTCTGCAACGCGTGCCGTAACTGCTTCGTTGGCAATATCAATAATATCGTCAAGACCGGCGGCATTGCCATCACGTGTTTTAAATGGTTTACCATCTTTACCGTTTATTGTCCCATATCCAATATGTTCAAATTTATCATATGGATATATTCCAGACATATCGGCCGCACGGAATAATTGTTCAAAATGTAATGATTGACGCAAATCTGTGAAATAAATAATTGTGTCAGGATTATCTGTCAATTTACGACAATAAACAGCCGCCAAATCGGTGGAATCATAAGTGTCTGCACCACGTGAATCACGCCACATATATGGTGGAATTGGTGCATTGTCTGTATCGCGTTTGACATTGATTATTTGTGCACCATCGTCTTCAAAAATCATATTCTTTTCGCGCAAGATTTTTTCAACAGGTTCCAAATATTTTGCGGCGTTTCTTTCGCCCAAATCATAATCAAACGGTAAAATATTTAATCTTTTGACGGTGTTATTCATCGTGCGCAAAGATATTGCCAAGAATCTTTCGTATAAAGCAAAATATCCCGGGTGCCCTGCTTGAAATTTTGCTTTGATTTCTTGTGCGCGTGCCTGAAATTCAGCATCTTCTTTGGATAATGCTGATGCACTTGGATAATAATTATTCAATTCTTTTTCGTCTATTTCGTAATCAACAGGTGTTTTTGGATCAAAATTATCCTGGAAATAAGGTAATTCGGGGTGCAAGCGTTCAATCCATGCGATAATTAATCCCATCGGTTTGCCCCAATCGCCGATGTGATTCCAAGAAAATGTTTTGTGTCCCAGGAATTTAGCAACACGATTAAAAGTATCACCAACAATAGATGTGCGCAAATGTCCAATGTGCAAAGATTTTGCGACATTATATGCGCCGTAATCTAAATCTATGGTCAAAGGTTTTTCTGCCGACATTTGTTTTGGTGCAGTTGTGTTTTGTAAAATAAAATCGTCTTTGATTTTGATATTGATAAAACCAGGACCAGCAACAGAAACATCTGCAACAAAATCAAGTTCTTTTAACAATGGCAAATACTCATTAGCTAATTCACGCGGATTTTTACCAGCGGTCTTTGCCCCAACCATAGCAGCATTTGTTGAAAAATCACCAAAATCACGATTTTTTGGAACATCTAATTTTGCTTCAAAACCTAACTTATTATTTATTGCATCAGATACGTATTTGTGTAAATTCATGATAAAATCCGTTTATTATAAAGGTAATACTACGCGAACTTTTAATCCACCAAGTTCGCTGTTTTCCAGGAATATTTGACCGCCGTGATTTTCAATTGCTGTTTTAGCAATGGATAAACCAAGCCCTGTCCCACCGGTTGATTCACTGCGTGATTCATCCAATCTGACGAATGGTTGTAATGCCATTTCTTTTTTGTTGTCTGGGATACCAATCCCATCATCTTCGATAATGACTGTAACAGAATCTTCAGAATCTATTTCAGAAATACGCAAAGTCTTTTTGGTAAAACGCGCCGCATTTTCAATTATGTTTGTGAATGCACTTGTCAAAGCATTTGGGCGCGCATAAAATTGGACAGGGTCTTCTGGGAATTTTAACACGATGTCCTTCTTTGATGCTGCATCACGTGCAATTCTTGTTAACATAGCTGGCAATTCAACAGCTTGTTCTATTTCTGGGGTTTCACCACGTGCAAAAGCAAGATAACCATTGACCATTTCGCTCATACGGTCGATTTCGTGTAACAAATCTTGTTTGTTTGCAGAATCTGTTTCAATGGCCAATCTCATACGCGTAAGTGGCGTTTTCAAATCGTGTCCAACCGCATTTAACATGTCTGTTCTTGTTTTGTTATAACGATTAAGACGTTCTTTCATGGTAATCATAGCATTTGCTGCTTCACGAATTTCCAAAGATCCGCTTGGCTTAAACCCGGGGACATCCATACCACGACCAAATTTGTTTGCGGCCTTAGCAATACGACGAATGCTGCGTGTGTGCAATACCACAAACGGTGTCAACAATATAGATACAATCAATATAGCCCCAATAACCCACAACAAGAATACTTCTGCGCTGGTAGAATATATACGATACATACTGGTTGCGAATGTTGCAACTTTATCATCTTTTGTTGGTATGTCTATGAACAAAAGGCGTCTACCACGATCAATATACACATTTGTTGGCTGTTTTAGCCTTATTTGTAATTCAGAAACCAGAGGTCCTGCTTCCATGGATTCGTTGTCGTTATCTTTTGGTCTGTTTAGTTTATCGTTAATGGAAACATTGATACCAATATCTTTTGCCAACATGTTGACGGCATCTTTATTGTTTTGATCCATAAAATGCATCATTGTAGCAACTTCGCCTGCCAATGTACGCGCCAAAGTGGCATGAACTTTTTTCCAATGATTACCAAAAAACGAATTTGCAACAATTAATAATGCGATAATCATCGGAACCAGCACCATTAAAATGGTTCTGCCTAAGAAGCTGCGCGGTATCATTCTCATCCATATGTCCTTTTAGTGTTTTTTATTTATAATTTTATAGCCCATTCCACGAACTGTTATTATATCTATATCTGATAATACACCATTTATTTTATTGCGCAAGCGTTTTGCAACCATTGGCGTTGCAGCAACAATATTGCCAATTGGATTTATCAGGTTATGTAATAATTTCTTTTCTTCGGCCGACAACGATAATAATTTATTTTGCCCATCATCGCTTTTTACAAAGAATTCGCCATCAGCAAATATTAAACCACAGGAAATATTGCCAGATTCTGATTTTTGCTGGTCTGTTTTTATAATATTGTTTAATCTTAATATTAATTCCTGTAATTGAAAAGGTTTTGCCATATAATCGTTTGCGCCACCGGACAATCCGTCAATGGCATTTTCAGAACCAGATAATGCGGTTAACATAATAACAGGTGTATAATTGCCATTTAATCTTATTTGTTTAAGGAAAGTCAGTCCATCCATGCCACCCATCATGCGATCAAGAACAATGGCATCAACGCTTATGCGGGCCAATATTTCTGTTGCTTCTTCGGCAGATTCTGATGTAATAACTTTAAAATCAGCGTGACGCAACCCAGTGGCTAAGCTGGTTCTTAACATTTTATCATCGTCAATAACAAGTATATTTTTGGTCATCGCCATTACTATAACACTACTTTTTGTTGCGCCAGACCAACGAGATATTATCTGCCTAGTGCTTCAACAGCATATTCGCCTGGTTTGATAGCGCGTCCTGGATTGTCCAGGTTTTCACCGTATTTATATGTGTTTGCGCGGAATTTTGCACCGTTTGTTGTGAATTCTGTTTTGAACGCCAGATATCCGTTTGCGCCACCAGATGCTGGACCTTGCATACCAATTGAATAATATGCACCGATAAGCCCGTAATCTAAATCAATGTAATCAACACTTAATAGCAAGGATATGTTAGACATACCATCACTTGTCAAATTACAAGTAAATTCGCGATTTGTTAATGTGGCCTGTGAATTATTAGGAACAGATATATCCATAATTGTTGGTTCGCATGTGCGCTGGATACCATTAACCAAGAATTCATAAGTCATAGTAACCGTTGCGCGAGAAAGCCCAGTTGATAAATTTACCTGGGAAATTGTGGCCTTTGGCACTTTTACCAACGCGTTTGCTATGCCAGAACGAACAGGAAACGAAATACCTGACTGTAAACAACTGCGTGAGAAAGGATCTGCTTCGCAAATATAAACGCGTGAATGTGCATTTGTCATAAACATATTTGCCAAACTGTTAAACAAGAATGTACGTGTTATACGGTCATTCAAGCGTGTGCAATTGAAGTCG
Organism: uncultured Pseudomonadota bacterium; assembly: GCA_902774285.1. Lineage (GTDB taxonomy): Bacteria > Pseudomonadota > Alphaproteobacteria > Rs-D84 > Rs-D84 > Enterousia. Next base: position 84,169 of record CACYHO010000002.1, on the reverse strand, counting down.
CGACAGATAATAGTTGGTCTTTCTGTGAATTGAACACCAGGATTTGCATCTGCTTCTTCGCTGCGTACTTGGTATATTACTTCATCATAGTCGATGTCATCATCCATATTCATGAATTCTGTTTCAGGAATAAAGTTTTGATCGTCAGGATATGCATAATATGAACGCACAGGTATTTCCGAATAAACGGTTTCTTGAACCGAATAATCATCATACATGTAATCATCGTAATATTGTGCAGCACAAACATTACTTGCGCCCAAAGCCAACATTGTAGCAAAAAAAGCAAAGTTTTTCATATGGTTAACCTTTCTCTTCGTATACTTCTTATCAAATAATAGAATATTTTAATGGGTTATGTCAAAGCAAAAAATATTTTTATTGAAAATAATAACGAAATTGTTTTATAAATGTGATATAATACGAAAGAAAAAAAGATTAAGGTGAAGAAATGGTAGATGTTATTATAACAGGTGAATCTGGCAAATTACATGCTGTATATCACAAATCAGAACAAGAAGCTGCCCCATTGGCGGTTATATTATCAGGCAGCCCGCGTCAAAAATGCCATATGAACGATCGTGTTTCTTACGCGATGTTCCGTGCTTTTATGGATATAGGTTTTTCTGTGGTGCGTTTTAATTATCGTGGTGTTAATGATTCCGAAGGTTCGATTGGAACAACTGCTGAAAATATGTTGGATATCGCAACAGTAATAGATTGGATACAAAACAAAAATGAAGACAGCGACAAGATTTGGTTGGCAGGACATCAATTGGGTGCTTGGTATGTATTACAGGCTATGATGCGCCGTCCAGAAATTTCTGGTTTTGCGCTGGTGTCTCCCGATCCGTCTGTGTCTGATTTTGGGTTTTTATCACCCCGCCCTAATCGCGGATTGCTGTTGCAGGGTATGAATGAAGGCGATGAAGCAACTGCTTTCGGTGTTCATTTGACACAAGTGTTGAAAAAACAGGCTCAAATTGATTTGGAAACAATTCGTGTTAAAAACGCAGATTGTAATTATTCTCAGGCCCCAGATTTACGCCAAATGTATAATGATTTAAAGGCGTATGTTGGACGCGAAAACTCAGATGACAAGTTGTTATAATTATGATGAACGAAAACAAAAGATTTATGGATCCTAATATTCCAGATGAAATGGCGAACACAATTCGTCCAAAAACTCTGGATGATTTTATTGGACATGAAGCATTAAAACAAAATTTATCTGTATTCGTTTCTGCGGCACGTGGTCGCAGTGAAGCAATGGATCATGTATTGCTTTATGGGCCTCCGGGATTGGGCAAAACTACATTGGCGCACATTATTGCAAACGAATTAGGAACGAATTTTCGTGCGACTTCTGCTCCTATGCTTACAAAGCAAGGTGATTTGGCGGCTATTTTAACAGCGTTAGAACCAATGGACGTATTGTTTATAGATGAAATTCACAGATTGCCAACTGCGATAGAAGAAGTCCTTTATTCTGCAATGGAAGATTTTAAGTTGGACATTATGTTGGGCGAAGGCCCAACGGCTAAGTCTGTTCGTATTGATTTGCCGCCTTTTACATTGGTTGGTGCGACAACGCGTACAGGTTTGCTTTCGAATCCTTTGCGTGACAGATTTGGGATTGATTTAAGATTGTCGTTTTATTCTGTGTCTGATTTGGCAAAGATTATTATGCGCAGTGCAAAGATTTTGGGTACTAATATTGACACTGCTGGTGCAGAAATGTTGGCGGCATCTTCGCGTGGAACACCGCGTATTGCGAACAGATTATTAAAGCGCGCTCGTGATTTTGCTGCGGCTGCAAACAAAGATTTTGTTGATGCAGACACAATTAAAACAACACTTTATCAATTACATATTGACGACAAAGGCTTGGACGAAATAGATCGTGAATATATCAGTGCAATAATTAAAAATTATGCTGGCGGCCCTGTGGGAATTGATAATTTGTCGGCTGCACTTTCTGAACCGGCAGATACAATTGAAGATGTAATTGAACCATATTTGATGCAACTTGGTTTCGTTCAGCGTACCCCACGTGGACGCGTTATAACAGAAGCGGGATATAAACACCTTGGTTTTGAAAAATAATTTTTAATGGGATTTTATCATGACAAAAACACATATATTTAATTTTGCAGTCGCGTATGCAGATACCGATGCTTTCGGGATAATGTATCATGCGCGCTATATAGAAGTTGGCGAACGTGCGCGTTCTAATTGGTCGCGTGGTGTTATAATACCAGACGGTGATGCTGGGTTTGTAGTTCGCGAAGTAAATGTGAAATATATGCACCCTCTTTTTTTGAACGATGAATTTACTGTCGAAACAAAACCAGTTAAAATTGGTGCAGCTTCTATGATGATTGAACAAAAGTTCGTGAAAGATGGTGAAATTTGTGCTATAATGAACATAACAATTGCGTATTTAGGTTCTGATATGCGACCAAAGGCAATACCAGAATCTATATTAAATGCGTTGAATTAATTTTATAAAGAAAGGAAGAGAGATGGAAAATAGTTTTTCTTTGTTATCACTTTTTAGTGGTCGTGATTTAATGACTTTGTTTGTGTCATTATTGTTGGTTGCTGCCAGTATTTTGTCTTGGGCGGTTATTATTGAAAAAATTCGCGTTTGGCATTTTCAAAAAAGAAATCCTGTGGCTGTCAAACACGGTGACAATTTAGATACCATAGTTGATAAATTAATACGTCCTTTTGATAAAAATTTGTGGTTTTTATCGATGGTTTCTTACGTTGCCCCATTCATAGGTTTGTTTGGAACAGTTTGGGGGGTTATGGATTCTTTTGCGTCGATCGGTGTTAATCAATCGGTCAGTATCGGTGTTATTGCACCAGGTTTGGCGGTTGCGCTTGGAACGACTGCATTGGGATTGATTGCCGCGGTTCCTGCAGCTATCGCATACAATGTGTTTTCTAAAAAATCAGACGATTTATATGATTCTTTATCAGACACTGTCAAAGAAATGAAACATAAATAAGGATTGTACAAATGTCCAGAAGACGTTCTGGTGTTAGCGATGCAAATATGTCATTGACACCAATGATAGATATTATGACAACATTATTGGCGGTGTTTATGGTTACAACGCCAATGATGACAACTGGAATCGATATAGAATTGCCGCGTGCGGGCACATCTGCAATGACTGGCAATGATCATGCAATTCAAATAAGTGTTGACAGCAAAGGAAATTATTATTTGTTGGATCAACAATTGCCACGTGATGAAATCGTAAAGCGTGCAATCGCCATGCGTGGTGAAAATCCAAATCTTGCAATTACTTTAAGTGGTGACACGCATGCAGATTATGGTGCGGTTATGTCGATGATGGGTAAATTAAAAGATGTTGGTTTTCAGCGTGTTGGATTACGAACAAAACTTGATAGTAAATGATAAGTAAAGATACACAATTTCAAAGTGAAAATTTTCTGATGTCTGTATTTGGGCATCTTGTTTTGATTGCAATAATGATGTTATCTTTTTCGGTGGTTGTTGAACGTGCAAAATTAGTCACACCAAACCGTGTTCAAATAATAGAAATTGATTTAAAAAATGTTAAAATTTCTGGTGATGAAACCAAGCTTTATAATACCAACCAAATGCAGCCAGAAAAAGATGAAAAAATTGATAAAAAAAGCCGGGAAGACAAAAATACAGAAATTAAAAAAATCGACTTGAAACAACCGACTATGATTGAAAATGAAAGTAAAGATTTAAACAAAGAAAAATCAAAGAAAAAAGACGAAAAAAAGGTCGCAGATAAACCTGCTCCTCGTAAAAAAACAGTGGTTCGTGTGAACCGTGAAGTGTTATCTTTGGATCGTACAATGACGGTGTCTGTGATTGATGCATTAAAGGTTGCTTTGACACGTTGTTGGAACATTGATACAACGCATCCTGGTATCGAAGATATTCGTCTTACTGCCCATATAAAATTTTTACCAACAGGTGTAGTTGATCGTTTGTGGTTTGAATCAGAATCGCGTGCCGAAACAGATCCAGATTTTGCATATGTTTTGGACACTGCAAAATCTGCAATCAAAACCTGTTCTCCGTTTTCGATGTTGCCACGTAATGAATACAATAAATGGCGTGATACATCGGTTACTTTTTATCCAACCAGTGGAAAAGTTATGTAAACAAATAAAAAAAATCGCAAGAATGCGATTTTTTTTAATACCAGGCGTTCAATAAGCCGGATTCTGTAACAACCGAAATGGTTGCCAAGCATAATTAATCTGCAAATTGCGTTACCGCAAAATGTCAAGCCCTCTACCCGATTCCGTTAACGACTGGGACGGTCTTGGAATCTTACTTAAGGTTGCTGCACATAGAGATTGCCCGTTTCACCGTGACTTAACACGCTCGTCTCTGCTGCTCTGATCATCGGGTTGCCCCGTGTGGTAATTAGCCACTATGTTGTCCCACGCAGTCCGGACTTTCCTCTTTGTTGCGACGAATGCAACAAAGCTATGCTTTTTCGCGCCTGGTGCGTGAATGATAGCATTAATTTTTTTATTTTCAATGTGAAAAACGTATTATTCGCCCATAGTTTTGGCGCCCTGCAGGGTTTTAACCAAAATATCCGACGCGATAATGCGGATTTTTTGTGCCAAAGGTCTGATATTCATCGCTTCCGCCAACGCATCGCCGAATTGCTGAGAAATAATATCGATCTGAGCGGGCGTAATAACGAAAACATCGCTTGAAATTTCGCTGGTTTTCAGCATTCTTACATCGTCTTTCATAATAACCCCCTGCCCGTTGTTTTTATTTTGTTTTCATCATATCACAAAATGCTAAAAATAAAAAATGATTTTTGATGATTTTTTCAAAATCCTGTCAAATGAAAAAAACGCATTGTATATACACGATTTTAATAGACAGACCATACGATTTTTTTCTACACTCTTTATAAGAATAAAAGGAAGGCATTCTACACATGGCGGTTTTCCGCAGATTTTTACGTCTTTTCTATGGCGCAATTTTTGCGTTGTGTGTTGCTTTTGGAACAAATAATGCGTTCTCTCTTGATGTGGTACCTATGTGTAGAGATACCGATCCGACGGCATCATCATGTGGTGCTGGCTATTACAAGACATCATGTGCCCAACTTACAGGGGGTGGAACGATCCAAGGCTGTGTAATATGTCCGGCGGGAACATATCAACCAAATTCTAGTGCTACATCATGTACATCGTGTTCTTCGAACGCAACATCGTCTGCAGGTGCCACATATTGTACATGTAAAACTGGATATTCTGGTGGTGGTGGAACAAGCAACAGAAGTGGCAGCAACTGTACCGCATCAAGCACGTGTTCTTTGAACGAGATTAATTTCAACGGGACATGTAAAACCGCATATTTCAGTGTTAAAACGACGAGTTCTACAACTTCAATATCATTTGAGTTTGGTGGTGCAGCACAAGGAACATTTTATGTTGATTGTGGTTTAGGTGGAACACCCAGTTACAGTGAAGCAAATTCGCTGCAATATCTCAGCACGACGGTCTCTGGAACCGTGGCAAAGGTTTATATAAAAGGTATCAATTGTACATCAAGTTCCGGTAATTATAGTTGTTCGGGCAAACAAACAGTTACGTGTTCGTACAGTTTGGCGGGCGAACATATCATCAGATTTAGTGGCGATGTAGAGGATTATTTGGCAATAAGCGCATCTATGGTGGACAATACAGAGACTTCTGATTCAAATTATAATCGATGCCCAAAATGGAATGTATTCAGAATAGCAAGTGGCAGTGGAGAAAAAGTACAAAGTGTATCGGGAAGTTTGGGAAAAATATTCAAAACATTAACCAATGGTAATAAACAACCAATATTTCGTGAAACTTTTTCTGGCACGAAAAACATGACATCGATACCTGCAAATGTTTTTGATGGTGTAAGTGGAGAGCCTGGTATTTGTATGTTCGCATATACTTTTTCTGGTTCCGGTATACAAAATATTCCAACCGGCTTATTTTCAGGGTTGCACGGAACGAGCGCCGGTTTGTTCCATGGGACCTTTTATGGCAATGAAGGTTTAACCGAAATTCAGCCTGCATTATTTGAAACAATCGCGGGTGAACAACAATCATATATGTATTATAATACATTTAATGGTGCAAAATATTTAAAATATATTCCCAAAGATTTGTTTGGAAATATATACGGAACACCATCATATGGGTTGTTTTATGACACATTCCGTGGTGCCGGTTTATCTGGCGATGGATTACATGGTTTGCCGGAAACATTGTTTAATAGGTTAAGCGGTGTTCCAGCGAAAATGGCATTTAAAAATATGTTTGCGTTGGCTAAGTATGATGCAAGTGATTATTATGTTTCTGAATCTCTGATTACTAATTTTGCTGATACCGGATATGATATCGGTTCTAGTACGTCCGCATTTCATTCTTTTACCGCACCAGAGTATGTAAATGGTGTTAAGGTCACACCCGTATTAAGCGAATCTTGTCCGGCTAATATGCGGAAATTGACCTACCAAGATAAGCTGTTTATTAAGCATATTAGTGGTGCTGTTTGTGGCAGATGTTATAATAACACATTGTCAGGATGTGAAAATGCGACGATTTGTTCACCCGGGCAATATGCAAATTCAACAACATGTTCAAACTGTCCATCAACCTTCCCTAATTCAGACATTGGTGCGGTCAGCATAAACGACTGTTATGCGACGGTTACATTTATGCAAAACAACTGTAATCCACCGGTTGTCGTTAAATATCAGTATGAATCTGATGGAAACTATGCGGTTCGTTTGATTGATGTTTCAAAGGCAAACGATGAATTTGTTGGTTGGTATAAAACAGCGAACTTTTCAGGCAATGCTGTTACAAACTCTTCCAATCAATCTGGTAATCTGGTGTTATATGCCAAATGGGCAAATACTAACACAGCATGTAATTCAAAATATTACAAGGTTCGTTTGAATCATAACGGTGGAACCGGCACTAAAAATATTTTGTATGCTTTGTCAAATGGTAATATGTATGATTCAAACGTTAACTTGGTTCAGGGTAACAGCAGCGGAAATATAAGTAGTACTACACCACCAACACTTTCTGGATATACTTTTGCAGGATATTATGATGCAAATTATCAAACAGAACAATGGATATCGTCATCTGGTTCGATAAATGTATCGTCAGTGGCAAATTATATAGCCAATCATTATACAAATACAGACGAAGTCACTTTGATCGCAAAATGGACACAAAACGCCCCAAGCACATACACTGTTACATTGAATAAAAATGCTTCAGATGCTACGGCGGGTACAACATCTGTGACGGCGACATATGGTTCTGCGATGCCAACACCGATAACTTTGCCGACACGCACAGGATATAAATTTAATGGTTATTTCACTGCAACAAGTGGTGGAACACAATATTACGATAAAAATGGGGCATCCGTAAAGAATTATGATAATACATCCGTCACAACATTATATGCACAATGGACAGTAAACACATTTTATGTAAAGTATTATGGTTATGGAAATACTGGTGGAACAACACCAGCAAATCAGACGTGTACATATGGCGGAAATTGCACTGCTGCACCGGCAAATACTTATACAAAGACAGGTTATACATTTGATGGTTGGATCTGTGTCCTTGATATCAACGATGGACTGTGTGAAGAAAAACAGATATATTCTGCTGGCGAATCTATAGCAACTGCAGCAGGTAGTCAGTATCGTACCGACACAATAACATTAACAGCCAAATGGGTAAAAAATACATATGACATCACGTATATGGACGGTGGAATGACATTGACTGGTTTAACACCGACAACAACATATACTGTTGGCACTGGCGCAACAATCAATGCGACACCATCAAAAGCGCATGGATCATTTGATAAATGGTGCTTGGATGCCGGATTAACAAACTGTGCCACGACACAAACCATATCTACAACAGCCATTGGTGACAAAACATATCATTCTAAATTCACATGTGATACGGGTTATACATTTAATCCAGGCTCTGCTGTAGATTTAGTAGACATAATTGGAACGGGTGCGGCTGAAAGTCAGGCAAGTATCGATGCGAATTATAATGCTAATTATAAGGAATACACAAATCATGATCCAAGTTTCTATGGCCTGACTGCTGGTGATAATAATTCATTTGCGGTAAATTATGGTGATCGTGGTATAATCCGCGGTCATGCTGCGTGCAGCACAACATCGGGAACGGTCAATTTTAATGGTACAAATTCTACATTTTCGACACAATCTTCAATTAATGATCGGCCATATGATACTGACGCGGGACATTGTTGGTGTCATATTGATGGATATACAGCAGACGGTGAAAACTGGCAAAAGGTATCTTCTTCTTGGGTGTTAACCAATAATTTTGATCAAAATCATTATTGTGCGGGGGATTGTTCGTTTATTTGTGCGTATCGCCTTATGGCAGACGACAATGATAATCTAGCGTATCGTGCTGCTTTGCTTGGCTCTGTTGACAGGGGCTTCCCAGGAACTGCTTCAACTTGCGCAGCCAATACATATACCGTAAAATATGCATGTGGAACTGGCGCGACCGGTAATCCGCCTACTAATGGTACGGCTACATATAATGCTAACTTTACACCAGATGCTAATAACACATGTGCAAAGACGGGTTATACATTTGCAGGCTGGAATGATGGAACATCTGACAGACCAGCAGGTACTGCGTTCAAATGGACTTATACAAGTGGTAAAACATTTACTGCCAAATGGACATTGGCTTCTTCGAATCTGACATTTAATTTGAATGGCGGAACTGGTACTGCACCAACAGCTGGTCCTGCAACAGCTGGTCAATCAATGCCGACATTGTCGTCAACAACAAAACCAACAAAAACAGGATATGCGTTTGGTGGTTGGTGGGACGACCCTGATGTTGGCGACGGAACACAATATTATCGTCGCGATGGTTCTTCCGCGCGCACTTGGAACAAGACAGCCGCAAATGTGACATTATATGCGCGTTGGGTCCCTGTTTATACTATTACATTGAACGCAAATGGTGGTTCACCAACCCAATATATGTATGCCGTCTCAGAAGACTATGAATATGATGGTATTTCGTTTGGTGTATATTTTGATGCAGCCGCAACAGTAAACGCGTCTAATAAGCTTATAACAGATTACAAAGATAGACAAGGAAACTCTATACTTGCGGTGCCAACACGTACTGGATATACATTTGATGGATATTATAATACACAAAGTGGTGGGCATCAGGTTATCAGTGAAACAGGTTACACTTCTGTAGATGGTGACGATATTGATTATTTGGCTGGTGAATCTAGCGGTAATTTCACGATATATGCCCGATGGATAGCGAAGGCTTCAAATTTGACATTTAATTTAAATGGTGGCGATGGAACGGCACCTACTGTCAGTGATCCTGCGATATATGGTCAATCAATGCCGACATTGTCGTCAACAACAAAACCGACAAGATCTGGATATGCGTTTGGTGGTTGGTATGATACATCTGCGGCAACAGGTGGCACTGCATATTATACCCGCAAAGGTTCTCCTGTGCGCACTTGGAACAAGACAGACGCAAATGTGACATTATATGCGCGTTGGGTTCCTGTTTATACTGTTACATTGTACGCAAGGGGTGGTTCGCCAACTCCTCAATATATGTATGCGGTATCAAGCGGTAATGCTGACTATGGAAGCGATTTAACTTCCGGTATATACTGTGATGATGCAGCGACAATAGAGGCATGGGATGATTATAATATAACAACTTCACAATGTGGCAAATCGGTACCAGATTACACTGGATATACATTTAATGGATATTTTGATGCACAAACTGGCGGAAACTTGATGATAACACGGAATGGTTATATTGGCTATGATAGTGAAGATGATGACACTGGTGAATTGGATGATGAAGCGTCTGATTCAACTCGTAGTTTCCCAATATATGCCCAATGGACACCAAATACATACACTGTGACATTGGATGATGCGACAAATGGTGGATCTGGTGGTATGGGAACCATCAAAGAAATATATGGCAACAAATGGACAGACGCCAATGGCAACACAATAACATCTGTGACAATCCCAACAAGTGCATCAGGATTATTCCAAGGATATTATGACAGCAATAATGTACAAAAAATATCAGCCAATGGGGCTTTAACAAATAAAACATTAATCACTGCCAATGCAACATGGTATGCAAAATTTAGTAATTGTGTGTGTACAACTGCTACTGGTGTAGCATCTTGTGAATCAATCGCATCTGATGATCCAAATCGTTGCAAATACACATATACATGTCGTGAATATTATAATACAAACGGCGCACAATCTGGAACATTTTATGGGAATACAAACTCACAATCCAGCACATCGCCAAGTTGTGATCCAAATGGATATGCAATTACATTGGATAATGCAAACGCGACTACAAATGGTACTGCCACCATTTATACAACATATAATACAAACGTTTATTTGGACAGTGCACGCACAACAATTGTGAATTCTTCAAACCCAATAATAATACCGCAACGTTCTGATTATATAACCGTATCTTATAATGCAAATGGCGGAAGCATAAAAAATGCTTTGACTGACGATAATACAAAGTCAACTTACGAATTTGACGGTTATTACAGCGATGTCACTGGTGGAACACAATATATTTCTGGCGCTGGATATATGACAACTGATGGTAGAAACGCAGGAAAATTATATACCACAAATAATAATGTATGGCACGCACAATGGCAACCACAATATGTTTATCCACCAGTTGTAAATACCCGCGATGGATACAATTTCCTTGGTTGGTATGAAACACAAAACGGTGGTAATTGTGTCGCCAGGTGTACTTCAGGTTCGACATATATTGGGCCTTCTCGCTATACTCCGTCTGCAGCTATTACATTATATGCACATTGGGAACCACTCGTTTATAAGGTTACATTGCAAGATAATGGCGCAAATACATCGTCAAATGTGTCTGAATTCTGGTATCGTTATAATGAAAGCAATAATCCTTGCACTTATTATGCCGCTGATGCGTCTGTTGCTGAAAATAGAACCTCTGCAAATTGCCTGTCAACACCAATAACATTACCAACCCGCTTGGGATACACATTTAATGGGTATAATTTTTCCACTAGTGGTAACGGAACACAATACATAGATTCTTCTGGAAATATATTGGATGCTGTTTATACAACAAACGGCAATATAACAGCATATGCTAATTGGACCGCAAATCGATACACGGTTGAAACAGATTTAAATGACGGTAACAGCAGTATCACTAGTTCTAATGCGACCTATAACTCCAGTTTTACGAAATCGGGTCCAACCCGCGATGGATATACTTTTGCCGGATGGAATATAACCGGTATGGATGATACGGAACATACTATTGGTTCATCAACAACCAACGCAACCAGTTTATCTGGAATAACGGCAAAAACATTTAAAAACTTGCGCGCAACATCTGGAACGGTAAGATTTACTGCCCAATGGACACCAAACACATACACTATTACATATAAAACAAGTTATAATGGCGAAGTAATAAACGGCCTTAATCCGACCTCTTATACAACGGGCAGCACCATCAACCTGCCAACAAATGTTAATGTGGCGGATCATGTGTTTTCTGGTTATTGGTATGATGATAACGGTAATACAATAAACAAAATCACATCAGATATGTATGGTGACAAAGAACTATATGCAAAATGGACACGTATAACCTGCCCGCCGGGATATTATGTCAGAGCGGAAAATACAACAAATGGTAACGATTGTGAAGAATGTTACGGAGGTGGTTATTATTGTCCGGGTGGTCCAATCACAATAACTAATATTGATCAAGGTAAAATAGACTGTCCGACAACAACAAATGCCCAAGAAGGCGCATATTCAATCACTGGTTATGCTACGTTACCTTGGTTGTCTGGTGACATAGAGTTGTCTGATACAGAAGGAGATTGTGCTGCTGGTTTTGTATATGGTAAACAATCTGTAATTGAAACTTCCAATTTTGGTTATTCTATCTCGGCAGACCAAAATTATGACAGCTCTTTGCCTGCAAACACAAGAAATGCAATGAGTACGACATCATGTGCATATGATTCAACTACACATGCTTATACAAATTGTTTGCCGTTGCTGCCAGGTGCTGCACTTGGTTTTTATGACATTGTATTATGTGCCAATGGTTATTATATCCCACAATCTGATATTGATTTTGAAACGCAAATTGCAAGCCAGATAAATCAATGTGATGGTGATTCAACATGTACAACAAATGTTATTAATACAATCAAATCACATATGGGGGCACCATATGTATGTACCGAAGGTGACGCGGGTTACTATACTGCAACATATGACGCAGTGATAAATAATGAAAATATGGAAGAAGAAGAAAGAGAATTTTATTCAAACAATATTGGGGCAATATCTGTATATGGTAATTTGACTGATCTTGAAACAGGTGACGTAACAACTGATGTAAGTGATACTTATAAATCTTGTTCTGTGGAAACAAACGGTGCCTATACTCATTCACAACGCGCCGCATGGATGAAAAAACAGTGCTATGCAACAATTTCATTTAATACATATGGTGGGAACACAATCGCTGACAGAAATTATTATTATAATGATGGTGGCAATATGGGCACATGTTTATCTGCGATAATAGATGAAACAGATGCTGAAATGGTGATGTTCAAAAGCAAAAGATTAAACGGCACTTATTGTTATGCAGGCGATAATGGTAATACAGCAATAAGCGAAGATTGCAATAACGCGTTGTTTGACGATTTGTCCAATGGTGATTGGGCGGTAGAATGGACATACGGTACCATCAATGGTAAATCATGGTGCAGCACAACATCGGCCGCTAGTGCAGGAACAGTTGGCAATCCAAATACTACTGCGTCTGGTAATAATTGTTGGTGCAAAGTTGAATCTTTTGTTGATAATAACAGCAATGTTTCGACTTCGGCAAGTGATACATGGGTATTTTCTAACACAATGTCTGAATGCACTAATAACTGTGCGATCAGCTGTGCCGGTGGTGTAATAGCAAATCCAAAGATGCATGCTGCCGAATTTGATGATGCTTGTGTGTCAGACGAATTCCCAATACCTGTGCGCGATGGATTTACATTTGCTGGTTGGTATACCAGTTTGGCATATACTGGGAACCCATTAAATACATCTGCTGATTTAAGTGGTGGCGATCAAACATTATATGCAAAATGGACATCAAATACATACACCGTGACATTAGATGATGTGACAAATGGCGGATCTGGTGGTATGGGAACCATCAAAGAAATATATAACAGCAGATGGACAGACGCCAATGGCAACACGATAACATCTGTGACAATCCCAACAAGCACATCAGGATTATTCCAAGGGTATTATGACAGCAATAATGTGCAAAAAATACAGGCAGATGGATTGTTAAGAAGTACAGTATCAACTACTGCCGATACAACATGGTATGCAAAATTTAGTAATTGTAGATGTCTGCATGATGTTAGTGTAGCATCTTGTGAATCGATCGTATCTGATGATCCAAATCGTTGTAAATACACATATACTTGCGTTGAATATTATAATACAAATGGTGAACAATCTGGAACGTTCTATGGGAATACAAATTCGCAAGTTAGCACATCACCAAGTTGTAATCCAAACACGTACACAATAACATATAATTTAGATGGTGGTTCTGGATGTGATAATACAACCTATTCTGGTACAACAACACTTTGTGAACCAAACCGCACAGGATATTCTTTTGGTGGTTGGGCAACATCGGCCGATGGTGGGGTTGTATATGCATCGGGTTCCAGTGTCACAAATGTCGACTTAACATTATATGCGAAATGGAGTCAAAACACATACACAATTACATACAACCTTGATGATGGAACAAATAATGCAAACAACCCATCAAGTTATAATGTCAACAGTGAAACAATAACTTTGGCAGATCCGACAAAGACAGGATATACATTTGATGGTTGGTTTGCAGAATCAACATTTGATACCCGTATTACAGAAATTACACACGGTTCAACTGGTAATAAAGAATTATATGCAAAATGGACATTGTTAACCGGTATTTGTTCATCAACAGAAATTGAATATTTGGGGACTTGTTATCCACGTAAGTTCTGGATGGATATTGTTATCCCAGATGATGATAAGCAATTCCAATTCATGATTGCAGCTGCTGGGACATTCTATGTAGATTGTGGTGCAGATGGAACATTGACCAGCAATGCCGACCCAACTGATGTTGACAATCTGCACGGAACACGTATTTATCGTCCAGATTATCCAAATAAACGGATATACACATGTACATATACAACGGCTGGAACAAAAACAATAAACTTTGCTGGTGAAGCAGAAGGATATGGCAATGGTACTGAAACATCAATATCATTTAACACAATGAATTTTACATCTGTTGGATATACTGACAGTCAGTTATTACAACAAGATACAAATGTAAAGAAAATTAACAAAATATATGGTTCGTTAGGTTCAATATTTAAAACGATTACAAATCTGTCAAATAATAACTGGGAAGCCCAGCCTATGTTTATGGAAACATTTGCTGGCGGATCGGAAATAGAAGAGACGATACCAGCCAATATATTCTCTGGCGTTACCGGAACAAGAATATACATGTTTGAGAGTACATTCGATGGTTGTTCAAAATTGACCGGCGGTGTCCCAGATTTTAGTAATATCAGTGGCGCTGGTCAAAATCGGATGTTTTATAGGACATTTAACGGTTGTTCTGGATTAAACGGTACAATACCATCAGATGCATTTTTGGGTATAAACAGTGCAGCAACAGAGATGTTTTCTGGTACATTCCATAATTGTAGCGGTTTAACCGGTAAAGTCCCGAGTTTCAAAAATATAATTGGTGGTGCTGATAGCATGTTTGCAGGTACATTCTATGGTTGTTCTGGTTTGAATAGCACAATACCATCAGATGCATTCTCTGGTATAAACAGCGCAGCAGCAAGTATGTTTGCATATACATTCTCAGGTTGTAGCGGTTTAACCGGTAATGTCCCGAGTTTCAAAAACATCGTTGGTGGAACTGGTGCTAATAATATGTTTATTGCCACATTTTTCTCGTGTTCCGGATTAAACGGTACGATACCATCAGATGTATTTTCTGGTATAACCGGAACAGCACGAGGCATGTTTGCAGGTACATTCTATGGTTGTTCTAACTTGAATCAAATGCCAGATAACAATGGTGTTGTTCATAATTATGTTGATGGATCGTTTTTAAATAACGTTTATACTGCAGGAACAAATTATAGTACCAACAATATTATGACTGATATGTTCAACGACTCTGGTTTTGATAATCCATGTCCGGCTGGCACATATCAGGTAAAATCTGAATTTGGAAGCGCTGCATCTAAACCATGGTGTTCGCCATGTCCAAATAATTATACATCGGTATCTGGTTCAAATGACACAATCAATCAGTGTTATACGACCTGCCCTGTGACTGATACAAATAACCAGGGAACATATCTGTCTGGTAATGCATATTATGTTGGTGAAGGTGTTGCGGACGATGTTTCACAATGTAAATATACATACACAATCACATATAACCTTGATGATGGAACAAATAATGCAAACAACCCATCAAGTTATAATGTCAACAGTGAAACAATAACTTTGGCAGATCCGACAAAGACAGGATATGCATTTGATGGTTGGTTTGCAGAATCAACATTTGATACCCGTATTACAGAAATTACACACGGTTCAACTGGTAACAAAGAATTATATGCAAAATGGACATTGTTAACCGGTATTTGTTCATCAACAGAAATTGAATATTTGGGGACTTGTTATCCACGTAAGTTCTGGTTGGATGTTGTTATCCCAGATGATGATAAAACATTTGGATTTAGTATTGCTGCGGCCGGGACATTTTATGTAGATTGCGGCGCGGACGGGACTTTGACCAGCAATGCTAACCCAACTGATGTTGACAATCTGTACGGAACACGTATTTATCGTCCAGATTATCCAAATAAACGGATATACACATGTACATATACAACGGCTGGAACAAAAACAATAAATTTTGCTGGTGAAGCAGAAGGATATGGCAATGGTAGTGAAACATCAATATCATTTAACAAAGTAAATTATACATACAGTGGATATACCGGCACCCAATTGTTGCAAGATACAAATGTAAAGAAAATTAACAAAATATATGGTTCGTTAGGTTCAATATTTAAAACGGTTTCAAATCTGTCAAATAATAATTGGAAATCTCAACCTGGGTTTGGCGAAACATTTGCGGGCGGATCGGAAATAGAAGGGACGATACCAACCAATATATTCTCTGGCGTTACCGGAACTAGAACTATGATGTTTGAGAGCACATTCGAAGGGTGTTCAAAATTGACTGGCGGAATCCCAGATTTCAGCAACATCCATGGTGAAGGTAAACCATCTATGTTTTCTGGTACATTCCGTAATTGTTCCGGTTTGACTGGACCAATATCACCTGATGCGTTTTTGGGTATAACAAGTGCAGCGTCCAGTATGTTCGCTGTAACATTCTATGGTTGTTCTGGGTTGACTGGTAGTGTCCCAAGTTTCAAAAATATTGTTGGCGGAACTGGCGCGGATAATATGTTTAGACACACATTCTATAATTGTTCTGGTTTGAATGGTACAATACCATCTGATGCTTTTGAAGGTATAAACGGCACAGCACAAAGTATGTTTGATAATACATTCGCTGGTTGTTCAAAATTGACTGGCCGCATCCCATATTTCAGCAATATCAATGGCGCTGGTCAAAGTCGAATGTTTTTCAGGACATTTCAAGGTTGCTCTGGTTTGAGTGGACCAATATCACCAGATGCGTTTTTGGGTATAAACAGTGCAGCAACAGAGATGTTTTCTGGTACATTCTATGGTTGCAGCGGTTTAACCGGCAATGCCCCGAGCTTCAAAAATATAGTTGGTGGTGCAGATAGTATGTTTAGACAAACATTCTCTGGTTGTTCTGGCTTAAGCGGTGTGCCATCAGATGCCTTTAGTGGTATAAACAGTGCGGCATCAGGTATGTTTTCTGGCACATTCCAGAATTGTAGCGGTTTAACCGGTAATGTTCCGAGTTTCAAAAATATCGTTGGTGGAACTGGTGCTGATAATATGTTTGCAAATACATTCTATAATTGTTCTGGTTTGAATGGTACAATACCTTTGAATACATTCTCTGGTATAACCAGCACAGCAGAAGGTATGTTCGCAAGCACATTCTAATTGTTCTGGTTTGAATGGTACAATACCTTTGAATACATTCTCTGGTATAACCAGCACAGCAGAAGGTATGTTCGCAAGCACATTCTATGGTTGTTCAAATCTGAAAATGCCAGATGCCAATGGTGTTAATCATAATTATATTGATGCGTCATTTTTAAATAATATTTATACTGCCGGAACCAATTACAGAACGAATAATATTATGTACAATATGTTCCTTAATTCTGGTTTTGATAATCCATGTCCGGCTGGCACATATCAGGTAAAACCTGAATTTGGAAGAGCTGCATCTAAACCATGGTGTGATCCATGTCCAAATAATTATACATCGGTATCTGGTTCGAATGATACAATTAATCAATGTTATACAGAATGCCCTGCAACTGATTCTTTGGGCGGAACGTATGTGTCAGAACTGGGTGGCCATGCGTATTATGATGTTAATGGGGATGATATATCAACATGTACATATGGATACGCTATTACCTATAATAATATGGATGGTGCAACAAATAATAATGCCCCTGCTTCATATGTGTTTGGTATTGGCGCAACAATAGATAGTGTTCCAACACGCGATGGGTATTTCTTTATTGGATGGTGCACAGATGAACAACTACAAAATTGTGCATCAAGCCATACAATATCAGCATCAGATACCGGCAACAAAACATTCTATGCTAAATGGACGCCTGTTAAGTTTACAGTCGTAACACGACCAATGGTTGCGAATGATACATTTAAATTTAATATGACTGCATATGGGACTTTCTATGTAGATTGTGGCGATGATGGTGTGTTGACTTCAACAGCAAATGATGTTGTTGGTAAAGTTATTACACGTGGCAATACAACAAATGCAACATATACATGTACATATGGAAACGCGGCAAATTCCCACACAATTAAGTTTGGTGGATTGGCGGAACGTTATTCTACCGCATCATGGACGGATGGAAGTTATATAGACACACCGGCAATCAGATTTGGAACTGGTGTTAATGATTCAACAAGCGATTCTACTCCGGCAAAGATTGCGTCAATAACAGGATCATTGGGTGCAATATTCCCGACTAAGAATAATGGTTCTGCTGGGTATGCAGATCAGCCAAGATTTGGCAGAACATTTGACGGCGCAACATATTTGACAGCATTGCCAGTTGATACTAATAACAAATCTACATTATTTAGTGGTATATCTGGTGCCGGTGTAGATGAAATGTTTTACCGGACATTCTCGAATACTGGGTTAACATTATTACCAAGTGGTTTGTTTGATGATATTACAGGTGCGACAGCGTTGTTTGACAAGACGTTTAAGAATTGTTCTGCTTTGACAACTTTACCTGGTGATTTATTTGCAGATCTTAATGGCGCATATAGTGCAATGTTTTTGCAAACATTTGATAGTGCTGGTTTGACATCAATACCAGATACTTTGTTTGATAGTATTAGTGGCAACGCAGACAGATTATTTTCAAGCACATTCTCTGGTTGTCGTTCTTTGAAAACATTGCCATCAGATACAAATGGAGCTTCGTTATTATTTAAACATGTAACAGGTTCAAACACAGCTATGTATCACGCTACATTCAGTGGGACAAGTTTGTTGTCATTACCAACCCATTTGTTCCCAGGCATATCAAATGCATCTGCAAATACGACACAGGTTGCAAATCGAATGTTTGCTTATACATTCAGTGGAACAGCATTGTCATCATTACCAAGTGGTTTGTTCGCTGGATTAAGTGGTTCTGCGAATGAAGCGTTTAATTACACATTTGCTTCTATGAGAAATTTATCAACAATACGTTCAGATCTGTTTGCAGGATTGTCAGGTGGTGCAACAAGTATGTTTGCCAATACCTTTGATGGTTCGTCTGTTTGGCATGTATATAACACCAATACAAATGAAACATTAAATTATATACCTGGATTCTTCTTGGATAATATTACAACCAGTGCGACTGGATTAGTAACAGATATGTTCGCAAGTACGGCTTTTAAGTCAAATTGTCCTGAGGGAACATATAAAAACCAAAAATCACAAACTAATGGTATATTTAGTGCCGCGGGCAGACCATGGTGTGATCCATGTCCAAACAATTATACATCGGTATCTGGTTCGAATGATACAATTAATCAATGTTACACGGCCTGCCCTGCAACTGATTCTTTGGGCGGAACGTATGTGTCAGAACTAGGTGGCCATGCGTATTATGATGTTAATGGGGATGATATATCAACATGTACATATGGATATCAAATACAATATGTATTATGTCCAGACAGTTCGTCAGATTGTGTTGCAAATGCATCTAATGATGATCAAAATCCGTCAACTTATAACACTACACAAGATGTAACATTGTATGATGCGTCAAGAATTGGTTATGATTTTGCCGGCTGGTACGATAACGTTGAATTAACTGGCAATATAATAACATCAATTCCGCAAAATTCAATTGGTTCAAAAACATTCTATGCATCATGGGTGCCGGAAACATATGAAATAACTTATCGTTGCGATGATAATGGCGATATTGTACATACTGATAGTTTGATATATGCTGATCCTTATACATTCGTTTCCAATACTGGTAATTCAATGATTTGTTCGCGCACTGGTTGGATATTTACAGGTTGGACATGTTCGTATGTTGATGCAAATTTAGAAACACATTATGTTCCTACAGACTCTGTGGAAAACTGGCATGTAACATATGATGTATCTTGTGTGCCAAGCCCTTGGGAAGAAATACAATTTAATGTTTCATTTAACCCAAATTCTATGTATGTCACAAATGCTGATGCTGTGGGATCAATGTCTTGCCCGTATTCTACTGGTTGTGCAATGCCAGAAAGCACATATGTAAGAAAAGGTTATATGTTCAATGGCTGGAAATCAAATGAGAACGAAACATATAATGTCGGCGATACAGTAAAAGAAAAATTATCAGATATAACTATGTATGCACAATGGAAATTACAAGATAATATAGCATGCGAGCCAGGAACATACCTTAAAGCCGGAGATTATGATAAATGTACAAATTGCCCTGTTGGATTTTATTGTACTGGTTTTGCGGCTGGCGACTATGTTTACAACGCAACAACGGATCAAGGAATTAGAGCTTGTCGGGCGGATTTTGGTTCGTATGCTATGGTAACGACAGACAGTCAATGCCCAGGTTCTGATAAAATTGGCGGATGCGCACCATCTCGCGATTATTGTTATGTACCGTGTGATGCAACATATGGTAATTATGTAATTGATTCTGAACACAGCAAGATTCGTTACGGTCAAACAGCACGCGATGTTTGTTGGTACAAGGCTGATATAGAATACGAAGGATCTGAAAATTGTGATGTACAAACATATCATATTGCTGAAAGAAATGCTGTGCCATTGTGCGTTCCAACCGCTGTTGAAGGCAGAACATTTATTGGTTGGATAGATAACAAAGGAAACGAATATAACGATATTCGCATCGATAATAATGAACGCAAAATTAACGATAATGTTCCTGAATCAGGTGTTGTTACAATGCATGCAAATTGGGATATTGAACAATATGCAATTTCATATGATTGTGACAATGGTAATAACATAATTGTTGGTGGTATGGAATATAACGATGATGTTGAATTGCTGGATTATGCACGTTGTAATAATCCTGGTCATACATTAACAGCATGGAACTGTGGTGATAATTTTGTTGATAATAATAAGATGCCAAATCACGATGTTGGATGTGTGGCCCAGACAACAGTTAATACATATAATATAGTATTCGATGGTAATGGTGCTGAATCTGGTAATGTGGATGCCGTTGAAAACTTACAATATACCGCGGAAACACAATTGCCTGAAAATCATTATGCAAGATCTGGTTATAATTTTGTTGGCTGGTGTAATACTGCCACCTGCTCTGATCAAGTTTATACTGACAAAGGAACTGTTTCAAGATTGACCCCGGATAATAATGCAACAGTTGTATTGTATGCAAAATGGGAAGCGATTCCATATAGTATATCTTATACAATACCATACGGTAAAACAGTTGCTAATAGAACAACATATACTAAAGAAACACCAACATTCACATTGAATAACCCGTCTGTGGCTGGATATAAATTCAATGCATGGTGCACGAATGCAGAATTGACAGAAAACTGTGAAACCACAAAAACAATTGAGCAAGGTTCGTCATTTGGGGACTTGCATTTCTTTGCCGACATCGAATTGATAGAATACAATATAGTTTACAAATTCAAAGATGTTGATGGTGTCGTTCATGATATATCTGATATGTTTGCAGAACGTTATACAAAAAGAACCATCGGGCAATCGGTAGCATATCCAAATAAAGCAGATGTTAATATTCCTAATTATAGGTTTATAGCATGGTATTCTAATTCAAGTCTTTCTGGTGCGACCACGACAGGTGTTGCTGGCAGTGTGGCAAACAATATGACAGTATGGGCCAAGGTAAAACCTTTGACTTGTGAAGCAAATCAATATATACAAGATGGTGTGTGTATTGATTGCCCTGTCAATTCGTCAAGCAATGGTGGATTAGCAACAGAATGTGTATGTAATGAAGGTTATAATGATAATGGTGAAAGCTGTGTAGCAAACACAATAATATTAGATTGGAATGAAAACGGTGGCACTTTGATAGACAATGGCAGTTGCGAATATGGTAGTGATTTTACATTGCCAGACGCACCTGTTCGTAATGGTTATACATTTGTTAATTGGAAATTGGCCGATGGAACAACGAAGTCCAGTGGTGACATTGTGAATAATGGTTGTGTTGTAACATATACTGGATATACAAAGATACACTATAAAATATCATTCAAACGGTGGTACAACATATCCACAGAAACAATATACTGTTAATTCTGCTGATATAATATTACCACAGAATGCTGTCCGCAACGGATACACTTTTGCGGGCTGGTATGACAACGAAGCATTATCTGGTTCTGCTGTTGATATGGTTGCACAGGGTTCAACAGGAAATAAAGAATTGGTTATACACCTGTTGCAACATATAATATAAACAGTGGCACGGTATTATTACCAACATCAGACAATATTACACGTGCTAACTATGTATTTGCTGGTTGGGTTGATAATAACAATAAAGTCGTCACAGAAATTCCAGCTGGAGCATCTGGTAATAAAGAATTAACTGCACAATGGACACGTGAACCATGTGAACGAAATCAATATTTGAATACAACCACTGACAGTTGTGAAGCTTGCCCTGCTCATTCAACAAGCGCTGGCGGTCTTGTTGCACAATGCAATTGTGATAATCATTACGCAATGAACAGCAATATTTGTGTTCCAAAATCATATACTATTACGTATTACATGGATGGTGGTTCATTGGATACTGGTTTGACGAATCCACAAACATATAATATTGAAACACCAGAAACGACTTTATATGTGCCAACAAAAACAGATTACACATTCAATGGATGGCGTTTGAATTCCACAAGTGGTGCTACTGTAACCAGTATTTCTGGGGCAATGGCAAATTACAAGAATATAAAATTATATGTTAAATGGATTAAGAATCCAGATATCAGAACAATAACATATAATTGTACAGATGACAAAACAATAGAACGCACAGGCTTTGTTGAATCAAATGTAAATGTCCCAACAACAGAAGAATGCGAAATAACTGTTGGCAGTATAACTGGATGGACATGTAACGGACAAACATATACTGGAACGATGGCAATACAAAGCAGCGATATTACATGTACCCCAGTAATATCTTATGCCGATGTTGAATATGATGTTTTCTACAAGGGATATGATACTGACGGTAATGAAATAGATTTGAGTTTCTTGGGGTCTGCAAAATACACGGCAAGCAACGGTATCAGATTGCCAACAAAAAGTCAGATAAATGTTCCTGGATATAATTTTGAACGTTGGTATTTGCGTTATAATAATTCTGTCTTCTCGTCATCTACCAATGGTTATGCGCCAAATGCAAACATCAGGGGTGCAAAAACATTCTATGCTAAATTTACACTTGTAACTACACATTGTGATCCTGGATATTATTTGATGGCCAATTCAACAGAATGTGCGCAATGTGCAGGCGATGGTGTATATTGCCCTGGTGGAACTATCGCGTATTCAAATACACCAAATATTATCATGTCCTGTGATGAAGATTATCCATTGTCGGATGTTGGTGCAAAGTCTGCCGATGATTGTTACAAACTTTGTGAAGAACGTGAACATTACACTGTTGCTGGGCGTAAATACAGCAACGGCATAAATACCTGTGTTTATACGCCGGTTGCTTACCATGTATATTATAATACGGATGGTGGAAACACAATAGAACCAACAGGATATAATGTCAGAATGGCCACAATAGCACGTTTGCCAATACCAGAACATGATGGTTTCCAGTTTACAGAATGGCAAGATGAAAACGGTAATCGTGTAGATTCTGTGGACACAAGTATTGCGCGCGATATCACATTATACGCACAATATCTATGTGATGAAAACAACATAGAATATACAGACAACAATGAAAATAAACACTGTATCCCTGCAAAATTTACTGTGACTACGGTTGACGACGGCGGAACCTTCTCTACATGGATTAGTGCATTTGGCGAATTTTATATAGATTGTGGCACGGGTGGAAACTTTAATAATACTGGAAAACAAGTTGGCGTTATAGATAAACAAAACACAGATATGTATGAATATAATTGCATATGGGAATCTGGTACTGAACACACTATTAAATATGCTGGAATTGCAGAACAATATAGTATGACGCAGAACGTGCCAACCATACATTTTGGTAGAGACTATGGGTCGAATCCTAAAAAAATTGTATCTATATCCGGTTCATTAAGTGCGATATTCCCGACATTAAATGATGGTTCAAATGATCCGTCACAACAACCACAGTTTAGTCAAACATTCAAGGGGTGTACTAGATTAACATCTCTGCCAATTGATGAAAATGGTAATTCAACATTATTTACAGATGTTTTTGGCGCGACAGATTATATGTTTGAAAGCACATTCAGCGGTTGTAGCGGACTGACATCATTGCCAGAAGACTTGTTTAAAGGTGTTTCTGGCGCGGCAAGTTATATGTTTTATAACACCTTTGAAGGTTGCAGTGGTTTAAAATCAATACCGGAACACTTGTTTGTTAATGCAAATGGTCAAGGTGTTTCTGGTTCGGCAGGGTCGATGTTTTTTGGCACATTCTCTGGTTGTAGCGGTTTGACAAAAGTCCCTGTTAACCTATTTAGTAATTTGACAGGCAGTGTTTCTCCGTATTTATTTGGGTCCACATTTGATGGTTGCATAAATTTGAAAAAATTTAGCCCAGCTGTACTAACTGATTCTGATGAGCCTGATTATATACCGTATGGGTTCTTGAGTACGAATTTAACAAATACTAATAATATAGATGTGACAACTTCTATGTTTAATAACACCCAAATCGCAATATCATGTCCAACGAATATGTACACGAATTATATGCCAGATTGGTTGAATCGTGAAAATTTACAAAACAAGGTTATGTGCGATGGTTGTGGCGACGTGTATCCTCATTCTGTAAAGGGTTCTAATGATACACATGAATCTTGTTATGCAATTGTGACCTATCATAACGGCGACGAAACAGAAACACAAAATATTAATTATAAAGAATCTGCGGCAGATAATTATGGATTGGCCGAATTAACATTGCCAAACTTAACAAAAGACGGGTATAAATTTATTGGTTGGTTTACTGCAAATGGAACAGAGGTAACAGAAGAATCTGAATTTGTTGGTGACGTTGATTTGTATGCACATTGGATAACTTGTGCGGCTGGCCAGTATCTGGACGGTAATAACGTATGTCAATCTTGTCCATTATCACATCCAAAATCTGTCGCATTAGCAACATCAATTGATCAGTGCTATCGCACATGTAACAAATTAGATGTGCCGAATGCGAAATCAGTTACAGGCCATGTTTACAAAGACGGAACAAGGACCTGCGAACCAACAAGTTGCAAAACCGGTTATGATGTAACCCCTGGTGCAGATGTATCAACAACAGCGTTGCTTGGTTCTGCGAACACGCTGGCGACTTGTGAAGCGCATACTTATACAATAACATATAATCTTGATGGTGGAACGTATGATGATGCACTGGAAACATATACTGTTGCAACAGATACCATAACGCTTGGAACACCAACCAAGACAGCTTATAACTTTGCTGGCTGGTATGATAACCCTGAATTTAATGGCAACCCTGTTACACAGATTGCCAAGGGTTCAACTGGTAACAAAGCATTATGGGCAAAATGGGAATTTGAATGTCAATCTGGTAAATGGTTACATATCGGTAATGGCGACGACAAAATATGTATGTATGCAGAAAAACCTGCTGGGGCAGTATTAGTGTTTGGAACAAGGGGCAGCCCAATGTACATAATGTTAACAAAAGATAAAAATGTTCCGATTCACAATGGTTCTTCAAAGAAATTGCGTGTTGCAATTGGTAACAAAGTCTATAATGCACACGATGCATCGGTAAATGTGGACTAATTTGATAAAAATATTGCCATAAAACTTGTTTTACAAAAAATCTTTATTATATAGATAAAGTGTCTTGACCCAGACGCCTAAAATTGCTATAAAAATATAAATATTTGGGTGTTTCTGGGACGATATCGTCTTTGAAAGAAATGGTAAGGAATAAAATATGAAAAATGTATTAAAATTGCTGTTAGGTTCGGCAAATGACAGATTGGTAAAATCATACGATAAAACTGTTTCCATAATAAATAGTTTGGAAGAAAAATATGCGGCGATGTCCGATGATGAAATTCATGGATTAACCGCTGTTTTTCGCGAAAGATTACAAAACGGTGAAAAAGAAAAAGATATTTTGCCGGATGTTTTTGCCGCTGTTCGTGAAGCCGCTAAACGTTCTGTTGGAATGCGTCATTTTGATGTTCAATTGATTGGTGGTATGGTTTTATCCAACGGTCAGATTTCTGAAATGAAAACCGGTGAAGGTAAAACATTGGTTGCTACATTGGCACTGTATTTAAAGGCTTTGCATGGTAAAGGTGCGCATTTGATTACGGTTAATGATTATTTGGCATCGCGTGACGCCGGTTGGATGGGACAAGTTTACAGATTTTTGGGTATGACAATTGGTGTCGTTCAACACGATATGTCTGATGAAGACAGACGCGCAGCGTACAATTGCGATATAACATATGTTACTAATTCTGAATTAGGCTTTGATTATTTGCGTGATAATATGAAATTCACCAAAGAACAACAGGTTTTGCGCCCATTCTTTTACGCAATCGTTGACGAAGTGGACAGTATTTTAATCGATGAAGCGCGTACTCCGTTAATCATTTCTGGGCCTGCCGAAGATACCAGTGATTTGTATAACAAAGTCGATGCAGTCGTTGTCCAATTGGTTGCGGATGATTACAAGGTTGATGAAAAAGACAGACATGTTACATTAACAGAAACTGGTATAGATCATGCTACAAACCTTTTGAAATCTGCCGATATTTTAATTGGTGATAATTTGTATTCTTCTGAAAACGCTATTGTTGTTATGCATTTGCAACAATCTCTTTTGGCACATCACTTATATGAAAAAAATGTGAATTATGTTGTTCGTAATGGCGAAGTTTTAATTGTTGATGAATTTACTGGTCGTGTAATGTCTGGTCGTCGTTTTGGAAAAGGATTACATCAAGCAATTGAAGCAAAAGAACACGTGACTGTTCAACCGGAAAACCAAACTGTTTCCAGCATTTCTTACCAGAATTTATTCAGAATGTACCCTACGTTAGCTGGTATGACCGGAACGGCAATGACAGAAGCAGCAGAATTTGAAGAAATTTATAAATTGCGTGTAGTTGCGATTCCAACAAATAAGCCTGTGGCGCGTGTTGATCATCATGACGAAATTTATCGTAATAAATCTGAAAAATATGACGCAATTATAAAACAAATTTCCGAATGTATGGAACGCGAACAACCTGTTTTGGTTGGAACGGTTTCAATTGAAAAATCTGAAGAATTGGCAAAAATTGTTCAAGAAAAATTGGGTATTAAACCGGCGGTTTTGAATGCAAAACACCATGAATCAGAGGCAAAAATTGTATCTCAGGCTGGTGCACCTGGGGCGGTAACAATTGCTACAAATATGGCTGGTCGTGGAACAGATATTAAATTGGGTGGTAATGCCGAAGATTTAATTGCTGACTTGGATGAAACTGCACCAGATTTCGAAAAGAAGAAAAAAGAAATTATAAAAACAATCGAAAAGAACAAAGAAAAAGTATTAAAGGCTGGCGGACTTTATGTAATTGGTACAGAACGTCATGAATCGCGTCGTATTGATAATCAGTTGCGCGGTCGTTCTGGTCGTCAGGGTGATCCTGGTGATTCTAAATTCTTTTTGGCATTGGACGATGATCTGATGCGTATCTTTGGTGCAGCCAGATTGCAAAATATGTTAACAACGCTTGGCTTGAAACCTGGTGAAGCAATTACTCATCCATGGATAACAAAGGCATTAGAAAAAGCGCAAAAGCGTGTTGAAGCCAGATATTTTGAAGCACGTAAAGAATTGCTTAAATACGATAATGTTATGAATGATCAAAGAACAGTGATCTATAAACAGCGCAATGATTTGATGACATCGGAGGATTTGAAACCTTTTGCAACAGAATTGATTGGCGATGTTGTGGAAATCATTTGTGAAAAAAATATTCCAGAAAAGGCGCACCCTTCTACTTGGAACATACAAGGAATTCACGATGATATGATGCGTATATTTGCACTGGATATTACTGATATTGATAAATGGAAAACAGATGAAACAATATCAGAACGCGCCGCGTATAATACATTGTTTAATCTGGGAATGCATCGTTATAATCAACAAAATGAAAAGTATGGTGATGAATTGATGCAGACAGCACAAAGACAAATGATGTTGGGCGCGTTGGATGCAGTGTGGAAACGCCATTTGCAACAAATGGACTATTTACAGGGCGCCATCGGTTTACGTGGTTATGCTCAAAAGAATCCTTTGTATGAATATAAAAATGAAGCACTGGAATTATTTAAAAACACGATTCAGAATTTTAAAACGATGTCTGTTGCATATATTTGTCGTATGGAATTGACACGTGAAGATGTTGATGCAACCGCACAACAACAGGCACAACATGATTCTGCATTGAATCAAAATACTGGTGCGAATAATATGTCTAATATGAACATATCGCGTAATGCTTTATGTCCATGTGGTTCTGGTTTGAAATATAAACACTGCCACGGAAAATTAAATTAATCTGTGGCAACAAAAGGAAGTGTATTATGAGTACAATACCTTTTTATATTGGAAACTTTGTATCTTGTTTTGTTCCAAATGGTGGCAGACGTTCACGCGTAAGGGGAAGTATTAACATGATACTGTACGCGCCAAGGATTAAAAGATTGATTAAACGTGTGTATAATGAAAAAGTAAAAACAATCAAATTTGTAAGACAGATTAATTTAAACAGATTTGCGTGTGTTGTTAATGATAAATATTATGTAAAAGCGTTTCGTAATATTTCTTTGAAACGATTGCAAGAGCATAAGTTTTTAGTCGATTTTGTTCGACCGCACATAAGTGTAAATATACCAGAAATGTATTTGGAAGGTCATATGCCTATGTATGTAACAGAAAAAATACAAGGGCACCCAATATCTGATTTTGACATGCAAACCATATTAAAAAATGAAAAAAAGATAAAAAAACAAATATCTGAAATTATCAAAGAAATACAACAAATAGATATTAATTCTGTTCCTGATTATGATCGTTTTTGGTTCGGACTTCAGCCTGAACGTCAACCAGAACAAAGTATACCAACAGGTGTTAATCCTAAACCGGTATTGGCGCATTTTGATTTAAATGAAACCAATTTATTTTTTGATGATGATATGAATATTATCGGTATAATCGACTGGGATACTTTGTCTATTGCTAAAAACCCAGAAACAGATATGAATGTTTTCAATTTGTTTTGGAATATGTTTAAAAGAAGTCATAATGTAGCGTAAAGAGAAAATCAGAGAAAAATTAAATGCCTTCACAATTTGTACATCTTCGTGTTCATTCAAAAATATCTGTTGGGGCCAGTACTCTGTCTGTTGCTGCTAATAAAAAATTAGGGATATTGAAAGGTATACCAGAATTATGTCATGACAATGATATGTTTGCTTGTGCTTTGACAGATACAAATATGATGTCTGGTTGTGCAGAATTTTCTGATGTTATGCCATCAAGTAAATTACAACCAATTATTGGTGTTGAATTGTCGTTGAATCATCATAGTGCCGACCCAAAAATTTTGCGTCAATCTTCTTTGTCTAAAATTGTTTTGTTGGCAAAACATCATGCTGGTTATTTAAATCTGTGCGAACTTAGTCGCATAATGTATATGCGCCAAGAAAATCATCATTTGGGACCATATATAACGATGGCGGAACTAAAGGCACATAAAGACGATTTGATTTGTTTGTCTGGTGCGCATACTGGTGCGATTGGTATGGCAATTTTAAATAATCAAAATAATACCGCATTTAATTTAGCACAACAATTCTTAGATATATTTGGCAATAATTTTTATATTGAAATTCAACGACATGGATTGGAAGCAGAAATAAAAACAGAACCAGTGTTTTTACAAATTGCGCGTGATTTAAATATACCGATTGTTGCGACTAATGATGTTTGTTTTGCGCATCCAGATGATTATGAAGCAATGGATGCTTTGGGTTGCGTGTTGGGGCAAACAAAAGTTATTGATCCAGACAGACCACGTAAATCGTCTGAGCAATATTTTAAATCGAGCGAAGAAATGTCTGAATTGTTTTCTGATTTACCAGAAGCAATTGAAAATACTGTTAATATTGCAAAAAGATGTGCATTCTATGTAAATGTACACGAAAAACCATTGTTGCCCAAATTTGGTGATAATTTTGAAGCAGAATGTCAAATGTTGCGTGATGCGACAATTAACGGTTTAACTAAACGTTTAAAAGATCATAATATTACCGATACTGCGCCCTATTTTGAACAGGCAGAATTTGAATTGAAAACAATTATTGGTATGGGGTTCCCGGGGTATTTTTTAATTGTTGCCGACTATATTAATTGGTGCCGCAATAACGATATTTTAACTGGGCCAGGTCGTGGGTCTGGTGCTGGTTCTATTGTTGCGTGGGCATTGGGTATCACGCATGTTGACCCATTAAAATATGGTTTGCTTTTCGAAAGATTTTTGAATCCTGATCGTATATCAATGCCTGATTTTGACGTTGACTTTGAACCTACTGGTATTGAACGCGTCTTGGATTATGTTGGCGAAAAATACGGTCGAGATTCAGTATGCAGAATAATAACATTTGGTTCGTTACAGGCGCGTGGGGCCGTTCGTGATATTGGACGTGTTTACGGTATGCCTTATTCTAAATCAGACAGGCTTTCTAAATTAATCCCACAAGATGCAAAAACATTACGCGAAGCTGTTGATTCTTCGCGTGAAATTCAAGAAGTGCTGGAAAACGATCCTGATATGGCGAAAGTGGTTTCTGTTGCGGAAGATTTGGAAGGATCAATCAGAAATCTTGGTCAACATGCATGTGGTGTGGTTATTGGTGACCGCCCTACTACGCAGATTGCACCTGTTTATCGTGACCCGGCCAACCAATTACCATCTTGTCAATTTGACGGACATTATTTGGAAAGTGCTGGTTTGATCAAGTTTGACTTTTTGGGATTGGAAACATTGGTTGTATTAAAATATGCAACAAAACTTATTCAAAAAACACATGGCATAAATATAGATTTGGATCAGATTCCAACAGATGATGAAAAAACGATGAAATTGTGGCAATCTGGGTTAACCGAAGGCATATTCCAATTCGATGCCCCGTTTGTTCAACAGACATTGAAAAAAATGCACCCAACAAGTTTCTTGGAAATATCTGCATTAAATGCTTTAAATCGTCCGGGACCTATTGCATTTATCCCACAATTTATTGCCCGTATGCATGGTGAAGAAAAAATAGAATATGTTCACCCAAAAGCGGAAGCGATTCTGAAAGAAAGTTATGGAATTATCGTTTATCAAGAACAGGTTATGCTTTTGACGCGTGCATTGGCTGGATTTACACGCGGTGAATCTGACACCGTGCGAAAGGCTATGGGTAAAAAGAAAGCGGATTTGTTGGCCAAAATGGAAATCAAGTTCTTGGAAGGTTGCAAAACCGAAGGGACTTTGGATGAAGCAACAGCAAAAGATTTGTGGGAAAAGTTCAAAGAATTTGCAAAATATGCATTTAATAAATCACATGCTATCGCCTATTCTATCGTTGCAAATCAATGTGCGTATTTAAAAGCACATTTCCCGGCTGAATTTTTGGCTGCATCTATGTCCAGTAATATGAATGATACAGACCAATTGGCAATATTTGTAGATGATGCAAAAACTAATTTTAATATTCCAATCGTTGCCCCAGATATTAATGAAAGTGAATCTTCGTTTGCAGTAAAAGACGGTAAAATCATTTATGCCCTGGCCGCAATAAAAGGTGTTGGAACGGGTGTTACAGATCAAATTGTTGCTGAACGCGAAGCCAACGGTAAATTTAAAAATTTAACAGACTTTATCAAACGTTGTTCGCCTTTTATAAACAAACGTATATTGGAAGCTTTTGCCAGGGTTGGTGTTTTAGATTCTTTGGAAAAAAATCGTGCATTGATATTTATGAATGCAGATGCAATATTGGCATATGCGTCTAAATCACGTGAAAGCGCCAATTCTTTGTCTTTGTTTGCTAATACAACACAAGATGATGTTAGTGAAGACAGATTGTTAAAAGATTTACCAAAAACAAAACAGTGGACTTTTGCGCAAAGATTAGAAAACGAATTGTCGGCACTTGGTTTTTATATTTCTGCACATCCACTTGACCAATATAAACATTTAATTACGCGTGCCGGTTTAACAACCAGCCAAACTTTACTTGGTCTGGGGGATCGTAAAAATGTTCAAATTGCCGCCAATGTTAATTCTTTTTCACGTCGCAAGACAAAAACTGGCAAAGATATGTTGACTATAAATGCGTCAGACAGCTTTGGAAATATTGAATGTGTTGCGTTTGGTGAAGCTTCCATTGATTTGTCGCAAATATTAAACAGTGAAACAGAAGTGGTAATTTCTGGAAAAACATCTGTACGTGACGACAGAATATCTATATTTGTAGATTCTATAATGCCATTGAATAAATGGGTTGCGAAAATAGCGAAAACAATAACAATAGAAGTGCATGATAAGGCTGTTTTGGCAGATGTTAAGAAAGCACTGATTGCTTTGCCTGCCGGTCAAACACGGGTTGTTTTGAATTTGTGCTCAAATGGCAAAACAGCAACGTTGGCGCTTAAGAATACAGTAGAATTAGGCGCTACAACTGCAAAAGATTTAACAGCACTTGGAACAAAAGTAACGATAGAATAATGAAACATATACCTGTTCTTTTAAACGATGTTTTGGATACGCTTGGTAATATAGGTGGCCGCACAATTGTTGATTGCACATTTGGTGCTGGGGGATATTCGCGCGCATTTTTAGAACGTGGTGCAAAAGTCATTGCTTTTGATCGTGATACAAATGTGGTTGCTGATGCCAAACAATTACTGCAAGAGTATGGTAATAACTTTCGTTTTATCAATGCGCCATTTGCAGAAATCGACCAATTAAAATCCGAAGATTTTGATGATGTTGTTTTTGACCTTGGGATTTCTTCTATGCAAATAGATAATGCAGAACGCGGTTTTTCATTTCGGTTTGATGCCCCGCTTGATATGCGCATGGATGTACGGACAAATACGACAGCTGCTGATTTGATAAAAAATACCAGTGTGGAAGATTTGGCTGATGTTTTATACGAATACGGTGATATTAAAAAGTCGCGTATGTTGGCAACTATATTGAAAGAAAAACAACCGAAAACAACATTTGAATTGCGTGATTTGATAAAGAACCCGGGTGACATAGCACCAGTGTTTCAGGCATTGCGTATCGCAGTGAATGACGAAATGGGACAAATTAAGGATGCGTTAGTGTCTGTGAATGATTTGTTACGCCCTGGTGGACGTTGTATTTGTGTAACATTTCATTCAATTGAAGACAGAATTGTGAAAAACACCTTTCGTAAATGGACGGAAACTACTGGTGACCCCAGATTGCCGGTTGTAAATGTGCCAAAATATAAATTATTAAAAACCAAAACACCGTCAGATGGTGAATTAGAACTAAATTCTCGCGCACGATCTGCACATTTGCGCGGGGTTGAAAAGTTGTAAATTATGCTATTGACCTGATATTTGTTTTTTTGGTAAAATGGCGAAAGAAAAAGGAAGAAAAGATATGAAAAAGTTATTGTTGGGTTTATTTGCCACTTTGTGTACTTCAAAAGCATTTGCTAACCCTGCGTGTGCTGTATGCACTGTCGCTATTGGTGCAACTCTTACTATATCCAGAAAATTGGGCGTTTGTGATAATGCTGTTGCTGTTTGGTTGGGTGCATTTTTGGTAATTATGGGATATTGGGCGATCAAATGGTTTGATAAAAAGAATTGGCATTTTTGGGGACGTGATGCGTTTTTAATGCTTTTGGCTTTTTCAATGATTGCTGGTTTGTATATCTATCATTTGTCTTACAGTCCATGCTATTGGATATTTGATGCGTTTTTATTTTGGGCTATTGTTGGTGGAATTGTCTATGTTATTTCACAGAAATTGTATGAATGGATGAAAAAACGTAATAATAATCATGCACACTTCCCTTTTGAAAAGGTTGTGTTGGCAATAGTGATGTTAATGATAACAAGTATGTTGGTTTCAAAATTTGCAATGTAATTAAAAAGGAACAGTATTATGAAAAAAAATAGTAAAAAATTATCTATGGAAGAAATGATTGCAAAATTGGATGCTGCTAAAAAAGCGAATCCACTTGATTTGTCTTCTGATCAAGATTTGTCTATTGCGTTGATGAACCTGGTATCTTTGGAAGAACATTTCTTTTTCAGTGGCGCAAAAACCGGTAAAGTTGGTTTTTATGATTTGATAAATACTGTTCGCAGTATGCGCAAAGAATTGATGGAACGCATTGTAAAAAAATCTAGCGGTGACGATGGTGAAGTTTGGTGCATTTCTAAACATTTATTGGCCGCTTCTATGCGTATTTATGAGGTTGGAACCAAAGCGATTGGTGCAGGTAAGAAAAAAGAAGCATATGAAATGTTTGAAAAAGCATATGATTTATATTCTTTGTTCTGGGGTTTAAATATGCATTTGATAGATTTGGGTGGGGTTCATGAATCTGTTCCTGCTTTTTATGATGGTGCAACACAGGCTTGTGCCGATGAAAAAGAAGGTAAAAAAGCAAAGAAATCAGACAAAAAAGAAGAAAAACTGTCTGGTGTCAAAAGACTGGGGCAATGGGTTAAGAATGCTGTTAACTGTTGTATAGAATAAATTCTTGCAATGGTATGGCAAAAAGTGATATAATACTAAAAAAAGAGAGAAGAAGTGGCAGGTTTTATCAAAAATATTTTGAAAATATCAGTTATAGCGTTGGCTGTACCTGCGATTGCGTTTGGTGTACAACAGCCTAATCAACGTGGTTCATCGGTTGCAAAAAGTTCTGCTAGATCGGCAGATTCTGCAAGCAGTGCTGCCATACGGAGTTCTGCTACTTCTGTAATCGCTCGTTCCGCTGCTGAAAACGGCAGAAAAAGTCGTGCTGTTATTACTGCACGCCCTGCTTCCGTTCGTGCGGCTTCTGTCCGTTCTGCCCGTCATGTTGTAAATGGAAACGGTATGGCACGAAGTGCATCTAAATCATCTGTTGTTCGTTCTGGAACAAAACAAAAAGTTGGTTCTGCTAATGTATCACGTGCCGGTGTTGCTCGTGCAACCGCTGTATTTAATGATGTGTCAAAGATTGGTGGTGGTTATGCGAACTGTCGTGATGCATATGCAACATGTATGGATCAATTGTGCGCAAATGCTAATGATACATACAGAAGATGTTTTTGCAGTGATCGTTTCGCTGATTTTCGTGATACATCCGATAAATTGGATGAAGCATTAAAAATGTTGGCAGAATTTCAGGACAACAGTTTAGAGTCTGTTAACAACACTGCTGCTGAAGTTCATGCTATGTACACAGCGACAGAAGGTGAAAAAGCTATAACAAAAGATTCCAGTGCATCATGGGATTTATTAAATAACATTGGTGATATTTTATCTGGGAAAAAATCGACTGTTAAACAAAAGAAAAACACAACATCATTGGGTGTATTAGATTTGTCCAGTTTTTCTTCGGGTGATGATTACGATATATTTGGTTCTTCATCTTCAATATTCGGTGATAATTCATATACAGATGTTTCAACATTAGAAGGTAAAGA
This sequence comes from uncultured Pseudomonadota bacterium, assembly GCA_902774285.1. Classification (GTDB taxonomy): domain Bacteria; phylum Pseudomonadota; class Alphaproteobacteria; order Rs-D84; family Rs-D84; genus Enterousia. The sequence continues at coordinate 48,147 of CACYHO010000002.1, read as the reverse complement.
ATTATATGATAGCGCAATGAAACAATGCAGCGAAATAGTCCGCGAATCCTGCGGCGGCGATGCGATGTTTAATTTGGCACGCAGTTCATATTCTATCATGATAACCCAAGATTGTAATGCGTATGAAAAAAATATAAGCGCCAAGAAGCTTAGTGTAGAAGAAACTGTCAGAACAGCACGTAAGTATCTTATGAAAGCAAGATTAGACAACTATGAAGCTCATAACTCTTCTGATGTTAACGAATGTTTAGCAGAGGTAGAAGATGCTTTGCGTCAATCTACTGCATGTGGTCCAAATTATGAAAAATGTATGGATTATACGGGTCAATATATAAATCCTAACACAGGTAAACCGATTTATTCTCAAGCTTTGTTTGGTCTTAATAATTTGATTGTTTTGAATGGCAGTTCGGATATATTGTCTACAAATCCAAAGTTTAATAGTTGGTTGGATAACAAAAAAATATTTGCAGAAACAGCATTGGATTCTTGTCGTGATAATGCAGATGTTGTATGGGAAGAATTCAAACGTTCTGCAATTGTCCAAATTGCTCAAGCTCAAGATGATAAAATCCAACAAATAAAAGATTCTTGTGTCGCAACTGTGAAAGAATGTTATGATAAACAAACTGGTGATTTGTTATCAATAGATACTACAAAAACTCAGGGAACTGGCGCAATAGCAACGGCGACCGCACGTGGTATGTGTTATGATCGTGTTCAGGCTTGTGCGGCATTGTACGGTGATCCTGATGGTTGTGTATATGATGACGCATCAAAGAAATTAAAACCTGTTGCGGGTAAAAATTGCGGTTTACAATCTTTGTTAACATTTGTTGATACCGTTGACAGTGTCAAAGTTGCCGAAGGCTGCGAATCCGTATTATCAGACTATGCACATGAATTATGCCCTGATGATATTACATATAAATATGAAGCTGATGGTAGTATAGCGACAGATGCAAGCGGTAATTACATTATTGATAAACAGATTCCTTATGGTAAATGTGCAACAGATAAAGACGTAAAGAAAAGTAAAGCACAGATACGCGCTGCAATGGATAACAGAAGAAAAGTATTTTGCCCAAGTGATTTAATAAACGAAGATGGGGCTAACACTATAAGTGCTACTGCATTGAATACAAATGTTATGAATATTATTATAAAGAAAATTTATGATGATATGGGTATTGCATTTACAGCTGGTTGTGAAGATTTGGGCGGTTCTTGGGTTGATGCCGATGAAGTAGCAAAACCGGCCCTTGAAATGTTGGTTCAAGAATTTTATACAAAATACTATGGACGTAAAGTTACAAAAGCTGGCGATTTTGTTGAAATGGGTTTGGTGGACACTGGTTGGTGTATCAGTGCTGAAAAAGAAAGCCAGTGTATTGATTTAAAAGATGAATGGCAGGAAGGTTTAGATGACAATGGTTCTTGCAAATTAACAGATTATTGGTTCATGGATATGTGCACAGATTTGTTAAAAGGTCGTTGGGACAAGAGTGGAAAAAGCTGTGTGATAGATAATCTTACAAAAGAAAGTCTCAGCGGCTATGGGTTATAAAGATATTGTTACAAAATAAAAAAACGCCAGTTTGGCGTTTTTTTATTTATCTGTACCGTTTAATAATTTTAACATATCCATAACGGTTTTTCTTTGTGCATCTGATGGTAAATTCCAATATAAATTAATCAATTGCAAAGATTCATTTTTGCTTAACGGGTCGTCTTCTTTGGCATCTGAAACGCGCATAGAACGAATTGCTTTTGTTTCTGGTGGAAAATTACCTGGTAATCCAGAAAAGAAAAAAGCGACAGATGTTTCTAATGCCTGACTTAAATCAAATAAACGCGCAGCAGGAATACGATTCCCTGCAGTTTCATATTTTTGAATCTGTTGAAAACTTACACCACATTTATGTGCCAAATCTGTTTGGGTAAGTCCCAACATAACACGGCGTAATTGTAAACGTTTTGCAATGTGATGATCTACTGAATTAATAAGCCCTGCTTTGCGTGCCATATTTATTCCTTTTGTAAGAAAAAGTTCTTATAGAATTATTTATACACCGTTTCTTTTTATTTTGCAATGAAAAAACATATATGATACCCTTAGCATATATGGAGAAATTGAAATATGAAACCGATTGTTTTGTGTATTTTAGATGGTGTTGGTATAAATAATAACAAGTCGCATAACGCAGTAGCATTGGCTGATATGCCCTTTTTTGATAATTTATTAAAAAAATATCCGCATTCAAAATTAAGTGCATCTGGAAATGCAGTTGGTTTGCCCGATGGTATCATGGGCAATTCCGAAGTTGGCCATATAACAATTGGTTCTGGTCGTATAGTTAATCAATTTTTACGCAGATTTGAAATTGAAGATTTATCGAAAAACAAACCATTAAACAGTTTTATAAAATCTGTCAAAGATGATGGTGGAATTGTCCATGTTGCTGGCCTTATGTCTGATGGTCGCGTTCACGCAGATTTGGAAGACACATTAAAAGCGGTTAAATACATTATAAAAAATGGTTTACATGTATGTATTCATTTTATTGCAGACGGACGCGATACCCCACCACAATCTGCCCAGAAATATATTGATATAATAAAATCTGAATTGGGTGCAGAAATTGAAAATAATGCTGTGTTTTTCGGAACAATTTGCGGGCGTTATTATGCGATGGATCGTAACAGTAATCTGGACAGAACAGAATTGGCTTTTGATGCGATTGCCAATGGCGAATCAGAATATCGTGCAGATAATATAGATACAGCATTGGCTGATGCTTATGCACGTGGCGAAACTGATGAATTTATAAAACCGACTGTTATAACACCAACAAAATTAACAACGCGTGATGGCTTTTTATTCTGTAATTATCGTTCGGATCGTGCACGACAAATTATGCGTAAAGTTGTTGAAAATGGTTGCCATATATTGTGCTTTTCCCAATACGGCGAAGGTTTAGACGAAGTTTGCCCTGCGCTTTTACCAGACATAAAGACAACAAATACGTTGGGTGATATTTTGGCGAAAAATGGTAAAACGCAATTACGTATTGCAGAAACAGAAAAATATAATCATGTGACCTATTTTATGGATGCAGAACGTAATATAGATTACGACCAAGAAGAAAAAGTTTTGATACCATCACCAGATGTTGCAACTTTTGATATGAAACCAGAAATGTCAGCAAATGAAATTACTGACGCCTTGTTACCGCGTTTATCAAAGTTTGATGTTGTGCTGTTGAATTTTGCAAATGGTGATATGGTCGGACATACTGGAAACGAAAAGGCGGCAATCAAAGCAATGGAATGTTTGGACAAACAATTATCGCGCATTGTCCCTGCTGTGCTTGATTTGGACGGTTGTGTTTTAATAATTGCAGATCATGGCAATGCAGAACAAATGTGGGACGAAGAACACAATGTTCCATTAACATCACATACAACAAACCCTGTGAATTTTATAATGGTTTCCAACGAACATTTTGTGGCGCATGATGGCGGTTTAAGTGATGTTGCACCAACAATATTAAAATTATTGGGTATAAAAAAACCGGCCGAAATGACCGGTGAAAGTTTGGTTTAAAATATTATTTTTCTTTGCAACGTGCTAATCTTTGTATGTTGTATGTCATTTTTGCACGTGTAACGTTGTGAACGATAGTGTCATAATGTGTATCTAATAATAAATGATCACCACGTTCTATATGTGTATAGTCATTGTCAATTTTTATAGTACGTTCACCGATTTTGTTTCCGAAAACAGTTAGGTTGTTTTTATGTTTTTCCAAAACAATAACGTAATCATATTTGTGTTCGTTATATTTATAAAGTCTGTTCCATCCATTATTTTCAATTGGTTTAATAACGGATCCAAATCCAAAAGGATTTTTGGTGTATCTTACGTTAAACACCACTTTACAGAAAGGTTTTTGGTCGCGCGGATTTAAAGATATCAGCGAACATTTTTCCTCTTCATTCATAAGATATTCTTTTTCTATTAAGAAATATTCTTGTTCTGTTGACATTTATTTACCTTTTTTATTTCGTAAATTTTCAAAAAAATCTTTAAGCATTTTTGTGGATTTGTCTGCATGTTCTTGCATTTGAATTACATTTGGTTTCCAAAGGTGTTTATCGTTTTCAAAAATCTTTGCATTGCTGGTTATTCCACCACCCTTTTCATCGCATGCTGCAAAATAAATGTTTTTTATGCGCGCAAAAGAAATCGCGGTTGCACACATAGAACACGGTTCCAATGTCACATATAAATCGCATCCGTCCAAGAATTTAGCATTTAATTTCTTACAGGCTTTGTTGATTGCAACAATTTCGGCGTGTAATGTTGGATTTTTAGATTTTTGAACCCTGTTTTCCCCGCGTGCAATTATTTTGCCGTCGCGAACAATAACCACCCCAATTGGCACGTCGCCATGGGATTGGGCTTTTTTTGCTAATAAAAATGCTTGATTCATAAAATTCATAATGTAAACTTTACACTATGAAATCAAATTTGCAAATTATTTCGGGAAAATATCGTGGCAAGAAACTAAATCTGCCAATTGATGCGCGCCCTACACAAAATTTGGCGCGTGGTGCGCTGTTTAACATGTTAAATGGCATAATTGATACAACAAAACCAATATCAGTCTGGGATGTTTTTGCCGGATCTGGTGCATTTGGTTTGGAATGTTTATCGCGTTTTAATAATCCAATGGTGGTGTTTACAGACAATGCAAAAAATTCAATAGATACAATAAAAAAGAATCTGGTGTCCGTGAACGAAAACGCAACGATTGAAATGTGTGACGCATTGGGCGCAATATCAAGATTTGGTGGCATATCAGATTTGTTCTTTGTCGATCCGCCCTATCCGGACTTTAATTTTGGCGTATTGTTTGTAAAAAAATTAAGCAAAATCGCAAAAAGTGGCGCGATTTTAATTTGGGAATTTGAAAACATCCAAAAAGCGCCAGATTTAACAGAATATTGGGATGTTTTGCGTGATAAAACATATGGTCGTGCCAGATTTTTAATCTTGCGCAAAAAATAATCACAAAAAACTTGATTTTTCACGGCTTTTGATAAATAATATACCCCGCATGACACCCTTGGAGGTCATGCAAACATAAAAAAACAACCATTAAAAAGGATTTAAAATGGCTATTAAATTAAACGCTGAAATTCGCAAAGTTGCTGGCAAGGGGGCCGCACGTGCAGTTCGCAAGAACCAAAACATCCCTGCTGTTATCTATGGCGAAAAGAAAGAACCTGTGTCTATCGAATTGAATGGACGCGAATTCAATATGTTGTTGGTACAACCATCATTGCGAACAAAATTGTTTGAAATTACAACTGCTAATGGCAAAGAAGACGCTATGTTGATGGATATTCAATATCATCCAGTGTCTGATAAAGTTGTTCACGTTGATTTTAAACGTATCAATGTTAAAGAACCTGTTCATGTTGTTGTTCCTGTGGAAGTTATCAATGCTGATATTTCCAAAGGTATCAAATTGGGCGGTGTTTTGAACTTTGCTGTTCGTAAAGTTGCTTTGGTTGGTTTGGTAGATGATATGCCAGAAAAAATTACAATCGATTTGTCTGATGTTACAATTGGTGACACAATTCACGGTTCTGATTTGGTATTGCCTGCCGGTATTAAATTGGGATTGCATATGGAAGATTTGGCTTTCGCTACTATCGGTGGTAAAATGCCAGAAGAAGCAGATGCAAAACCACAAGCTGCCGCTGCAGCAACTGCTGCTGCACCAGCAAAGAAATAATATCAATCAAAGATATTTAAAATCAAACCGCCCAAACGGGCGGTTTTTCTTTTGAATAAAAACTTATAATTATTTTGGTTTTACCCCCTTGAAACCATATTTTTTATAACTATATTTCGATTAAGCGAAAAAACTTATCTAAGGAGTAAAAATTATGGCAAAAGTATTAGGTATTGATTTGGGTACAACAAATTCCGCCATGGCTTTCATGGACGGTTCAGATCCAAAAATTATCGAAAACAGCGAAGGTCAACGTACTACCCCATCTGTTGTTGCTATTACTAATAATGGCGATCAATTGGTTGGTATTACTGCCAAGAATCAAGCAGTCACAAATCCAGAAAACACAATTTATGAAATTAAACGTTTAATGGGTTTACGTTTTGATAGCCCTGCTGTGAAAGAAATTCAAAAACGCGTTCCTTATAAAATTGTTGCCGGGGATAACGGTGACGCATGGGTTGAAATTGAAGGTAAAAAATATGCACCTTCTCAAATTTCAGCAATGATTTTATCTAAATTAAAGAAAGACGCAGAAGCATATCTGGGCGAAACAATTACAGATGCTGTTATCACTGTTCCTGCATATTTTAATGATTCTCAACGTCAGGCAACAAAAGACGCTGGTCGTATCGCAGGATTAAATGTTTTGCGTATTGTTAACGAACCAACTGCCGCTGCTTTGGCATATGGTTTGGATAAAAACAAAGATGGAACTATCGCTGTTTATGACCTTGGTGGTGGTACATTCGATGTGTCCATTTTGGAAATCGTGGACGGCGTATTTGAAGTTAAATCTACAAACGGTGATACTGCATTGGGTGGTTCAGACTTTGATGCACGCGTTTTGAAATATTTAATGGATGAATTCAAATCTCAAACAGGTATTGATTTATCAAATGATAAATTGGCGTTGCAAAGATTAAAAGAAGCCGCAGAAAAGGCAAAAATTGAATTGTCTTCTAAAACATCAACAGATATCAATTTGCCTTATTTGACTGCTGATGCAACAGGTCCAAAACATTTCAACACGACACTTACGCGTGCAAAATTGGAATCTTTGGTTGAAGATTTGATTGAAAAGACAATCGAACCTTGCAAAAAAGCTTTGAAAGATGCTGGTTTAACAACATCTCAAATCAACGAAGTTATCTTGGTTGGTGGTCAAACACGTATGCCAAAGGTTGTTGAAACTGTTAAAGAATTCTTTGGCAAAGAACCACACAAAGGTGTTAACCCAGATGAAGTTGTCGCCCTTGGTGCTGCAATTCAGGGTGGTGTTTTGAAAGGCGAAGTCAAAGACGTTTTGTTGTTGGATGTGACACCATTGTCACTTGGTATTGAAACATTGGGTGGTGTGTTCACAAGATTGATTGACAGAAACACAACAATTCCAACTAAAAAATCACAGATCTTCTCTACTGCCGAAGATAACCAATCTGCCGTAACAATTCGCGTATTCCAGGGCGAACGTGATATGGCTGCAGACAATAAATTGCTTGGTCAATTTAATTTGGAAGGTATTGCACCTGCCCCACGTGGTATGCCTCAAATCGAAGTATCTTTCGATATTGATGCAAACGGTATCGTTCATGTATCTGCAAAAGATAAAGGAACGGGCAAAGAACAAGCGATTTCAATTAAATCAGACGGTGGATTAAGCGAAGAAGAAATCAAACGTATGGTTGATGAAGCCGCTGCTAACGCTGAATCTGATAAAAAGAAAAAAGAATTGGCAGAAGCGAAAAATACAGCAGAAACAGCAGTGTTCAGTATTGAAAAGTCTTTGAAAGAACATGGTGACAAGATTTCTGCCGAAGAACGCGAAGCAATCGAAAATGCTAAAAAAGAGTTAAGCGACGAATTGGCAAAAGCCGAAGCAACCGCTGAATCTTTGAAAGCAAAAACAGATGCTTTGACTGAAAAAGCGATGAAATTGGGTGAAGCGGTTTATAAAGCAGCCCAAGAAGCGCAAAAAGCGGAAGAATCTAAATCTGAATCTGGCGAAGACAAAGGTGCCACAGATGCAGATTTTTCTGAAAAATAAAATCCTCCTTTCTTAAAACAAAACCGGGCATTTGCCCGGTTTTTTGTTGACAATATAATATTTTGTTTTATGATTTTTGTGTAAAAACAAAAAGGTTCATAATATGTCTGATTTATACGATATTACAAAAGAAGAAACCAAGTTAAAAAAATTTGTTCAAAATAAGCACCAAGAGGCAGTTGTTTATAAACTTGTCACAAGAATGGACAAACAGTTTGCTTATTGTTACTCTCCTGTATGGGGTGATTTGATGGTTCAACTTGGTGGGCTTAGCTCAGAAGAAGAAGATTTACGTCGTGGCGACATTGTGGTTGTAACATACGCATTGGTTAACGATGAAACAAAAGAAAGACCAATTATTATAGAAAATAAAACTCAAACACAAATAAAACAAAATGGTGCTGATAAAATACTTAAAGATTTTAACAATATTGAACGCCAAAAAATAGCGTTTGCAGCAGCAAAAAGACAATTAACAAAATAGAAAACCGGGCGTTTGCCCGGTTTTTTTATTTCCGTTTTTCACCAATATATATTCCCATGTCTGTTGCGATTTGTAATAATATATCATCTGGTTCTACATAACGATTAGAAGTCATCGCACCGATAATATGTGGATCTTTTTCTTGCTTGCCAGCCGCAAAGAAATCTGACAAAGAAACAGTTTTATATTCGCCATCTTGTAAAACAGTCATAACATTTGTTTCGTTGTTTTCAATGGCTTTTAATGCTGTGTCGGCAAAACCAACAGCCAAAATTCTGTCGCTTGCTACGGTGTCACCTGCCCTTTGAATGTATTCTGGAAATGCTGTGCGATTTGGAATGTTTGCATTGTTTAACGCGCGTGAAATCATATCTGCAGCCTTGCCAGAATGTCCACGAATAGAAATTGCTTCGGATACCATAATAATTCCATAATCGCGTTTTGATTGTTTTATATGTTTAATCAAATTATCAACATCAAATTTTATTTCTGGAATTAATATTGCATCTGCAGCAGTAGCAACCCCGGCATGTAATGCCAAATTACCACAATCGCGTCCCATAGTTTGCACAACAAACCAACGGTGATGACTGCGTGCTGTTAATAATAATTGATCACAATAAGAAACCAGTTGTTGCACTGCTGTATCAAAACCAATGGTTCTGTCTGTTAATGGGACATCCATGTCTATAGTTTTTGGAATACAAATTAATTGTAAACCGTTATAAATTTCATTATACAAATGTGCCAAAGACAATGATCCATTACCGCCGATTAACACCAAAGCGTCCAGATTCAAATCTTTTAATGATTTTTGTAATTTTTTATTAAAAGCGCCTAATTTTCCAGCACGTGCAGCCGATTCAAAATTTTCAGCACCATCATTTCCGTTCGCTAAAATACTGCCCGCTAAATGCGAAGAAGCAAATTGAAAACTTTCGTTTGTTAAATCAACTGTTTTGGCTGGTACGGAATACAACCCATCTGTCCCATCTTTTATTCCAACAATATCCCATTTACGTAGTTTACAACCATCTACAATGCGTTGAACAACGGTGTTTAAACCCGAACAATCTCCGCCTGTTGTCATAATGCCTATTTTCTTGCGAACCATAATATCTCCTGTCGTTTTGAGTCTTTATGATTATATCATAAAAACATTGACAAATAAATATTTTTTGGAATAATTTTGTCAAAGAAACTAAACCTAGGGATATAAAATATGGCAGCTACTAATATCGGCAAAACTAAACGCAGTACAGATGAATTGATAGATGGCGCAGTTAATCGTCAACAAGACTGGTTAGAAAACCGTCGTGCATTTACACGTAAATTCTTGCAAAGATTTAATATGTTTAAAAAGCCTGAACAAAACGAAAAAAATGTTGTTAAAAAAGTAAAAACAACAGAATCAAAAAATCGTGCTGTCTTGCGTGATTATTGGTTTCCGATTGTTTGCGCTTTGTTGGTTGTTTTGATTGCTGTATTGGTTATGTTGTTCAGAATAAATGCACCAGTAAAAGTGATCGCACCATCTGTTCCAGAACCAATTGTAAGAACTGTTAAAAATACAGAAACACACACTACCCCATCATTTGATTTGGTTCGTATTGAAGCGGCGGGAAACATAATTATCGCTGGTCGCAATGTTCGTGAATCAAATATATCAATTATGATTAATAAAAAAATAGTCGCGACAGAACACACAAATAAAGATGGTGAATTCGTATATGCACCAAGTGAAGCATTGAAGCCAGGCAATTATGTTATTCGTTTGATAGATTCAGATAAAAACATCAAATCTGAAGATTCTGTATTTGTTTATGTTTCAGAACGTGGATATAAAAATTCTGTATCCTTATTGATGACTAAAAATGGCAGCAAGATTATGCAGGCACCGGAATTGATGGATGGTGATTTAATCGTTTCAAAAATAGATTATTTGGAAAATGGTCGTATGATTGTGACAGGTAAAGCATTGCCAAGATTACGTGTGTCTTTGTCTTTAAATGATGAATATATCGGTTTTGCACGTGTATCAGATTATAAAAACTTCGGTCTTGGTGCAGATATTGGTAAATTAGAAAGCGGCAAAGAATATAAATTGAATATTCGTTTACACGATGGTGAAGGAACCACAATAGCAAATGTTGAACATCAATTTGTTATGCCTGAAATGACTGGCGATGACGACACTTTTTATACTGTGCGTCGTGGCGATTGTTTGTGGATAATTGCACGTAATTTCTTGCGTCGTGGCATATTGTTCACAATGATAGCAGAACGTAATAATATAACAAATCCTGATTTGATTTTTCCAAAACAGTTGTTGCAAATACCAACAAAAAACTAAAATAGGATTAGCCATGAATGAAGACAAAAAAGCAAAATATGATTATTTTAATCCATCTTCTTCTGGCAAGGAACAATCAGCCCAAGAATTATATGCAGAAATATATTCGTATATAAAAAGCAAAACGTTGAAACCTGGAGAATGGACGGCGTTAAATAAATTATTAAAACAATTGAAAAATACAAATTTACCAAGAAAAGTTTTGCGCAGCATATCAAGCAAGTTTTATATTATTCGTAATAATTATCAAAGATAAAAAATAAACCGGCTTTTAAGCCGGTTGAATTTTTGGTGCGGGCAAAGGGAATGTAATTCCCACTCGTTTTTATACTCGTGGGCCCCTTTCAACTTCGTTTACGAACCCTTTCGTTGCTTGCGCAACTCTATCGGGTTCGATTCAACTTTTTTATCAACACAAAAACAAATCCGACCACAAGGGTCGGCTTTATTTTTGGTGCGGGCAAAGGGAATCGAACCCTCGTCTAAAGCTTGGGAAGCTTTCGTTCTACCATTATACCATGCCCGCTGGGTAAGTGACATTAATTATACAATATTTAGCCAAAAAAGTCCAGACGATTTAATGTTAAAAATCGATTTTATGTATAAAATTAATACTGTTTTTGTGTAATAATGTGTACGTTAAAGGTTTTTGATTATCAAAGGGGGGAATTTATGACCAACAGCGAAGTCAAAGGAACTCTAAAAGAGATTAAGCAAATAACGGACAAGATGGATGAATCCCATTTAAACAGAATACTAAAGATTCTTATAGACGCACAGACCACAAAAGGCTGTGCGTTTTTTCTTGCTTTGGATGTTCGAAAAACAGTAAAGAAGATGTTAACCGATTTAATAAAAACCAGTCATGTTAATAATATTTTTAATCGCAAACAAATTAAACAGATTTATGAAATTCTGGGTGATTACCATGTTTACCCTGTTTGTAAATTATGTGGTCAACCAATAAAGATAGATTCTGGCAGTATCCAACAGTATCGCACCAATCAGGCTGACAAAATGGCTTTTTCATGGGATCATATGCAACCAAAATCTTTAGGCGGTGGCTATGAATTAAATAATATGCAACCAACACATAAGATTTGTAACAACAGACGCGGAATTCTGCCCGCTTATAATCAAAAGGTGCGCATCAATATAAAAATTACTTTAGAATTTGATGATAACCATAATGTTAAATACCGTCCTGTACATTTAACCTTGAATCCTCAGGTGCAGTATTGTCAAAACCAGTGTTGCCAATATGCTCGGTAAAAACCAATAAATATTTGACTTTTGATAAAATTTAATACATAATAAGCCTGCAAATCCCAAAGATTGCCATCACTAGTAACCCTGTGTGCGGTATGCGCAAGGAACATCAACCGGCGAGTTTCGCTCTTGATGCAAGTTTTTCGTGTGGTTTTTGGGATAACAAAGATAACAAAAAACTAAGGAGCAAAATAAAATGGCAACAGTTATCAGATTGGCACGTTATGGTGCAAAAAAACGTCCTTATTATCATGTAGTTGTTACAGATTCTCGTAACGCACGTAATTCTGGGGCAATTTTGGAAACAGTTGGTAAATACAACCCAATGTTGGCAAAAGACGATACAAAACGCGTTGTTTTGGATATTGAAAAAGTTAAATCTTGGATGGCCAAGGGTGCAAAACCATCTGACCGCGTTTACAAATTCTTGGTAAATGCAGGTTTGGTTGCTGCAAAACCAATTCCAACACAAACAAAAAAGAATCAACCTTCTGAAAAAACTCAAATGAAGGCTAAAGATAAAGCCGATAAATTGGCTAAAATCGCAGAAGAAAAAGCTGCCGCTGAAGCCGCTGCTAAAGCAGCCGCAGAAGCACCAGCAGAAGAATCTGCACCAGTTGCAGAAGAAACACCTGCTGAAACACCAGCGGAAGAAACTGCTGCAACAGAAGCTGTTGCCGAATAATATTTTGCTTGAATACTTGGCGGGCGACCGCCAAGTATGGTTTTATGTATGAACAAAGAAAATAAAATCTTGGTTGGAAAAATAGTTGCACCACAGGGAATTCGTGGAGAATTTCGTGTGCAATCTTTTGCAGAAACGCCAAATGATTTTAAAAAATTCCATATTATTTGCGACAAATGCGAACCTGAACAGTTTCAGTTTGTTCGTGTTTTAAAACAAAATATTATAATTGCAAAAATAGACGGTATAAATGACCGTAATACTGTTGAAACATTACGTGGAACCGAATTATTTATTTCACGTGATGATTTACCAAAATTAAAAGAAAACGAATATTATCAATCAGATTTAATTGGTTTTGATGTTATTCGCGGGGGAATAAAGATAGGCGTCGTCGATTGTTTTCAAAACTTTGGCGGCGGCGATATTATTGAATTGGATAACGGAGAGATGGTTTCTTTTAAAGATGCAAGTGTTGACATGATAAATAAACAAATTATTGTCAGATAAGTGTGATATAAAATGACAAAAGTATTGAACAAAGAACAACAGAACCATGTAAAAGAACTTGTTATACCAGTATTTGTGGGGGTTGAAAAACTGATGCATGTTTTCCAAGCAAATGGCGATACAACAATATATAATAATGTGCAAAAAGCCGTTCTTGAACTAAACAAAGCCCTATTCTTGTATCGTGATAATGTGCCTTTGTGGAAATTAGATGATATACGTCAAGCTTTACATAAATTGATTCACAGCATGCCAAGATTATATCGTGCTGATGTTCCGTATAAAGAATTAGATGATTACTTGGAATTGCTTGATCAACCGGTAATAAAAACAGGGTTTGTCGAAAAAATAAAACAAGCGTTAAATAATATTGGAAAAAACACAAAATTAAGGATGTTTTAACATGGCGTTTATAGATGAAAAACCTAATATGAATCCTGGTTGCCCATTAGAGACAAATAAAGATTATAATTGTCGTAAAATGGCTGTTAAAAAGGCTCTGATTGGTGTAAGTTTTTCTCCAAGGGCTTATTATGTTGATTTGCCATCTGTATTAAACGAAGTGTGCGAATTTTGTAAAAAAGGGCAAAGATAAATGCACTTTAATATACTGACCGTTTTTCCAGAAATGTTCCCGGGAACCCTTGACAAAGGGGTTGTCGGACGTGCTTTGGACAAAGGTATATGGTCTTATAAAGCAATAAATATTCGCGATTTTGCTATCAATAATTACGGCAGTGTAGATGACGAACAATTTGGCGGTGGTGCTGGTATGGTAATGCGCCCAGATGTGCTGGGAAATGCCTTGGATTCTATTGAAAAACCAGGCAAAATTATATTCTTTTCACCACGTGGAAAAACTTTGAATCAAAAATTAGTGCATGAATATGCAAAATATGATACAATAACCCTGCTCTGTGGTCGGTATGAAGGTATTGATCAACGGGTTATCGACGAATATGATATCGAAGAATTATCTATTGGCGATTATGTGTTATCTGGTGGTGAAATTGCAGCACAAGTTTTAGTTGACAGTTGCGTTCGCGTGTTAGATAATGTATTGGGTGGCGGCGATGAAGCCGTCCAAAATGAAAGTTTCGAAATCGGCGGGCTTGAATGGCCATTATACACCCGTCCGTCAGTATGGCGTGGACATAAAGTCCCAGAAGTCCTGCTGTCCGGTCACCATGGCAATATCGAACGGTGGCGGAAACAACAATCGGACGAAATAACAACAGAACGTCGTCCGGATTTAATAAAGGAAAACTAAAATGAGCATTATTAAAAAAATTGAACAAGAACAAGTTGCAAAATTAAAAGGCAACAAAGTTATCCCAGAATTCAAAGCTGGTGATACAGTGAAAGTTCATGTTAAAATTAAAGATGGTGATAAATTCCGTATCCAAATGTTTGAAGGTGTGGTTATCGCACGTGATGGCGGAAACGGAAACAACGCTTCTTTCACAGTACGTCGTGAATCTTACGGCGTTGGTGTAGAACGTAAATTCCCATTATACAGCCCAGCAATCGAAAAGATTGAAAAAGTTCGCGTCGGTAAAGTCCGTCGTTCGAAATTATTCTTCTTGCGTGGTTTGTCTGGCAAGAAAGCTCGTATTGTTGAAGATTTGTCCGCTAATGCTAAAAAAGACAGCGAAGACTAATCTTTACTTTAAATAAATCAAAGGGGGTCTACAAATGCATTTCATAAAATATTTATGTTTTGTTTTTGCCCCCCTGTTTTTATTATCAAATACCCCTGCTTTTGCATATGTTGAAAAAGATACTGCTGTGTTGCGCGTGATGAACAAAGCTGCCGGAAAAACGCAGGTTGTTTCTGGCAAGGTTGGCAACACAATACAACATGATGGTTTAACGCTTACAATCAAAAACTGTAAACAAACAGATCCTTTTGATGCGGAAAACTTTTTCGTGTTTCTTGAAATATATACAAAAACAGATGGACGTATTTTTAGTGGTTGGATGAATCGTAATGAACCAGGTCAAAATCCATTACAAAATGATACTTATGATGTATGGCTTGAAAAATGTGAGTAAACAATGACTAAAAAAACAAAATTACAAAAAATCAAACTTTTTTTCAAAGCGTCTATTGTATTCGGTGTATTACTGGTGTTTGTCGTGTGTGGGATACTTTTTCATCCAACTCATACTTTTGAAAATGCAAATCTTAGAAAATGGCAAGATTTAACACAAGAACAACGTGTGTCTACACTTCAACGTATTATACCAAACGTCTCAGACCAAGAATTATTGCTGCAATGTGTTAATAAAATTGCCGGTTTGCCTAATTCAAATGAAATGCTGATAAAAGATGCAACTGTTATTTGTCACAGTGGGATACAAATGAATGCTTCAACAGACGAAGAATAAATTATTTGTGTTATTATTGTTATTAACTGGTTGTTCAACAACTATATCTGCTGATTTGGGCGCAAAATATTTGGGCGCAAAATATCAAATAAATCCACTAGGTGAAGAAAAATTGCCTGATGACGATCCGTTAATTCGATTTGATGCGTTTGATTGCACCACTTTTGTTGAAACTGTATTGGCTGATGATAATAAAGAAAAATTAACTAAAATCAGATACAAAGATGGCAAAGTTAATGTTATAAATCGCAATCATTTTATTGAATCAGATTGGTTGCCAAACAACAATTTTGAAAATATAAGCAGTTTGTACGGCAATACTTCAATACGGCATGTCGTTATTTATAAAAAATCTTGGTTCAAGAAAAAATACAAAATTGATACTGATTTTCAAAAACAAAGTGTGGATATAGAATACATCCCATATGAAAATTTATCAAAAATAGATATACAATCGCCATTAATTGTGTTATTTATACATGACGGTACCGGTTTTTATGATAAAATCGGAACGGATTTAGCTGTCGTTCATATGGGCTTTCTGTTGCCGGGAAATATATTACGGCATGCATCAAGACAATATGGACGTGTTATAGATGTTGACTTTGAAACATATATAAACGAACATAAAAGAAATAAACACAACATTGGAATAGCATTGGTAAAAATAAAATGAATGAAGAAAAACTTATTATAACTGATATGGGTGCAAGCAACGAACATGAATCTTCTGCAAGGCCTACTTTGTGTTTGGGTATAGAATCTTCGTGCGATGAAACCAGTGCTGCAATTGTGGACAGTGACAGAAATATTTTATCCCATATTATTTATTCCCAAATTCCAGAACATCAAAAATATGGTGGTGTTGTTCCAGAACTTGCTGCGCGTGCGCATATATTGGCAATAGACGAAGTAATAAAATTGACTTTGGAACGCGCAAATAAAACTATTGATGATATTGACGTTGTCGCTGCAACAGCAGGTCCGGGGTTAATCGGCGGTGTTTTGGTCGGATGGATGGCTGCGACAGGAATTGCAAACGCTACAAACAAACCTTTGATTGCGGTTAATCATTTAGAAGGACACGCATTAGTGCCGCGCCTTAAGGCTGCTTCTGCGACTGATTCTGCAACAAATATAGACGTAAAATTCCCTTATTTGCTAATGTTGGCATCAGGCGGGCATTGTCAGATATTATTGGTCCATAATGTTGGAAAATATGAATTAATCGGACAAACTTTAGATGACAGCGCTGGTGAAGCATTTGATAAAATTTCAAAAATGTTGGGACTTGGTTATCCTGGCGGCCCTATTGTTGATAAACGTGCACAATTGGGCAATTCAAATCGTTTCCATTTTCCGCGTCCATTATGCGACAAACCAGGATGTGATTTCTCATTTTCTGGGATAAAAACTGCGGCGCGTATGTTATTGGATAAAACACCTCAATCAGATATTGATGAACAATTTATAAATGATTTCTGTGCGTCTTTCCAAAAAGCGGTCGTTGATTGTATAACCAACAGATTACATAACGCTTTGCATGATAATCGTGTTGTAAACGCTGCGCCAAAGACAATGGTTGTTGCTGGTGGTGTTGCTAAAAACAGTGCCGTGCGTGCTGCTATGGAAGATTTGGCACATAAATCAAATATGTTGTTTGCTGCGCCTCCAATGAATTTGTGTACAGATAATGGCGCAATGATTGCATGGGCAGGATTGGAAAATTATCGTGTTGGCAATATTGTTTCAAAACCAATTGCACCCCGCCCTCGTTGGCCACTGACAGAATTGTAAATATTTGTAACTCTGAATTGATTTTCAGGGTTTTTTGTTGTATAATTCATCATTATGAGATTAAAAAAAGACCCTGTTTTATATAAAAAAGCAACGCAAAAACTGTTAGCGCAAATAGACGCATTGAATTTGTCTCCTGAAAAGCACGACAAAGCCATACATTTTGTTAAATTATTTCGTGAAGCGTTTACCAAAGAAGAAGTAAAAAAAGCAACCGCTTTGGCTAATCACAAAGATAATGTTTGGGATTTAGGATATGATTCTGCGGGATTCTGTCGTGTAGCAAGCATAAGTTTTATGATGCTTATGGATTTTCATGATTGGGATTTAATGGCCGTAGATAAAGATAAAGGTCAATGGTATTATTCACATCATTATTTAAGACACAAGGAAACCGGAAAAATTTTGGATTTAACTTATGATCAATTTCTTTCACAGGTTCCATACAAGGCAGGCGAAGTTGTTAAGCCTGGATCTTTTTTGAATGACGAAACGAATGTTTTTGCTAAAAGTGTTGGTGTTGATCTTATGAAGGCTATTACAGAAACCAAGGGAAAATAGATTGTTACCAAAACCAGAACCGTTTGTTAAACCAGATATGATATTCAGCGTCAGCGATGCTTCAGCTTTGCTTAAAAATGTTGTAGAAACAGCTTTCCCTGAAATTCGTATTCGTGGTGAATTGTCACAAATAACACATGCGTCTTCTGGCCATTTGTATATGACAATCAAAGATACAAATGCAGCAATAAATGCAATTATTTGGCGTGGTACACCGGTTAACTTTAAACTGGAAGAAGGTATGGAAGTAATAGTTACTGGACGTTTTACAACCTATCCAGCGCGCAGCAACTATCAAATTGTTATTAATTCCATTGAAATGGCTGGTGTTGGCGCAATCCTTAAAATGTTGGAAGAACGCAAACGCAAACTTGCTGCCGAAGGTTTATTTGATGCGTCTCGTAAAAAAACGTTGCCACGTTTTCCACAAACTATAGGTGTTGTGACAAGTCCCACAGGTGCTGCCTTTCAAGATATTCAAAACAGATTACGCGAAAGATTTCCTGTAAAAGTATTGTTGTATCCTGCCACTGTTCAAGGCACAACTGCCGCCTCAGAAGTTGCTGCTGGTATTGAATATTTTAATAAAATGAATAATGTTGATGTTATTATTGTCGCACGTGGTGGTGGGGCGCTGGAAGATTTGTTACCTTTTAGTGAAGAAATTGTCGTGCGCGCAGCGGCGGCAAGTAATATACCATTGATTTCAGGTGTTGGTCACGAACCGGATTGGATGTTAATTGATTTTGCGGCCGACGTTCGTGCACCAACCCCGACCGGTGCAGCAGAAATGGTTGTGCCAACAAAAATATCTTTGATTCAAGAATTGGATAATTTGTCACATAGATTGAATACTGCGTTAACAAATCAAATTATCGCATTGAAACGCGATTTATCGGCAATAAATATAAAAAGTCCAAAACAGGTTTTAATGGAACAATCGCAAAGATTAGACGATTTGGCGCGCACTATGAATATAGTTATTGATAAGAAATTACAATATGTGCACCAAAGAATCGAATTAATGTCACGTTTCCCGATGATTTTATCAAACAGATTGACCAGTTTAAATCAATCAATAAATCATATGGGACAAATGTTAAATTCATTATCTTATAAAAATGTTCTGCAACGCGGTTATGCGATTGTGCGTGACGGCGATAATAAAATAATAAGCACATCTTCTGCAACACCATCTTCTATTGAATTCGCTGATGGAATATTAAAGTTATGATATATACAGGCTATTGGTCAAAAGTTAAAGAATATGAAGCCAACGGTTTGATACCAGTTGGTATTTCTGGTAAAATTCCAGATGGTTTTAATGGTGCACGATATCAACAACTGGCACCTAAATACAACTGGTGGAAACAATGGCATGATGAACATATGTCAAATGATTGGTTTGTTGAAAAATATTATGAAACAGTTTTGAACCAACTTGATCCAACACAAGTATTACAAGATTTACAAAATATTGGGCAAGACGTTGTTCTTTTATGCTATGAAACACCAGAAAAATTCTGTCATCGGCATATTGCGGCAGATTGGTTGAATAATAAACTTGGTTTACATATATGTGAATTTAGATTGCAAAAACAACAAGGAACTTTTAATTTTTAATCAATGTTTTTGCAGTGGCTATTGATTCTTCGGTTATTGTTGCACCACTTATTATACGTGCAATTTCGTTTATTCTGTCATCGCCAGTTATTTCATCTACATTGGTTATAGTTGTATCTTTATCGCTGTGTTTTGAAATTTTAAAGTGTTTATCGGCATACCCTGCAACCTGGGCAGAATGAGTTATAACTAATAATTGTTCGTTTTGCGCCAATTTATTCAATCTTTCGCCCACAGCAGATGCGGTTGCACCACTTATTCCAGTATCTAATTCATCAAATACAATCGTCTTTTTGTTGTTTGGATTGTTAAGTGTCACGCGCAACGCTAACATAAAGCGTGATAATTCGCCCCCAGACGCGATTTTGTGTAATGGGGCAAAAGGTGTGCCAGGATTTGTTTTTATCATAAATATAACGATGTCTGTGCCGTTATTTGTTGGTTCGCATTTTTGAATATCGACATTAAAGTCTGCAGAACCTAATTTCAAATCTGGCAATTCTTTTAATATTTGTTTTCTTAAATTATCAGCGGCATTTTTACGCAAATCTGATAGTTTGGTCGCATACTCATTAAATACTTTGGTATATTTATCGACATCGCTTTTGCATTTTTGTAATTCTGCATCGGAATTATCAATTGCGTTTAATTGATTTTTCATTTCAATCAATTTGTCTGGCAATTCATCGGCGGTGCAACGATGTTTACGGGCGGCAGCGCGTATAGCAAACAATCTTTCTTCTATTGAATCGATATCTTCAATATTTGTGTTTTCTGGATGAATTTGTTCACTTATTTCTGCAACTGTTGATGCGGCATCATACAATTTATCAATTTGTTCTGAATATGGATTTGGATCTGTTTTTATGCGTTCCAATATATGCGCCACAGAACAAATTTGTTCTTCCAAAGAATTACCGTTTGGTTTCAATGATTCCAGTGCGTCATTTAAAATACCAGCATTCTTTTCTGCGTCCATCATCTTGGCACGTGTTGTTGATAATTCTTCTTCTTCACCGATTTGCGGATTTAAATTACGCAATTCATTAACATTGTGTTCCAAGAAATCGCGTTCGCTTTCTGATTTTTCTAATAATTCTGCCAATTGTTTTAATCGTTTTTGTGATTCATGTAAATCATTATATGCAGCTTTTGTTTGTGATAAAACAGTATCAAACTCAGAATTGTTTAATTTTGCGTATTCATCTAACGATGTTATATGCGTAGTCGCATCTAACAAAGAATGATTTTCAAATTGTCCGTGAATTTCTATAATTTTATCGCCAATTTGCTTTAATACTTTAACAGATACAGGAATATCATTAACCCACGCCCTGCTTTTGCCATCTGTTGAAAGTGTACGACGCAATATCAAACCGTCGTTATAATCAATTCCATTTTCGTCCAATATTGCACGGGTTTTATTGTTTATAAAATCAAATTCTGCAGTGACGGCCGCCATATCACAACCACTACGAATTAAACCGGTATCGCTACGCGCACCAAGTGCCAACGACAACGCGTCCAGCAAGATACTTTTACCGGCACCAGTTTCGCCAGTCATAATATTAAGACCATTTCCGAATTGCAAATTCAGTTTTTCAATTAAAACAATGTTTGAAATATATAAACTGTTTAACATGCCCGAATTATAGACAAAAACACCAATAAAATTCAATCAAATAATTTTATCAAGCGTCCAATCGTGCAGCCATAAAATATAACCGTTTATTTTATAATCTGTATAAGCAGAATGTAATAATTCTGCGTATTCTTTTAATTGATATTTATATTGTTCAACAAACGCATTTTTGTCTGTGTCTGTTTTATAATCAATAAAATCTATGGTTTTTGTGTCATGGTTTATAAGCAAACGGTCAATTCTACGACTTACAAAATGTCCGTGTGTGTTACCAGCGATTGGCACTTCTGTTTGTGCAGATTTAACAAAGAATGGCAACAAATAAGCGTGTTGTTTTATGTTTTTTATTATATCAGAATCTCCGACTTCAAAGTCGTTGTCAACGACTACACGTTGCAAAAGTGTATGCATTTTTGTCCCTGTGTCTGTTGCAAACGCTTTATTTTTTGCATTACTCAAAAAATCTGTTAATTTCTGTGTCATTTGTTATCCGTAATGTATCTTCGTTAATAAATAATTCTTTTTTGTCGCCAAAAACATTCCATAACTGTTTGTGCCAAACAATGTCGGGTGCCCTGTCCATGTCGCAACCATAAATATATAATTCATCGCGTGTTCGTGTCATTGCAACATACAACAAACGATAATATTCTGCAATCTGATCGGCTTTGTTTTTATCTATTATTGGCTGCAGTGTTTCGCTGGTTGTTGTTTTCCATAACCAAACATCATAGTTGCTATTATTGTGCAAATAATTTGCATTTAATATGGTTTCTGGTTGTGGAAAAGTTAAAGTATCTATCAAGAACACAACGGGCGACGCCAGGCCTTTACTGCCATGGACTGTCATTATACGAACACCTTGTGATGCGTCCATATCGCGTTTAATTTCGCTGTCACCGGTTATAAACCATTTTATAAAATGATACAAAGTCCCTGGTTGTGTTCTTTCATAGGCTAAACACATTGTTAAGAATTCTTCTATTGGATCTATAACTTGTTTGCCAAGTGCAGATATAAATTTTTTACGTGAGTTATTTTTGTTAAGAATGTAATTAAAAAACGAATAAGGTGCTAATATTTTTGATTGTTCTATAGTGTCTGTTAAATCTTTATAAACATCTGGCATTTGTTCATGTAAAATATCAAAAATCGTTGGTATTTTTGATTCGTTTTTTATTTTACACAAATTAAAAATATCGCGTTCTTTCAATGAATAAATTGGACTTTTTAATATGCAACATAAACTATAATCATCCGTGTTGTCTAAACAGAAACGAACCATGTACAACATATCTTTTATCGCAGAAAATTCTGGTAATTTGATTCTGTCGTTACCTGCAATATCTATACCGCGTTTCTTTAATGCGTTCGACAACAAATCAACATAAGAACTGCGTTTTTGAACCAATACCATAATATCTTTTGGATTGCGACCTGTTTTAACTATTTCTTCAATTTTGTCAGCAATCATATTTACATAGAGTTTATTCTTTTCTGTACCTGTTTTATCGCATTTAAAAGTATCATGGATTTCTACAAACCCTTTGTCGTTTATTCTGAAACATTTGTGTTTATTGTTATAAAAACCTGTTTTTTGAACAATCTCAGGACAACCAAAGAAGCAGTCAACTGTATCTAATATTGGTTTAACCGAACGAAAGCTTTGATCTAGTGCAACTTCGTGAATTGTGCGATAGTTTTGCTGAATTTGTTCCGCAATCGCATCACGACTTAGCGCAAAAGCGTGCGGATCAGCGTTTTGAAAACCATAAATAGACTGTTTCGTATCACCTACAACGAACAAAGAACGATTGTTTTTTGTGTTACCTTCTGTAAAAAAATCACCTGCCAACATACGTAATATATTCCATTGTTGTGGACTGGTATCTTGCGCTTCGTCTACCAATATATGCGACAAAGACACATCTAATTGTGAGAGTACCCAACCCATAACATCTGGTTTTGAAAACAATTTTTGTGTATATAAAATCAAATCTTCAAAATCTAACAGATTGCGTTCTTGCTTTATCTTGCGATAAGTGTTCGCAAAATCCATTGCCAAATCAAATAACGCGACAGTATCATTAAATATTGTGGTATTTAATATATTTTGTTGTGTTTTATACACACGTTCGGCTTCTTCAACAAAACAATTGTTTTTCAATACATTTTTTATAATGGTATTATCGTTTGTTAAGTAAGCAGACTTGTATTTTTTAAAATCTATAGTATTATCAATATATTGTGTCGTTAAATCTATAATATTTTGAATGTATTGTGCCGGCTTTTTCGATGCTTTTTGAATATCTGTTGCAACTTTAACAATATTGTTTAAATAATCTGGTTTTAATAAAGACAGATTGTCATCTATATTTAAAATCTTTCGCACAGTTTCAACGAAGTAGTTTCTGTATTGGTTTGTATCTTCAACCTGGAAAAAAGAACGATAGCGTGATAATAATAATTCACGTAATTCATCCAAAAAGTGTTCAGATTTAATGTCAATGATTCTGTAAAAAGCATTCATTGTATTTTGCATATCAGAAACGCCATCAAACGATTGTTTTATCATAGAATCAAAAGCATCTTGTAATAAAACAGTTTGTGCAGCACCAGAAACCAAAGACCATGTTGGTGATATACCTGCTTCCAAAGGAAACCGACGAAGAATTTCTTCACAAAATCCATGTATTGTTTTTATTTTCAAAACATCTGGATTATCGATATACATATAAAACACACGACGCGCATATTCTAAATCTTGTTTTGTTGCGGGTTGGCGTTCTGATATACCGTCAAGTAATTCGATTAATTCCGTATCGTCTGCCATTGCCCATTTGCGCAACTGTTCCAAAATACGATTGCGCATTTCGCCAGCCGCAGCATTAGTATATGTTAAACATAGTATACCTGGTGCAATGTCATTATTAAATTCGCCGTTTCTAAATAAAATACGTAACAAACGTCGCACCAAGACGGTCGTTTTACCCGTGCCAGCATTGGCCTGAACCCAAATGTTTTCAGATGGATCGGAAGCCATATTTTGTGCATTTGAAAAAACTTCGTTTTGTGACATTTATGCTCTTGCTTTATTAAAAAGATTTTAGTATAAATTTCCTTAGAGTTCAAGGATGTTATTTTAGGAGAAAGAGCTATGAATCAAATATTATTGATTTTATCATCGATATTGGGGTTTTTATTATTCGCAAGTATTGTTGCTATATTTTTTATTTCGCGCAAATCTCAACAGGTTATGCAATCTTTGTTGGAAATAATGACAAAGCCTGAACAGGCAAAGATCCAAGACGCCGCGCGTGTATTACAAACAATATTAAAAGATGAAATTAATAAAATTGACAATAATTTTAAATCAATGGCAACATCTCTTGAAAATCAAATTGCTCACACAGAAGAAATCAAACGCATATTAGGCGAACAAAATGATAAGTTGGTTGAAACAGCTGATGAAGCAACAAAAAAAATCGCCCTTATGTCACAAAGACTGGATAACACGATTGATGGTTTGAATAATATCGTTTCTTCAAATGGTTGGACGGATGTGCAGCACAGCACTGATAATTTCTCTGCAACAATGGAATCTTTGCTAAATAAAATAACAGATACATCAACGACAACGACAGAAAACGCTTCCAAAATACAAGAACAAATTAACAAATGCATAGAAGAAGAACAGCAAATAAGCGAACAATTACAATCTCATTTTGCATCTAACAGCGAAAACATGGATAAATTAACAACGTCTGCCGGTAATTTACAACAACAATTATCTGATTTAAGTACAAGCGTGACGAGTGGTTTTGAAAATGTGACAGCCGCATCACAAAATTATGACGAAACCATGCATCAAAATGATAAATTATTAAGTGATTATCTAATAAAAATGTCCGATTTTACCAAACACTCTGGTAAAGAATTAACTCGTCAGGTTAACACCCTTACATCTACGGCCAATGTGGTTAGCGCAAATGTTCGTTTGGCAGAAGCCTCGATTGATAAGCAATTACGTAAATTAGAAACAGCAGTTGAGACATTGAACAATTCTACGACAAATACTACAGAATCTGTACGTGGTTTAACCAACGAATTGTCTGGTTTAACAAATCGTTTTGACAGTGAAATACATGAATTTTCAACTGGTGTGGTAAAAGAAATTAAAGATGTATCTGGTGTTGCAAATGAAACATTAGAAAATACTAAATCTGCAGCAACAGAATTTGCAGATTCTGTGAAAAGCATGGGAATCGGCGTTCGTGAAACCTTGATTGAAATGAATAAAGCGCACACACAATTGTCTGGGCAATCAGAAAATCTTATCAAGATGTCTACCGAAACAACCGAACAATTAAAACCATTATCAGAATTGATAGAAAAATATTATGTGGCCCTGCCCGATCTGGCTGCTGGTTCGCGTGATATGAGCGAAAACCTTAATACAATTGTGAATACATTGGTTGAAAAGATTAATACAATGAAAACTACGATTGCAGAATCTTTGGAAAACATAAATTCATCATCTTTGCAATTGGGTAAT
This sequence comes from uncultured Pseudomonadota bacterium, assembly GCA_902774285.1. Classification (GTDB taxonomy): domain Bacteria; phylum Pseudomonadota; class Alphaproteobacteria; order Rs-D84; family Rs-D84; genus Enterousia. The sequence continues at coordinate 22,423 of CACYHO010000002.1, read as the reverse complement.
CTGGCCGGGGAATCACGTCAACAAATGATAGATTTAATGGCTGATTATGCGAAGGCTGTTGATGCGATGCAAAGTTTGAATAAGCAAATGATGGTTGCACGTGCTTCCGCGCCAATGGATGCTATCAAAGTTGCACCAAGCACACCTTTTAAACCGATAAGCACAAAAGATTTTATGAATCAAACAGAAAAGCTGTTTGAAAAGTTGTATGAACAGGCAGTTGATTTAACACGGGCATCCAATGCAGAAATACCTGAAATCGTATGGAATAAATATAATGATGGTGATACAAAGATATTTGCAAAATGGTTGGTAAAAATGTTTAATGCAACCGACAAAAAGCAAATTCATGAATTGTTAAGATCTGATAAGATATTTAATTCCCAGGCCACTCAATTTGTGCGTAACTTTGAAAAAATACTAAATGGTGCAAATCAAACTAACGATGCAGACAAAGTAAAAACAGCATTGTTAAAAACAGATTTAGGAACGATATACAGTATTATACATAAAAACATTTAAAAACGCCCGCACGGGCGTTTTTAAATGTTTAATGTGTGTTTGTTCGTTTTGAATCAATAAACGCACGTAGATGGTCATCAAAAGCCAATATGTACGGATTACATGTTACAATATGATCTATGCACAATTTAGCGCTTCTAAAATCTTGTAAATCACATGTATTTGCTTTGCGAACTTCTAAATCATTCGGCATATTTTGACGTTTGCGCGCGATTTCAAAGTTATCAATTGGTGGCATAAACCATAAAATACGAAAATCGTATTCTTTATCTAATTTATGTGTTCTGAACCAATCTATCATTTGACGAACATAACATGGTTGAATCACATCATAAGTAAAATTAGCCCCCATATGATCATATATTTCAAATTCTGGGACACCATACATCCATTTAGGATCGCCTGGTTTCCAAAATTGTTCGTTTACCCATAATTTAGTAGCCAATTTTTCCGTTTCAAAATAAGATTCATCACGAAAATAATATTCGCGCCCTTCCATTTCATAATTGCGCATTGGTCGTGTTGTTGCAGATTTAAGGTTATAAAAAGCCCCCTTGGGTAAAATATTTTGAACAAAATATGATTTGCCACTGCCTGATAAGCCTGTGCAAAATAATACTGTTGGTTTTTGTTTCATGTTTTTCACCATAAAAAACCCGCATAAAGCGGGCTGTTAAAATTAATCTTCCAAAAAGCTACGCAGTTTACGCGCACGTGTTGGGTGTTTCAACTTATTCAAAGCTTTTTGTTCAATTTGACGTATGCGTTCACGAGTCACACCAATATATTCACCAACTTCTTCCAGCGTACTTGTTTTATTTGTGGACATACCAAAACGTTGACGCAAAACAGTTTCTTCTTTTGGATCCAATTCAGACAAGATTTGTGTGACGATTTTACGCAAATTCTTTTGTGCAGCTGAAGTAAATGGATTCTTTGCTGTTTCATCCGCAATAATTTCAATACGAGAACTATCGTCTTCACTGCCAACTGGTGCTTCCAAAGACATAGGTTTAAGATTAACTTTCATTGCTTTATGAATCTTGTCTACTGGCAAATAAATTATCTTTGACAATTCTTCTGCGGTTGGTTGACGACCATATTTGTGCATGAATTGGCGCGATGCACGTTGAATTTTGTGTATATTATCAATCATATGCACAGGAATACGAATTGTACGTGCCTGATCTGCAATACTACGTGAAATACCTTGTTGGATCCAGTTTGTTGCATAGGTAGAGAATTTGTTACCTAAACGATAATCAAATTTATCAACAGCTTTCATCAAACCTATATTACCGTCTTGGACAAGGTCAGAAAAGTCAAGACCTAAACCACGATTGCTAGATTTCTTTGCAAATTTGATAACCAAACGCAAGTTTGCTTCAATCATTTCACGTTTTGCACGGGCTGCTTCTGCTTGGCCACGGCGCACCAATTCTACAACTTTCTTGTATTCAGAAGTTGGCTGGCCTGTTTCTTTTGCAATTGCAGTAATATCTTCTTGAATCTTTAAAACATCAGCTTGATGTTTGGTAGCAAAGTTTTGCCATGCAGTACTTTTGTTCTTGGCTAATTTTTTAACCCAGTTGCGATTTAATTCATTGCCTGCATATTCTGCCAAGAAATCTTCGCGTTTAATTTTACATGCAAGTGCAAGACGCAACATCTTACCTTCTAACCCCATAAGCAATTGGTCGCGCTGTGTTAATTTTTCCATAATTTCAGCGATTCTGTCATCGTTAAGACGGATTTTGCCAACATATTCAAACAATTCTACACGTGATTTGTTGTATTTCTTTTCCAATGCTTCATCAGGTTTTGCAGATGTAAGCAAGTTTTCCAAACGTTTTGCTTGTAATTTTTGCATACCAGAGAAAACGCGTTTAATCTTAGCAAACAAATCCGTAATCATTGGCATAAGTGCGTCTTCCATAACAGGAATTGGCACACCAGAAGAACTGCGTTGACCGTCTTCTTTTTTGCCATCTTCATCTTCGTCTAATTCTTCGTCTTCATCTTCATCAGATGCAACCGAATCTTCCAAAGCATCAAGATCTTCATCGTTCAAATCATCAACCTGGTCAACACCTTTCGATTTTAGTGTATCAGCCAAAGCTGCTAAAGACTTTTGTTCTGATTCACTGGAATACATAACTTCCAAATTAACGATATGACGCAGTCTTATATCACCATTTAACAATTGTTGATACCAATCAAGCATTGCTTGGATTGTCATAGGGCTTTCGCAAAGACCATAAACCATCAATCTGGATGCCGCTTCTATACGCTGTGCGATAGCTATTTCGCCTGCTGCAGTTAATAACTGAACCGTACCGATTTGTTTAAGATAAGATTGAACAGAATCTTGAATTCCTAAAACCAGATTACCAGTAGAACTGCGTTCCAACTGCTTTGCATAATGTTCATAATCATCGTCATTAACATCAACCTGTTCTGCGTCTGCGTTTAATAAATCGCGGGTTTTGTCACGGTTATAGTTTTCATCGTCTTCTTCGTAATATTTTTCCATATCACGCGCGAATCTGTCACCGTCTGTTTCCAATATTTCTAATTCCAAATCTTGTTTAAAGAATTCAAGAACTTCGTCTTTTTCTTCATCTGGAACTTCGTCAGCCTGAATAGCGGCATCAAAGTCCATTTGAGACAAATAACCAATTTCATTTGCTGACAAAGCCAATTCTTTTAAGCTTTCTGGCAAAGAATCGATTAATAATCTTGTTGCTTCATCTAGTTTTTTAGCCATAAAAAAACCTTTGATTTATAGGTGTGAAATATAAAAACTTATTTTGATGCTTTGCGTTCTGCTTTTGCAATTGCTTCATGTAACGCTGATTCAGAAACCAAACCCAACACAATAGGACTTTGGATTTGAATTGTAGAATAAGATTTATGTGTTTTTTCACGAATAGATTTAACAGTTGGATTTGTGCTGCGCATAAGGCGTGCAATTTGACCATCTGTCAAAGTTGGGTAATTTTTCAAAATCCACAAAATACCGCCCAAGCGATTTTGACGATGTAATTTTGGTGTATATCCAACGCCTTTTTTATTTTGTTTCTTTTGTGCTTCGATAATTTCTTCACGTAAAGTCAATCTTGCATCTGGATCAGCTTCGCATTTTTCGATATCTTCACGAGTAACCTGACCATTAATGATTGGATTAAGACCTTGCATTTTATTAGATTCAGCATCAGCAATATTTTTAACTTCTAATTCATGCAAACCGCAGAATTCACCGATTTGTTCAAATGTTAATGCAGTGTTTTCAATCAACCAAAGTGCTGTAGATTTAGGCATATATGGATAGTTCATGGATTTTCCCTTTGTTAAGACGCGTTCTAATATAGCACAAAATGCGCTATATTCAAGCAGTTTTTTTAATATTTTTTATTGTTTTTTGACAAGTTTAAATCCATCGACAGTGTCCATTACTGTCCAACCGGATTCATCAATCTGATTACGCAATGCATCAGCGGTTGCAAAATCACGAGATTTCTTAGCTTCTAGACGCTGTTGTGCCATTTGTTTTACAGATTCTGGTGCTTCTTGTGTTTCTAAATCGTGCAATTTTTGTGCGTGTTCTATAAACTGTAAACCTAATAATTCATCAACAAACTTTACCAGTGCTAATTTAGTAACATTATCGACAGTTTTGTCTTTTAATAAATCTTGAAAAACTACTAAAGATTCCGCTGTTTTCAGATTGTCTGAAACGGGTGCCAAAATCTTGTTGTGCCATTGATCATATTGCTCTTGGTTTGTCGCTGTTTGTGTGTTGTCGTTCATTAAATCTGCAACTTTACGAACTATGTTTTTATACCCTGCTTCTGCAGATTCTAACGCTTCAAAAGAAAATGCCAGTTGTGACTGATAATGTCCTAAAACAATCCAATATCTGTAAACTATTGGTTCAATATTGCGTGCGCGAACAGCGTTCATGCCCAAAAATTCCCCCTTGGATTTAGACATTTTATCACCACTTTTGTCCACCAAGAAACTGAAGTGTACCCAATAATGAACCCAAGGTTTCCCAACGATTGGTTCGCTTTGAGCGATTTCGTTGGTGTGATGCACACGCGATAAATCTTCGCCACCTGTATGGATGTCAAAATGTTCGCCCAATAATTTCATACTCATAACACAACATTCTGTGTGCCAGCCTGGAAAACCAATACCCCAAGGACTGTCCCATTCCATTTGACGTTTAACATCTTTTGGTGAATATTTCCAAAGTGCGAAGTCTGTTGGATTGCGTTTCGCATCATTGTATTCGACACGCGCGCCAGCCTTTTGACCAGACAAAGATCCACCTGTTAGTGCGCCATAATCTGCAAACTTTGATGTGTCATAATAAATACCATCGCCTGGTATTTCATATGTGTACCCACGCTTTTCAAGTTCTTGTATCAATTCAATTTGTTCTTTAATATATTCTGTCGCACGCGGCATATTTGTTGGACGCATAATATTCAGATCGTCAGCATCACGTAAAAATTCATCCAAATAAAACTGTGCGATATCCCATACTGATTTATGATCACGCGCTGCACCCTTTTCCATTTTGTCTTCGCCTGAATCATTGTCTTCATCAGTCAAATGTCCTACATCGGTAATATTCATAACATGATTAACATCAAAACCATTCGCTAAAAACATACGCTTTAATAAATCGTTATGAACCATCGTGCGCAAGTTTCCCAAATGTGCATAATGGTATACAGTCGGCCCACAAGAATAGAAACCAACATGGTTTGGTATAATTGGATTAAAATCTTCAACTTTGCGAGTAAGCGTATTAAACAATCTGATTTGCATAATGTTTTTCCTTTTATTTCTTGGAATAATAATAAATTGAAACAAATAATGCAAACATTATGTTTTTAAAGAATAAAAATACTAAAATTCGCACTTGCATTTAAAAAAGTGTTTATATATAATACCACCCATCCGGAGCGTTGGCAGAGTGGTAATGCAGCGGATTGCTAATCCGTGACCGTAGTAATGCGGTCCATAGGTTCGAGTCCTATACGCTCCGCCAGATTTAAACCCCCATGTTTTATGGGGGTTTTAATATGGTGGAATATAAAGAGTTACGAGAACCGCACAGGTTCGACAAGCAGTAGATTTTGAAAGCAATGCGTATCAAAATCGTTACGATTGACGCGCAGGCATTTATGCCGAGCGAGCTCTATACGCTCTGCCACTAATTAAAATCCCAGTTTTTGGGATTTTTTATTTAAAAAAACAAATATTGACAGAATGTATATTGTGTCTATAATTAGTATAAACTAATAGATAGAAATATTATGAAAACACAAAAATATTATAAGATAGTTGCAAAACACACTATGTTTTACCCTGTTGCACGCATTCAGGGAATACACGATATTGCAACAATACCATTAGGATCAATATGTTATGCATATAAGCCATTTAAACCCAACGATGTAACAATCCAATATTCACAACCTGTTTTGCATTTTTGTGATAATGCCTTTGATGTTATGTTGTGGGCTTCTAAAATGGATTCTTTTGCACCAACCAAGTTTATTTATGAAATAACACCTTTGACAGACGTGATAAAACAACGCTGTCCGGATATCACAAATCTTTATCAATGTGGTGCATATAAAATTCGTTTTGAAAATTCAATATCTGAACAAAACATGTTTGATAAAGCAATATTTGAATACGAAAATGCCAAAATCGCAAAAGAAACTCTATACCCAAATTTAGATTTGGTATACATTATTCAATCATGGAAACAACATAAATATCCAGAGCATTTATGTATGATCCAAGAACTCACAAGACGGTAAATTTTTATATCGCTTTTTCTTCTGGGGTATGAGCTGGTTGAAATATTTCAACATCGCGCGTCATAGACAAGAATTTCTTAGCTCGTAATGGTATCAATTCTTCAACAGGTATTTCTTTCAGTTCTGTTAAAGCATCTGCAACAGATTTTGCCAGCAATTCCATTGTTGTTTGCCAATCTTTATGCGCCCCACCCGCTGGTTCATCAATAATCTTGTCAATCACATTTAATGAAGCCATATCACGTGCTGTTAATTTTAATGCAGTTGCTGCTTGGGCTTTAAACTTATTGTCTTTCCATAAAATACTTGCGCAAGATTCAGGTGCAATAACAGAATAAATTGCGTTTTCCAACATCATAACACGATCAGCTGTCCCGATTGCAATCGCACCACCAGAACCACCTTCGCCAACATTTACAGCAACATAAGGTGTTTTAACACTTAATCCCATTGCTATCGTTGCAGCAACAGCTTGAGATTGCCCCCGTTCTTCAGCTGCGCCACCAGCAAAAGCACCAGCGGTATCAAACAATGATACAATTGGCAAATCAAATTTTTCAGCCAATTTCATCAAACGTTGTGCTTTGCGATAGCCTTCTGGATTAGACATACCAAATCTGTGTTGTTGACGCGTTTCAATTGTTCGACCTTTTTCTTGTCCCAATACAACAGCAGGTATTCCATACCAATAACCAATACCACCGCACATAGCAGCATCTTCGCCGAAGCATCTGTCGCCCGCCAAATACGTCCATTTATCAACAATACCGTTCACATAATCCAAAAAGTGTGGTCTGTTTTCATTGCGCGCCAATAAAACCCTGTCGTATTCAGGCGTTTTGCCCATATCGCGGGATTTCTTTGGTGTATCAAATTTTGGAGTTTTTACATCTATAACTTTTGGTTCGGACGGTTGTTTTGTTAATACTGTTAAAACACGCTCCAAGGTTTCTTTTAAATCAGAACGATTAACAACAATATCCACCATACCATGATCATACAAATAATCTGCGTTTTGGAAGTTTGACGGCAATTTTTCGTGTATATTTTGTTCAATCACACGACGACCGGCAAAGCCAATACGTGCACCCTTTTCTGCAATATGTATATCACCCAACATCGCGAACGAAGCAGTAACACCACCAAAAGTTGGATCTGTTAAAACAACTATATATGGTAATTTATTTTCATGTAATTTATTAACAGCGACTGTCGTTCTGGCCATTTGCATCAAGGACAAAATGTTTTCTTGCATACGTGCGCCACCACTGCAAGTCACCATAATGAAAGGATTCTTTAATTCAATTGCGTGTTCGATACTTGCAATAATTGCATCACCTGCGGCACGGCCCATAGAGCCCATCATAAAATCACCGTTCATTACACAAACAGTAGAATCTATGCCGCCTATTTTTCCATCAGCTGTTGATATGGAATCTTGTGTACCGGCATCTTCACGTGCTTCTTTTAATCTTTCTTTGTATGGCATTCTGTCTACAAAATTCAAAGGATCATCGCTTACAATTGGTAAATCAAATTTTTTCCAATTGATGTCATCAAATAACAAATCGAATCTTTGTTTAGGTGTCATTATGAAAGCACGACCACAACGCGGGCAAACATAATGATTGTTTTTATAATCTTTGTAAAAAACCAAACGACCACACGCTTCGCATTTAATCCACATTAATCTGCGAACGCGTTCATATTTATCACGATTATGATTTTTAATTCCAGCTGACATAATTTATCCGTTCATTTTTTTTGTTAATTCACGACTTGGCTTAAATAATATAGTCTTGTTAGCGTCCAAATGTATCATTCGACCTGTGCTTGGGTTATAGCCAGTTTTTGTTGCGCGTTTGCGCGGTTGAAAAGTTCCAAAACCACGTATTTCAATTCTGTTATCGTTTGCCACAGCGGATTTCATTTCATCAACAACACAATCTAACATTGCTGTCGCATCAGAAGCACGCATATGTTTAAACTGAACTTGCAGTGTTCTGATAACATCTGAACGTTTCATAATAAATCATCCTTTTATTCTTATACCACATATTATGATACCATATTTTATAAAAAATAAAGCAAATTATTATATGTTGCCATTTTTTAAGAAAAGGCTCTTATACAAAAATGCCCCGAATACAGCTACAATTTGAATAAACACGGGGGCAAAAATGTACGAAAATAATTCGATAACATGTTCAACGGCACCATTAATTGGCGATACAGCACCACAATTTACCGCGAATACAACAAACGGGCCTGTAAATTTTCCTGATGATTTTCGTGGTCACTGGGTGATTTTGTTTTCTCACCCTATGGATTTTACACCTGTTTGCACAACAGAATTTTTGTCGTTTCAATCTATGATTCATGATTTTCAAGAATTAGACACGGAAATCATAGGTCTTTCTGTTGGTGCAATATCTTCACATCTGGCTTGGTTTCGGTCTATTCATGATGAAATCAATTTTAAAGATTGGAAAAACATAGATATAACCTTCCCTGTTATTGCAGACATAGATTTACATGTTTCTAAATTGTATGGTATGATACACCCTAACACTTCTGATACAAAAACCGTTCGCACTGTTTTTATAATCGACCCAAACAGCATTATCCGAACAATTCTGTATTATCCACAAACCACAGGACGTAATCTTAAAGAAATAAAACGCATATTGATAGCACTGCAAACAACAGATGCTTTTAAAGTTTCAACACCTGCAGATTGGACACCTGGTGCTCCGGTCATAGAACCATCACCGCAAACGACGAAAGATCTAACAAAACGCATAAATAACACAAATAAAAACATAGATGTGCAATCTTGGTATTTAGCATTTAAAAACCTGCCAGAAAACAAAATATATGCGAAGATCAAAAAGAAAAAATCTTAAAACTTTAATGGCATATCGCGTAAATCTATTGGCATTCCTGTATTTTCCGGATTCCAACGGTATTTTTCGACATCTATACGACCATCTTTTGTAAAACCCACACCTTCGGCAGTTAACATATCATGTTGTACTTTGGCCCATTGCCCATCCCATAATCTGCCATCGCTGAAAGTGACACGATGCCACGGCAAATTATCTGTTTCACAAGATGCAGACATTGCAAAACCAACAAAACGTGCCATACGTGGTCGCCCCAACATTTTTGCAATATCACCATAGGTTACAACTGTCCCAACCGGGATCTTTTCAACAATATCGTAAACCTGTTGATTAAAACCTTTCATCAGATTGATTATAAATCGATATTTTAAATATGCAAAAAGAATTATTTGCTAAACCCAAAAAATTGATATAACATTCAGAAAAGGATACCAAATGCAAAAATTAGAATTAACTCAAATAATGAATTTGGCTGACAAACTTGATCATGCTGAATGGGTTGGAATTTTGTTAAAATTAAACAACACAAATCAATTGGAACACTTCTTTGAATTGATTCAAAACCAACACCTGTTACAATCTGTATTACAAGATAACAAGAAACCAAATACCAGATAAAAGCATTTGCTTTTCTGTTCAAAAAATATATAATATCGATACAAACCTACGGAGATATGGCAGAGCTGGTTGAATGCGCGCGACTCGAAATCGCGTATACAGGAAACTGTATCGAGGGTTCGAATCCCCCTATCTCCGCCATGAAAATTAAATGACCATTTGGTCATTTTATTTTTATCACAATGCACCGCTTGAATTGATTAGAAAGACGCTGTTATACACTGACGTTTAACAAAATAATTCGAATTACCTTGAAGCGTTTCTATTCTGTTTGCCCTTAAACATTCCCATTCTGTAACAGGATACAGAGTATTCCATACATTCATTAAACTTCTTGTGGATGCAGGCATGGTATATTTAGGGTATGTTGCATCAAAATACAAATATGTTCTTGCTATTGCTCCCCTTGTGTAAACAGGAGGTTCTACATAGCCTTCACTTATTTTCATCGGACAAGTTCCAAATGTATAATCTGAAACATTTGGTAATTCTGTATAAGGATAATTGGAACGCATAGCATTGACAGATCCAATCGCTGGATACAGATTATATAAATCAGAAAGCATATATTTAAATTCAAGGTTAACCAATTCTGCACAGGCACGACCAGCATATGATGTTCCATCACTGTGAACACACCTAGGATCACCAACGGTCCATTCTGTAAAGTTAGAACCAAAATGTGCGGCTGGTATAGCGTGTTCTATTTCCAAAACAGTTTTTCTGTTCTCATATGCAGGGGTTGTAAATCCAACTGGCAAAGTAATGTCTTTGTTTTCATCAAAAGATGCATGACAATAAAATGTTTCCCTGTGATCATAGTAAATATTGTTCAATAATTTGTTCTTTGCAGAAGTAAAAGAACTTATCGATGTATTGCCCACAAAATTAGAATTGCATGTAAATGTTGTATTGTCCCACACACTGTTATTTTCATCACATAACATTTTTTCTAATAAACTGTCATCGTATGCATAATAGTTACCAATATGCAATTTTCTGTCTGAATATAAACTGATCGGTGTTTCGGTTGTTTGTAAATTTCCATAGAAATTACCTTTGTCTGTACCTGCAACCAAAACTTTTTCAGTTCTTTTTGTGCTGTTTAAGTACAAAGAGTCATCGCCTATGTGTAAAATACGACCACAAGAACTGGCGCTTTGCATTCCTTTTGGAGCAAACAGACCATTAGGACAACTATATATCCCCTGATCTACATTTGACGCTGCGGCCCCAGACAAGCCAGGACAATAGTGATTTACCAGACACTTCTTACAAGTTGTTGTGTTCGCAGGCAAATATCTACCGGCTTCGCATAAATACAGATTGTCGCCTTCTTCTACATAGTGTGCATATAAAGTTATATCGCCAGATGCGCTTGATGATATTTCAAACACCTGTGTCCCATTAGTAACTTCATCAAACCACCCAACAAAGATATAATTATCTTTGTGCGCATCACAATCTAAGGTCTTACCTATTCCGCGAGAATAAGTTTCATTTGGACAGCCACCACCACCATTTGTATAATCGTAAATGATATTATACACAGGTGTACATGCAACTTTTTCATCAAACCAACTTTCAAATCCGGTTATATACTGAATTGTTCCAGTTGGGCATTCTTCCAAAAGATTTGTAGAATTGAATATTTCTAACATTTGATTGTCAGCCTGGGTAATGGTTAATATATTCTTGAACAAAAATGCAGGTATATAAGATTGTAGTCCTGTTGCGCTTTTAAAGGTCGCACGGAACATGTTTTCTGCCGGAGCACCAGATATGCCTTCAAATAATTTTTCTGGTATAGAACCGGTCAAAGAACTACATTCAGCAAATGTACCATTAAACATATTATCAACAGGTGTCCCAGATACGCATATATCATGTTGCCTATCATAACAGAACAAGTTTTCTGGTATAGAACCACTTAATTGACTGCAACCATAGAAAGTACTTCTAAACATACTGAACGCAGGTTGACCTGTTATACCTTGGAACAACGCCGCAGGTATAGAACCTGTTAATCCAGCACAACCAGAGAATGTTCCGTTAAACATAGAATTTGCTGGTGCACCAGATATACAAATATTATTTTGTTTATTATAACAGAACAAGTTAGCCGGTATAGAACCTTGTAACCCATAATCGCCCGCAAAAGTAGAATCAAACATATTGGTTTCTGGGGTTCCTGTTATTCCACGGAACAATCCGGCTGGTATATTTCCAGACAACGAAGTGCACCCATTAAATGTGGACGAGAACATTGATTTTGCAGGCGCGCCAGCTATACAAATATTGTTTGCTTGATTATAACAGAACAAATCAGCTGGTATAGAACCTGTTAATCCAGCACATCTTGCAAATGTTGAATAGAACATTGAATGTTGTGGCGTACCAGTTATGCCGCGGAATAAATTCGCAGGTATATTTCCAGACAACGAAGTGCATCCATTAAATGTATTACTGAACATATATTCTTGAACATTACCGCTGATTGTCGCGAACAAATTAGCCGGTATAGAACCCGTTAATTCAGGACAATCTTTGAATGTGGCATAGAACATGTATGTTGCAGTACCGGTTATTCCTGCAAACAAGTTTTCTGGTATTGTTCCGCCCAAATTAGAACACCCATAGAATGTAGAATGGAATCTTGGATGTTGTGTTTGTCCATTTACTGTTATTGTTGGGAACAAAGAACCCAAACTGCCAGAAATTCCGGTTACATATTCATTATTAGTGAAACTAATTGCCGCGACTGAAGAACTTTCACTGTATGCAGACGGTGTTCCAGATATACCAATTGTGTAATCACCGGCCTCTGTATATGTGTGTGTATAAGTTCTGTTTAACACATCTTGTTTTTCAATAACATCAACAACGTCATCACCCCAATTGATATGGAACACACCAGAAGCAGACAATTTTAATGTAAAGACAGTATCATCTTCTGTTGTTGTCACATCGACAGTAAACGGATAAGATATCGCTTCCCATTTTGCATAAAGTGTTTTATCACCTATGGCTTCGTCTGAAATCGCTGTAACTTCATTTTCAAATTCATCATTGTCGAACCAACCAAGGAATGTATATCCTGCACGCAAAGGTTCGCAAGTAATTTCTTTACCAACACCATAATAATACATTTCTGTGGTGCATCCATAACCACCATTTAACACATAATTGATATAGAATCGAGATGGCAAACATAACTTATCTTGACCATTATAATACAAACCGGCTCTTAAATCTTGTTTGTTACGTGCGTTTGTTGCACACATTCTGGCACAGTTTGCACTGCACGCATCAGTACTGGAAGCAGTATAGTTGTATGCCCAACTGTTTTGACCAGGATGCGTCATCAAACAGTAACAATATTTACCATCTGCATCACCTGCATCTGGATCCAGATCAGATCTGACTGTTCCTTGGACTCTTTCTTCTTCGTCTAAACACGCAGATGCACCCTTAAGCGTTATGTAATCAAAAACAGTTGACCAAGATGCAGCAGACGCATTCCAATTAGCATCTGTTCCGCCAGTTTCTACATTAGCCAACAAATCGACATATCCAGACAAACAGGTACATTCAGAAGCCCCTGCGGCACTGTAAGAATTAGTCGGACAATCTTTTATACCCTGATCTTGTGTTGTCGACACAACGAAAGTTCCACCTTCGCAATATTTATTTGCAATACAAATTGCACAAACATCACTGTTTTGTGGCAAATAATACCCAGGGTTACAAGTCACAGGCTCTGGCATACAAGTCGTGTTATATTGGTTCAAGAACACGCCAGTACGCAATTGTTCCTGAGTTTTTGTATAATTCGCGCAATATTCAGGGCAATTTCTGCTGCACGCCCCGTCATTTGCGGCTTCGTAATTAAATGTCCAATACCCGTCTACTGGGAAAGTCATCTTGCACCAGCAATATTTACCCTCTGCATCGCCAGGTTCTGCGGTTGCGTCTGGATCATTAGTTCCCTTTGATCCTTTTTTATAATCTAAACAAGCACTGGTTCCTGATAACTTACCATAATCGAACACTACTTGATAATTTGCGCCATCGACAGTATGTGAGTTTCCATCTGTATCTGTTTCACCACGCAGATCGAAAGTATCAGTAATACAATGACAAGCAGACACTGCCGAAGAACCTTCGCTGCTGGTTGAATAAGTTGGCTGACAATCATTTCTGCCTTGGATTTCTTCATTGAAATACCATGTTCCACCTGGACACCAGTGCCCTACTTCACAAAGTTTACATTCATCGACATTCAGATATTGACCGGCCGGACAAGTATACTTTGGTGCGGTACACATATTAGCGATACCAGTGAACAGCCCAGTTCTCATATCTTCATATTGTGCAATGTTCGTTGCGCACTTAGAAGGACAGTTTGTATTACATGCGCTTTCGCTTGCGGCAGTATAACTATAAGTATACACAGACGGGGCCAAAGAATCCATCTGGCACCAGCAATACTTACCGCCGGCTTCTTCCCCAGTCACGGCCACATGTCCTGATCCAGAAGTTGTCTGACCGCGTGTAGAACCACTGGCGCTGACGCAAATACTGTGCCCAGACAATATACCATACGGGAATTCCACAGACCACTTACCATTGCCGGACGACAATACTGTTCCAGCTGGTGACGCATTTGGCGTGCTGGTATCATATCCAGTTTTGCAGACGCAAGCACTGGCGGCAGTTGATCCGGCCGGGCTGGTTGCGTTTGCCTTACAATCTTCGCGTCCTTGGATTTCGCCATTATAAGAATACACTGCTGAACCGCCATTTCCATTACCCGGGCAATAATGGCCAGGTTCGCACAGTTGGCAATGATCGATATTCAGGTATTCGCCGGCCGGACAACTATAAATAGTCCCAACACAATAATTACCAATATCGCCAGATCTGCTGTACAGACCGGAACGCAATTCGCTTTGTGAACTTCCGTAATTAGCGCACAATCTTGCACAGTTTGTATTGCATCCAGATTGGTTGGACGCCTTGTAATTATAAGTCCACAAACTTTCTTCTGGGCCTGTCACTTTGCACCAGCAATATTGACCATTGGAATCTGCGACATTTGCAGTGATAGTAGAATCAGTTGTTCCTTTGTTTTTACCATTATTTGTCAAACAGGCACTGCCCCCGTTAATTACCCCGTACGGGAACACAATAGACCAAGTAAATGTATTTTTATCATAAGTGAAATCGGAACCATTCACACCTGTCATGGTGTAAAGTTTTTCATGTCCCGCCTGACATCCAGACGAAGATCCATTCCAACGCGCATACAAAGGCGTTGCGGTTGTTTTGTCCCAATTTCTGGCGGAAGTCATATTTGAAGTATAATATTGCACACCACCAGAACGCGCATCATAATATCCGCCAAACAGATATCCGGTCAGTGTTGGTTTAACCAAATGATTTTCGGACGTATCGAACAAAGGCATTGGTTGACCATAAATTGCAGTAATCGTGGCATTGATGGTATTATCGGACGCGTCAGAATTTTGATACAAATCGACAGTCATTGGTGCATAATTACAAGACACTTTTTGTCCCGGCACAGTTGTTGCATTTGGATAATTCCAATAAGATTCAAATCCGGTTATATACTGTTGCATACCATACGGTTCGCACGATGTCGCAATACCAGAATTATAGAATATGTTGTCCATTTGCCCTGTTGCGGTGGTTTCGGTTGAAATTCCCGCAAATAAAGCCGGTGGAATATAACTGGACAAACCGCTACAACCAGCGAATGTGCCATAAAACATTTCCTCTGCCGGTGTGCCATGAATTCCGGCAAATAATTTTGCCGGTATTGAACCCGTTAAACCACTGCAACCATTGAATGTGTCGTTAAACATAGCATATGCCGGTGCACCATATATACAATTTGTTGTATTCGGATTTTCCGGATTTTGACAGAATAATGTCCCCGGTATTGATCCGGTTAAACCACTGCAACCAGAGAATGTTTGGAAAAACATTTCATCTGCCGGTGCACCATGAATACCCGCAAATAATGTTGCCGGTATTGATCCGGTTAAACCACTGCAATCAGAGAACGTACCTTGAAACACATCTCCCGCCGGGGCACCAGACAGACCCGCAAATAATGTTTCTGGTATTGATCCGGTTAAACCACTGCAACCATCAAATGTAATGGAGAACATATAACTTACCGGTGCATCGTATATACCATTAAACAGGTTTTCTGGTATAGAACCTGACATATTTGACGCCCCCCTAAATGTTGCGTAAAACCTTGGTTGGCGTTGTCCGACGGTTGCGGTGGTCAATGTTTTAAATATTTGTCCCAACGAACCCGATATAGATGCAATCTTGGTTGCATTCGTTTCGTTAGATCTGCCATTCTTATTAAAACTTATTGCGGCGGTGTCGTTCGTGCTATACCCCTTGGATTCGCCACCGAAACGGATGGTATAGGCGCCGGCGTCATCATAATCGTGACTGTAAGTGGTTTCTGTTAGATTATTGGTGCGGGAAATTGTTTCAATTGTGCCATCGCCCCAATCGACATAGAATTCACCGGCGGCGGACATTTTAAATTCAAAATGATCTGTGGTTGATGTGGTGGTCAAACTGAACGGATATGTACGCGCACATGACACTTTGCCACTAAAATACGATTCAAACCCGGTCCTATATTGCTGCATTCCATACGGTGCACACGACGTCGCCAAACCGGAACCGCTAAATACATCTTTCATCTGATATCCTGCTGTGGTTGATTGAGAAACACCCGCAAATAAAGACGGTGGTATATAACTGGATAAAGCACTACACCCCTTGAATGTGCTAGCAAACATACCTTCTGCCGGCGCGCCATGAATACCCGCAAATAATGTTGCCGGGATTGAACCAGTTAAACCACTGCAACCAAGGAATGTGCTGACAAACATTCTCTGTGCTACACCATATATACAATTTGTTGCATCCGGATTTTCTGGATTTTGACAGAATAATGTCCCCGGTATTGATCCGGTTAACCCACTGCAATTATAGAATGTGAAGCCAAACATCTCATATTTCGGTGCACCATGAATACCCGCAAATAATGTTGATGGTATTGAACCCGTTAATCCACTGCAACCATGGAATGTGCTGACAAACATAGAATCTGCCGGGGCACCATATATACAATTTGTTGTGTCTGGATTTTCCGTATTTTGACAGAATAATGTTGCCGGTATTGATCCAGTTAACCCACCACAACCATTGAATGTGCTATCAAACATATTTCGTGCCGGGGCACCATGAATGCCCGCAAATAATGTTGCCGGGATAGAACCCGTTAAACCACTGCAACCATCGAATGTACGGGCAAACATATAGTTTTGCGGCGTACCATGGATACCGGCAAATAATGTTGCCGGGATTACACCAATTAAACCACTGCAATTTCGGAATGTTAGGTCAAACATAGATATTGCCGGGGCGCCATATATACAGTTTGTTGCATCCGGATTTTCCGTATCTTGACAGAATAATGTTGCCGGGATTGATCCAGTTAAACCTCTGCAACCATAGAATGTTGACTGAAACATATGGTTTTTCGGTGCACCATGGATACCGGCAAATAAAGTTGCTGGGATTGAACCACTTAAACCACTGCAACCACTGAATGTGGAACTAAACATAGTAGCTGCTGGTGCACCATAAATACAATTTGTTGCATCCGGATTTTCCGTATCTTGACAGAACAATGTCGCCGGTATTGATCCGGTTAATCCACTGCAACCAGAGAATGTGCTGGCAAACATATAATTTGCCGGGGCACCATGAATACCCGCAAATAATGTTGCCGGAATTGAACCAGACAAACCACTACAGTCAGCGAATGTGTTACGAAACATATTGTCTTCCGGAGCACCAGATACACCATTAAATAAATTTGGCGGAATTGAACCAGTCATATTTGATGCATAGGAAAATGTACTAAAAAATTTCGGTTGGCCAATACCGGTTGTTGGTTGCGCAACCGTTTTAAATATTTGCCCCAAAGATCCGGATATAGACGCAATTTTTTTTACATTAGCATCATTAGAATCGGACCCTATCAGAAACTTTATTGCGGCGGATGTGTTGTTTGCATACCCTTCGGCTTCACCGTCAAAGCTGATCACATACGATTTATATGCATCGTAATCGTGGGTATATGTGGTTTCGGTTGTATTATCACGTGAAATGGTTTGAACATTACCGTCACCCCAATCGACAGTAAATTCACCGGCGGCGGACATTTTGAATTCAAAATGATTGGTTTCCGTTGTAGTTAATTGGAATTTACCGGTTCCCCACTGTGCATATAATTTTCCGGTTATGTTTATACCGTCCCAATTCCGCGCAGACGACATATCGGCATTATAATATTTATTTCCCCCAACACGTGCATCAAAATACCCAATAAACGTTTTCCCAGTTCTTGTTGGCGCGGACAAAGGCTGATTATTATTATCAACCGACGGCATGGCGGTATTATAATGCGCAATCACAGTTCCATTAACCGTATCCGTCGCATCATTATCAGTAATATTTTGATACAAAGTAACGGTTGACACTTCCGCCGTACAGGAAACACGGTCGTTCCAATCGTCTTCAAATCCAGTGATATTTTGGACGGTGCCAGACGGGCAAGTATCCGCAATCACAGTGTTACCATAGAATATTTCTGCCATGGCGGCTGATTCATTACCATCTTCGGCATACGATTCATAATCTGAACCATTCAAAGTTCCGAAGAATCCGGCCGGTATATAATTGACCGTTGTTCCATCACTGAAAACAAAAGTATCCAATGCCGTATCATTATAAAATGTACCGCCAAACATCAAATCGTTTGGTGTACCGGATGCACCCGCAAATAAATCCGCAGGAACCGTCTTTAATGATGTACAACCACTAAATGTTCCGCCACCACCAACAACTGAATCGTCTGGTCCGAACATACTTTTTGCCGAACCGGATATACCATCAAATAATCCAGATGGCAATGATGTTAATCCAGTGCAGTTTTCAAAGGTTCCCGAAAACATGTTATCTGCCGCACCAGATATACCCTTGAATAAATCGGGTGGCAATGATGTTAATCCACTGCAATCTATAAATGTGCGTTCAAACATACTTGTTGCCGCACCAGATATACCGTCAAATAATCCGGATGGCAGTGACGTTAATCCGGTACAATTTTCGAATGTGTATGTAAACATATTATTTGCTGCACCAGATACACCTTTAAACAAAGTAGATTTTCCTTCATTATCTGTTGGTAATGATGTTAATCCACTGCAGTCAGAGAACGTGTATGCAAACATATAATTTGCCGCACCAGATATACCTTTAAATAAATCAGGTGGCAATGATGTTAACCTGCTGCAATTTGCGAATGTGCCGCTAAACATATATTGTGCCGCGCCAGATATACCGTTAAATAATCCGGATGGTAATGATGTTAACCTGCTGCAATCATGAAATGTATAATAAAACATATAAGAGACTGGGGCACCATGGATACCATTTAATAAATTTGCAGGTATAGAACCAGTCATATTTGATGCACGACTAAAAGTGTATGCAAAACGTGGTTGGCCTATACCAACAGTTGGGGTTTCAATCGTTCCAAATATTTGTCCCAACGAACCCGATATAGATGCAATCTTTTGTGCATTAGTCTCAGAATAACTATTAACAAGCCTAAATCTTATTGCAGCAAAGTCAGAAACAGTTCCACCATTTTGTGTTGTATACCCTGTTGCGGCGCCATTGAATTTAATTTGATGTGCGCCGGGGTTATTTGTCCATTCACATGTATATGTTGCTTTATTTGTATCGTTACGTGTAATTGTATTGCCATTTGTGACATCGTTTGCCGTACTGCTTAAAGTTCCGCCGTCACCACAATCAACCGTAAAGTTTCCGGCGGCGGTCAGCACGAATTGGAAACTGGTTGTTGTGTTTGTCGTTGTTAATATGAACTTTGCGTCGATCCATTTTGCGTATAATGTTATATCGCCGGTTGATCCATGGACAATCTGGGTTATTGGTTGTGTGAACTGTGCGTCTGTATACCATCCGTCAAAATACCAATTCGTTTTGGTCGGATTTTCCAATGTTATTGTTTCTGAATCTTCTGTATAGGTCAGTGGGTTGTTCGCACTGTTCGTTCCACCGTCCAATACGTATGTTATTGTATAGCCCGCCGGTGCACAGGATACTTTTTGTCCCGGTGCGGTTGTTGCGTTTGGATAATTCCAATAACTTTCAAAGCCTGTTCTGTATTGTTGTAATCCGTATGGTGTACACGATGTAGCAATGCCAGAGTTGTAGAATATATAGTCCATTTGACTGTTTGCGGTGGTTGATTGTGATATCCCCGCAAATAAAGTTGGTGGTATATAACCAGATAAGCTGCTGCAACCAGAGAATGTGCCGCCAAACATACCTACTGCCGGGGTTCCATTGATTCCGGCAAATAAAGTTGCCGGGATTGAATCGTCCAAACCACTACAATTTTCGAATGTGCCTGCAAACATATAAGACGCCGGGGTTCCATTGATACCTGCAAATAATTTTGCCGGTATTGAACCCGTTAAACCACTGCAACCACGGAATGTGCCCTCAAACATAGCTTCTGCCGGGGCGCCGTATATACAATTTGTTGCATTTGGACTTTCAGTGTTTTGACAGAATAATGTCCCCGGTATTGAACCACTTAACCCACTGCAGCTATCAAATGTGTCGTTAAACATACCACTTGTCGGCGCACCATATAAACCCGCAAATAATGTCGCCGGTATTGTGCCGGTTAATCCAGTACAAGCTTCGAATGTTTGTTTAAACATTCCATCGCTTGGCGCGCCATATATACCCGTAAATAATGTTGATGGTATTGTGCCAGATAATGAACTTTCCGTAAAAGTACCGTTAAATGATGGGTTTTGACCATTGGTTAATGTGCCAAATATTGATCCCAATGATCCGGTTATCGTGTTTATCTTATCATTCATTACAAACGATATTGCCGCACCTGTATCGTGGTTTACGGCTTCATCGTAATACAACAACTGAGCCATTGTCGCTGTGTCATAGCCTGTTGCACGTCCACCAATACGTATTGTATATGTATCTGTGTCATCGTAAGAGTGGCTGTATAATGTATGGCCCACAGCCTTGGTTATAATATCCACCGCGCCATCACCCCAATCTATATAGAATGTGCCGCCCGCCGATATGTAAAAACTGAAAGCATTCGTCGATTTCGTCGTTAATTGGAAACTGTCGTCCGCCCAATACACATAAAGATCCAAGTTACCAGTGGTTGTGCCTGTGTTTATGCCAGAAATACGCGTTGTAAAGTTTGCATCTGTGTACCAGCCACCAAATATGTATCCAGACTTGGTCGCAGGCGCAAATGTTATGTTCGGACTTGTCGCTGTATAACTTGTCGGGTTGCCAGAGTTGTTCGTTCCCCCCGCCAAGTGATATGTGATTGTATAATTACTTGGTGTCCATTTTGCATAAAGTGTCACCGTAGCACCATCGATGTTTGTTAAATTAGTCACGCTTTGACCATTAGAATATACTACATTGCCACTTGCACTTGTTGCCCATCCTGCAAATGTATAACCAGGCAAAGAATATCCATTGCTTGTTAAAGCCTTTGCTATACCGTATGTATGAATGCTGTCGGCCGTTGTACCAATCACATCAGATGAAGTATTACTTGGTTTATTCTCGTCATATGTAACCGTATATGTATTTGGTGCACATATCGTGGCATCATTAGAAATACTTTCATTATAAACAGATATACTTTCTGTTGTGTGACTAACCATATTATTACGAAATCTCATGCCACAATAATCTGGGCAATATCGCACACAACTAGCATTGGCATCAGTGCTAAAATCATCAACATAAAACCAATCTGAATCTAAATTAATTGTTTCTCCGTCATCTTGTTGATAATCGGTTAATCTGCACCAACAATATTCACCCGTAGTTAATCCACGGGTTGTGTTTAATGTTGGATCAACACCAGATTCTGTTGTTTTTGGCACATCTATACATGTTGTTTCACCGTAAACTTTGTGTAAGTGGCTGTCAGCATCTTTCCCTTCAAATAACCATGTGTATATATCTAATTCAGATCCTCTTGTACAAGAAAAATTTTGTGCTTCTCTTGTTCCCCAACCACCGGAAGCTCTATTGGAAACACATGAATCATTCACAGTAAAATTAGACAATATTGTCGGCGGTGTTTGTTGTGTATATCCAGGGTTACATGTAAATTTAGCATAGAATGTTTTATCGCCGGTATCGGTTGTTGCGATTGTTTGTGTTGTGGCACAGTTTGTTAATCCGGAATCTGTACACCATTTATCAAATGCCCCATGTGCTTTTGATGGTGTCGCATTAATTGTTGTACTGGTCCCTGCAGTATATGTTGCAGGATTTATTCCAGACATTGCAACACCACCATCCATATAT
>CACYHO010000001.1 GCA_902774285.1 uncultured Pseudomonadota bacterium | reverse complement strand
TCCGCAATTTGCCGCATATGAATTATTGGCACCAAACACAACAATTAACGCAAATAGTGCGCAACCAAAAATATGCCAAAATCTGCGGAAAACCGCCATGTGTAGAATGCCTTCCTTTTATTCTTATAAAGAGTGTAGAAAAAATTCGTATGGTCTGTCTATTAAAATCGTGTATATACAATGCATTTTTTTCGTTTTTTTCTTGTGTGGCGGACAGGGTAAAAAAAATTTGTAAAATTTGTAAAAAATGAAATAAATACTTGCATTTCGAATAAAAAAAGATAAAATGTGTCTTGTTATGCGCCCATGGCTCAATTGGATAGAGCATCTGACTACGGATCAGAAGGTTGAGGGTTCGAATCCTTCTGGGCGCGCCAGAAATTCAAAACACCACCCTGCGTGGTGTTTTTAATTTATCGCCTACAGGATGAGAACCCGACCAGAGGGTTCGACCCACAGCAAAAAGGCGGAATAACGCCAGTTTGCCAACAGGCAAATTTTGCAAGGGAGTGAAGCAAAGCGAAACAATTAACAACCATTCAAAAACGGATATGTTTAATAGAGTTTTTGTTTATGGTTGGTTTATTGTTCGTTAAAGGAACCTGAGTTCACCGGAAATCTGGTACAAAACACTACCGATTTATACCAAAAAATTTGCAATTTTTCCTACGGCAACACGTTCCTGATTTATACCGAACACATTGAAATACAATTGAATTTTATCGTCTGGAAAAAACTGTTTTATAAAATTCATATTTTTTACCCCGTAATAAAAATTTGTTTTTTATGTGTCGTTTTTGTCTTGCATAAAATTGTAAAAAAATGTAAAATGGTTATTATCATAAAGGAAATGGGGATGTACAAAACCGGATTTTACGCTAAAATCTCTTGTTTTGCAGTGGTATCTATTCTGACGCAAATTGGTCAGGGTTTTGCGATACCTGCGGCTGCACTATCGGCTACACAGTGCAACGCGGGTCAATATTACGATAACGAAAGAAAAAAATGTATAGGTTGTCCTTCTTTGTTTCCAAAAGCTGACCCTGGCGCAACATCGAAAAACGATTGTTATACAGAGGCTGATAACCAAAAACTTTATAGACAATACATTTCATGTAAAGCAGGACAGTATTTACCTTCTAAATCTAATGCATGTGTAAAGTGTAAAACCGACAGCAGATATTACTGTCCAGGAAACCGTTTCTATCCATCCTTGACAGAAGATAGAGGTTTACAAACATGCCCAAGTGGTAAAGTTGCAAACGAAGAGCACACTGCATGTGTATCAAAATCTGCCAAACAATCAACATCCCAATCGTCAGCAATCACATGTGAACCAGGAAAATACATTCCACGCGGATGGACATATTGTACGGGTTGCAGAAGTGGTGACAGATATTATTGCCCTGGCGGAACATTTGTTCCTTCTGAAACTGAAAGCATGGGATTAAAAGAATGTCCAGACGGCATGATTTCGAATGGCAATGGCTCGACCTCCACGGGATGTATGGAACCAACACTGCATTGTGATCCTGGCCAATACTTAGCAAGCAGAGCTAAAAAATGTAGAGATTGTGTACGTTACTATTTGTGCGAAGGCGGGACATTTTCTGTTGGTTTGGCTTTTGATCAAGGTATAAAGAAATGTGAAGGAAAACTGGTCGCAAATGCAAACCATACCGCTTGTGAAGCGGATAAAACAATAGAACTGATAAAATCACTGCGTGACGAAGATATAACCGTTCCTGCGGGAAAATATTTGCCAGCAGATAAAACAAGACCTGTGACATGTACTTGGACTACAAAATATTGTCCTGGCGGAACATTTAAAAAGGCGTCAACAGATCAAGGTGTTGAAGATTGTCCGTTTGGCAGCAAATCAAACAGCAATAGAACCGCATGTACTGTTACACTTAGCATGGATCAAATGCGATATGGTCCATCTGGCAATGGAACCCCGTATTCACGCCAATGTTGGCACCAGGCCGACACCAATGATCCTGGCAAATATGTGGGCTGTGTGTTTAAGGGCAAATAATCAGAACACGATCGCAAGATCGTGTTTTTTTTATTAAGACTTGACTAGATTCTACATTATTTCTACAATAAGCCCAAACGGTAAGGATTGTTATGTTTTTTGTTCCGTACTTTTTAAAACCAAAAAAAAGTTTGATACGCATATTGCGCGTAAATGCCGGGGTTGATACGAAACCAGATATTCAAAAATTAATCAAATCTGTCGATGTTTATAACGAACCTTTGCCATTAGTGTTTTTGTTGGCATGCGCTGTTGTAAAAACTGATAAAACTCAATTAACAAATCAATTAGGTGGTGTTATTTCCCATGAACGTTTTGGGAATGCTATGAATATGAGTGCTTTTCAAAAAATATGTAAGTTATATAACGAACATAACATACCGATTTTAGCACAAAAAGGATTGGTTCAAAAACTGTTATACCCTGCGGCAACACGTCCCATGAATGATGCTGATTTCGCAGTCC
Organism: uncultured Pseudomonadota bacterium; assembly: GCA_902774285.1. Taxonomy (GTDB): domain Bacteria; phylum Pseudomonadota; class Alphaproteobacteria; order Rs-D84; family Rs-D84; genus Enterousia. The sequence continues at coordinate 530,040 of CACYHO010000001.1, read as the reverse complement.
CAAAAGATATTTACAGACAAGCCATTGATTTAGCTGTTGAAAACGGTTTTCACATAAATCACGATATGTTATTCAGTGCCGATTTACAGTTGCGTGATATGGGTTGTGTTGATGTGCATTATGCCCTTTTCAAAGGCGCGAATCCTCAAATGGACAATTTAATTTGGGCACGCGCACAAAAAGTTCGTTTTAATAACATGGATGTTTTGATACCTTGTCCCGAAGATATTTTAGTTATCATTATGTGTGAATTTTATGGCAATTTCTTGTTTGAAGCCGGTTCCAAAGATACAAATATCCGTGATATTTTTGGCGCGCACCCACAATGGATTTTAGATGCACACAAAATTATTCGCGAACACCCAGAATTAAATTGGGGACGAATAATGCAAACCGCACAAATGTCTGGCTATGATTATCAAATAAAAATACTGACACGTATTATGAACAAAGTTATTCCGGGCCTTGTGTCGCCACACGCATTGAAAATTATCGATCATTTTTGTCCTGATCATATTGTTAATAAACGCCTTAGACGTGACAAAAAAATTGTATATTTACACAAGATAAATCATGAATTTTACACTAAAGAAGACCAATAATGCAGACAACTTATATAAAGAATTTTGATCGCGAACAATTTCAGAAATTAGCGGATATTTTTGAAACTGTTGCAAACGATAAAAAACCTTTATGGATGGGAACGGTGTATATTGGCGAACAACCGATTTATATTGAATGCCATGTAAAATGGATGGCAGATAAAATTAATTCTTTTTTTGCAAATGCATTACCGGGCGAATATGTTCAAAACGCAATAAAATTATACGTTTTTAAATCAACATTTCCTGATTTCATACCCGTTCCAAATCAGTTTGAACCAGACGTATATTTCACAAATGATAATGTTTTACGCGTTCCTGATATGATTGTACACAAACATTGTATATTATTGAATACAAATAACACTTTTTATATGAATGTAGATCACGATGATCTTAATAATTTTTATCATTTGGGCGAAAATCACCTGTTAATGCGACTTTTTTATTACATGTTGCAAAACACAAAAATGACTGTTGTTCATGGCGCGGTTGTTGGATATGAAGACCATGGCGTTTTGATTACAGGGCTATCTGGCGCAGGAAAGAGCACTTTATCCGCTTTCTGTTTATCCAAGGGCTTACAATTCATAGGTGATGACAGGGTTGCTTTGCACAAAGAAAACACATGTCTTGTTGCAAATCCTGTATATTCTACTATCTCTGTTAGTACAGATATACCAAATATAAAAGCTGTCGATGTTATCCATCCCACCTACTCTTCAAAAAATGTTATCGTTCTTGATAAATCACAATTATCACAAAACATTAAAATAAACGCTGTCATTGAACCAATAAAATCACAATGCAAACACCCAATAATAAAACCAACGCCTAAAAACCCGATAATTACACGAATATGTAAAGATTACTCTCATCTTAGTGTTTTATCCCGTTCTACGCAATTAATTGCCGATTACAAACGTATTTTGGACTTGCTCTGTGATATTGATTTTTATACAATACAATTATCTGATTCAGTTGATGATAATGTGACAGAAATCATCAATTTTATAAAACAACAAAGGATTTAAAATGTACAAAAAAAATGATGATTTATTTGCAGATATAACTGAAACACAAACAATTTTCGTAGATATGGAAAACGGTATATTTTATTTATTGCCTGTGTTCGCAAATGTTGTGTTTCAACTTTTAGTCAGTGGAAAAAGCATTGAAGATATAAAAAAAGATTTCGGCAAAATACCAAATATACCAGCAGATTACGAACAACGCATAGACTATGTATTTAATGCACTTAAAGAATTTAATATAATCGTCGAAGGACAATCCGTTGATGACACAATGTTAAAAGAATTAAACAAATATGTAATCACACATTTACAGGAAAATGATTTTGTTTACAAAATCACTCCATCAAATGATGTTCAAGAATTGTTACTAGATGATCCTATTCACGATGTTTCTTTGGAAGGATGGCAACCATTTGTAAAATGATTTCGATAATAATACCTGTATTTAATGGTGCAAAATATTTGGATGAATGTTTATCCAGTATTTTTGGCGAAAATATCGAAATAATAATTGTTAATGATGCGTCCACTGATAACAGCGAACAAATCGCAAAAAAATATACTGATAAAGTTATAAACATTGAACATTCCGGGCCTGTTATTGCAAGAAATGTTGGTATAAAGAACGCAACTGGCGATTATTTAATGTTTATGGACGCTGATGATATATTGAAAAAAGACGCCATCACAATCCTTATTAATAATATTAGTGATTTTGATGGTATAATCGGCCGCAGAAGCGATTTTGTGTCACCAGATTGTAAAGATATTGTTGTTGAAACAAAGACTTCTTCACACGGTGTTATCGCAGGATGTGCAATGTTTAAAAAATCTACTTTTGAAACAGTAGGGTTGTTTGATGAAGATTTACTTTGCGGTGATGGATACGAATGGTTGTTACGCGCAAAAAAACATGGATTAAAAATAAAAGAAATTGATGATGTTTTGTGTATGCGTCGTATTCATGAATCTAATATGGGGCGCACAATGGGAATGCGTGAAAAATCTGATTACGTTAAAATAATAAAAAAACATTTTGTGGGGGAATAATGGACACTATACATTTATGTATTGCCGCAGATAAAAATTATAAATTGCCTTTGAAGGCACTGGTGAATTCTGTATACAAAAACAGTTCTTCACACAAATGTGTTATACATGTTTTGTTTACCGGTTTGTCACAAAAGTATCGCAAAAGACTAATTGATAAATATTTAAATTCAAACTTATCTTTTGATTTCGTAGATATGTCAAAGTATGAATTTGATTTTCATGGACTTGATATGCAATATTGGACAAAAGCCATATTTTACCGCATTATGATTCCAGAAATATTTAAAGATTTAAAACGCATTTTGTATATAGATGGTGATACACTTGTAATACGCGATTTATATGAATTTTTTAACATGGAAATACCTGATAATAAAATGCTTGCAATGGTGTTAGATAAATTTTCATGGGACAAACGTATGAAAGTTTTGAATACATCTTGTTATTATAATTCTGGGGTAATTTTATTTGATATACAAAAATGTATTGCAGAAGATTTTTCGCAGAAATGTATTCAATGGTTATATAATAATTCTGATATTGCTATATATCCTGACCAAGATGCTATCAATGTCGTCTGTAACAATAAAATTTTACCTTTATCAAATCTTTACAATAAAATGATAGAGCCGCGTCATTATGTGGTTATTGAACAACGCCCTTTTATTTTACATTTTCTATCAGAAGTCAAACCATGGATGTGGAAATATTCATCTAAATTCGATTTATTATATCTGCCTTATATACCGACAAAATTTATACGAACAAGAATACGTATAGAGCATTTTATAATGGACGTAAAGAATTTCTGTTTTCATACAAAACATTCTATGATTTTAGATAAATCGAACGTTTTAGATCAGTGCAAATATTACATATTTAATATGTGTGTTTATACTAAAAATATAGCGAAATATAATTTTATCGAAATATTCAAACAAAAAAAATTGGAAGAAACAACATGTTCGTAAACGCTGAAAATATTCATCATATTGTAATTGCATCTACAGAACACCCTGTGGATTTTGAACAATTTAAAAAATTTATTCAAAAATCACCGTTTGTCCGTCGTGTTGCTTTTATTGGCAAAGCCATTTTTGATTTGCCAGAATTTCCAGAAATGGTTAAATTTTGCGCATTGAATAATATATACCTTATATTCGGGGAAGTTGGTGAAACCTCAACAGAAAACCTGCGTGCATTGGTTGAATATAAAAATGTTATATTGATAAATATTTATGAAGACAAGCATAATGTCCAACTGCTTAACCAATACAAACAAGAATTCAATTCTGATTTGCCAGATATAAATATCATTGTGACGGTTAAACATTCACCACAAGATGAAATATCGCCCACATCTTATGCTTTTTATAATTTGGCTGATGATATCACAGATATTGCTTGTTTGAAGTTATTAAACGAACCAATGCTTAATTATAATGGTGAATTGCTTGGATGCTGGCAAAATCCAGATAAAAAACATCCAATTAATGCTTTCAATTTGGGTATGGAAAAAGCCTTTAGTTCTGCGTCAATAAAAAAGATGCTGAATATGTTAAAAACAGGGAAAATATGTAAATCTTGTCCATGCACAAGATGTCCTGTGTTTGCAAGCCTTGTTTGGACAAACCAAAAAATTGATGTTTACAAACGCGTTTTTAATGACGATTAGAAATTATTCATATCTTAAACTGTCAATCGGATTCAATTTTGCCGCTTTAATAGCTGGCATAACACCAGAAACCAAACCAACGACAACCGCAACGGATATGGACACTACAACCGGCCATACAGAAAATGGCACATTGTAATGCAATACAAAGCGTCCCACCCCTTGTGATAAACCTACACCCAAAACAAGCCCGAACATTGAGCCGATGAAAGAAATCAAAATTGATTCAGACAAGAACTGTGTAACGATTGTACTTTCTTGAGCGCCGATAGCCTTTCTAATACCGATTTCACGTGTACGTTCTGCAACAGACACCAACATCATATTCATAATTCCAATTGAACCAACCAACAAAGAAACGGCTGCAATTGCTATTAAAAGCAAAGTTAAATAACCCGTAACAGTGGACATTGTTTCCATAACTTGTTTCATATCTGTAATTTGAAAGTCGTCAGCATCAGTTTCTTTTAATTTATGACGTTGACGCAGCAGTGCTGTTATTTGATCTGTCGCAATATTGTTATCTGCGTCTTGATATAATTTCAACGAAATTGTCCCCACAGAATTTGGGAAACGCGAACCATTGATACGTTTTTTCAATGTTGTTATTGGAACAATTAACATATCGTCCTGGGACCCCATACCAGAATCACCTTTTGCTTTGGTTACACCGATAACTGTAAGTGGTGTATTACGGACACGAATAATTTCACCAACTGGATTTTTAGGCATACCTAACTCTTCGGCTGTATCTGGGCCAATGACAACATAAGTCGATGCATTACGGACAGCAGATTCATCAATAAAGGCCCCATAAGACATTTCTATATTTTGAACTGTTGCGTATCCTGGATATACACCAACCATTGATGTAGACCAGTTTTTATTTCCATATACAACCTGGGCTGCACTGTTTTCAACAGGACTTGCAGCCGCAACATCTGGTAATTGCGATAAATATTTAACATCATCCATTGTTAATGTCATACGATTTCCAGAACGAACACCACCACTTTGTGCTGCACCTGCACGTATCATTATTGTATTAGTTCCAAGTGATGAAAATTGATCTGTGATAGATTGTTGAACAGTTTCACCAACTGCAACCATTATAACAACCGCCATAATACCAATAACAATACCCAGCACTGTCAAAAATGAACGCATTTTATTTCCAGATATAGACAGCCAAGATTCATGCATAATGTCATAAAATGTCATTTTTTATGCGCCTTTTTTTCCGATTTTAATAACACAGATTCGTTTCTTGGTATTGGTCCATCATAGGTAATACGACCATCATAAATATGAATCACACGATTAGCATATTTAGCGATTTCAAATTCGTGTGTAATCATAACAATTGTGATACCAAGTTCTTTGTTTAATTTCTTGAAAAACTTTAATATTTCATTACCCATTTTTGAATCAAGTGCGCCAGTCGGTTCGTCCGCCAATATTAATTTTGGATCGCCAGCCAATGCACGCGCAATTGCGACACGTTGTTTCATACCGCCCGATAATTGTGTTGGCAAATAAGTTTCAAAATTTTCAAGTCCAACCAATTTCAACATTTCACGTGCACGCGACAAACGTTCTTCCATTGGTAAACCACGATACATCAAAGGCAACATCACATTGTCCAAAATATTGCGTTTTGGTAACAAATTAAAATTCTGAAAAACAAAACCGATATATTCATTTCTGATTGTGGCCAATTCATCTGGTAAAAGTGTTGTTATATCTTTGCCGTATAATTCATATATCCCAGATGTCGCGCTGTCCAATGCCCCAACAATATTCATACAAGTTGATTTACCGGAACCAGATGGGCCCATAATAGCAACAAATTCACCACTGTTTATTGTAAAAGTTATATCAAATAAAACCTGTTGTTCACCACCGATTTCCAGCGGAAAACTTTTACAAATTTTTTTCATTGATATAATTGGTGCTTGCTTCATTTTTTTACCCTTAACGCGGACCACCACCAGGACCGCCCATCATACCACCACGATTATTACCAGATTTTTTACTTTTAGATTCTTGTCCGATATAACCAACAACGATTTTATCGCCCTGCTTTATTTCATCAGATATGATTTGTGTTTCTGTGGCAGTAGCAATTCCTTTTGTATATGGAACAAGTATGATTTCGCCATTTCTTTGAATTGCTAAATGATTTGTTGGATTGATGGCTTCACTTGATACATCAATAATACCGTTAAAGTTACGCAACAAAAATGCAGAATTAGTTGCTTTCCAAGTATCTTTAGCGGCATTTACAACAATTGTTACAAATGCTGTCATACCCGGCATTAATTTCAAATCGCTGTTATCCACGTCTATCACAACAGTGTAAACAACCACATTTGAAGTCATTGTTGGCGACAAACGAATTTGACGAACAGAACCTTCAAATGTTTGTGAAGAATACGCATCAACGGTAAATGTCACAGGTTGTCCTTGTTTGATAACGCCAATATCTGCTTCTGAAACCGCGGTTTCAATTTGCATTTTTGTTAAATCTTCGGCAATTTCAAAAAGATCAGGTGTTTGGAACGAAGCCGCGACAGTTTGACCTTTGTCCACCTTTCTTGAAATAACAGTTCCATCAACTGGTGATATAATCGTTGCGTATCCCAAATTAGTTACCGCTTTGTCATATTGAGATTGCGCACGAATAACAGAAGATTCAGACTGTTCATATTGTGTTTGTGATTGTTCCATTTCAGAACGCGCTATAAACCCATCTTTGTAAAGTGTTTTATTACGATTATATTCATTTTTAGCATAATTACGTTGTGATACAGCACTGTCCAGCGTAGCCTTGGCTTCATCAACAGAAGCTTGTAATACCGATGGTTCGATTGTTAATAATTTGTCACCTTTCTTAACAGTTGAATTATAATCAACAAAAATTTCTTCGATTGTGCCAGAAACCTGAGAACCAACACTGACCGTGTTCAACGGCATAATTTCACCAGTGGCGGTTACAGTTTGTGAGATATCACCACGTGTAACGTCCATAGTTACATAATTCTTTTTTGCCGCTACTTTTTTGCCCGTGGTGTGCAAAGCACATACTACAACAACAACGGCGATTAAAAATATAACCAACCATTTATGACGCAAGAACCAATTTTTTCTCTTATTGTTCATCTTTCATTCCTTCTAATTCAGATTTTATATCACCGATTGCCAGCGCAACCGCTGCACGTTTTACAAACAAATCATATTTCGCAGCATTATTTTGTTTTTGTGCGTTAATCAATTCAGCCTGAGCTGTTTGCCAATCAAGCATTGTGGCACGCCCTACTTTATACATTCCGGCGGTAACACGTTCAGATTCTGTTGCAGATTTAAGAAGTGCACCCGTATGTTTCAAAACAGTTTGTGCGGTTTTATAATTTTGATACGCAGTGAACACATCCATCATTGCCGCATTTTTTGTTTGTTGTTCGTTGTATTCTGCACGTTCTAAATCTGCTTCTGCTGCACGAACACCATATACATTTGCGAACCCTGCGAACAAAGGCATTGATGCGCGAATACCAATCGAACCATTCATACGATTTGAATCAAGTTCAAACACACCAGGTAAATTTTCATCACCCCAACCGACACTGCCACTGGCAGAAATTGATGGTAAGTTTTTCAAGAATGCAGCGTTTCTTTTATGCCATGCCGCATCTTTGTTCGCCGATGCTTTTAACAAATCAGGTCTTTTTTCACGTGCAATTTTTATCAATTCATCGATACTTTCGCTTTCTGCTTCACTTCCAAATGATGAAGACATATCTGCGATTTTTATTTCTTGGTTCGCAGGGAACGAAAGTTTTGTTAACAAAGTGCCCTTGGTTATTTCACGATTATTCTTGGAACGTTCCAATGCCAACTGAGACGAAGCAAGTGTTGTTTCCGCCTTATATACGTCAGCCTTTGCCACAACGCCAGCCTTGTATTTTTTATCGGCAGTATCTTTTGCGGTTTGGGCAACCTTTAATGCAGATTCTGCAGCTTTAACATCGGCATCTGCATTTAACAATTCATAATATGCACCAACCAAACCATAAACAAAATTTTGAACTGTTTCACTGTAATCAAAACCTGCCGCACGATATGTTGCCAACGTTTGTGCAAAATCAGATTCACGTTTTCCAAAATCAAAAATCAAATAAGATGCTGAAATAGAACCACCATAACTCCAATCATAATTTGGATTCTTGGTATCTTTGCTCTGTGAAAAATTTTTATTAGCATTCACGCCAGCAGATACAGACGGCAAATAATTTGCATATGCCGCATTTTTATTAAAATGACTGGAACGCAATGCCGCATACGCTGCTGCTGTTTGTGGATTACGACAAAGGCCTAAATTAATCACATCTTGCAAAGATTGAACGCCTTCCGGAACCTGACGCATTGTCGCACAATCGTCAGCGCCAAATGCCAACCAAGGAATCATTCCAGCAATAAATGCTATATAAAATTTCATAAGGGCCCCTCTTACATTATCTACTTCTGAATTTTATCCTAGCAAAATAAAAATAATTTGAAAAGCATTTTTTAAAAAAACAAACCTATCAAATTTTGACTTTATGATTTGTTTATATTCCCATTTTGTGATATTATTGGCCATGTGGCACAAACATACCTGCCGATAAGTAAATTGATTATCAGAACTGGTATGTTATACAGAATATTGGAATATGATAATTTTGAATTACACGGTTATAAACCTGATATAAAATGCAAAGACGGTACAAATGCTTTTGATATGGCTTTGAAACAAATAAACCAAAGAGAGTTTTTTCTATGGCACGCAATATTTATATCTTCAGGCACGGCGAAACAGATTACAATGTTCAAAAACGTATGCAAGGTTATCTGGACATACCATTGAACGCTAATGGCATTGCCCAAGCACAAGATTTAGCACACAAATTGTCATATATAAAATTGGATTGTATATATTCTTCGCCACTTTCACGCGCGATGGAAACAGCAAAAATAGTTGCTCAACACAACAATATAAAAGTAATACCTAAAAACGGTTTATCCGAATGGAATCTTGGCACTTTCTGCGGGCATATTGTTCGTTTAACAGAAGATCCAAAAGATACACCTTTGAATTTAAGTTCTGATATTGTATACGTTCCCAGAGCTTTGATTAAAGATGATGATTTTATCCCTGAAAAAGGTGAGAGTTACAATATGTTCAAAAAACGCATACTTGAAACAATGATGGAAATTATGAAAAACACCGCCGCAAAAAACATAGGCATCGCATCACATAGTGGTGTTGTAAAGGTTTTAATACAAGAATTTACAAATTGGAAACTTGAACGTGGCGGAATGCCAAATGCAGGATATTTCAAAATGCAATGGGACAACAAACAATTTTCTGTTCCAGAAAAACCAAATTGGTTAATTGCACAACAATCATCAAAAAATATTTGTTATTGATATCAAATCTGGGTTTATAGATTCCAACCTATTTCATCTTTTTAGGTGCCGCATCAACGTATTTGAAAAAATCTGTGGCTGATATATTCGCAAAATGTATTATCTTTGCAATACTTTCCAAAGAAACCCAACGTGGACGACCGTTTGACGAAAACCTTTTGCTTTTGTTGAACGTTGTTGCATTAAGTCCACTGCGACGCGCCAACCCCGAACAAGTAAACCCTCGTTCGTGCGCGAACATTTCTATTGCTTGCCATACTTGAGCATGTGTCATGATCTAAACCTCCGTTTCTAATTAGATTCACATCGGAATATTATCATATTTAATATTATATTGCAACCGTTTCTATTATAATTAGAAAACAATATTAAAAATATTAAAACGCACTTAAGTTTTAACATACCACAAACGATTCGAACACATGCAAAAATCAACCAATTTTTACCGTCAAAAGTTTAATAAAAACACTTGACTTATAAATCAAACAGGTATATTATATTCCTTGCTATTCGGGCATAGTTCAGTCGGTAGAACAACGGACTGTTAATCCGTATGTCGTTGGTTCGAATCCAACTGCCCGAGCCAGATTTCCGGGGCTTTCAAGACTTTTTGTTTTGAAGCCCTTTTTAAAATCCTACTGGAATCCAACTAAATTGATTAATTTCTGTTAATTATGGTTAATAATCCTACCAATTTTATCGCTAATTTTTTATCAAAATTTGAAATCCTAGATTTTTGCATATTACATATATAATGTTAAAATAGGTATTTATTAACATTATTGTTATAACATATTTTAAACTGTATATAATTTTTTTTCATCATCCGTAAATGTATGGGAAGAACAAGTAGCACTTATTATTTTTGATTTTACTGCGTCTGGTACAATGCCAATATATTGAATTTGACCTAAAGTGTATCTAATTTGTAAATCTGATATTTTTATTTGATGCCTATGCAACAAATTACATTGTATACAAGAATCTTTTGTTAAAGCGTCCCAATCTTCCCTTTTTAGTTCTGCTACAGAACTTATATCTTTTTTATTTGCTGTATTAATTTTTTTCTTTTCTTCTTCCGACTGATAAGACGTGACGTAGAAATAATTTACTATTTCCCCTAATTTATAAATGATAACAATTCTATGTTCTTTATCTTCAGTAGGTAAAGGACCTTTAAATGCATACCACCTATCAAAATTAACAATCTCAACAGGCAACTGCATTCTCAATATAGTCCTGTTTTAAAGTTTGAAGAAATTCTTTATCATCTGCAAATGGGTCTTGCGATATATCATGCAATTCTGCTGGATCGTCAAAAAAGTCAACATAATGCATTAAAACACGATTTTTCTTTTTATCGTCATCTGCCATAAGAATTTTCTCGTATTTTTTCCATTCTGGATAGTTGTGAGAAATATCACTTAACTTAAACGGTAAACACCTTCCAAAATTACGCAAAGCAAAATCTAAACTTTCCAAAAAAGATGGGGACAGCTCGTCAATATTTTGTTCTTTTACTTCATAGTCATAATCACCAATGGTTTCAATCTCATCTAAAAGATATGATTGACCATCATCACAATTAAAAGGCATTTTATGTTCAAGTATATCTTTTATCTCTGATGCAACAGGTCCGTTCATCATGGCATAAAATGTAACATTTAAAAAAGGGGTTCCATAATTACGTATATGATACCTAACGGCAAAAAACACCATTTTTAATAAGTACATAATATCTGTGCTTTTTGCACAAGAAGGGGCATTGTGTTGAATATAGTACAAAACCTGCAAAATCTGTTTTATAGATAATTTTTTCATCTTCATCTCTCTTGTAGAGATTATACCATAAAATGGCTGATAAATCAATAGATAACAAAAAATTCAGCTTTGTCAATCATAATATTTATACTTACTAAACATCCATATTTGCTACAACAAACCAATCTATACCATACTTTGTTATAATTTCTTGCATGTCATTGGAAAGATAGTATGTACGTTTTGTACGAATATCTGACGGAAACTTTGATGGATTTTTCCAATCATCGTGTTCTTCTTGCCATACTTCAAAATCTGATACAAAAACCCCTTTTTGAACCAAAACATCCGCCGAATCGTATTATTGAAATACGGCCCCTATAAAACCTGTTATAACCCGCTAAAATCTGCCAAAAATACATTTTATTGAATTATTTCTTGACTTTTATTTTTAATGCAGTACCATTACTTCTGTAACAAAGACCGAATCACTGGTTTTTCTTTTTAACAACGCCTGCAGTAGCATTAGATACTGCACACAAATAAAGGAGTAAAAATGTACGAAACTGAAGAAAATTTTGACCCTCTTATGAGCACTGCTGAAGCTGCTAAATACTTAGGGACTACTACTGGGGTATTGGCAGTATATAGGTGTAAGGGTAGCAAAGAAGACCTTCCCTACTTTAAAGACGGGAAGAAGGTTTGCTATTTAAAGAGCACGTTGGATAAATACAGAGCCGCACATACAATTCAAATTGCGACAATATAAAGCAATAACGCATTTCATAGCACTCTGTATTTCATACAAAACAAAGCACAAAACGAGACACTGTTACTAACATAACAGTTCTAACATTAGAGGTAATCTGTGATAGAAATTCTGTTTATATCAATTGGATTATCGGACAAAAACAATCAACCCACAATGCAAGAGAAATTGGCGGGTTGTAATACTATTAATAATAATACTAATAATATATAGGGAGGATTAATTGAAACCAACCATAAATATAAAATCATTAAGTAATGAAGACTTAGAAATATTCATATCTAAGTATGGTGAAGTAATAAAAACAAGGTCTTTTTATACAGGGTGGGATAAGAAAAAATATCATTTATCTCTACAAGAGTTATTAAGAGTTTATGGTGGTGAATTTGATTATACCGATAACGGAAAATTCAGACAAAAGATATCTGAAGAAACAGATAATCCCGAAAACATAGTTTTAACAAGATATCAACAATTATGGTTTGATTATCTAAGTCAATATAATCCAACATATTTTATTACAATAAAATTACCGCACGCCAATAAAGAGGGATTAAAAAGAACTCGTAATCATGATTTAGCTAAGAAATTATATAGACAAATCCTCAGGGAATTTGAGTACTATTTTGTAGGATCTAATAGATGGAAGAAACCTGGTTGTGCATTACCTTTTAAAGGAGTTATGGAGTGTTGTGAAAAAGGTTTTTATCATTTACATTTATTTACTATTGATTGGGAACCAACGTGGAAAGAACGCATACAAGACAACATTATAACACAATTAGATATGGCAGCATCTGCAGTTATAAAAAAACACAAATTTTATAAAACTGTATTTAAAATTCAAAGGGTTTATTATAAACCAGGATTATTGGCATATATGCTAAAAAATCTAAAAGAAACAACAGCAGAGCAAGAAAAAAGCTATATATTTGATTTAAAGACATGGTTTAATATTGATTGGGAACAGTATGTAAATAAAACACCAAAAATTAAACAAATATATACTACTGGATTTGGGACACCTTTTTATACTTCAGTCAAAGCGACAACTTTTAAGCTTTATGAGATAATATTCTCATGGTTATCTGTCTGGTTTGTTATAATGAAGCATCCAAATATTATAAAAGGAAAGGTTTTAGACAAAGCCAAGTGGATAACTTTAAAGATGATTCGATATACAATAATCAATAAATAACGAAAGGATAACTAGAAACAGAAGATCTAAAAAAAGTTTATGGGTTTACTGAATTCTTTATCTATCATGTCTTTGACATCGCTAGTTCTATAAAAGATACGTCCACCCAGCTTTATATGAGGTAACAAAGGTCTAGTGTGTTTTTGTTTGGCTTTATAAATATCATGGTACAGGAAGCTTTTACTAAGATGTAACATATCTGCAAGTTCTGCCACAGTGATCAAAGGACATTCATAAAGCATCTTATTATTGATCATAATATTCCTTATATTCTTATATATAAGAACCTCAAAAACATATGAAAGTGCACTCATAAAAATTAATAAAAAACTGCTTATATACAGTACTTTTGTGGGAAGTTGTGAGCCTAGTACCGAAAACATATCCCTTTTCTGAATATGTATAAGCATAGCATATAATCACATTGTATAGCAAATAGTTTGTTATTTTATCTCCTGTTTCAACCACTAAAAAAATTTTTCAGAAAATATTTTTACAAAACGAGTTCTATTTATATGTACAGATAACACGTACAAATAATAATTACTAAACCTAAGGAGTACATTATGTCTAACAATATAATAAATAATAAAATAAAAATGGGGGTAAAAGTACAAAACTGCAACCCGGACACCAGAATAGCTTTCAGAGGGGAAGGATTTTTTTGTCCATATACAGTCACAGAGTTAGCAAAGAAACATATCGAAAACAAAATTATGAAACAGGCCAAGGATTTCTCGTGGTTAAAAACCAATACAAACGAAAAATCATTTGCAGATCTGATTTTCCAGTATAAAAACTCTGTATTTGCTATAAAATTTGTGTATTTCATCAATGGAGAACGACAAGAAGAAGAATTTCCACCTGATGAAATAAATCCAATAGAAGAATTCATAAGCTACTCATATGAGTATAAGTTTATTCCGTGCTTTTTATATATTTATGGAAAAGATACAGGTATATCACGAACCTTTTCTGTAGCTTTAAAATTGGTGGACGTAGAGACAGAACAAGAAATAAATCCTTTAACTGTCGCATCTGATGATCCGACACCAATATCCACATACGAAAGACTTCTTATTTCCGTAAGAACAATAATTGGTGCAATGGAAAGCAAAGAGATGGAAATATTTTCATGTAACATCTTTCTGGATGACTGGCCTTTCGACAATATACGTTTTTGTGATTCCGAAGGAAATGTCTGTCAGGTTTTTGTAAAGCAAGTCGACAACAGGGAAAAACTACAAACATATAACGCAACCGATTTTAAAAATAATTATTTTATTGATGATCGTTATAAATGCTATGTTGCCCCTATTTGTCTTGGTGACGGCACAAACGAGATATATAGAAACGGTATATGCACTATTAGTTATTTAGAAGATATTCTGGTAGAGATACCAAAATAAACACAAATAGAAACGTGCATTTTGGCACTTTTACAAAGCTAGGCGATGTCAACTCTATAAACAAAAGGATTAGACAATAGACCAATAAAATCCTGACCAACCATAGGAGACAAAAAACATCAAGATCTTATCAATTCATCACCTAGCTTATGTATATAGAACAACAAAAAAACTCCAGACACATATTTTTGGAATTAAAAACGAGTTCTATTAAATATGAGAGGTTTATCATGCAAATTACAAAATTAAAGACAGAAGCAAAGGATGGAAACGTAAACAAGCAAGAAGTAGTATTAGTTTTAGATAATTATATCCAAATTTCTGGATTTATTGTATCTTTTGATGAAAGTGGCGAATTTTCGTCTATAGACATTCCTGTAAATATAGAGTTCCTGGATAAAGAGTTTGAACTTAAGATGATTGCTGATTTGATAAATAAGTTAAGTATGCTCATGCAGGCTGCCCCAGAAGCATTTGAAGAAAGAAGCCTCAAAGGAAGCAGGTTTGAAAGATACGTCAAAGAACAAGAGCAAAAAATCTTGAACAAGGAATACCGTAATTAAAGCATGAGGAAAGTTTCTAAGAGATTCCTATTCTTCTAATATTTGCTTTTTAATTATATTCTCGATTTCCTTGCTATCGATTCCACCATTTACATCATCTTTACTTGTTATTGGTTCTATATTGTTTTTACGATATAATTCCAATTTCAACATCCATTTGTTTCTATAGGATTCTTGAGACAACATTCCGAGATGCTCCCAATAATATGTTTTTCCGTTGTATTCTATAGTAAAATCAGGTTTTATTGGTTTGTCTCTTCCTTCCAATTTCAATGGTTTTTCGTAAGAATATTTTATCCCGTGCCGAGCCAACGTATTAGCAACAATAACCTCTGATTTTGATATAACCCTTTCACCTTTATCGGTTACATGGATATACTTCGATTTATCTGATGCACTACCTTCATCAAAACTGATAATTTTAGCAGGTTCAAACAAATCGCTATACCTTGTCAATAATGAAGATTTAGAATCTTGTTTTAGATCTTTCAAAGATTCAACACTTCCGTTATACAAAATAACAAGTCTTTTCTTCTGTCTAGTTAAAGCAGTATACAGCATTTCTCGACTTTCTAAAGGCATATGCTGCCCCATTATTAATATAACAGTATCAAAATCACTACCTTGAGATTTATGAACTGTTATAGCATAAGCCAATTCTAATATTGGGTTTCCGTCTTCCTCAAAATCTCCTTCTGTGTAAAGGAAACACTTCATTTGTTGAGAAGAAAATTCTACACCATACCGTATCTTATCAAAGGCCTTTGCTTGTCCAAGGATTCCGATTTCTCCATTTGCTACAGGAATAGCCATGTTTCGAGTTAAATTTTCGGGTTTATTTGCAGGCCATATTTTTGTATTAATAAGATTTATTACCTTATCTCCTCTTATAATATCACCAGGTAAAGGCAGCAAATCTGGACATTTATAATTTGGTTTTTGTTCTTTTTCGTTCTTTAACATATCAGATCTGTATTTTTCATGTATAAAAGCATTTATACCAACTGTTCCAACATCAAATCTGTTTCTTAAAGGGGCTATAATCTGCCACTTGTCGGCAAAATCTCCTATACCAAACCTGTTATTATGTTCATTTCCACACCAAAAATATTGTTTTCCTTCCCATTCTGCAGCTCCCAAACTTTTGTTGAAGTCCCATATATCATCTACAGATTTCATATTTAATTCTTCTTTCAAAACTTCTGCTAACTTGATTCTTAATTCTTCAGGATTTTCCCATTCTACAAAAGACAAACGTTCATCTGTCGAGGTTTGGTCTAATAGTTTAAATACTTCATCTTTTGCTTGCAAACGAATATCACTATCTAAAGAAAAGTGCTTACTTAATTCAACATCTAACGGATTTGTGTTCCTATTATTTAAGAAACGCACCTGTGTTTTCAACTCCGCAAAACCATGATTCATCTGCTTTAACTTATTTGCTAACTCATAAAATGGTTTTCCTGCTCCGATAGGTGGTAGTTGTGATATATCACCAACAAATATTACCCTCCTAGCTTTTTGTAATGCAACAAGTAAAGCCCCAAACATTTCCTCTGTGAGCATAGAGGATTCATCAATAATTACATCTAAATCAGCACTCTCTTCGTCATACTGCTTTGGAAGCAAATAACGTCCTGTATAATAATCATAGCATTTTTTACCAGGTTCTATAGAATCAAGTTTGACTAAATAACCTGCAATTGTATTGGTTTCTGCAACAACTGTTTGAGCAATATTTTGTTGCATACGCACACGAGCTTTACCTGTTGGTGCTAATAATAACACCTTGTTTGTAAACGATCTGCATAAATTTGTTAACAAAGTGGTTTTTCCTGTCCCTGCAGGTCCACATAATACAGATATAGCAGATGTAGCGATAGATTCTGCTGCTACAAACTGTTCTTTTATAGCATCTTGATTGCTTCGAACTCCATCTGGTAATTTAATATTAAATTTACTTTTATCAAAACCTAAAGGAGGCAACATTATACGTTCATCAACCATCTGGTTTATCTTTATATCCAAACCATAATAATAATTTAATTTATAAAAACGCCCATTTGTATTTTCTGTTACATGTATCAAACCACTAAAATACTCATTATCGTATAATTTTAAAGTGGAAGAATCTGTTACACAAGTTTCTTGCACATTAACATCTGATATACGTTTTATAAGCTCATCTATCGGCAAATAAGTATGCCCCTCAGAACAAGCATTTGCTAAAACATATGTAGCAAAACCTGCAACACGATACGGATCGTTCGCAGAATCTATATAATCTTGTGAGTTACCAAAAAACTTCGTTCTGTATTGTTTTGGGACAAAAAATGCCGTATCTACATAATACAACGATATTTTTTTATTATCTTCTTCATAAATACTTGATGTATATATGGTATATGGATTTTTGGTTATATTTAGAGAATTATTTATAATTTTATTCCACAAGCATCTTGCTTGATCAAAAGATATATAAGTTCTTGATATACGTTTAAAAGACTCTAAAAGATGCAAATCTGAAACAATAGATTGATTCCAAATAATCTGATGATTACGAGTAAACTCTATCCCAGAAGGACTTTGTTTTGCAGAAATCCATTCTGTAAGCACCTTAAAAAGATCTTTGTCTGTATGATTTTGTATATATTCATTTAATTCTTTCGCCACTGAACAACCAGGCACCCCATCTAACACAACAGATAGCATAATTCCTAAGTTTGGATATACAGGTCGATCCTGCCATAGAAAATCTATTTCTTTATCAACCCAGGAAATACAATCAATCAGATTTGTTTTTATATAGCCTAATTCGGATATATTTGTTAAAGATTTTTTCGTCTGCAACAATACAGATATAGCAGCATCATGAGAAACATGTTCTGATGCATATGAAAAATCATCTCTAAAATCACCAGGAACAGTAACAACCGTATTCTGTAAATCTTTTATGTATTTTTCTCTATCCTTACTATTCTGAGCAGATTCTATTTGTTCTATGATTTGAGCATATGGTAATAAGAAACCTCCAAAAATTCCGTTGTCGTCAACCAAAAAATTACTACCTTTTTTTCTTATTTTATGTTGAACCATACACTCCCAAGTAAAGGATTCTAATGGAGACGTGGCTCCGTCCCTTTTTGAATGTTTTTGCGGTAAAGCTACTGTTTTATCTACAACAGCTATTCCTAACAATATTCTGTCGCTATCCTCAACGTATGGTACAGATTTAGCGTATATAAAACATAAAGATTTATTTGGTACAACGTCTTCAAAAAACTTAGTAAAAATTTGTTCCTGTGTCTTGGGATTTTGCACCCAAGCTTTACCAACAGGTTCACCTGTACCATTTTCGTTTCTTATTAACAATGAAGCAATTTGATCGTCTATATCTGGAATATTATTAAGTTCCCTTAATAAATTACCGCTTGATCTTGCTTGATCTTTTCCCCGCATAAGCCATCTAAAAGGACGAGCAACCAATGTATAAGGGGGTATATACTGAACACTAGATATAAAATCACGATGGGAATAATACCCATATTTAGCATAATTATGAGAACATTCTAAAGTGATTTCCTTATCAGACATAAACGCCCTTCCTTCTGTTATACAAGGCAAAGAAAAACGTTTATCTTTATTATCCAAATCACAAAAGTCTTTGGCTTCTATACCAGGGTTTTGACACAACAAAGAAGGGTTAGACGCTATAGCCTTTAATCTGTGACAAGCATAATTCTTTAATGGGCAATCACAAACACGACCAATAAAACCATTATCTGTCCAAGGAACACGAATAGAAATATGTTGTACCATAAAATCCCCTTTTTACCAAAGTCTATCTTCGTAATTTAAAAGAGCTAAATAAGCTATAAATGCTTGTCCTTTGTTTGTAATTTTATATTCATCATCTTTATAATCCATAAGGCCTTGAGAAACTATAAATTTAATCCATGGCTCTAATTCAACATTACTATCTGGCATTTTCCGTTTTTCTTGTTTAAAAAATTTAACTACCTCATTCTTCGTTAAAACTTTTGTAGCATCTAAATGTCGCAACAAACGTATTTGACTGCCAAATATAATTCTATATATTCTTTCAAACTCAGTTGCTATCCTATAATTTGTAGAATCCCTAACCATTATGTCTATTTTTTTGTACGGTGATTCTGCCAAATCTTTCTTTAGCTTATTTTCTATTTCTAAAGTATATGCTTTCAACCCTGTATCAGGTAATTCTGGAAGATTGTATTCGATTCTTCTTTTTTTCAATTTCTTGTCTGATGTAGAAGCAGGTATATCAAATAACCTATCTTGTGTACTATTATGTATATCTGGCTGATTTGTATCCCCAAGAGAAAACTTATTATCTTTTACCCGTAAATCATCTTTAATTTTCTTTAACATGGCCACAAAATGTCTTCTGAGACTCCAGAAAATTACTAATACAATAAACGGCCAACTAGTTAATAACCCAACCGCTGTTTTTATTATATAATCTCCACCGATACCCAAATATTCTAATATATTACACGTTGTCATATTTTATTTACCCTTATTGTTTTTTTATTCTTAAGTTCACTCAGGAAACAATTCTTAATAATTCTTGATAATCTTTGACAACATCATATTTAACTTCATCATTACTGATAAGTGCAAAATGCTTTCTGGCACATTCTATTTTTGCTTTTTCTATAGAACGTAATTCCATTGATTGCATTGAACCCTTTGTTTCAGCAATAAAGTAAATATGTTTTACAGACCCTTGTTTAAACACTATTGCCCAATCTGGATTATAATGTCCAACAGGTGTCGATATAAAGAAGCCCTTTGGCAATTTCGCATAAACAACCACATCGTCACTTGTTTCTAAAGAAGTGGCCATTTTCTTTTCTATGTCAGAATCTGCAATCACGTGGTCATATATATGTTTTACTGGGGTAGAAACAGAATTATCAGAAGTTGCCTTCAAATCTGGAGCAGTAAATATATCTGTTCCATATTCATCATCCAATAAGTTATAAGTAACGTGTTGGATAATTGCGGTTGCCTTTTGTTCATTGATCAAATTTGATACCCTGGCAATAAAATCTTCTGGGTTCTGTTTGAACATTTCAAATTTATCTGCGGATATACCCTTAAGAATTTCAGCAACACATTTTCTGGTTAATTGGGTATTTTCTACAATTTTACCAATCAAATCATATTGCAATCCAATTTCAGCAGATTTAATTTCTTCCCTGTAGGTTTTGGCAGTATCAAAAGCAGTTCCTTCGGATAGTGCTTTTACAGAATCTATCTTGTCCATGGAACCACGAGTGATAACCGCTGATAATTTAGTAACCTGTAGTTTGTGGTCTATGGCGTTTATAGAATTTTTCACCAATTCATCAGTGTCAAATTCCACAGTATATGCTGATTTCTTATTTATTCTTTTCCAAAGTTCTTGGAATTCTTTCTTTTCCAGATTGTTTTTATTTAATTTTACTTCAACCTTGGTTTTATTTCCGTTGACAATTTCAATTGGTTTGTATACAGAATCCAATATCTTTGCAACATCATCTTTGTTATATTCTTCTGGTAATTTAACAGTGTTATTTGCAACATCAGAATAATATGTTTCAGTCAAATGCCCCTTGGAATCAATATACCCATTAGACATCAAAGAAAATACTATATTTTGAGATTTAACAGGGTCTAATGTTATGCTTTCGCCATTTTCCAAACGAACAACTTTGCCTTGGAACAAGTCAATAGTGATAGTTTGTGGTCTGTATTTCAAATCTTTGGCAATATCATCCTGTAAACCTTTGACGAAGTTTTCATAAGATTCAGAAGCAATAACTGTCAAAATATTGATTTTATGGACATCATCCAATACAGAAGAATCCATTCTTTCGCCATTTTGATTTACGCACAATCTGAGTCCACGACCAATTTCTTGTCTTCTGGATATGTCATTATTACTTTGCTTTAATGTGCAGATTTGGAATACGTTTGGATTATCCCAACCTTCACGCAAGGCAGAATGTGAGAATATGAAACGAACAGGTTCATCCCTTGATAACAATCTTTCTTTATTTTTCATAATCAAGTCATAAGCCCGCACTTCTTCTTCACCAACCGAAGATTCTTTACTGTTCTTGTATTTGCCTTTCTTATCTTTTGCAAAATATCCCTGGTGTGCAGTTTCTGCTTTGGTCTTTTCCAGGAATTCTTTATATTCTGGTTGAAAATCTAATTCTTGCAGTTTAGCTGCTTTCAGGGCTTCATATTCTTGTTCGAACATCTCGGCATATTTGCCTTTTTCAGTATCATCAGGTCTATAATTCTCTACTTCATCAATAAAGAACAGAGATAGCACTTTTATACCCTTGTCAAACAATTCTTGTTCTTTATCCAAATGGCAACGGATAGTTTCACGAATTTGTATTCTGCGTAATTGATCTTGGTTAACATCGCCAACAACATCACCGACAAATACTTTGGTTCCATTTTGGAATTCAACATAATCTTGGTCAGCACGAATAGAAGTTATAACCCAACCAGTTTTATATTCGTCCAATTTACCAGATTTTTCATACAGGTTATGCCCTTCTTCAAAAGTCATTACTTTCTTTTTGGGCATACCATCGGCATTTTTGCAATCAATTTCCATTGTTGCAGTTGGATTTTTATCTTTGAAAGTATTGATTTTGGACAAATAACAATATCCAGAAGTTGCACTGTCACCAATAATTGAAACCCCACGCACTTCTATCTTTTTAACTAATTTCTGGTTATAAGCATCCAAAGCATCCAAACGATAAACCATATTATATGGATTTCTGTGCGTTGCAGAATAACGCAATATAAACAATGGGTCAAACTTCGTCATCATCTCTTTTGCAACTGGCCCTTCCATTGATTGTGGTTCATCTAATATCATAATTGGACGAGTCTTTTTGATAACATCGATTGGCCGTCTACCTTTGAAGGAATCCAGTGCCATATGAATACGCAGAGCATCTTTACCACGTGCTGCAAATGCCTGGACATTAATAATCATACAGTTTATAGAATTGCTGGTTGCGAAGTTTTCCACTTCACCCAAACGTTGTGAATTATAGATAAAATACCTGATTTTCTTGCCATATTCCTGTTGAAAATAATCTGCAGTAACTTGGAAAGATTTATTAACACCTTCACGAATTGCCACGGACGGAACAACAATTATGAATTTAGTCCAACCATATCTTTTGTTTAATTCATACATTGTTTTGATATATGTGAAAGTTTTCCCTGTACCAGTTTCCATTTCCACTGTCAGATTCAGACCATCTCCTTCTAATTCTTTGGATGGCTGCAATCCAGAATCTATTTGTTCTTCTCTTATGGATTCCAGTATGTCAGATTCACGTTTTTTAATACCCTGGTTAGCAAATGCATCCAACATTAACAAATCTTGCATTCTTGGACTTACACCTGGATCAAGAGTGTATGAAAAAGGTTTTCCCATCGGTTGGCCAGAAAACACATCACACACAGCATTACAAGCATCTGTTTGAAATTGCTGGTTTTTAAACTGTAATTTCATTTCACGAGCCATTGTAATCTCCCAATGCTTACAATACTGTTATCTTTGTGTTTGGTGATATTGTTTTAAATATCTCGGTTACATTGATTTTCGCTGGGGCGTCTGCAAATGAAGAATCCCTGAACACAACCTTTAATGGTTTTAATTCTGCGATTTCTTTGATTATCGAATCAGGGATATTTTGTGCAAAACAAGCAACCATGGAACCATCATCCACATTGTAATATGTTGTGTTTCCAGATTTGATTTCGGATACATCTAAATCCAATTGCAATCCCAAATCAATCATAACACCATATAATAAATCCAAATCAGAGCGATCAGATTTGATATTATCAACACTGTCCAATAATCCAGATTGTGAAGTTTCCGCTGGGTTATAATAAACATCTTTCATATTGGTTTCATCCAGTTTTAATACCTTGAACCCAATATCCAGGTCCTTTTTACCAGTTTCAGCAACTATTTTATCACCAGCACGTCTGATTCTTTCTTTTGCAACTTCTGTAAGTTTATGTGGCACACTCAATTCATCACATAAAGCGATAGCATTTTGAATTGTTGTTTTTTCTGGACCAGTTGCATGTTTAAGGTTCTCATCAAGATTTTCAGGCAATTGAACCATTATAAATTTGCGGTTGTTATCGTCATCAGCATTTAATTGCATAACTGCATTGGCAGTGGTCGCAGAGCCAGAGAAAAAGTCTAAAACTATCGATGTAGAATCAGAAGATGTTTTTATCAAATTCATTAGCAAAGATACTGGTTTGGGATTAGAAAAAACGGTTCCGTCACCTGTTAATGAAAACAATTTTTTCAATTCGTTTGTAGCATCTTGGTTTTGTCCCCAATCTAAAACCAAATCAGTTATTGCTTTTCCTTGCCCTTTTTCGTCTTCTGACAAATCTCTACGGAGTCCAAGATTTTTTGTAATGAATAACAAATCCTTTTTACAAAAATCATCTATACCATCCTGAGTAGTTCTAAACTTGGCGATTATTCTTACATCGTTTGCTGTTCTTCCGTTTATAATAGATACATCGTCTAAATATTCTGTTTCCGCTGTTTTGTTTTGAACCACACCTTTAGGGATAAAAGAAACATCAGCTTTAACTCTTGTACCTTGTCTAATAATTCTTTCACAAGGTTTGTTACTTGCATTAACAACAGGTTTGTCTGAATCACTTAGATTTTCCGCACATAATTGTCCTATTGCATTATAATTTTTTGAATATATGTGTATATATTCGATAACATCTGCAACTTTTGATAAGAATGAAGGCTGTTTCTTCTTTTTCCATTTCAGTGTTGCAACAAAATTGCCTTCACCAAATATTTCATCACAGATTTTTTTCAGGTTTGCTTGTTCGTGATCATCAATAGACATAAAAATAACCCCATCATCAGACAACAAATCACGTGCAATCTTTAATCTTGGATACATCATTGTACACCAATTAGAATGGAAACGACCATTGGATTCATCATTTTTGAATAACCTTTCATTGGTTTCAACGTCACATTGTCCCTTCTTTTCCATATATTCTTCACAAGAATCTGCAAAATCATCACAATAAACAAAATCATTACCAGTATTATATGGTGGATCGATATAAATCATTTTAACCTTGCCCAGGTATGATTCCTGTAATAATTTCAACACATCAAGGTTATCACCCTCAATATACAAATTCTTGGTTGTATCCCAGTTTTTGGATTCTTCCTTGCACGGTCTTAATGTTTTACGAATTGGAGTGGATGCACCCATAATAGCATCTTTCTTGCCAACCCATGTAAAGTTATAAGATTCAGCATCTTCATTTAATTCAGGAGCTAATTCCAGTTTCAATCTTTCAAAATCAATTTTATTATCTTGAACAGCAGCAGGACATATCTGTGCTACCTTTTCCAATATGGAATCCATTGGTCTTGCTTCCATTTTCAGTTTATCCATTGATTTTCTCCTTTAGTGCTGAAATCTTGTGTTTAATTTCAATTTGTTTGTTTAACTGATTTTCAGAATGCAACTTTTGTTCTAATTTTGCAATCTGTTTTAATATCTTATCACGTTCAAGGTCTTGGCTAACACTGTCCTTGATTTGTTCCGCATTGTTGCCCGTAACCATTCCACCAGATATTTGTTCTATGAAATTCCTATAAATTTGGTCTGTGGTTGAACCGTGAATATCCAATGTATTATTATCAGCCCATTCTGTATTCCACCGCTTTGATATTGTGATCGCTGTGGTTTTGTCTTTGAATGCGATACTTAATAACTGTTCGTCTTCGAATTCCAATATAAACAATACATAACTAGATAAAATAGATTTATCTATGGCATTCAACAGTTTTTCATTGAACTTTTTATGCTTTAACACCAGTTTTAATACAGTTATTTCTGGAAACACAGCCCCAGGTTCTACGTTTAATGTTCTGGAAGACAAGTTGTATTCTATGGTGATTTTGGCAATATCGTCAATCAAAGATTGCTTTAATACACCATCAACAACATCACGTTTATAGAGTTGTTCTTTGGACAGGAATTTACCAACAAAAGTGCTTTTCGGAAATTCTATCATATTACTTCACCACCACGAACGCTATTAATTCAAAATCATCCAGTCCGTTTATCACAGTGGTAAGGAAACTTGTCCCGCCAGACGTAAACAAACTGTCAATTTCAGATTCATCTTTGACTTTGATTATGGTCTGGATAGCCGAACTCAACATATCCGAATAATATTCCATATCAAAGCCGTTTTTGGTCGCTTCATTAAATGCTGCACATAATTCTTTGTTTGGGGAATTCTTGTCCCTGCATAACTTTCTTAATATATCCAGCATTTTCTTCGCTTCAAGGTGGTTACAGACGACTTTTCCATCATCAGATAGGTACACCATATAGAACGGATGTAATCTGTTCTGTATGTCAATTTTATGGGCATTATTGACACTTCTTAAAATGAAGATACTGCCACTTGGTAAATCTGGGGTTGCTGGCACAACAGCATGTAATCCACGTGGTGCTTTTTCTATATCTGGATTTTGTTTTATATAACCAACCAAATCCATTCTGAATTCGTTTAATCCCAAATCCATAATATTGACACCAGTATCCATATCTTCCAAATCAGGTGTTTCATTTTGTAATTTATCTAATTGGGCACGTCTATATTCCAAATCACTATCATACCCAATGATATTATTACCCGTACTTGTAATCGCAACACCTACCATTCTGGTTGTAACCCTGTTTTCCAGATTGATATATTCATCTAATTCCATATCTGGCCAGAAATTCACCATTTGAATCAATTTGTTATTACTGCCAATACGATCAATACGACCAAATCTTTGAACCAAACGCACAGGATTCCAATGAACATCATAATTCACAACATAGTCACAATCCTGTAAGTTTTGACCTTCGGATATACAATCTGTTCCGATCAAAATATCCAATTCACCATCAACATCTATGTTCAATTTATCCCTATCTTTAGATTTAGGCGAGAACAATGTTAGAACCGTATTGAAATCTGTTTTCTTGATTTTTAGGGTTGTTTTACCATCTGTTGTTCCAGAAATCATACCTGTATTCAATCCAAAATCCTTCATTGCGAACTTGGATATTTGTTCATAAAGATAATCTGCTGTATCAGCCCAAGCAGTAAATATAAGCAATTTCTTGTTACCTGGGTTGATTGGATTCTTCATTTTATTGGCAATTAATGCCTCTAAAACTTCCAATTTATGGTCAAATTCTGGTTTAATCTTGCTTATCAAATCAATAAGTGTATGGAATACTTCTTGATCCGATTTCAAATCTGCCAACCAACTTTTGGTATCAATATCTTTCAAATCTATGCTGTAACGTCCACCAGCAGATAATACATCATCTGCATCTTCGTCAAGATCATAGAATCCTTCAACTTCTGCATTCTTGTTATTTTGGTGATACTTTTCTATTTTTTCAATCTGGCTTTCAACATTAGCCAATATCTTGCTAGCTGTTATTTTAAAGGAATACCAAGAACTTTCTAATCGTTTCAACAGATTGACAGCCATAAGTTTTTTGACCCCATCTTCACGACCTTTAAGGGTGATTCCTTTACCATTTGTTTTGCCGTACAATCTTTCATATTCTGCCAATCTGGATGGAAGTATATATTTTGAAGGGTTATACACAGACAAATTCAGCATTTCTATATTTGCAAATATATCAGAATAATTTACTTCTATTCCAGGCATACATGTCAACGCAGGTCTGTAATTAAGCGGGGGCAATCTTGCAGGGAATCGTCCCAGTTCTTCCATATTATAATTCTTTTCAATATGCTTTCTGCTTCGTGCAATTGTTACAGAATCCAATACTTCAAAAAAATCTGGTTCAAGCATACTCAAAAGATTATCTGTTTTTCTTTGTTCTATTGGTAGCTTACTCCAGTTATTAAATGCTCTTTGTGCATTCATAAAGATTGTGGATAAAGGTTTCTTGGTATTCAGCTTTTCATTAATATCATCTTCGCAACCTTCATAAGCCAACTGCAATTGATTCTTCAAATCAACAAATCTGTTGTTAACAGGAGTAGCAGATAACATCAACACTTTGGTTTTAACACCATCTTTGATAACTTTCTGCATCAATTTATGGTATCTGTTGAAATGTTCCAAATCTTCATCGTCTGTGGTTACTAAATCACCATTTCTAAAATTATGGGATTCATCAATCACCAACAAATCATAATTGCCCCAATTTACACGACTTAAGTCAATTTCACCAGAATATCCAGATTCCCTTGATAAATCTGTATGGAACAACACATCATAATTAAATCTATCTTTGGCAACAGGGTTGTTAGCATAATTATGTTTGAAGGTTTGCCAGTTATCTTGAAGTTTCTTTGGGCATAATACCAATACAGATTTATTTCTGTTTTCATAATATTTGATAACAGATAAAGCCGTGAATGTTTTACCAAGTCCAACAGAATCCGCTAAGATACAACCATTGAATTTCTCTAATTTATGAATAATGGCAAGTGCAGCATCCTTTTGGAATGAATATAATTTATTCCATATTTGACTGTTCTTAAATCCAGTTGCTTCATTTGGTAAAACATCTTCTGAAATATCACTTAAGAATTCCTTGAATATATTATACAAAATAACCATATAAACGAATTCTGGTGCATTTTCAGCATATACTGTTTCAATGTGTTCCAGAACCTTGTCAGTAACATCCACCAATTGTTCATTATCATTCCACAATTCATCAAATGCGTTCAGGTATTTTTGGGCATTATCTGCATCCAATCTGTTTACATATGAAAGTAAAGCATTGCCTTTTTCAGAACCTAAATCAGCAGTTGTAAAACCATTGATTGGTGTATATGTGAATTTGTCATCTATGTTTATGAAGCCATTCATAAATCTATGGGTAACATTGGTCTTGAATTTGACTTTTTTCCTAATCCAATCAGCACATTCTTTGGAAATAGCCTTTTGATTTAACTTGTTTCTTAATTTCAATTCAAATTCTGTCCCGTACAGATTCTGCTCACGTTCCAGTCTTGGAATGTAGAATTCTCGCTGTTCTTTCTTGTCTTTATCACCCAAGAACGTTGGCGAAGTAAATATAAATCTTAATTCGTCTATGGAATCTAACTGCTTCTTTAAATCCTGATATGCATAAATAGAGAAACACGAAGCAGCAATCGCTAACTTAGATTTCTTTTGGATTTCAGCTTCTAAATCGTTACGTAAGATAGAAGCAATATTATCAAAAGTTTTAATTCCCATAAATATCTCTTCTTGTATGTCAACAGCATAGAAAAAAATCTTAAAAAAAACAAGTCTCAAAACAAAAAAATCACAGAAAAAACCTGCGTGCTAATATTTTAGCTTTAAAAGCTGATTTATTGAACTTAGAAACGCGTTAATACCTGCTAAACATATAGTAAATTTTTTGTACAAATGGTATTTAGCCTATGATGCCCTTATAAACAAGTTCCATACCCATGCAATAATCTTTGGTTGCTTGTTTATATTTATCCTCTATACGCTTTTTTTCTTCGTTCAAACTATCCGTTAATTTACGAAAGTTTGATTGTGCTTTACGAATTTCAGCAACGATTTTACGTTGTTCTTCTATGCTTTTTTTAGGGACAGATACAGAAGATAAATAATCTTTGGTTAATAATCTTACACTAGGTTTTTTACCTTCTTTTATCTTTTCTTGTTCTTGTTTTTCCAACATATCTTGAAATTCTTGACGTTCAAAGAAACAATTAATAAACGCAGATACATATTCAGGAAGATATTCTGTGCTATTTAAACGTATAATAAAGAGGCCTGAATTTGCAATAACTGGTCCGGTTAACCATTCTTCTTTCACAACCATTGATACAAATTTATGTCTTATTGAGCATAAAATATCACCAGATCTTAACAATCTGTCTTGGAGAACGCCAACTTTTTCCCTTTTAACAAAGATTGCATCATCTATGCTTTCAGAAAAAACCTCTTTGGGTTGCAAGACCTTTATATCGCCTTCTTTATCAGCCTTAATAGAACCTCTAAAATCTCTACCAAGACTTATATATGATATTTCACCCAATGTTGCAAATTTCGACATAAAAGACTCCTATTTATGTATTCTTTAAACACATTGTACAAAAAAATTTCAAAAAATCAACAAAAAAGCTTGCAATATTAAAACTATTGCATTATATTAGTATTGCAGTATCAAAACTACTGCATTATTTAAAACCAGATTTACAGTATAATCACTATTGCAGCCAAAGGAGTAACAAATGGAAATTAAAAAGTCATTAAAATTAAGTAGCAAAACAAAAGTACAAGAATTACAACCAGATCCAAACAAAAAGTACAGAGTACACGATAGCGACCAAAGCGAATTATGTATTCTTGTCTACCCTTCCGGTAAAAAGAGCTGGGAAATTTATAAAAAAATTAAGGGCACTAACAAAATCAAAGAAACTATTTTAGGGAATTTTCCGAATTTGCCATATGAAAGAGCACGTGCAGAGGTACAGAAACAACTGTTAGAAATGGCTTCAAATGCCCTTAATCCAGAAGCAAATTTATATCAAAAACTCGATCCTAGTACCACTTTAAAAAAATGGGTTTTGAACGAATACTTTCCTAAATATTGTTGTGAAAGAGACCCTAAGACAAATCAAAAAGATTTGGGTATGTTTAATAATCTATTAAGTAGTTTACATAACAAACCTATATTTTCTATTCAGAAAGCCGAATTAATACAGCTACACAAACAAATAAAAGATTCTGGTCTAAGCCCACAAACTGCTAACAGAGCAATAAGTATGTTAAGAACTATATTCAACGCCCTTATCAATGAAGATTTGGCACCTGATACATTTAAAAACCCTACAAAGGGTATAAAATACTATCCAGAAGAAGCACGCCATGTATTTATAACCCCAGAACATTTACCATATTTTATGGATGAATTAGAAAAATGGAAAAGAAATGATGGCTTTAAAAACTTTATTAAACTTAGTTTATATTCTGGGTTAAGAGAAAACGAAATATTACAGTTAAAATGGTCTGATTTAAAAAAAATTAACCTCAAAAAATCAAACACAACCCCCAATGAAGTTGTGCACATAGCAGAACCTAAAGGCCACAACAAGAAAGGCTCAAAAGATATTCCGGTATCACAAGAATTCAAGAAGGTGCTGAGACAAATGGCAAAAACCAAACATAATCCTGAGGATTATTTATTTCCAGACTCTAAAAATTCCGGCAAACACATAAAAAATTATACATATGTTTTTCATAGATTTTTAAAACATCTTAAGGCCAGATTGAGACAAGAAGGTATAGAATTTTATGACCCTTCAGATGAAGAACCAATAGAATATGTTGAGTATACAGTCAATGGCAAAACATTAAAAAGAAAAAAGAGACAAAATCATATGTACAGAATCCATGATTTAAGACGTAGTGTTGGTGCATATATGGTTAAGGCTGGAAGATCTTGTGAACAAATAGCTAAAGTACTTGGGAACACACCTGCTGTTGTACAAAAAACATATTCACCTATGCTTAAAGAAGACCAACAGGTTTATCTTGAATCTGGAGTGGCTGAACTTACTGATGCAATGAAAATAAAATAACCCTTATTATTTTGTATGTGAATTTAGCACCCGTTATGGGTGCTTTTTATTTCTTATATTTGACTAAATTTCTATTACGATAGAAAAAAGTTTAATTTTGATAAAATTTCTATTATAATAGAAAAAATATTTGCGAGGTCCGGTAGGATTTTTCAATCCTACCAAAATCCAACTTGTTACCTTAAAAACCATTAATTAACCACAATTAAATCTATGTTGTTTTGTAAAAAATTAACACTAAAAGACACCTATATTAAATGATTCACAACATGCCTACACAGCAGATTTCTGGGGTTTTATTAACAAATAATCCGTATCAAGTTACAGTTTATCTTTGCAGTAGTTATAATACTGTTAATCCGTATGCCACTTAAGCAGATTGTCGGCGCTGGTGTCATTTTGACTGTTTTTGCCGGAGTTCTGCTGGGTTGACATATCTACACCGGATAACGCTGCAAAATCTTTTCAATACTTTTACCTAAGCTAAGTAAATCTAAAATGGTCCGTCTGTCGCTGGCATCAAGTCCGCTGTTTTCCGGCAAAAATCAACACGTTATGAATTATACGTCAAAAATTGTTAGTCCGTATGTCGATGATAATAAAATTATCACGGTATTTTATTTCACATAAACAAATGATTGTGGGGCGTGGGTTATGTCAAAATCACTTAATGTTTTTGGGTGACGATATTTTTTTACTTTGCCCAATTTATAAGCAAAAGCTTTGGTTTTGCCGGCGTAATAAGAATCAAAAAAATCTTTTGTAATTCCAGAATGTGCTTTTGTTTTTTTCCAAACATTATTTGGGGTATCTTCGATAATACCTGTAAAATTAACCTTGCCAACAACCTGCATAACTGGATAAGTGGCATATATAATTATTGTACCAACATTATCTCTGCAGCGGGTTCTGCGATATTCAAATTTTTTAGTTCCGTTAAGAATTGCTTCGGCATATTTTGGTTTAATTGACATTAATATAGTGCACATTGCAAATTTCCTTGGTTATGATGCGATTAAAGTTGCCACATAGATTACATATAAAACTAAAAATATTATGCCTTTGGTCTTGGTTAAAGTTCTGTCACAAACAACAAAAATCCACAATAAAACAGTTGCTAATATGCCCCAAGCAGAATCAGCCATAAAGGCATTTTCAAACGGTATTGGACGTATTAAACCAGTAACCCCCAACACGAATAAAATATTAAAGATATTTGAACCTATGATATTTCCGATTGCTATATCTGAATGTTTCTTTATTGCGGCCACAATACAAGTTATCAATTCTGGCAAACTGGTTCCAAAGGCAATTACAGTTAGTCCTATGACGCGTTCTGAAATATTCAATGCACGCGCTATATCAACCGCAGAATTAACAGTCAATTTAGCGCCGACAATCAATGCCGCGATTCCAAAAACTACAAAACACAGCATTTTTAAAATTGACATTTTTTCCGGTGATGTTGATGTATCTTTTTGGTTTTTACTTATCGCAAAAAGATAAAATAAAAACATCAAGAACAACACACATAGAAGCAGCGCCCCACCCCGCGACACAATCCCATATTTCCAACCCATAAACATCAATAAAACTGATATAAAAGCAACAAAAGGTATTTCGTATAACGCTGTATTTTTCTGGACATACAGATTAGATATTACAGCACTGACACCCAAAATTAATAAAATATTAGCTATATTAGAGCCCAAGATATTTCCCACCCCAACGCCAGTTGCGCCATTTATAACTGACGAAATTGAAACGGCTGCTTCTGGGGCACTGGTTCCACATGCAACGATAGTAAGGCCGATCACTATTTCCGGGATATTAAATTTACGCGCAACAGCAGATGCACCATCAACCAAAATATCTGCACCTTTAGACAATAAAACAAAACCAAGAATTAATAATATTATGCTTAAAAACATTGTTTTCCCTCTTTGAATTAGTATATATTAAAAGGTAACATTGAATCAAGTTTTTTGAATAAAAATGCTAAATAATAGGTTTGTGTTCTTATTACGGTTGTATTTATTGATTTTATTCTCTTGTGATGATATTATACCCACTGAATTGGAAAACATAAATGTAATCAAACAGGAGGAACACACCATGAACCACTATCAAATCTGGCACGCCATAGAATTATTTGCACGCGAACATGGCCTATCTTGTTCAGGATTAGCCAAACGCAGCGGATTAGATCCAACAACTTTTAACAAAAGCAAAAGATTTTCCAAATACGAACAACCACGATGGCCATCGACAGCAAGCATATCAAAAATACTTGCCGCAACAAACTCTACACCAAACGATTTCTTTAAATTCATAATTAACGACGAATATAAAAACAAACAACAATAAGCAAACCGCCCGATTGGGCGGCTTTAATATATTATTTTGTACGATTTAAAAGACCTTTTTTCATCAGTGCACCACGCAAACTGGTATAATATTCAACATGTGGACGCAAGTAATGATTATAAAGCGTTGAATTATTACTTATCATTGTGACCGGAACAGATTTCGCCAGGCACCCCCGTATAACATTTGGAGAATCATCAAAATGTATATCTGGTCCGATATCCCGTAATATATCAGATTTAAGACCTTCTTCATCATATACCTGGGCATAACTACAATTGATACCAGCCTGTCTTAATTGACGGAAAGTTTTTTCTGGTTGTTTCAATCTGCGTTCTGTAACAAAGAAAACTTCCATGTCACGCTGCGACATTAAACCGTTTAAAATGTACGGAATTTCTTTATCTAAAACAGGCATAGTGTAAAGAAAATCGCTGGCCCACAAATCCACCAAATTGTCGCACACTTTCTTGTCATATATTTCATCGATATTCCAAGAAGTCTGCTTGATATAAGGCACACCCGCACGCTTAAATGCTTCAAGAGCAAGCGGTTTCATATTAAAAATCACATCATCTAAATCGAAAGTTAGTATCATGATATTTATCTGACTCTTTTATATTCATAAAAATAAGCTTTCAAATCTGGTGATTCTTTCCCTGGTAAAATTCCAGTATTACGATACCAAGATTGGCTGTACAAAATCCATTTGTTCCAATCAAATTTGTATGGAAAATAAGTATTAGCTTTTGGGTTTTTGGTTATTTGTTTTTTCAATTTATCATTCAGTATAACAATTCTTGTTAAATACATAGTATCTATCAAATCATGTTCCAGCGCATATTTATAAAGTGCAGCACCACCACAAATAAAAACCCGTTCCGCATTGCCGCATTGTTTTATAGCTTCTTCTAACGAAGGAACATACAAAACATCACCATCTCTTTTTATTTGATATGACGAAGAACAAATTACATTCAAACGTCCTGGCAACGGTTTCTTTGGTAAATTTTCATAAGTATTTTTGCCAAATATGCACGGATAGCCCATTGTTGTTTGTTTAAAATAATACATATCGTGCACACTATGCCATGGCAAACGTCCATCACATCCGATAATATTATCTGGACCAACTGCAACAATCCCACAAATTTTAGGTGTTTTTTTCATGATTTTCACTATATCGTTTGTCTTGGTTTTGTCAACCAGGAATTTTTTTAACTTGATTTTGGGTTTATGTGT
Organism: uncultured Pseudomonadota bacterium; assembly: GCA_902774285.1. Taxonomy (GTDB): domain Bacteria; phylum Pseudomonadota; class Alphaproteobacteria; order Rs-D84; family Rs-D84; genus Enterousia. Next base: position 495,154 of record CACYHO010000001.1, on the reverse strand, counting down.
GCTAGTCTGTGATTCCCTTGCCCCCTAAAAAAAGAGGTTAAAATGGCAAAAGAACAAAAAAATAATATATTAAAAATTGAAAATTGGGCTGCGTTGCCAATTATCGTTAATGGCGCAAAAGCATGCAAATTTTTACAGGCTAATTTGGCATACATAGCCAATACAACACAAAGATATTAAAATGATAAAAGTCGCAGCTGCCGTTATAAAATATGAAGACAAAGTCTTGTTAATGCGTCGCGCAAAAGATCAGGCTTTCCCTGGTTTTTGGGAATTTCCTGGTGGAAAAGTTGAAAGTGGCGAACGTGTATCTGCCGCACTTAAACGCGAATTAGACGAAGAATTAAATGTTCAAGCTTCTGTTGGCAAAATGATTACTTCTGTCCCATCTGGCAAATACGAAATTTATGCATACGATGTCACATATTATGATGGTTTGATAAAATTAAATGTTCACGATGATATGGAATGGGTGACTTTAAACGAAGCATTACAATATCATTTGTTGCCTGCAGACAGACAAATTATCAATCACATGGCAAAAGTAAAAGAAAAAACAAAAGAACCACGTAATAAATCCATGTGGGATTCCCGTGTTCAAGAACAAGTATCAAAACCCGTGTTCAACACTAAAACACAAAAATGGAATGTGAATATCAAAGATTCAAACAAAAGACAAAGAATAGTAGAATTTGACGATCAAGAAAAGGCTATGGATTTTTATGTCCTTATGGCCCGCAAAGTTTTAAGTCAATTTTTTGTTACGAAACCATATGTAAGATAAAAACATAAAAATATCTTTAAAAACCTAGGGATTTAAACAATTTGTTTGAATCCCTGTTTTTTTGCATACTTACATTGTGAATTTGGATATTAAAAATAAACATTTTGTTTTCCAATTCAAACACCAAGTAAAAAATATCCAAATTCACGCAACAATAACAAAACCGGCCTTTCGACCGGTTTAATTTTTCTGGTGGAGGCACAGGGACTCGAACCCTGGACCCAATGATTAAAAGTCATTTGCTCTACCAACTGAGCTATGCCTCCAAAACGGATTTTCATCAGCGTTCGGGGCCAATTTTGACACATAAAAAAACAAAAATCAAGAAAAAAGTAATTTTTAATTCGTTTTTGTTTTCTTGCGCGAAGTATAACCTGTCGCATAAAACCAATCGTCTATCATGGACAAAGTGGTTTCAATATAACGCGCAATTTCACGTGGCGAATTGTGGTATTTGCATTCATTTAAAATCTGGTTTAATTCCTGAGCAATAAAAGACAATATTTGCGTATGCTGTGGGTCCAACACTTCGATTTTATCAGATTTATAAAGCAAATCTTCCAATTCTTTCAAATGCTTTTGAATTAAGCGCAAATATTTCGCATCTAAATTTAATTTTTTGTAATTCAGGTTTATGTCCTGCATCGGGACTTCTATTCTGGTCAAACCAATTATGTTTTTCATCTGGGCCAAAATTTTGAATAAATACCCATCCAAAGTATTTATAATACTGGCGTGTTGATGCCGATGAACGCGACGCGTTACCAAGAAATTAGAATAATCGTAAAACAAAAACACTAATGGTATTGCCAACAATGAAGCCGCAACATTGTTCATTAAATCTATCCAGTTTGGATCGTGCAGGTAATCTTTGGAAATATCGAAAACAAAAACACCACCCGCGATAGACAGGACATACGGTATAGATTTCAAAACAATATTCATCAAAACCATACGATAAATTATACGATTTTTTCCAAAATTTAACACAGGAACAAAAACATAGAAAACAACACGCAACTGCTTGAATTTAAACTGCAAAAATGATATAATTATCTACGATAGAGGTGGACACACAAAGGGTATGTTATGGCCAAGGGCGAAATGGACGATTTTTTAAAAAAATATTTTCGGCGGTTGCACACCTCTGCCATGGATTATGATGTTTTGGCGCGCCTTGTTGATGATAAGAAGAAAGGTGTTTTAACAGCAGAACAAAAATCTTGGTTTGATGATGGGTTTATAGAAGAAGATACTGACAAAGAAAACAAACTGGGGTATCGTGCTGCAGATGAACCATCTTTATCTAAACCTGAAGAATTACACGAAGACGAATTAATAAAACTGTACAAACGCATTGCCAGAGATATGTACAGCTTAAAAAGTGCCAGTGCTGTTTGGGGTGCCAAAGATAAAGACACCAAAGAATTTATAAATAAATATGTTGATGATTTACAACTTTTTCCAATACCAACTGCAACCGATGATTGCGAAGTAGCCATACAGGTTTTGTTAAACTTATTGGACACAAAAGGAAAAAGTCCTGAAGAACAAGAAACCATAAAAAAGATCAAACAACGTATAGTACAAACAGCCAAAACGTACGATAACGAGGGCAAAGAAAAGCTGGTATTTACTGGTGCAACCCCAGTTGAAAGTCTAGATAAATTTATCAATGAAAAACTTAAAAGCACACCACCAAAGTATAACTCTGACAGATCTGTTCAAGACAAATTAAAGGCAATAGCTTCTGGTCTTTATAACGATTGGAGATATTCAGCCAAAGAAGATGAGGTAACTTTAGCAATATCTCCAATAGCTAGTGAACTCTCGACGATCACCCAAGAAGGTGCTTTTGATATCAAAGATGCAGATATAGACAAAGACAAACTTGAAAGTTTTGGTGCAAATTACGGCGCAGACATCTTAAATAAAATATATTTTGATAATGATGTTCGTGGTAAATTTGCCGACAAAGATCCTTCTTTGGTAGATATCGTAACAAAAGCCGAAGGAAAAATATCTTATCATGATCCGAACAGTGACAATTATGTTCCGCCAAAGACAGACGATGTTTTAACCCCGGCGCAGCAAATCGAAAAATGGGCAACAGATACATATAAAAACACATTAAGAAAATATGCGCGTTTACGTGGTGACCCGCTACTTTTCAGCACTTATTCAAAAGAAATCTGCAAAGCCCTTGATAAAGAAGACATAAAACCAACCGACGGATTAGACGGTTTATTAAAAAAATCTGATGCGGTAAAAAAACGCATTACAAATAAAAAAGTTTTAAAACATTTTGATTGGTTCGTTAATACCATGAACGAAGTCCAATCTAAATATCCAAAGGCAGTTGCAGGGGCATGGAATAATGCGGCACAAATGCAATGTGTTATTGGTGAAATTATGTTAAAAGCCACACGTCCTGGGGCTGACGATGGCGATATGGAAAAAGCCAAAACTGCGATGGAAATCATGACCGCTATGAAATACGGTATGATGACCAGCAAAGTTATGGATGCTTTGAAACAAACAGACTTTAATATCTTCTCCGACGGTAAATTATCATGGAACAAAAATGAAGGAATTCAATTTGTTACCAAAGCCTTTGATAAATCTATAAAAGCCGCATTTTTAGGCGTTGGTTATGGCATAACATTTGTTCGAAACAAAATAATGATGTCTGGAATGCAATTTACAAAGGGCAACAATAAAAGTCCTGCATTGGCAAAACGTATCAAAGAAGAAGAAAAACGTTTACAAGGCAAAAAATTAAATGATGAAAAAGTATTAACCACTGAAATTGATAACATAGGAAAAAAGCGCCAAGAACATCAAGATGTAATTGATGCAATAAACAGTCTTGGTGGTTTTGAGGTGGCAAAAGACCTAAAATCTGATTATGAAACTAGGTTGCAACCTTTCACTGATGCAAAAAAGAAAGCATCTGACGAAATGAAAACCTATCAAGAAGCTATCGCCGATGCCGATAAAATACGACAAGACAATCTAAAAGCTAAAGAAGAATATGAAGAATATGAAAAGATTGCAAACGAACAAGATATAACTGACAAACAAAAAGAGATTGCCGATGAAAGGAAAAAAATAGAAAAAGAGATAAACGAAACAACAGCAAAATTAAATGCATCAACATTTATAGTGAATGGAGCCCCGATAACGAATGAAGATTCAATACGTGCAATGCGTGAACAATTGGCTGTAAAATTAATACAATTACAAGATGCAGACAAAGAACAACAATTGTTGGAAGTCCAACTAGAGGCTCAGAAAAAAGACCCTGAACATAAAGCTCAAGTTGCCGAAGCAGAAAAAGAAAAACTAAAACGACAATCAGCTTATAAAGCGTACAAACTTGCAGATACAGCATACAATAATGCCAAAGCAGCGTATGAAAAAGCATCAAATGATTATGAAAATGCTGATAAAGCATATCAAAAAGAAGCAAAGTCTCTTGGGTATGAAGATTTGTCTGATAAGGTTTCAAAATTTGAAGACGCAACACAAAAAGTGACAGAATTGACCACACAAATAGAAGAAAAAGAAAAAGCTTTGCGTGAATGGCCACAAAACAACCATAATAAATTATTAGAATTGGAAAATTTCTGGAATTTCTTGCAAACGGGAAAGACAAAAACATGGTCGTTATTTACTGACAGGGCACAAAAACGGTTTGATAACAAAAGAAAAGATGGGCTTACACAAAAGGAATTTTTATTACAACAATACATTCAACAGCACGGTTTAACACCTTGATTTTTATGTTAATTTGTGATATAATATGATGCAAGTTGGGACGCCTTTTTTGGGTGTCTTTTTTTTATTTTCCAAACATTTTAACAAAAGGATTTAATATGACACGAATTCTGCAGATTCGTCGCGGCACGTCCGCACAAAATGATAATTTTACCGGAATGGCCGGTGAAATAACTATGGATACAACAAATAAAACTGTTCGCGTTCACGACGGTGAAACATTGGGTGGTTTTGCCCTGGCCCGCGCTGATGCGGTTGACGCGGCACGCGAAGTAGAATCTTTCGATATAACAGCTGTGCCTGCCACATTTTGGCAATCTTTGTTCGCAACATATCAAACAGATAATATTCATTCAAAATCTACCCAATTAATGACAGTTATAAACAACGGAAGTTTTTTTGATGATTCTTTTTCTGATTTGACCAGCCTGCCACTTTATACGCGCGCATTTTTAGTATGCCAAGAAGATGACGCTGGATATACTGCTGGCGAAGAAACATCTGCATTTGGCATCGGCGATTATTCTTCCCCGCTGGTTTATTGTTATATAAGCAGTGATGTGTTACATGCGCGCTTATTTTCTGGTTCTCAGACATTTTGGGTACCAAATAAAAGTACAGGCGTAAAGACTAATATCACAACCAGCAAATGGAAAGTAAAAATCACAGTTTATTATTGAAACATCTAAAATCATTTGCTATTGTTATCCCCGTAAAAAGAAAATAAAAGGATAACACATGTACATACTTGCTTTGAATTGTGGTTCATCATCCCTGAAATATCAGGTTTTTGATGCAGATACTAAAACAGCCATCGTTGGTGGAAATGTTGAAAAAATCGGTTTAGCTGATTCTTTCGTGACACAAAAATATCCAGACGGTCACAAAGATAAAAAAGTCACAGAAATGAAAGACCACAAAGAAGCATTAAGTGTTGTTATGCAGATGTTACGCGAAGCATCTATCGATATGAATGAAATCGGTGGTGTTGGACATCGTGTTGTTATGGGTGGCGACAAATTCGCTTCTTCGGTGGAAGTAACTGACGAAGTTATCAAAACTTTGCAAGAATTGACTCCATTGGCACCATTGCATAACCCAAGTGGTATTTTGGGAATTGTAACCGCACAACAGTTATTGCCAAACGCAAAACAAGTTGCTGTGTTTGATACTGCATTCCATCAAACAATGAAACCTGCGTCTTATCGTTATCCTGTGCCAAAAGAATGGTACACAGAATTAGGCGTTCGCAGATACGGTTTTCACGGGACATCTCATTTGTATGTTTCTAAACGCGCCGCTGCTATGTTGGGCAAACCAGCCAGTGAATGCAACTTGATTACTGCACACATTGGTTCGGGTGCATCTATTACAGCCATTAAAAACGGCGTCAGTGTTGATACATCTATGGGTATGACACCAACCGCAGGTTTAATGATGGGAACACGTTGTGGCGATATTGATCCATCTATTCCATCTTATGTTGCAAACCGCAAAGGTTTGTCTATCGAAACAGTTCAAAATGAATTGAATAAAAAATCTGGTTTGATGGGCGTGACAACATGCTACAGCGATGGTCGCGATGTCAAAGAAAACCAAGAATGTAATGAAGACTGTAAATTGGCATTGGAAATGCAAGCGCAAACTGTCAAAAAATTCATTGGTGCATATATGGCTGAATTGGGTCATGTTGATGCATTGGTACTTACCGCTGGGGTTTGTGAAAACGATGACTATATGCGCGAAAAATTCTGTGAAGGCTTGGAAGAATTAGGTATTACAATGGACAAAGACGCCAACAAAAACATCAGTCGCGATGTTGCGGAAGCGGTTCTAAGCACACCTGATTCACGCATTAAAATCTTTAAGATTGCAACAAATGAAGAATTGGTTATTGTCGAAGATACTTTGGCCATCATGAATGGCACATACAATGCCGACCATTTAAAAATGGATTATTCATTCGCAAAATAATCAATTGGTTGTAAAAATAAAATCGGTGGGGTTCCCCACCGGTTTTTTTATTGAATTAACCTGTTATATTTTGCTAAATTTAGAATATGGACAAAGAAATCTTTGATTTTTTTAACACTGATTTGCAATTCATACATGGTGTCGGACCAGTATTGGCTGCAAAATTCAATGATGTTTTGGGTGGTCGTCGTGTTCTTGATTTCTTACTGCATATTCCGTCTTATGTTCGCCCACGCGAAATTCTGGATTCTGTTGTTAATGCCACAGTTGGCGATACTATAACAATTTCACTGCAAATCAAATCTCATAAGAAAGGTGGCGTTTTCAAAGGGCGTCGCGCCCCAACCCAGATTGTGTGTGCTGATAAATTTGCCGCACCTGTGACAATACAATTTTTTAATACTAAATTCCTTGATTACTGGACTGAAAAACTGCCAATTGGTCAATGGCGCATAATCAGTGGCAAATTAGATTATAACAATCGCGGTGGAGCAATTATCAATCATCCGGATTTTATCGAAGTTCCTGAAAATGCTTACAAGATTCCACGGCATCAGGCAATATATCCATCTGGAGAAGGGTTAACACAGAAAAATTTTTCTGCGGTTCGCGACCAAATTTTCAATATTATGCATGAACGCATTGCCGCGTATAAATTAAGTGAAAGAATGCTGGAATTTTTGGACGCATTGGAACATGTGCACTATCCAGAAACCAATGATACACTTGCCCCAAACGGAGATTATATTGCAAAACTAGCCTATTCTGAATTATTTGCACACCAAAGTGCAATTGCAATAAATCGTCGTGCAAGGTTGGATCACAAAAACACACGACCTGTGCGTGTATCAAATAAAAACTTGATTGATAAATTCTATGAAATATTACCATTTGCTTTGACCGGCGCACAACAACGAACAATCGACGAAATATTTGCTGATTTCAAGCGCGATGTTCCAATGATGCGACTGGTTCAGGGCGATGTTGGTTCAGGAAAAACTATGGTTGCAATGGCGGCTGCGGTAAAGATGGCGGAAAGTGGCGCACAATCTGTCTTATTGGCACCAACAGACACATTGGCACAACAACACTTTGCAAAAATAAAACCTATGTGCGACAAACTTGGTTTGGTATGCGATGTATTAACCGGTCGTGACAAGGGTGTTCCGCGTCGCGAAAAATTGATTTCTTTGAAGTCTGGCCGCACAAAAATAGCAATTGGAACACACGCTCTGTTTTCTGAAGATGTTGAATACAAAGATTTGGGATTGGTTATAATTGATGAACAGCATCGCTTTGGTGTTGATCAACGCACCGCCATGCGTGCCAAGGGTAATAACCCAGATATGTTGGCGTTATCTGCAACCCCTATTCCGCGCACACTTTCAATGACTGTTTACGGCGATATGGATATTTCAATTATAAATGAAAAACCTGCGGGACGTATGCCAATAAAAACATCTAAATTGCCAGTTGCACGTGCAAATGCTTTAATAGAACGCATTGTTCATCAGGTGGGTCAAGGCGCTAAAATCTTTTGGGTTTGCCCATTGGTCGAAGAATCAGAAGTGTCAGATATGATGGCCGCACAATCACGTTATGAAGAATTAAAGAAATATTTCCCCGGCACTGGTCTTTGCCATGGACAAATGGATAAAAAACAGCGCGACAAAGTTATGGAAGAATTCGCAGATCCAGATTCTGATATGCGCGTTTTGGTTTCTACAACAGTTATAGAAGTCGGAATTGATGTCCCTTCTGCAACCATCATGGTGATTGAAAATGCCGAAAGATTTGGGTTGGCCGCCCTGCACCAATTGCGTGGACGCGTGGGTCGTGGTTCACAACAATCTTATTGTGTATTGCTGTATGGCAACAATATATCGCCAGACGGCATAAAAAGATTAGATGTATTATGTGAAACTGATGATGGCTTTGTTATCGCAGAACAAGATTTAATGATGCGTGGCGTTGGCGAATTGTTGGGCACACGTCAAAGTGGTTGGATACAATATCATTTTGTAAACTATCGCGAACACAGGGATTTATTCAAATTGGCACAAACAGCAGCCTTGAATAACAATAGCGAAGACGAAGATTGGGCAAAAACACTGCGTCAGATATTTAATTGTTCAACTGTTGCGGGGGCATAAATGAAACGCATATTTATGATTTTGTTTTCAGTTTTATTTGCGTTCAGTGCGAACGGTGCAACACTTATTAACGATACAGAAATCGAAAAACAAATTACAGAAATTATAAAGCCTGTGGCAATTGCCGCTGATATTCCTGTAAACAGATTGAAAATATACATTGTGAATGATGATGATTTTAATGCGTTCGTCCGTGGTGGCGAAGATATTTTTGTTTATACAGGCCTGCTTAAACAAATCAAAAACCCAAATGCATTGCGTGCCGTTGTTGCGCACGAATTAGGACACACAATTGGCGGACACATGGTTCAAATATCTGCACGTATGCATGATGAAATGGTTCGCACAATGATAATTCAGGCATTGGGTGTTGGTTTAATGGTGGCCGGTGGCAATCCAACCGCTGGTGTCGGTGTTATGGCGGGGGCAAGTGGCATTGCACAACAATCGATGTTGTCTTTTTCACGCGACGAAGAACGCATGGCTGACGATATGGCCGTTGATTTAATGGTAAAGGCGGAACAAAATCCAAATGGATTGATTGAAGTTTTTGAACAAATGCGCGACATGCATGGTGCGATAGAATCAAAAATTAACCCAAATCGTGTTAACCATCCACTGACTAATGAACGTATTAACAATGCGAAAACAAAAATATCTAAATTGAAAAAAGTCCCAACAAAATCGAAAACAGAAATTGAAACAGAAAATAAAAACTATGAAATATTGCGCGCGAAATTAATTGGGTATTTAGACAAAGACAAAAATGTAATAACAAAATATCCATATTCTAACAAATCAGACGCGGCGATTTATGCACGCGCGATTGCAAATATGCGTGGTGGTGATTTAAAAACCGCAAAAACAGGCACACAAACATTAATTAAACGTCATCCAAACAACCCCTATTTTTACGAATTGTTGGGCGACATAGAATATCAATTTGGTGCATATGACGACAGTGTTACCGCATATGAAAAATCATTACAACTATCGAAAAATGCGCCACAAATTGAAACTGCATTGGCCTTGGTGTTAAGTGAACGAAACAAACCGGGCGACCAAGAACGCGCCATTGAATTATCAAAACACGTTATATTAACCGACCCCGCACCATTGGCATATTGGATATTGGCACGCGTGACAAGTGGCGGTGAATCAGATTGGGCAATGGCTGAATTTTATAATATGAACGGCGATAAAGCAAACGCACGTAAATACGCAAAATTGGCACAACAAAAATCAAAAAAGAATTCCCCAGAATATATTAAATCTGGCGACATATTGAAAAAGTAAAAGGCATACAATGAACATAATTTTTTGTGCTGGTGTGATGCCACCAGAAATGGATTGGGAAACGCGCGAATACTATCCGGGCAACTTTGAACATTGGTTGCAATTTCGCATTGAAAAAGACCACGATATAATCACACAAATTCCAAAATTCCCACATGCGCATGCATTACTTATGAAATATGACGAATGGGAAAAGATTATGGATTACCAAGATATAAACGACGATACAATTTTGATTGGGCATTCTGCGGGCGGTGGCTTTGTATTAAAATACCTGGCGACACATCCGGAATTAAAAATAAGGCAAGCCATTTTGGTTGCACCATGGATTGATACAGAAAATGAACAACCAAACGGATTTTATAAAGGCTTTGATTTGAATAACGACATTATCAAACAAACCCGTAACGGTATTGATATTATGATTTCTGATGATGATATGCCGGAAATAATATCCAGTTTTACCAAAATAGAACAAAATATATCCGATATTCGTATTCATAAATTTACCGGACTCGGACATTTTTGCAACCCCGAATTACCAGAAATTTTGGACATTATAAAATATTAAAAATAAAAACTTGCAATGTGTTGGGAATATTTCCATAATGTCATTGTGTAAAACACATCCGCCGTCGTCCTTAAAATATGAAAAAAGCATTATTATTGTTCTTCGCCGTATTGACATTGGCTTCTTGCGGTGGTTATTACAAATCTGGCAACTGTGAATATGAATTCTTGCTTCACAAAGATATTTCTATTTCTAAATTGATTGGCAGCTGCAATTAATAATTGCAATACCATAAAAAAACCGCCCAAACGGGCGGTTTTAATTTATTTATCCAACCAATTTTTTCCAAAGTGATTGTTTCTTTGGTTGTTTTTTGACTGGTTTACGATGACGTGGCGCAGTGGTTGTCACACGTTTTGCATCCGTATGTTGTGCGTTTTTCTTTTTCGCATCAGTAGATGGTTCGTGTGCATCCAAAACATCGTCTGTTTTTACACTGTCCGCCATAACACGTTGAATTGAATATTGATCAATATTCATCAAACTGTCATCGCCAACAATAACGATTTCTGTTTCAAATTCTTTTTCCATCGCCGCCAATTCAGCGCGTTTTTGATTCAACAGGTAAATTGCAACATCGCTTGGCACTGTCATAATGATTTTTTGTGCTGCTTTGGCCAACAATTTTTCCTGTAAATGACGGAACAAGATAATTGATGCTGTTTGAATACTTGGTACTACGCCCGCACCCATACAGTGTGGACATACAACGTACGAAGATTCAATGAAAGATGAACGCAATCTTTGACGTGATAACATCAACACACCAAATGCGTTAATCTTTGCAACCTGGGTACGTGCGCGGTCATGTTTCATAACTTCGCGCATTTTTTGTTCCAATTTGCGATTATTCTTTTCTTCTTCCATATCGATAAAGTCAATAGCAACAATACCAGCCAAATCACGCAATCTTAATTGCAATGCGATTTCTTCGGCCGCTTCCAAATTAGTATTTAATGCGGTTTGTTCAATATCTTTTTCTTTTATCGCACGTGAAGAATTAACGTCAATCGTCACCATTGCTTCGGTTTGATTGATAACAATCGAACCACCAGATGGCAATACTACGTATGGGCCATGTAATCCTTCCAATTGTTTTTCAACACCAGCCTTGGTCATTAATGGAACCGCAGCATCTTTATATTGAACCAATTGCTTGCGTGGCGCTTTGCCATACATTTGTTGGAAATAAGCCTTGGCTTCATCAAAAGCCTCTTGGCCTTGAACATACATAACATCGTCTTTGTCAGAAATGAAATCACGCACAACACGACGAAGCAATGAATCTTCGGTATGAATTGTGACCGGGGCCACAGATTCCAATGTTGTTTTACGAATATCGTTCCACAAAGATGTCAAATATTCGTAATCTTTTGTGATATCTTCCGCAGATGCATCTTGGGCTGCAGTTCTTAAAACAACTGTCATACCCTTTGGTATTTTCAACGAATGCAATATATCACGCAAACGTGCGCGTTCAGATTTATCAGAAATCTTTTTAGACACGCCATAGCTATTGCGTTTTCTGGAATTAGGCATCAAAACCGCAAAACGGCCAGCCAACGACAAATAAGTTGTCATTGATGCGCCCTTTTGTCCACGTTCTTCTTTCACACCTTGGACCAGCAAAATTTGCTTTGGTTTAATAACATCTTGAATTTTGAATTCGTGTGCACGTTTCAATAATTCTTTGTTATCTTCGCCAGCACTGCGATCATCGTATTCTGCAACTTCATCTTCTTCATCGTTTGGATCGTCGTCGTCATCAACGATATTAGCATGTGCTAATTCTAATAATTTTTTCTTTTGTTCTGGGGTTACCTGGTAATAATCTGGATGAATTTCAGAAAATGGCAAGAAACCATTTTTACCAGTTCCATAATCAACAAAAGCCGCCTGAAGTGATGGTTCAACACGAATAACCTTGGCCAGATAAATATTACCTTTTATCTGAGGTTTAGTCGTTGTTTCCACGTCAAAATCAGACACACGATTTGTTGCACTGTCGACAACCACCACACGTGTTTCTTCTGGATGGACACCATCCACATATATCTTTTTTGACATTTAATAATCCTTTTGTGTTGGGTATGTATAAAACAGACGCAACCCGTTCCCATGGGGCAATCCAGCCCATGCCAAGGATGCACGCAACGATAATCAAAAGCGCGACTCGAATTACAGTAAAAAGTGACAAAACTAACACCGTTTTACCCCATTTTATACATCAAAGTGAATGATAACAAACACGCGTTCCAAAGGCAAGGTGTTTTATTTTTGAATCTTTGATTTTTTGTGTGGTAATTGAATATGCGGCATTTTTTCTTTGGCTTCGGCCAACCATCTTTTCATGCGCGCACGCAACCAACGTTCATATATAAAGAACAAACCACCAACCCCGATTAATGGCAATACATAATAAATTATTCTGTATGCCAACAGGGCACCAAAAATGCTGGCTTTATCAACTGTTTCTGGTAAAGCCACCATAAATATAGATTCAAAAACACCGATACCACCTGGGACTTGACTGAAAACGCCAGCCACATTTGCTATCACATACAATCCGATAAATACACCAAATGGCATATCTATGAACGGACTGATACAGAAATAAAGAACCATACCCGCACAAAGAGCATCCGCAATTCCCAAAATAGTTTGAACAATCGCTTCGCCAATTGTTGGGACATGAATTTTTATTTCACCAATTCTTATACTTTTCCCGCTTAACATAGTTGCAATCGTGTAATATGCCAGTATCACCGACAAACACACAATAAACAAACCATTTACACCAAATGAAGCGCCTGCAGAATTTGCAAACATATCACTTGGCACAAGAAAATAGCCAATAACCGCGATTGCGGCATATCCAAGAAAGAAAGTAAAGCCAGAAAACATCAACATTTTCACAATATCAGAACCCGGAACACGCCAACGCGTATATAAACGATATCTTATTGCACCACCACTAACCACCGCATGTCCGGCATTATTACTTATTGCGAAGCCCAGCATTCCGGCCAACATCCATTTCCACCAAGAAACTTTGCGCCCCACATAATCCAATGCCAAATAATCATAAAGCGATAACGCAATATATCCGCACAAACATGCAACACAAGCCATTACCAAATTAATAAATGGTATATGCCAAAGTGCGCGCGCGATATCCATCAAAGAATAATTGCGCAACTGCCAATAAAGCATGCCTGCAGCCAGTACAAAAAAGAAAATTCCGGCATAACTGATTAATCTTTTAAAAAAACGTTTTGTTTTTGCTGACATAAACTATCTCTTGCGAAAAAAAGCATAGCACCCATATAAATAAAAAGCAAATTGTTTATTTTTCCTGTAAAAATCCGCCAGATTGCATTTGCCACAAGCGATAATATTCGCCTTTTTTGCGTAATAACGCAGCGTGAGTCCCTTGTTCAACAATAACACCTTCGTGTAACACGACAATTCTGTCCATATTACGCAATGTTGATAAACGGTGTGCAATCGCAATCGTTGTATGCCCACGGGACAATTTATCAAAAGATTTTTGTATTGATAATTCTGTTTCACTGTCCAGCGCAGATGTCGCTTCGTCCAAAACCAATATTGGCGCATTTTTAAGGAACGCACGCGCAATCGCGATACGTTGACGTTGCCCCCCAGATAATTTAATACCACGATCACCAACCATTGAATCATAGCCCTTTTCTGTGCCCATGATAAATTTATCAGCAGATGCCTTTTTGGAAGCCGTTCTTATTTCTTTAAGTGATGCACCAAATTTACCATATCCAATATTTTCTTTGATTGTTCGGTTAAACATCGTTGGATCTTGCGGGATAAATGATATATTTTCACGCAGTGAATTTTGTGTTACATCTTTTATATTTTGACCATCTATGAATATTTCGCCCTTTTGTGGTTCATAAAAACGCATCAACAAATTAACCAATGTGGTTTTACCCGCACCAGATTGACCAACAATACCGACACGTTCACCAGGTTTTATTTCCAAACACAAATCTTTTAACACGTATTTATTTCTGTATTTGAAATATACATTTTTAAATTGAATAACACCTTTTTTGATACGCAAAGGTTTTGCATTTTCCGCATCAATAATATCCAACGGCACAACCAATTCTTTATACGCCTTTTTAGCAGAAGCGGTTTTATCTATGATTTCAGGGAAACGATTAACCAAACCACCTATTGTTCCCATAACATTTAAATATACCGATATTGTGTAGACTATTTCTGATATTGCCATTTCACCGCGTTGATACAACATGCACGAAAAAAGTATTGTTGCACCAAACATTAAATCCCATAAAATTCCAGGAATTCCCCAAAATAAACGTATTGTATAACGAGAATACATACTTTTTTGAATTTTATCTGCACGTGGTTCTTTTAATGTCTGTTGTTCCTTGTTCGCCCCAGAAAACAGTTTTACAATTGCATAGTTTGAAAAACTGTCTACTATTTTACCATTTAATTTGCTGGTTGCAGCCGATAAATCTTCGCTGGCTTTTTTCACTTTCTTTCTTAAAATCCACGCATATAAAATTCTGAAAAATACTGCAAAGATAAAAAGATATGCAACATACCTGTTCACAGCAAACAATAATGTTCCATTAATTAAAATTACTAATACCCTGCATATAATTTCAAAAACATCGTAAAAAGCCATTGCACCATTTTCTATATATCCAATTTGGGTATTTATTGAACCAGACATTTTGCTTGCCCAAAATGACATAGATTGTTGATGTGTGTACCCAGTTAGTATTTCAGAGATTTTATTTCGTATTTCTGGTTGTGCATGTGAAGACACTGTTGATTGTATTAATTCACATACTGTCAATGACATATTTATTATTGTAATCAGCAAAATCGTTGGTAATGCATATTTTATCAATCCCATACCTTCTGGAATAGGGTTTTCAAACAATGCCACAACCCAACGCTGAAAATTAGGAAAAATAACATTATTGCCAAGCGCCATAAACAAAAACACAATCATCCATAGCAAAAGCAATGATCTTTGCCCGTTAATCCCATATTTCCAATAAAAACCTAATAAAGATTTTGGTAATTTTGTTATATTTTCTATCATTTTTGGCATAAAAAAATCCCCCCATACCATATATTGACAGTCTTGCACAAAGCATAGGAAAAAATCAATATAATTATTTCACTATTTCATGGAAAATTGTGGCCGGCAGTGTGCCACCTGTAATTTTGGAAGACATTGGTTTGTTATCGTCACGACCAACCCAAACACCCATTACATAATTTGGTGTTGCACCAACAAACCATGCGTCCCTGTTATCGTTGCTGGTCCCGGTTTTTCCGCCAAAAACATCTTTGGTATATGCACGTTTACCGGTTCCCTTGGTAACAACTTCATATAATAATTCTTTCATATATTCGACAGTTTGTGGTTGCAATATCGTTATTTCTTCCGATGGATTGCGCGAATAAATCACATGTCCGCCCGCATCTGTTATCTTTGTAATAGAATACGGATGCACAGATTTTCCATCGTTCCAAATCACTGAATAAATTGTTGTTAAATCTAACAATGACATTTCAGATGCACCCAAAACAGTCGAATATTCGCGTTTCAAATTACTACCCACACCCAAACGTGCTGCCATTTGTAGCACTGAATCAATACCATATTCTTTGGTTAATTTTAATGGTACAGAATTAACACTTTTTGCAAATGCTGTTGCCAATGTTATTCCACCATAATATCTTTCATCATAATTTTTAGGGTTGTAATCACCAATTGCAAACGGGGAATCATTAACATAAGATTCTGGTGTCATACCATTTTCCAACGCAACCAAATATACAACCGGTTTAAAAGCCGAACCAGGTTGACGAAGTGCCAAAGCACGATTAAATTGGCTTTCCACATAATCATCGCCACCCAACATTGAAACAATTGCGCCATCACGTGCAACCGCAACAATTGCCCCCTGATATTCGCCAATATTACCTGTCAAAGCTGCGGCAACTTGTTGCTGTAATTTACTATCTAACGTGGTATACACATACAAATCTTGATTTATTTCACCAAGACGCGATTCAATTTCATCACGAACAAAATCTGTCCAGTAACGATATATGTTTGTATTCTGTGGACGAACAGATTGTTTCAATTCAGATGCCGCCAATCTGGCAGTATCCAATGTGATATATTTCTGACGCACCATTTCTGCCAGAACAACCTTTGCCCTTTTTATATTGCGCTCTGGGTTTTTAACAGGGCTGTAAGCAGTTGGTGCTTTTAACATTGCTGCGATTTGTGCAGATTCCGCCAAATTCATTTCGCGCGCACCATGTCCAAACAGTGCATTTGATGCAGCATCAATACCACGCATACCACCAACCAAAGATATGCGGTTCATATATAAATCAAGAATCTGATTTTTGCTAAATCTGTTTTCCAACCACATAGACAATATTAATTCTTGAATTTTTCGCGAAACTTTCTTTTCACCGGACAAGAATATATTCTTTGCAGTCTGTTGTGTTATGGTTGATCCGCCGGCTGCAAAATGTCCATGGAACAAATTCACAAACATCGCCCTTATTGTGCCACGATACGATATTGCACCATGTTCAAAGAATCTTTTGTCTTCTATGGCAACAATCGCCTGCCATACATGTGGTGGCAAATTATCAACAGATACCGACGCACCCATTATGCGACCATCTGCACGTATTTCGTGGCCATTTCTGTCTAAAAATACTATCGCTGGTTCACGTGTTTCATGTAAAACAGAATCAAGTGATGGCATTTGTAAAAACACGAACAGAATATACAAACCTGTCAATGCAACCAAAATCAAAAACAGATTTACAAAAAATCCTATTAATCGCGTTTTAAAAGAACGCGTTTGTTCTGATTTTCTGTTACGTAAATTTTTCTGCACGATTTCCCCCTATTTAATCGCATTTTCAAAATCGTCTTCACTCCAAACTGTGACACCCAATTTTTGTGCATCGGTCAATTTAGATCCCGCCGCCACACCGGCAATCACAATATCTGTTTTCGCAGAAACACTGCCACTGACACGTGCGCCGTGTTGTTCCAAAATTTCTTTAGCTTCATCACGCGTATATTTTGAAAGTGTCCCAGTTAACACAACACGTTTACCATTCAAGGCACTATTTTCAACAACTTTACTCTCAGGATTTTTAACATTGATATATTGCAACAAATTATCCAGCGCACGCATTGAATGTTCGTCCATAAAGAAAGAAACTATTTCATGCGCCATTACTTCGCCAACGCCATCTATTTCAATCAATCTTTCATTTGTTGCGCTACGCAAAGATCCCAGATTTTTAAATTCACGCGCCAATATTTTTGCGGTGACTTCCCCGACATCTGGGATACCAATTGCATAAATCAAACGATGCAATTCAACATTACGTGCATTATCAATCGATGTTTTCAAATTAGATACAGACTTTGCGCCAAAACCATCCATATCTTTTAATTCATCACCATGCTTTTCAATCAATGTGAATATATCAGCCGGCTGTTTTATCCAACCCAGATTTGTAAATAATTCAATTTGGCGCGCACCGATACCTTCGATATCAAAAGCATGACGTGATACAAAATGTTCCAGTTCCCCACGAATTTGTGCAGGACAAGCCAAAGAATTCACACATCTGCGTGCAACCGCACCACTTTCTTGGACAACTGCGCCGCCACATACCGGACAAACAGTTGGAAACACAAAAGGAATTGTATTTTCACCCTGTTCTGCAACAGCAACTATTTGCGGGATAACATCACCAGCCCTTTGCACAATAACCTTATCACCAATCCGGACACCCAAGCGCGCAATTTCATCTGCATTATGCAATGTAGCACGCGAAACAACGACACCGCCAATGTTAATAGGTTCCAATTCTGCCACAGGTGTTAAAACCCCGGTTCGCCCAACTTGAATCGTAATATCGTTTAATCTGGTTATACCACGCGCAGCCGGAAATTTATAAGCGATTTCCCAACGTGGACTGTTCGCACGCGATCCCATTTTTTCTTGGACAGCGACAGAATTTACTTTGATAACCAAACCATCAATATCAAAAGGTATTTCATCACGATGCAACATGACATCATTATAAATATCTTGGACATCTGCAACACTGTGCGCCACGTGTGCCCATGCACGTGTAGTCTTGAATCCCCAAGATTCCAATTTTTCAAAATATTCAGATTGGGTTGCCCAATCACGCGATGATAAATCACCATAGGTATATCCAAACGCGCTTAATTTACGTGAAGCGGTTATGGCCGGATTTAATTGACGCAACGAACCCGCCGCCGCATTACGTGGGTTAGCAAATTTCTTGTCAGATGTTTCATTTAACGCAATGAAATCGGCGCGCGCCATATATACTTCACCACGCACTTCGATAACAGACGGATAATCGCCGGTTAATTTTTTTGGTATATCTGGGATAGTTAATAAATTCGCGGTTATATCTTCGCCGGCAACGCCACTGCCCCGGGTCAGGCCACGGACAAACACACCGTTTTCATAGCGCGCCGCAAAAGAAAGACCGTCAACTTTTAATTCGACAAACAAATCTTTGCTTTCCAATTTATCGAACCAATCGCGCACTTCGTCTTCATTAAACACATCAGAGATAGAAAGCATCGGCACAGTATGTGGATAAGATTTAAATTTTTCAGATACCGCCGCCCCAACATGTGTTGAAAAACCATTCACTGCCAATTCTGGATATTCTGCTTCGATAGCCAGCACGCGTGATTTCGCATCATCATAAGTTGCGTCGTCAACAATTGGTTCATCATTTTGGTGATATGCGATATCCCACGCATTTAATTTTTTCATTAAATCTGCGTGTTCTGCACGAATAAAAAGGTCTGCTGTTTTTGCCATAGTTTGATTATAGAAAATACAAAAAATTAGTGCAAGTTAAAACCGCCATTTCGGCGGTTTTTTATTTTAAAAAGAAAGTTATCGTAGAAACCACACGAACGCGCTTGTTAATCGCCTGTCTTTCGTTATCAGACCATGCATCAACTTGATCACGTGCAGAGATACTGAAAGTTCCCTGATTTGCGGTCTTAATTTTACCCAATGTTGCACCGGCATCTTTTGCAAATTGTTCGCCCGCAGCGGTTGCATTTTTGGTTGCCAATTCAATCATCTTTATTTTTATATCATTAAGTCCATTAAACACATAAATTGGCCCTGCATAATCTTCGGTTACGGTTACACCTTGACGCACTAAATCACCCATTTTACGTGATACAGAATCAACCAAATTCACAGATTTAGAACGAACCATAACACCTGTTTCAATAACATATCTGTCTGTCTTTTCTTGATCCATACGTTGTGCATCACTATATCCTGCGAATTTATCACGCACGGTTATGCGCAAATTTTGTAATTCGTTGTCTTCAAAACCGTTATCAGTCAAGAATTTACGTGTTTTCACAATATCATTATCAATATCAGATTGAACACGTGTCAAATCACCCCCAACACGATTAAATTTAATATTCCAAACGGCAGTATCTGCGACAACATCCATTTCCGCCAATCCCTTTACAGTGACAGTACGTGATGCGACAGATTGATACACACCATTTCCAATAAAGAAACCACCCAGCGCAACACCAAACGCCATGATTGCAACCCAAATTGTTGGTAAATTTTTTAACTTTTCAGATATTTTCATTTCTTTCCCCCTGCGTAATTAAATAACGATACGATTATACTGTTATAAAAAAATATTGCAAGTTTATAAAAATTATTTTCTTGTAAAAAATTATGATAATTTTTATTATGCGCACAGAAAGGAGTCAAAAATGAAATGGTCAATCATATTAGCAATTATCGTAATTTTCGGGATTTTAGGATACTTTTTTATTCCATGCAATAAATGGGATAATGTGTTCCCAAAGAACCCAAATGTTATCACACAAAAGGTACATTTTCACAATCGTTATGGTATAAAACTTACTGGCGATTTATATATGCCTAAAAATAAATCCGCCGAAAAAATGCCAGCCATCGCAATATCTGGTCCATTTGGTGCGGTCAAAGAACAATCGTCCGGATTATATGCCCAAGAAATGGCAGCGCGTGGATTTATAACTTTGGCTTTTGATCCGTCTTTTACTGGTGAAAGTGGTGGTGGTGTTCGTTATGTCGCATCCCCAGATATAAACACCGAAGATTTTTCTGCAGCTGTTGATTATTTGAGCAACCGCAAAGATGTTGATGCAGAAAAAATCGGTATTATTGGTATTTGTGGTTGGGGTGGCATGGCAATTAATGCAGCAGCCATGGATACACGTATCAAAGCAACTGTTGCATCAACAATGTATGATATGACACGTATTTCTGCCAACGGTTATTATGATGCAGACGATAATGCAGATGCACGTTTCGCAACTAAAAAGGCATTAAACGAACAACGCACAATTGATTATAAAAACGGCAAATACGATTTGGCCGGCGGTGTTGTTGACCCATTACCAGAAGATGCACCACAATTTGTAAAAGATTATTATGCATATTACAAAACACCACGTGGTTATCATAAACGTTCATTAAATTCTAATGGTGGATGGAACAAGACAAGTTCTTTGTCATTTATTAATATGCCTATTTTACAACGCGCAGATGAAATACGCACACCTGTATTATTGGTGCATGGCGAAAACGCACACAGCCGTTATTTCAGCGAAGGCGCCTTTGCTAAATTAAAGGGCGACAACAAAGAATTGATGATTATTCCGGGTGCAAACCATGTTGATTTATATGACAACATGGAAAAAATACCATTTAACAAATTAGAACAATTCTTTAAAACAAATTTGAAATAAAAGGATAAACCATGAAAATATTGGTATTAAACGGCAGCCCAACACCAAATGGTAACACAATCGCATTGGTAAACGCTTTCAAAGAAGGTGCCGAATCCAAGGGGCACGAAGTCAATGTTATAAATGTTGCCCACAAAAATATCAAGGGATGTATGGCTTGCAATTTCTGCAAACGTAACAACGGTCAATGCGTTCAAAAAGATGACATGCAAGAAATTTACCCATTGATTCAAGATGCTGATATGATTGTATTCGCATCACCAATTTACTATTTCATTATGTCTGGACAATTGGAATCTGTTATCCATCGTTTCTATGCAATAAATGCGCCAGAAAAAGCAAGATACAGCGCATTATTATTGTCGTCTTATTCGCCAAATGTTTATACCGGCGCAATCGCACAATACAAAGATATGATCGCATATATGGGCATGTCTGACAAAGGTATCGTAACGGCAGATAATTCAACAAATAAAACACCAGCAAAATTGGCCGAAGCACGTGCATTGGGCGAAAGTTTATAATCACACACCGGGGGTATAACATGAAAAAAATTCTGTTTATTTTATCATTGTTTTTGCCATTTATGGCACATGCAGATAACAACAAAATCTTGGTTGCATATTTCAGCGCGACTGGCAATACTGCAGAAGTCGCACAAAAATTGGCAAACGCAATAAATGCTGATTTGTTTGAAATAGTGCCAGAACAACCATATACATCTGATGATTTGAATTGGCAAAACAATCAAAGTCGAACATCTGTTGAAATGGGCGACAAAAATTCACGTCCAGCAATCGCATCAAAAATCGAAGACATATCACAATACAATATTGTCTTTGTTGGTTCACCAATCTGGTGGGGACGCGAACCATCAATAATGGATACATTTATCGAAAGTTATGATTTTGCCGGTAAAACAGTGATTCCTTTTGCCACATCGGGCAGCAGCAGTATCGGTGATTACGGTGCAAATTTACAAGCATTGGCACCAGATGCAAAAGTTCTGACGGGAAAAAGATTTCCGGCCGATGTTTCAGGTGAAGAATTAAAAACCTGGGCCGACGAACAAATGTAAAAAAATACCGCCCGTTTGGGCGGTGTTTTAATTTATGGGGCGGGTGACCTGTCCTCAATATACAATCTCCTATTCACGAAGTTTGTATGCTCGATTTTTAAACCTTGCTAACGCTGCGGTAAAAATCGGCATCGGGTGACCAGTCCTCAATATACAACAACAAAAATCTATAAAAACTCGTATTTACAAACTCCGTTTTTATGATTTTTCTAATTGTATATTTTCGT
The DNA here is from genome assembly GCA_902774285.1 of uncultured Pseudomonadota bacterium. Lineage (GTDB taxonomy): Bacteria > Pseudomonadota > Alphaproteobacteria > Rs-D84 > Rs-D84 > Enterousia. The sequence goes on along the minus strand of CACYHO010000001.1, from coordinate 472,385 downwards.
ATTCGCTCGCCCGTCACACTTTGTGTGCCGTGGCTACGCGGCACTCCTAACAAATCGCCTGCACTATGTTTGGCTCTTTTACTCGTAGTCGAACTTACAGTTCGCATCTGGTCAGTCGTCTTAGTTAAATAAAAAAATGGGCCTTTCGGTCCATTTTTTGATTTAATGGGGCGGGTGACCAGATTCGAACTGGCGACATTCGGTACCACAAACCGACGCTCTAACCAACTGAGCTACACCCGCCATAACTTTTGTGTGGGATATCCCACTTGACTTTCTAACATGGTGGAGCTGATCAGACTCGAACTGACGACCCCTTGCATGCCATGCAAGTGCTCTACCAACTGAGCTACAACCCCATGCGGAAGTTTATTCTATATTTCTTCTTGCAAAAAGTCAAATCATTTTGCTAACCTTTCTTTATCGAATATACCCAAGGAGTAAATTATGGATTATTCATTACTGAAAAGCGAAGTCGAACAAAAAACAGCCCAAACATTAGAAGTTTTACAAAATGAATTTGCTGGATTGCGCACTGGTCGTGCATCTGTGCATTTATTGGACGGGGTAAAAGTTCCTGTATATGGTTCTGAAATGCCATTGAATCAGGTTGCAACCGTTTCAACACCAGACACGCAAACATTGTCTGTGACGGTTTGGGATGTTGCTAATGCGCCTGCTGTTGAAAAAGCGATTCGTGATTCAGGATTGGGATTAAATCCTATGACTGCTGGTGGTGTTATACGTTTGAATTTGCCACCATTAACCGAAGAACGTCGTCGTGAATTGACCAAAGTTGCCGGAAAATACGCCGAAGAAGCAAAAATTTCTATGCGTAATATTCGCCAAGATGCCATGTCAAAAATCAAACGTGCTGTGACTGATAAAGAAATCTCTGAAGACGATCAACGCAAATACGAAGAAGATATTCAAAAAGTATTTGATGGTCGCGCCACAGAAGTTGATGCAATGGCCAAACAAAAAGAAGCCGACATTATGTCTGTTTAATTACGAAAGGAATATATAATGTTCAATCTTTTTAAGAAAAAAGCCGTTAAATCAGACACACAAAAAAAGGTACCGCAACATATTGCGTTCATTTGTGATGGCAATCGCAGATGGGCTGAAAAGCGCGGTTTGCCACCATTGATGGGACATCGTGCAGGCATCAGAAATTTTGAAAATTTTGGTGATTGGTTTATTGGGCACGGTGTTTCAACAATTACTTTCTATATATTTTCAACTGAAAATTGGAATCGCACAAAAGAAGAAGTCGATTTCTTGATGGACTTATTTTACACTGAATTAAAGAAAAATATGAAACACGCTATGCAGAAAAATTTGCGTTATCGTGTTGTTGGTTCGCGTGAAAAATTACCAAAGAAATTGGCAAACCTTTGTGATGAATTAGAAGAAGTATCAAAAGAAAACACAGGTGGAACTATTGTGTTCGCGCTTAATTATGGCGGACAAGACGAAATTATTCGTGCTGTTAATGCGGCCATCGAAAACGGTGAACCTGTTGATAAAGATACATTTGAAACATTTATGGATACTGGCGATTTGTTGCCTGTTGATTTGATGGTTCGCACAAGTAATGAAAACAGAATTTCTAATTTCTTGCTTTGGAAATTGGCTTATGCGGAATTGTTGTTTATCCCGGAACATTGGCCTGATTTGGTAAAATCTAAAAGATTATGGCAACATGTTTTGGATGAATATCAAAAACGCGATCGCCGTTTTGGTGGCGGTAAAAAGAAAAACTATTCGGGGAAAAAATAAAATGAAATTATCTGAATTATCTAATACTTCGTTAAGAATATTATCATCAATCGCAATGTTTGCTATATTGGGATTGATTATTGCGTTGGAATATTATTTACCACAAATACACGCAGTGCGTTGGTTGGGTGTTTTAATTGTTATTGGTGCAATGTACGAAACTTTGAAATGTTTTAAAAATGCAGAACACGAAACATTTAACAAACACGCCCCCTATTTCATCGCGTTTTTTGCGTGGTTAATTTTGACATTGGTTTCTGTATATTTCGTTGGCGCACGCGCATGGATTATGTTGTGGTTGTTAATGATTATTGTTGGCGCAGATGTTGGCGGATGGTTGTTCGGCAAAATTTTTGGCGGCGACAAAATGTGGGAAAGATTATCAGAACACAAAACATGGGCCGGTCAAATTGGTGGCATTTTATGTGGAACATTAATGTCCGTGATTTTCTTCCTTTGTTTAAAACCATTCGGAAACGATGCAATGTTTGCTGTATTGTTGGGTATCGCCATTTCATTACTTTCACAATATGGTGATTTAACCGCCAGCTTTATTAAAAGATGTTTGGGTGTTAAAGATTTTGGAAATCTGTTGCCTGGTCATGGTGGTATCTTGGACAGATTTGACGGATGGATTTATGTATTGCCATTTATATGGTTCTTCATAAGATAGGGGGAAAATAAACTATGCACACTATTTTAACAATTGTCGCATTATTAATCGTTTTGGGCGTTGTTGTTTTTGTTCACGAAGCCGGTCATTTTATGGCTGCGCGTTGGGCGGGTGTGCGTGTTGATGCTTTCTCTATTGGGTTTGGCCCTGCAATTATCAAATGGCATGATAAACATAATACCGTATGGAAGTTATGTTGTTTGCCATTGGGCGGATATGTTTCCATATATGGCCAAGAAGATATGTTCAATCGTAAAAAATATACCGAATTACCAAAGGCAAAAAAGGTTGGACATTATCTGTCTGTTCCTGCATGGAAACAATTTATAATTATTGCCGCCGGGGTATTTATGAATTTCTTGTTGGCATGGGGAATATATTCCGCTGATTTTATGTTCAGACCACGTAATATTCAATTACCAGTTATTGGTCAGGTTGTACGCGACAGTGTCGCATTCAAGGCCGGTGTAAAACCTGGCGATATTATTATGAAGATTGACGGTGCAAACATTGAAAACTGGGGTGAATTAATTATCGCAAAAGAATTGGCAGACAAACACGATGCCAATGTTTTAATCGCTCGCAAAAACAAATTGGTAAAGGTTACATTGACACCTGCTGAACGTTGGGGACTTATTGCTGACGGCAGTAAAACTATGTTCCGTCACAAAGGATTTTTTGGCGCAATTTATTCTGGTTTGCGTGAAACATATCACCAATCAAAAACTTTATTGGTTGTATTAAAACAAATCGTTTTGGGCGAACGTTCTTCAAAGCAATTAGGGTCTTTCATCACAATAGCACAAGTTTCAGGGCACGCATTAGAAGCAGGATTTTTCGTATTCTTGTCCATCATCGCACTGATTTCTGTGAATTTAGGAGTTATCAATTTATTGCCCCTGCCTGTGTTGGATGGTGGTTATTTATTGATATTAATTATTGAAGCAATCACGCGCAAAAAATTGGGGGGCAAAGCAATGGAATACACCATCATTTTCGGTTGGATTTTAATCCTGTTGTTGTTTGCTTTCACAATGTGGAACGATATAGCGCGCGTATTTAAATTAAATTAAAGGATCTGGTATGGCAACACAAATTTATACCCCACAACCATGGATGAATCTTAGACAAGCAATTGAAAACGCAACAAAGATGGCACGTGCAACGGGCAAAAAGATAATAATTCAAATAAACGGCGCTCGCTTTTGTGTCAATGCGGATACAAAAATGCAAGACGCGATTGATGCCTATATGGAAGTAAAAAGAAAAATGCATGAAACAGAACAAAAATTAAAACAAAAGAATAAATAAGAGGTTGTTTATGGAAATTATGGAATTTATTTCAGGCATAACCGTTCGCGAAGCTTTATTGAAAGCGCATAATAAAGCAAAAAAATTAAACAAACCTGTGCTTGCCGATATAAATGACATAATGATGTTTGTTGATAAAAAAACTAACGTGGAACAACTGTGGGTTGCTTACCAGAACAAGTTAGATTTCAAATACGAAATTGAAAAAATGAAAAGAACAAGATGAAAATAAAAACATTAAACTTTTTGTCATTAATCGCATTTATAGGAACTGCTAATGCCGCTGTTGTTTCGCGCATAGATGTTGTTGGGAATCAACGCATGGATGCAGAATCTGTGCGTATTTTAGCCAATGTCAAATCTGGTGACAATGTAAGTTCTGAAACCATAAACAATATTGCAAAATCTTTACAGTCCAGTGGTTATTTCGAAAAAGTTGATGTTAAATTAAATGGGAACATATTAAATATCAACCTCGTTGAATCACCTGTTGTTAATATGGTGACAGTTGAAGGAAACGATGAAATTGATACAGAAGATTTAAAGAAAGAAATCAAAACAAAAGAACGTTCTTCTTATGATAAATCTTTGATCGGGGGAGACGTTCAAAGACTTTTGACTCTTTATCAACGCAAGGGATTTTTTGGAACAAAAATTAATCCAAAGAAGATTGATTTGGATAATAATCGTGTAAATGTTGTCTTTGAAATTAAAGAAGGCCACCCAACCTATATCAGCGATATAGATTTTGAAAACAACAAGAAATTCCGTTCCAGTACATTACGCAAAGAAATGCTTTCTCGCGAACACGCATGGTGGCGTTTTATGACTCAATTTGATGTTTATGATGAAGATCGTATTCAATATGATCAACAATTATTGCATCAATTTTATATGCGCAACGGCTTCCTTGATTTTCGTATCACAGATGTCAAAGGAGAATTTACAGATACCAGAGAATATTATTCAGTAAAATACACATTGGACGAAGGAAACCAATACAAAATTGCAAATATCACTATCGAAAACCCGTTCCCTGATGTTCCAGACAAAGAATTATATAACGAATTAACAATATCAAAAAAAGATGTTTATAACATTGATGAAATCGACGCGACAATAACTGCATTACGTGGCAAAGTGGCAGATCATGGCTATGCTTTCATAAGCATTGATCCAATACCAACTAAACATGATGATACGCGCACTGTCGATTTGAATTTCAAGATTCAAAAAACAAATCGTATTTACATAAACAACATTAATTTATTGGGCAATGTCAGAACTTTTGACAGTGTGATTGAACATCATTTACCTATGCGTGAAGGCGATCCTTTTTCCCTGCAAACCATTGAAACAGGTCGTCAAAATTTGATGCATACGCGTTATTTCAAAGATGTTCAAATGATCCCAACACGCCTTGCCGACGCCAATATGATGAATTTGGATGTAAAAGTCGAAGAACAACCAACCGGTGAATTATCCGGTGGTTTTGGTTGGTCAACTATTAATGGTTTTATGGTTGATGCGGGTATCACTGAAAATAACTTTATGGGACGTGGTCAAATTGTTCAAATAAAAGGTTCCATTGCACAATATCAACGTCAAGCGATGTTCAGTTTTACAGAACCTTTCTTGTTCAATCGTGAATTATCTGGTGGTTTTGATGTATCTTATACCGAATACCAATATTCAAAATTGGGTGGCTATGGTTACGACCGTGATTCATTTATGATATCTGGTCGATTGGGTTGGCGTTTAACAGACCATTGGACACAGACATTGCGTTTGTCCGCATCATTTGACCAAAATTACGATTTGAACCAAGGTGGATGGCAGAAAGCAAATCTTTACACTCTTGGGACAAATTTGCGTTATTATAATTTGAATACCAACTTCCAACAAAATACGCACACTGGTGTCGTTGGTAATGTTGGCGCAGCTTATACAGGATTTGGCGGAACAAATACATTTATGCGCTACAGCGCAGATATCACCGGACTTGTTAAATTCTTTGATGACAGATGGCAATTCCGCACAGGTTGGGAATTCGGTTATTTGCAATCATTAGAAAGCAGTGATTATATTCCACGCGTATACCGCTATTTCTTGGGTGGCGAATCTTTGCGTGGATTTGATGTCGCCGGTGTTGGTTCACGAAATTGGTTCTACAGAAGTTATTCTTTGGGTGGTTTATGGAAATTGAACGGTTCAACCCAGGTTAATTTCCCAATATTTATACCAGACGAATATCAAATCAAAGGTTTCGTATTTGCTGATTACGGTATTTTGGGACGCCCACCAAAGAAAGAATATACTTATACAAACCCATATACTCATGAAACACGAGATAATATAATTGATCAAGATTGGCGCACATCTGTTGGTTTTGGTATTTATTGGAATACCCCAATGGGACCAATGAACTTTTCATGGGGTTGGCCATTACACATTAACGAATACGATGACGAACGTCGTTTCTTGTTGTCATTTGCAACACAATTCTAAGATTGTTTTGTCTTGACGTGGGGGATAGATTTTTCTTATACTTTTAGAAAAGAAAGGAGAAAGCATGAAAAAATTTTTGGCAATATTAGCATTGATAGTCGTTGGTTTTTCCATGGCTGGTTGCGGTCAAATTTATGATGCAGAACCAGTAAGTATTGGTTATGACAACAACGAATTGAAATTAAGTCCTTGTGCCTGCATATTGGTATATCGCGCTTAATGGTTTTATTTATGGAGGGATTAATTGGATTATCCAAATGGTTTTAACATAAAATCATTTCCTGCGGGTAAAACAATAGAATTTTCCCGCAGTGTTTCTATTTGGATATCAATCGCTTTCTTTTTAATTGTTGCGCTTTGTGGTTTTTTGTTATTGGGAATACATTTCAAAAGCAATTACCCATTTTTAATATCTATTGATCCATATACAGACGAATGGAGTGTTATTACATATCCAGGCAAAAACGAAAAAGAATCAATTCAACAATACCAAATTGTCCAAGAAAAATTGGTTCGCGATTTTATAACAGATTGGTTTACTATTTCTGGCGATGCAAAAACAAATGAAAAACGTTGGGCAAGATGTGAAATTGAAGATTGCTCAAAAGACACCCAATTCAACCCAGAAAATATAGACTGTGCGATATATTGTAAATCTGATATTTCTGTGTTTGAAGAATTCTATAAAAATGTATTGCCAGATTACAGTGCGTATGCAAATGCTGATGGAAAATGGACAGTTGCACGCATGCTTATCACGCCAAATATTGTTAAGCAAAACTCTGGTACATGGCAGGTTGTTACAACCGTTCAACCAACAATGAGTGCAGCATTTGATGTTTTGTCTTTTATAACAATAGAACAAGATCAAAGTAAATATCCGGCTACGCTTGGATATCACATAAAAACATTTAATTCATACAGAATAACAAATGATTAAGATACGGTCGTTTTTAACAGGATTGGTTTTATTGATAATAATGTTTATTGTCATTGTTTTGACTGCATTGATTTATCGCGCAAATGAAAGAATGACTATAAGATCTTACATTTTCCAAACCAATAACTTTGCGAATCAACGTGTTGGTGAATTACAAGATATAAATGATATTTCACCAGAAGATTTGCGTAATAAATTGATAAAAAAATATGTATCTGAATATTTCAAAGTTATTCCAGGCGAAACAAATGTTCAAAATTCTGTATTATACGGGTTATCAACAACAAAAGCCTATAAACAATGGTTAAATGGTGAAGCAAAAAATATCGAACAAATGTCTTCAAGAAATATGTTCCGTATGGTTTATGTTCCAGATGATGGTATAACAACTTTGAATAAACCTGTTGAATATAATTATAACGATGGGAACTATACACAGTTATATTATGCTGTTCGCTATTATACTAAAACATGGACAGAACCAAATAAAATGGGCAGCACACCAGAAATAGATCAAGGTACACTTTACATAGAAGCTTTTTTTAAACGTGGCGTACGTGACGATATTGATATTCAACAACATTTACAACAAGGAAAAAATCCAGTAGAATTATTCGATTTCTGGGTTACTAATATAGGAAACAAGGAAATATAAAATGAAAAAAATATTATATTTATTATCTTTGTTTGGATTAATGTTTGCATCAGATATATCTTTTGCCGATGATTTATCATTTGGTGCGTTTGCAATTGTTGATGATATCGACAGTGATATGAATGTAGAACAAGTATCTTTCAATCCTGGTGCTGGCGCTCTTGATGTAAAACAGTTTGATATTGCCGGTGTAATGTTGGGAATGAATTATGATCAAGTAAGCAATTTATTTTTAGATGGAAACGGTCTTTACGCACCACGTCAAAAAAACAGTGTTATTTACACAATTAACAAAGAATGGAAATATAATCTTGATTATGAATGTCGTCAGAATAATGTTTTTGTTCCAGACCAATTGGAAAAATGTATAAATTCATTGGCACAAAGTCGTGGTTTGTTATATGTGTCTGAAATACATCTTGAGCGCACATTTACAGGCGAAACTGTTGATATTTATTTTACAAGTAACGCGACAGATAATGTTGTATGGAAAGTTGTATATAACAATGATGTTGACACCATGGAAGGAGAAAGTGAAAAATTCGAAAATCAACGAGAAAAGAAAATGTTGGCTTTCTGGCAAGGTGTTATTGATAAATACGGCACACCAAATTCAGGCGAAGATAAATGGATTTCATCAGAACTTGCTTACGATCCAATGATGCAGGCATTATACGGTCAATTGATTCTTGTTGATAACGGTTTAAATGCGATAGATTCTTCTGAAAACATTCAAAAAGCTCGTGAAAACTTCCAGGCAAAACCATATGCTTTTTAATAAAACATCTTATACAACTGGATTATATTCTGAATTTCTGGCACGTATGTATTTGCGATTTCATGGGTACCGTATTTTAAAAAGCAGATATATAACTGGAAAAAATACAAATCGCGCAGAAATTGATATTATTGCACAACATAAAAATACTATTGTTTTTGTAGAAGTTAAGGCACGAAAAAATATTTCTGCGGCATGGGAAGCCATAACATCAAACCAATCTGCACGTTTGCGCCGTGCCGCAGAAACTTACTTAATAAACAAACATTGGATGGGGGATGCGCGTTTTGATGTAATAGTTGTTTGTGGTCATAAAATATATTGGGCAAAAAACGCCATTTAATTTTTTATAACTGCACTTTTAATCAAAGTCACATCTTCTTTTATGCCGTCAATTTTTAATTGTAATTGACCAATACCAGATTCCAGTATTGTTGTTCTGTTTTCCAAAGATGTTATACGTTGATCTTGTCGTTCTATTTCTGCCAAAGATGAATCTTGACGCGCAACCCAATAAATTAAGCCAGCAATAAAAACTATCAAAAACCAACTGTCTCGCAACGCATCCAAAAATGTAAATATATTTTGCTGTTTTGTCATAATGTTTATTAATAATTTACCACAATCTATATTATGTTGGATTATTACCTCTTTTTACAATGTTCTCTATTTGATGAACCAATGCAATTTGACCTGCCCACCAACGCAAATCATTATCTGATATGTTTTGTCCAACATTGCGTTCTATCGTTATATTTCGCAAATGCTTTAAAACTTGTTTGCCAGAAGGTGTATTAAAAATGCGTGCATAGTGTTTTTCAATATCGTTCATTGTATTAACCTTTTATATAGACATTTCTTCACGTGCCATTTGCGCAATGGGTGCAATATATTTTAATTCTGCATCACTGTGCAAAGATATTTTATCTATCAATCCACGACGCGATAATATTTGCAATCCGCGTTCACATAACGGCCTGATAAATTCATGTAGTAAACGACCATATGTTGCACCAAGTATGCGCACCATATCACTGTTCCGCGCCAATATTTCAGTTGCCGTCATTTCTTTATCAGAAAGCAACCCAAGTCTGTCTGCCAACAATGTGTGACGAATACGATCGCGCAAATCACGCAAAACAATTTGAGACACATCAAAATCAGAACCACTTTGCAACGGGGTTAAACCAGAACTGCCCACAGCCTTTGGAATAATCGCACCTGGCGTCAAATTTATGTTGGATAAATTGATAACACCATCATCATCAGCCTGCCATATACCGCTTACGGCGATAGTTGCATTTTTCAACACTAATTCAACAACTTTGTTTGCTGTTTTAATATCGGGCAGCGCACGCAACACTGGACCACGGCCGTATAATTCACCACTTACCAAAGACCAACGGAATATGATATATGGATTGGTTTCAAATGTTCCACGTGCAACAATGTTATTTTCAATATCTCCGCCAACATCAACCCACGCTGTAAAATCTTTACCGATTAAAGACTGAACCAATCTTATCGGTGTTTGAGGATTTGTTTTTATAGTATCACGCATATTTGCTGGAAAAACAAAGTCTGGATATTTTTCCATCAAATCAGATACTGGCAATGATGTAGTGTGAAAAACCATACCTGGCAATATAGCAATATCTTTCATTGGTATCGCAGTGAAAGAAAATGCGGAATCTGCACCGATTGGATTTTCTGCCATGAACAAACACGCAGTTCCCAATACAACTAAATCAATATAACATTGATGCACAGTTGTATAAAAATTAGAATCGTTTAAATGAGCACGTAACATCGCTGTTGCAATTTCTGCATCAGGCGACAAATCGCTTTCACGAACCAGGTTTATCCACAAAGATTCTGGTGGTGTTAATAACGAATACATTGATGCAGCTAAATTATCCACTGCATCTGCAGCAGTTGCATCAAACAAAGTAGCAGATTCTGTATCGTCTGTTGGTATTGTATAACGCATCGCGTTCTTCCAACGAGGCAACCATATTTCTCTTTCGTCTAACGCGCGTTTATATAATTGCATAAGATTTTTTTGCATTTTGATATTCCTTTTGTTTGGTTATACTTTAAATTCTGTATTTGCTTGAATTTGTTGTGATGATTTTCCGTATACTCTTACCGGCAAAGGCATCATAGATATCGCGCCTGCAACAGCGTCCAGTCCATCATCGTGTTCTTTGGAACCCGCGGGCGTCCAAGCCAACATTTCTGATAACAACATTGTTTGTTTTATCTTTTCGTGCATATAAAGATGACCTGTGGACAACAGTGGTTCCAAAGCATTCACAATTCGTGTTTCTTTTTTTGTATGATTTGAAATTTGGGCAATGTTTATTTGAACATTACGATTTTGTGCGATATTACGCATAATTTCGGGTAACGCATTTCCAATACCATTTATTTCTATACCGATTCTTGTTAAATGGTGTTTTTGCATAAAATCCAGAACGCAATCACATTGATTACTTAACGGATGCATATCGTCATCGCTGACTTCCATATACAAAACATCATGAACAAAAACATTTCTGTTTTTATCATCACGATATATCAGTGCACAAACACTGCCATCACAATTTCTTTGTCCAGTTGAAGGATCCCAATAAAAAGCAACACCTGTAATGTTATTATCACCGATTCGATTATTATAAACATCAAAATCGCTTGCATAAAAATGCAATGCCCCCGGATCCAAATGAATGCGCTCTTGTGCGACATATTCCAGCATCATTTGTGCAGAAAAATGTCGCGGCCCCACAATGTCTTCTAATTCATGTACTTTTTCTATTGGGAACATCTCTGGCCAGGCCGGATTTCCAGCACTGTCCAAGATAGGTATTTTTAATTGTTTATACCCACGTAAAAAAGGTATTGAATTCTGAAAATTTTCGTTTAATCTAATGGACATGGACTTTACTCCGAAAACTTTACCTACTAATTTAGAAGCCGAACAGGCTGTGCTGGCCGCGGTATTGATGAACAACCGCGCATTGGAATCTGTATCAGACTTTTTGTTACCAGAACATTTTTCGCATCCAGCACACCAAGAAATTTATCGTTTGGCTATGCGTCAGTTTGCTGTCGGGGTCCCTTTTGATATAATCACTGCAAAAACATACCTTGAACAACAAGGCACATTGGAAAGTGTCGGCGGTGTTGAATATTTATCCAAATTAGCATCAGCGGGATCTACTGTTGTCAATGTTGAACATTATGGACGTATTGTTTTTGATAATGCGCGCCGTCGTGATTTGATTCAATTGGGTCAAAGCATTATCGATGATGCATACACCGAAGATTTGGATAAAACCGTAAATAATCAAATAGAATCTGCCGAACAGAAACTGTTTAATTTGGCTTCTACGGGTCAAAGCGAACGCAATATAGTATCTTTGGCAGATGCATTACAAAGCGCTTTACAAGAAGCAGCTGTTGCATACAAAGCCGATGGTAAATTGTCTGGTCTTACCACAGGGTTAGACGATTTAGATAAATCAATCAGCGGCCTGCACCATTCTGATTTGATTATTATTGCTGGACGTCCAGGTATGGGTAAAACAACATTGGCAATGAATATCGCTTTCAATGCTGCAAATGCTATTTTAAACGGCCGCGCAAACAATCAATACAAAGGCGCAGTTGCTTTCTTCAGTCTTGAAATGTCATATTCTCAATTGGCGGCACGTGTATTATCTTCACAATCAAAAATACCTGCATCACACATGCGTGATGGTAATTTAACAGATGAAGATTTTACAAAGATGTCGCAATACAGCGATGCCCTTTCGAAAGTACCTGTTGTTATTGACGATACTGCAAATATGTCTGTGGCCGCGATAAAAACACGTGCACGTCGTATCGCACGTCAATTCGGCGGTTTGGCTTTGATTGTTATCGACTATTTACAGTTGATGACTTCTCCTGGTGGTAAACACAATGATAACCGCGTGCAAGAATTATCAGAAATCACCCGTGGATTAAAGATATTGGCCAAAGAATTAGATGTACCTGTTATCGCACTGTCCCAATTATCACGAAGCGTCGAACAACGTGATGATAAAAGACCTGTGTTGTCAGATTTGCGTGAATCCGGATCTATCGAACAAGATGCCGATATTGTTATGTTCACATATCGTGAAGAATACTATCTTGAAGGTCGTTCCCCTGATAAAAAATTATCTGGCACCGCATCAGAAACCTCTATGCAGAATTGGCAAAAACGTTTAGACAGTGTTCGCAACAAAGCAGACATCATCATAGCAAAGAACCGTCACGGTAAACCAGAAACAGTTCACCTGAGCTTCACTGGTGAATATTACTTGTTTGATAACCTTAATCAATACGGTGTTCAACCTTTCGCAGATGCCAATAATGATCAACAGTATGCGACCGTATCAGATACAAATGTCCAAACAGTTGCTGACATTAACGATATTCCTGATGATATGATTTAATTTTTACTTGCCAAGCCCTTAAAAATTGACTAATATTTTGTCAACATGATATCAAGGAGTCCGGTCATGGCACAAGAAGAAATCATTTTTCCAAATAATATTCGCAATATTCGTGCAAGCAAAGGTATGAAAATGACAGAATTGGCACGTCGTGCTAATTTATCACTTTCTGCTGTATCAAAGATTGAAAAAGGCGTTCGTCGTCTTAATCAAAAACAGTTGTTAAATGTATGCACAATATTGGGCTGCAAATTGTCAGATATATTTATTCACGAATCTGATTCTGTCGCGCAAAATTGGCAAAATGAAATCAAGCGCCGTTTAAATGACAACGAAGACAGCGGATTGAAAATATTCGGTTCCGGACTTCGCAAAATCCGTCAACGCAAAGAAAAAACTATTGCTCAGGCCGCCAAAGATGCAAAAATGACATTGTCTGTTTATCATAAAATCGAAGTTGGTCAACGCGAAGTTTATGAAAACGAAATCGATACTTTGGCTCATGCTTTTGGATACAGTGCATCTGAATTGTTTGATGAAATCGCAAAACTGTATAAGGCTGGTGAATTAACAAAACAAATTAACAAAGTCAAAGAACGCGTTAAATCTGTTTTGGAACCTGTCAACCCAATATCAGGTTTGGATATTCATGGTGGTCTTTACGGTGCACAATTGTATGATAATGCACGCAAAAAATTGGTTCCTGTTTTCGGTAAGCCTGCCGGCAAAAACATCAAATTGAAGAAATCTGACGAAACAATGATTGTTGCACCTACTACATTAGAAGGCCGCAATGGAATATATGCTGTTATTCCTAATTCAAAAAGACTGGGTGGTTTCATACCAGAATCTTCTTATGTTTTCGTAGACGCTACAACAAAACCAAAGGTTGGTGATTTGGCTGTATGCATAAACGAAGATTTTACAAAATTATCATCTGATGATATCGTTGATGCACAAATTGTGGTTGTACGTCAAGATAGCCATGGCAAAACTTTTGGTCATGTATCAAATCCTGAAGAAAAGATAACAGGAAAAACATTCCATAAAGTTGTCATGATAGTTATGCAATAAAGCACTTTATAACCTGGGGAGAGATAAAATGCAACAACAAGCACATACAATCGCACAGCGTTTATTGAACCTTTATCGTCAAGCTCACGTTATTGATGGCGGATGGGCTGCTGTTAACAAAGTTTTTATCACAGAATCTAATGATGACCAGGTTATAGCCGAATTAGAATCTATGCCAACAGGCAAAAAACTCGTTACACATATAAATAATCTGCGCAGTGGTAAAACACCTATGGATACTATAGACAAAGATTTGTTGCCATATGGTGGTTTGATGTCTGACCGAAAAGCAAATATTTCGTTGACCGAAGATGAAATCAATCAATTGAAACATGCACTGGAAGAATTCCAGCCAACAATTGATGGTTTGAATACTATCAGACAATTAACATTCATTCAGAAATTTGGTAATGATTGGGTTGAAGATATTAAATCTGCAATCGCACATGACAAAGACATGATTTCTAAATGGAAAGTTGTTGCACAAACAGATAAAGCTTATCGCATTTGGGACAGTGCCAAAGAATTATTATCAGAAACATTATCCGAACGTAACCGCGCACAAATTCAAGCAGACATGCCAGAGTTCGAAACATATCTTCCTATGTTTGGTGATGCGGGTAATGAAATGCTTGCAAAGCTTCGCACATTTATGTCATCTCTTTCATAAATTATTCGACTTTATATATTGTGTCTTGTGTATGTGGGGTTCCAATGAAAATCATTGTTCCCTTTGGCGATAGTATAAAATCAAGTTCGCGCAATCTTTCACGCAGGTTCACCCTTTTTTGTGCCGTATTACACGTATTCGGAACTTCGACGTCATCACATATTATCAAATCTGCACGCATACCAGTTATATTTCCAGAAATACCCTGACAAATAACAGAAGGTTCGCGAATTCCAACAGGTCTGTTAATTGTTATTTTATGCGAACCCCATTCTTTTTTTACTTCTGGTACAACACCTTCACACCACGGATGATTTTCAAGTATATTTTTTATATGGGCAACCATACGTGATGCCAACCCTGATTCTGCAGATAATATCAAAATTCTGCTTTCTGGCTTATGATATAAAACACAAGCTGCAAAAACACCCACAACTGTCGATTTACCAGAATGTCGGAAAGCGTTTAACAGACCGCGACGCGGTTCATTGTTAAACACATCAACCAGAAAACTTATTATCTGTTTATGATGCTCTGGTGTTTTAAAGCCTAAAATTTTATTCCAAGCGTCTAAAAAACTAAATGCTTCCGTAATCGTCATTGTTTTCATCGTCTGCATCTTCATCAACAGAACCATAATCATTTATTAAATCTTCCAATACAGATACCAGATTATAATATAAACCCAATATCGCGCCGCCTGACATTTTATCTTCTATGGTGTCTATGACATAATCTATTTTATTCAAAAGATTATCATGAACATTTGACCATTGTGCTAAATCGATATCTATTGTTCTTATATCCTGCAATGCAGCCAATAAAAAATTAAAGTCAGAATTTAAATCTTCTGGATCTATTTTTGATGTTGGTTGATAATCAATCACACGTGATAAATCTACCTGACGAAATATATCTATGTTTTGATTACTTGTCGGGGCATTTGCGAACACAACTATACCACCGGTAAAATCATCATTTGGATTAACATCATATTGGGTATTATTTAATATTTCATTATCAATGCTTACCTTGATATCAGATTCTTGAAAGAACGGAAAAGAAAACGTGAATTCTGTTGTTTCTCCGTCCCCAACATAAGAGATTTTATACATTTACGCCCCCTATCCTGCTATTTTATCTATGTTAGACAACCATGTTTTAAGTATGTTTGGTTTTTTTACTTTTAACTTTTTAATTTTTTCTATATTTTCTTGATATTTTTCGTCGTACGGTTTTGCAGTTTCTTCGCGCAAACGTTTTAACACTGCACTTTCTGACAAACCAGAACCAGTATTACCCGACGCACCATATTTTGCGCGTTGCGCAGACAATGCTTTTTTTATCAAATTTGTTTTTGTAGCTTCGTCTGCCGCCATTTGCGCAAGTATTTGTTGTCTTTGATTTTCTGCTGATTTTTTAGATTCTTTATAATCTAAAACTTTTGTTACATCTGATACTAATTGTCCCATATTTTAATCTCCTTGTTAAATTGAATACCATCCATCCACAGTGACAGATAATATCGTTGCATTTAATTGTTCACTGCTGGACAACGTCCACAAAGGTTCTATCGTGTTAATTTGACCACCTAATAAATTAATGGTTAAATCACCGTTATATCCAGAACTACCTGTTTCATAAACATAATTTGGAATTTCAACACGGTAACTATTGATGAATAATGTTTTTGTATCTATTACACGCACAGATACTTTACGTGCCCGAATTTTCTTTGGGTTATGATTATTAACAATCATCGGGAAAGCAGATATTCTGTATGTAAAATTGTATGTTTGACAATCTGCCAGGCAATCTGAATCAAATTTTTCTAAATAAAATTTATCTTGGCGTTTAACAACAACGTATGTGTTATTATCAAACACAGACACATATTTAAAGTGTCCATCTGTTATATATTTTCCCCACGCATTAATTTCTGTGTTTGGATGTTTATTCAAAACAGCCATATAGCCGTCTTCCATCACAACAAACAATTGATGTGTTGATTGATTGAAAGCTATACTTGATGGATTGTTCATCAAGTGTTTAGAAAACAAACACAAATCGTTTGCATTATAATGTTGGCTTAAATCATCTAAATCTAATTCTCGTACATCTTTGCCTGATTGAGATATAAAAACAGTTGCACCTTCTATCTGTTGTGGTGGCAAATATGTACTTGTTGTACTGCCCACAGACGTGTGTTGTTTAACATTAACATTTGATGGCGTTAACGGTGCATTTGAAATTGCCCATTCACCAACAGAAGTTAATATTTGTAAATTATCACTGCTGACTATCGTAGATATTTGGTGATGTTGTGAAGATAATAAAGTCAAGAAAATTGCATCATCATCTAACCCAGTACCTGTATCAAAATTAGTATAATCGCCAACTTTTGACATCCATAAGTTATTCGGTGCCGACTTTGTTCCACCAAAAACAAGTCTGTTCTGATGAAAAGACACAGACATTGGCCAACCGCGTTTAGCACTGAATGCTGCAACATACCAATCATACAGCGGCGTCCCAGGAAATGAAAAACCGCTGTTTGTATAAACTGTTACAGAACGGGCACTTTGAACAGATTGTACAATCCATTGAATGTCATTAACCAACAAACGTTCACCAACCCAATCTGCCGACCATAAATCTTTATTAGTAGTAAAAACTGCATGATTATTATCAATATCACTGTTTGAAATAGTAATCGACACCCCATCCATATCATCAAAACGCATAAATGGAATATTTATACTCATATTTTGGTTAACATAAAAACTGAATTGTTTTATATGAAAACCATCGGCATCTTTTGTAAGCATCTGTGGTTTAAGATTATTAAATACAAAAAATATAGTATTAAATCTTTGTGCATATTGCATTTGCTTTAGATTGATATCGGTCCATGAAGTTGTAATCGTTGTTATTTTTATATCATTTTCATATACATCTATGGTTTGGCCATACATCACCAACAAATATTTTTCTGTTTCGCTTATTTTAAAAGGCACCAATATAGCATCTTGTGGTATTTGTGCTATTTGTTTCAACCCGGGTCTACGTTTTAATCCACCAGATTGCAAAACATCCATATTTTCAAGCACAGAAAGTCCATGAACATTATTTAACGCATAAAATTCAGGCGCAACTTCTCCGTTTGAAAAAGAATTTTGTGTTTTAAGAAAATTCCCCATATAAAAACTCCTTGTTATTTAAAATCTGGAATCTATCAAAGAAAAACTTCCAATATTTGATTGTTTTGATGTTGTACTGTCTATGAATTTTGCAGATTGATATTCTGATTCGTATAATGCGGTCATCATTTTAAATACATTTGCATCGCCAATAAGCGGAATACAGAATTCCATTGCCAATTTCGTGGCGACCAATGTTGCAAAATACCCAGGGAACATTTCTGGTTCTGTTTTAACAACAGCCAATATTGTTATTGTATTTTCTGCGGCTTTGATTCTGTTGCCTATAATTTGACCATTACATTTTAAAATTCTTAATACTTCACTTGGAATTACAAAATCGCCATCTTGTGTTTTATTTAAAACTAAAGTTTTTGTGGCAAAACGCCATGGAAACATTGATAACAAAGTATCAACCGTTGGATCAAACAACGTTCTGGCCAATTGTGCACTGGCACTGTCTTCACGCCACGATTGAATTGGTTTTTCGCCCAATTTTAATAATGCCATTGAACATAAATCTATTTTTGTAAACATATTCACACCTATTTATTAAATAAAAAATGGGGGATAAATATCCCCCAACACTATTCAACGAAGAAATTATTATGATAACGCACCAACAGTTACAACACCTTCTGCAACTGTAATAACTTTAATCGAAGAACCATTTGAACCATTGATTAAAATGATATCGCCTGTGTTCATAAGATTTTTCAAACTGGAAAAATATCCAGATGCAGTTATTGTTGCCAATGTTGCGTTTTCTTTATAATGCCACAAAGTAAAACCGTTTGCGTATGCAATCACGGACAAGTTTTTATTTTGAAAAGCCATCTTTTTTCCTTTTGGTTACAAGTTATTATGCGTCATCATCACATTTCAAACGAACGATACCATCGTTATCAATCAAAACAGCGCCTTGAGACATGCTGTTGCTGATAAAGTGAGCGGCACGTTCACCATGCCATGTGATATCTGTTTTAACTTCTTGACCACAAGCATGACCGATACTGGATGCGTGATACATAAAGCAATCACGATCGTCGCTGCTTAATGGCAATGCATTGCATAAAATCCAATTAACACCCAACCATTTACGTGATTCGCAACCATCTACCAAAGGTGTAGAACCGCCAACATAATCAGAAGAAACGAATTCGTCTAATTTCAACAATTCGTTCCATTGGTGAACACCAACAACAGCAAATCTGCGACCATCATCTGGAACATCGTTTGCGTTCAATTTTTCCAAAGCAGCCATGATCATAGCTTTTGTTAAACCTGTTGAATAATCACCAACATATTGTGTTGCAGAATTCATAGCATTGATGATTAATTCATCTGTTTTGCGACCCAAAGCATAAGCACCAGCAGAAGCGACTACACGACGTTCATCAACATTAGTTTTCAATTCATCCAATGCATCAACCCAATCGCCTGCATAATAATCTTGCAATGTGCATTCAACAGGTGTGTGATTCAAATTCATCACAGGAACAATCCCATGACGTGATTTTGTGCTGGCAATACCTTTGCCAACTTTTTGGAAAGTAGTAGAAGTCCCCACAACCCCAGATTTACTACGAATTGTAGAGCGTAATTTTGTGCCCATTTGCTGATAAGCCAAATGAACATCTGCTTCAAATTGTTTTATAAACACTTGATCTACAGACATAGACATAAGAAATCCTTTTTGTTTAAATTAAAAAACGCTTACGCGCATTTGAAAAATTTTGATTAATGGTTGTGCGAAAAATATCGCGCCATAAATACAAAACACAAAAAAGGGTCCAAAAATGGATTATCCAATAAAAAATTCAGTTAGACATATAATATCTAACTGAAAAATTTATCAAAAAAATCCCCAAAACAAACGCTTTGGGGATGACATATAAAAAATCACGCAAAATATTTGCGCAAATTCTTATTTTTTCTTAACTACTTTTTTTGCAGCTGGTTTTTTAGCAGGTGCTTTTTTTGCAGCTGGTTTTTTAGCAGGAGCTTTTTTAGCAACTACTTTTTTTGCAGCTGGTTTTTTAGCAGGAGCTTTTTTTGCAACTACTTTTTTTGCAACTGGTTTTTTTGCTACAGGTTTTTTAGCAACTGGTTTTTTTGCAGCTGGTTTTTTAGCAGCAACTTTTTTTGCAGGTGCTTTTTTTGCAGCTGGTTTAGCAGCAGCTTTTGCACATGCACATTTTTTCTTTGAACTAAAGAACATGATTCTCTCCTTATTATGTTTTGGATAGAACAAAATTTATTTTGTTCTTAATCATATTTTATATGAATCAAAACAAATAGTAAAGAATAAAAATTATTTATGAATATAATTTCTTAAAACCATTTTCAATTTTACGAACATATTCTGGATCTTGATCACGCCAATATTTTGGATCACGCATCATGTTACGCAACATATCATCAGTTAAATTTTCTGATACATTTTTATCTGTTAAAACTGTCGGTTCAAAAGATTGCATCATTTTGTACACGCCTTGTATTCCCTGGGGTGTAGCACACAGCTCTTCAAACGCAGATGCTGGTAAATATTTTTCACCGAATGCTTTTATTTCACGCAATGCATCATTCATTTTTTCTGTTCCACCAAAAAAATTTTTTAATTCATTAATCGCATTTGTTTGATTTTGTAATTCAAATAAATTTTTTAATGTTGGTTGTAAAAATTCTTCAGCGATAGAATAAATTTGTTCAACTTGTTTTTTTGTTAAACCAATTTCATGAAATTTATTACGAACCGATTCGTCATCGAACAAATCGTTCGTTGGATATTCAGAAGCATTTTCTGGAACACCAATTGCATGATTAAATTTTTGTTTTACATTTTCATCACTGTCATCATTTGGAACAGAAATCATATTGCTCATCTTTTTTTCTAATTCACAATATGATTTTACTAACGCCGATGTGTTTAATTCACCTTTGTCATCAAGAAATTTTTCTGGAACGTTTTCCATTGTTTTTTCCTTTGGTTGAAGATTCTTGTTTAAGAAAATAAATACCGCCTAATGTAAATATTGTTTGCATCATTGTAAAAATATCTTCATCGCCGATTAAATAAGCACCAACGGCAGATATTATTCCGACACTTGATACAACATAAGTTTTTTTGTCTTGTAAATATCCACCTTTTATTATTTTATTCATCGTTTATCCTTTATTTACAAATAAAACAAAATATCTTCACATTCCGATATATATCCACGTGACATTGCCCATTGTGGAATAATATTTGCATGATGAAATTTTGTTGCACCGAATACAGTATCTTGTAAATTACCACGCATCATTGTTTGAACAACACGCAAACACATTTGGAATTTTCTGTCATTTGCAGCAACATTTAAATTTTTATTACGTGATGATTTTGAATTTAAACATTCAAATAAATCATTATCTTTTGCAATAGATTCAAATGATTTATCATATTTAATATGAATATTGTTAATCATCGAAGCCATTGCTTCCACTATTTGCAAAGACAAAGCATCTGTTTCTGCAAATATTATACGTGCCAATTTATATGATACGATTTGTGTATCATCGTTATTTGTTATTAAATTTAACTGCATGTTCAAGACCTGTTTTTTTGTTAAAAAAAGCCCGCACAAAAAGTGCAGGCAAAAATATTGAATAAAAAAAGCCGCAATATTGCGGGCAAAATTTCTATTCTTGATGTGTTATATAATATCACAAATTGACATAAAAGTCAAGGGCATATTACGGCACTTTTAAATTTATTACTTTATTTTTCTATATAAATGTGCCAAAATCACATTGTCAGCAAGAGTTTTGCTGATGGGACTAGAAGCCCATTGAGTACGCGTCGAAAGCAGACGTAAAATGCCTCCAACCCGTGGTTGGAGGGTCGCGAATATATTGAATAAGCGCGCAATTTCGTACTGAATTGCTTCTAGCCTCCAACCGCCTTTGATTTTTCTCTGGCGGTTCTTTTTGGTTTGTGTTGGGGGAAAAATCAAATGAAACGGTTTGTTGTATTATTATCATTAATGTTTATCGGTTTTGCATTTGCCGATACAATAAACCTGCACTGGTTAAATTATGACGGAACAACATACCAAGATTCAACATGTGAAATTAACAGTGATTTAATTTTACCGTCCACACCCCCGACAAGATATGGATATACCTTTACAGGATGGAAAATATCAAATTATATACCAGTTGAATATTTAGAATCCACAGGAACACAAGCTATAGACACAGGAGTGGTTTTTTCTCACCCAAATTCAAAAGTCATTATCAAATTTCAACCGACATCCTATGAAAACTCTTGTTTGTCTGGTGCCGAAACAGAAGCAAGTGCTGGTAGACCATGGACTTTTATCGCTACATTAAAAAACACAGAAACATGTATTTGGCATGCACAAAATACAACTCAAAATTCTTTTTGTACCGCAGTCAATACAAGCAATACGTACGTATTAGAAATGTCCCAAACAGACGGTGTGTTCACAAAAACAATTAATGGGGTATCTTATTCTAAAAACAATATACCATATTATACCCTCAATTCTTTCGCATTGTTTGCAGATAATTATGGAAACGGTAATTACACACAAAAAGCAAAAGCACGAATATATTACACAAAAATATATGAAAATAATACTCTTGTTCGTGATTTTATCCCTGTTCTTGATACGAATGGAGTTCCTTGTCTATTTGATAGAGTTGAAGCTAAATTTTATTACAACGCCGGTACTGGTCAATTTATTGCCGGACCTGTAATTACTGAATAATGAAACACAAATGGTTATTATTTTTAATAATACCAATACCCGCATTTGCGGACGATTTGATTATGTCAAACATTCCAAATGGTTGTTCGTCTGGTTTGAATACTGATACGTATTTATTTGCTACATTTACCCCGAACCAATACCAATGTAATTCCGGATATTATGTTCCGGCAAATAATGATGGTTGTGTGGTGTGTCCCGATGTTTATGATTGTAATGGGGGAAACTTTACCTTTAATGAAGAATATGACCAAGGAAATAAATTCAAGATACAAGTCACAGAAAATATAAGAAACGGTTGTAAAGAAAATTTTTTGAGAGCATATAATAACGTTTCAAATATTACGGCAACTTTTACCCCAAATATTCATAATTGTAATCCGGGATATTATTTACCGGCAAATATTGATGAATGCAGGAAATGTTTGAACGACCATTATTGTCCAGGTGGAAATTTGACTTTTAATGAAATAACACCACAGGGTATTGAACAATGCGCCAATAACACATTTGCCCCAACCGGTTCTGCGGTTTGTTATCCGCATATATTACACGTTGGAAATGATAATATTTATTTAAAACAAACCAAACAAACGACACCTTCGTTAAACATACGTGTTGGGAATGATATATTTTATGCAAATATGACAACAATCGAAACGGTGATGAACAAAGATTCTGTCCAACATTTAAAAATCAAATATAACAATACTGATTATTATGTGTGTGATGATACAACGTGTGGCAATGCGGAATAATATTAAATGCTGATTTCATCACCATATGTTAAAACATAGCGCGAATCGAAACGCAACACCAGCGCACCATCTTCGTTAAGACCTATTAATTCTGCATCTTTGCCTTGATAACGAATCATTTGATTTATGCATATTGCCATTTCGGTCCATCTTTCACGAACAATCGCAAAATCAGCATTGCGCCACTTGTCTAATTTTTTCATCAACACACCCAATACATCTTCAACAGACACATCTGCATAATCATTTACTTTGGTTGTTTTATATTCTTTCACGGTCGGACAAGTTTTGATATTTATACCAATTCCGACAATTACGAAGTTGCGCGCATATTCAATTAATACACCACTTATCTTTTTACCATCTATTAAAACATCGTTTGGCCATTTAATTTGCGGATTCAAACCAAAAGAAATCAAAGTTTCTGCGATCGCCACAGCAACTGCATAAGATAACTTTGGATCACGTTCATATACTTTATAAATAAATGATGCGTAAAGATTTCCATGATGAGAAACCCATGTTCTTTTGTATCGGCCACGGCCTGCACTTTGCGCCTGAGCAACTATGACTGTTTTATTAGATGCTTTTCCGTCTGCGATTAAATCATGTGCGTAATCTTGGGTCGAAGGTATTTTATCAAAAGATAGCAATTTATATGCGTCCAATTTTATACCCCCCATTTTCATTAAGAATAAAATCGTGTCCAAAAGTTTTGCGTAATTGATATATTGCATTTTCAACACTGTGTGTTGTTATATCTGGCGATAAACCAACGGCCAATTTTAATTCATTCATTTGCATATTTGGTTTTTTATATAACGCAACCAATATTTTACGTTGTAACGCAGGCAACACCTCATCATGCCCAAAAATATCAGCAATAATGTCATTGTTATTGAATTGGGCCAGAATCAAATTTTGCAAACACTCAACCGAAATGGGCGAATTTATTGAAATATCATCAAATATCACATCTGCAACATCTGGTGTTTCGACAAGATTTGCACCCAAATCGGCTAAGATATGATTCCAGTATTTATCCGACGCATAAATCTTTATATTTTCCAACATATATACACAATACCGAATTAAGAAATATTGTGCAACAGTTTATTCTTACATTGTATGTTCATTGGACGGGATAAATTTAGTAAAATCTTCCAAAGAAGCGCCTGTTGATGCCAATATCTTGGAAATACTGTTGGTCGAAGGCCATCTTGGTTGCCCTTCTTTTGACCAACGTTTGCTTTTATTAAAGGTTGTTGGATCCAAACCGCTGCATTTTGCCAGCCCAGAACAAGACATATGATGTTCCGTGGCAAATTTTTCTATTGCACGCCATACATCTTCGTGTGTCATGATATTTCTCCTATCCTTCGTGTTTTTCCAATCAAACAATCTAATAATAATTGATACACAGAATAAATTCAGTCAGTTTGTTTTCCTATAAAAAAGGGCTAAAAAAATATACTAAAAAAATTTTTTGACAAAATACTTGACAAATCGCATTTTGTGTATTACATTTCGATTCGTAAAAGGATGAATAATCTTTTTACCATAGCGGGCCCAGAGTTTTCAGACTCCCTCCTACATTCTCTCTCCTCTGGACTTTGGGCCCAAACAAAAGTTTAGGATGCCCATTTCTTTTTCTCCTTTCCTTCCTTTCAGGGCATCCGGAAAAAACCACCCAAACGGGTGGTTTTTTTTATTTACAATTAAGTTTCGATTTTGGTTCTGATAACTGATTATTCAAAAAACCGTCTTTGTATTTTTCAAAGCAATATTCCAGTGGTATTGTGTCAGAATACTTATTTGGCCCTGTATTTTGTTGATCTATATAATTTGTACTGGAATTTTCTTGTTTTAATAAAATCTTATACTGACATTTTTGTGGTGTCCACGACAACATATCATACTGACCAATATTGCATTCACAACTTTCTTGACCATTTTCATCTTTCCATTTACCACCAATAATATCTATACATGTTTTTTTGTTATTTTCATGTCTATAACATGTTCCAAACCAATCATATGTGTCACCTTTCGCAAGGCATTGTCTTTCTATTTCACTTGTACACTTTCCAAAGTTTCTATCCCATTGAAGCCCTATAACTGCTGGCTTCAAATTTCCTTTATCATCATAAATATGTTTTCTATAGGATTCTAACCAGCTTTTTTGTTCTTCTCGCCATTGGGCATCATGCCACTTTTCAGCGGCATCAAATATGTTAAGACATTCAAACTTTTTTTGTGTTTTGTTCCAATGTGCCACCCATAAATTTCCGCCCACAGGAACGCAAATCTGGGTTTCTTCATGCCAATACGCACCACTCTTTTCACCGTTATTCATTAAAGCCCAATATTCGCATGCTTCTTGTTCAGACATTTTTGATATATCAACATTTCTGTAATCTAAAACATCTGTGTTATATATAATTTGTGTCAAATTTATAATTTTGTTTTCTTCTGTCGATGTATTTTGACCAAC
Source organism: uncultured Pseudomonadota bacterium (assembly GCA_902774285.1). Classification (GTDB taxonomy): domain Bacteria; phylum Pseudomonadota; class Alphaproteobacteria; order Rs-D84; family Rs-D84; genus Enterousia. The sequence goes on along the minus strand of CACYHO010000001.1, from coordinate 446,280 downwards.
TTGTTCTGTAATAATGTTTTCTATTTTATTTTCTTCCTTAAGTGATTGTTCTCTTCTGTCGTTACTATTGTCACCCCTGTTATTCCCTTTTTTGTATCCATATAAAACATCTGCAGGATATATAACTTGTGGTGAATTTATAATCTTCTTTTCTTCTTTTGATGTATTTTGATTAACTTGTTCTTTAATAATGTTTTCTATTTTATTTTCTTCCTTAAGTGATTGTTCTCTTCTGTCGTTACTATTGTCACCCTTCTTATTTCCATTTCCTGCTGATTCTTTTACGCACCCATCACGTGTCTTGTTGGTGACCATACCATCATTGCACGCTATTGCACCTTGGATTATACTTTTTGGTACTTCAAAAGTTCCGCCAGGACAAAAATAACGATTTTTAAAAGGTTCCGCATCACAAACCGCGCACGTCGTAGAATCTTGTGGCACATATTGCCCAGGTGTGCATTTCACCTGTTCTTTAACAAGTTTATCCGTTGCCGCATCTAAACAACATCTTGTAAATAAAAAATCATCCGAACCGTACACATCAAAGCAATTTTTCATTGATCGTTTTGAAACATATATTTCTGCAAAAACATTTGTGAAAAACATAAGATTAAAGGCAGAAAAAATCCCGACATAAAACACCAGATCGTGCAAATTTCTACGGATTTTATACATTCTCGAACCTTTCTTATGCAAAGTATAGCATGTTTCATTTTTCAAATACAGAAAATATTTCCCAATGTGCCGATCCTACAAATTGATCAACTGGTATCGCGACAGTCATTTTATAACCACCACTTTCTAAAATTTTTGAATCACGCACAAAAGTATTTGGATTACAAGAAACATATATGATTCGTTTTATGTTTGATTTTGCTATTTCTTTGCTTTGTTTTTCAGCACCCGCACGTGGGGGATCCATTATAACAACATCATATTGTTTAAGATTTGCCACTGTTAACGGTTTTTTAAACAAATCACGTTTTATGCCATTTCCAACAATATCAAAACCTGTCGCGTTTGTTGCGAAAGTAAAATTACCCAATCCGCAAAACAGATCTACAACGCGTTTTTCACCATCTGTATATTTTACAACCAAATCACGCAAGATTTGTTCTGTTTCGGTTGTTGGTTGCAAAAACGCATTGGATGGATATTTTATAATCTTGTCATTAAACTTTATTTCTGGATCAATATATTTACGAACAACAGAATCATTCCATGTGAAACGTATTATCTGTGGTGGTAATTTTTCAACCGCTTTTCGAAAATCAGCACTAAAATACGGGACATCAGAATTAACACAAACATCTATACCGTTTTCACATTTTGTAATTAATACTGAACCAGTGCCACGCCATGGTAAATTTGCTATATTTTTCAATATCGCATTTATTTCTGGAACTACATTTGGACAATTATTAATATCTACCATGTCTTTTGATTGTGATTTAAAGAAGCCAAAATGTCCGTCAACAAACGCAAAATCTGCCCGACGACGACATCCCGGTGTTCCCCATATTGCATCATCTGTAAATTGAATTTTTGGCAAAACAGACAGTTTTTGTGTTTTATACCCACTGTCTGCAAAATCATATTTGCATCCGCCACATATGCCAAAGAAAGGACACTTTTTTGTTTCCATGTCTGAATCATAATATAATTTCTGTCTTGATTCCAGTGTGTTTTGAAACTAAAATAATAATGTTATGAAAAAACAAGATAAAAAAGTAGCTCTTTTCGCCGGCGCATTATCATTACCATTTCAAACACGCGATGCGTTGCGTAAAAATGGATGGGAAGTATATGTTGTCGGTCTGAAAAATTTTTATGATCCTGCACTTAAACCTGATTTAGTTATACGCCTGGGGAATGGTGGACGTGCGGCACGCGAATGCAAAAAACGCAACATACACAAATTGGTATTCGTTGGCGCACTGGGACACATAAATTTATCAGACATTCGACCAGACTTTTGGTCTATTGGCGTTTTATTAAGCGTATTAAAACATCAACGGGGGTATGATTCTATGGCTGTCGCATTTAACAAAGCATTGGAAAAACGTGGTTACGAAATTGTTGCCGCGCAAGATTTGGCACCAGAATTAACATTTGAAAAACCAGGCATTCAAACAAAAGTAAAGCCTGCGAAATCTGATTTGCACGATATAGAACGTGCGATTCAAGTATCTCATACTATTGGCACCGAAGATATTGGGGCTTCCGTCGTTGTTGACAAACAAGTTTTCGCAGTTGAAGCAGCCGAAGGCACTGCGCGTATGTTAGAACGCGTTGTTGAAATGCGCAAAAACAAAAAAAGAAGTAGTGGTGTATTTGCAAAAATGACAAAACCGGGTCAAGATTTACGAATCGATATTCCTGCCATTGGTGTTGATACAGTAAAGGCTGTTGCTGCCGCAAAATTACATGGAATAATCGTAAACGCAAAAACTTGTTTCGTGATTGACAAGCCGGCCGTTATTGCCGCCGCAAACAAGGCAAAGATATTTATCAAAGCAATATAAAAAAAACCGCCGAAATGGCGGTCTTTTTTTATTTGATATCTTTTACTGTGACTTTGAACACAACAGGCTTTCCAGCCAAGTTAGGCGCAAAATAATCTTCTGGGAAACTAACGTTGACATCACGTGCTTCACCCACTTTTGCACCAACCAGTTGTTCTTCAAACCCTGGGATAAAAGTGTGACTACCTAATTTCAAAGGATAATCAAATGCTGTTCCACCTTGGAATTGTTCTTCACCCAAGAATCCAGCAAAATCAATTATAACAGTATCACCGTTCTTCGCTGTTTTTTCACATGCACAAAGTGCTGCACACATAGCTAATGCTCCTATGACTTTTTTCATAATATTTTCCTTTATTTGTTGTAAACACATCTGAATCCATATTCGCGCATTGATTCACCTTCGGCTTCAATGCGATAATCAAAGAAAGACGTTGGACGCATAACTTCAAAAGATGGTTTGTCATAAACAACAACTATGCTTTCTGCATTACGTCCACAAACTTTCTTCATTTCAAAATCAGCAACGCGTGCCAAAACAGTTCTGGCATCAGCATCAACATCTGCCCCATCCGCATTTTGCATCAAACGAAGACGCATTTCACGTGTACTGCTGTCACCCAACAAAATTTCAATACGTACCATTGTTCCTTTGTATTCTTGCCATCTTGTTTCTTTACGTGAAGTATTCCAACGAGATGCAACTTCTTCACGTTCCTTCATTGTACGTGGTTGATACGAATCGATGTTTGCAAATTCATTTTCATCCGTTATGTATTCGCTGCTGCGTTCATCATAACGTTCTTCGTCGTTATCGTAATAATGGCCGTTATTCGAACAAGCGCCGACAATCAAAGCCAAACCCATAGTAAATAAAATAGATTTTTTCATTTCTTTCTCTCTTTTTACTTTTTTTTATTTTACCAAATAAACAGTTTTGATTCAAGCCACGATTTATGATAAAATAAAAAATATGAGTAATGTAGTTCTTGAATCTTTATTGAAACCATTGGAAGAATTTTATCGCCCTTCTTTTGTTGAAGAAATCGCGATAAATCACGCCGGTGAAGTGTGGATGCGCCTTAATGGTGGACGCGTTCCATGGGTTTCTTATAATGCAGAAGTTTTATCAAAACAATATTTAATAGATTTAATTCACACGGTTGCAAATATATACGAACGCCCTTTTGATCCGATTCATGGTATGCCTGTGGTATATGCGACATTGCCTGGGAATCATCGTTTTTCTGCTATTGCTGGTCCAAATGTGCAATATGACGAACGCGATGTTACTGGTGGCGTTGCTTTAAACATTCGTGGTGGCGGAGTCAATGAAACAAGTTTTGAAAATTATCATCTTAAACGCGGTGAAAAATTATTAAAAGTTAAACCACGTAAAAATGTAAGACCTGATGACCCATATGAAAGATTGATGTCTGCGATTAATGACGGCAGTCCTATATTGATATCAGGTGCAACATCTACTGGTAAAACGACGTTTTTAAATCATATGTTAACACTGATTGATCAAAACAGTCGTGTTATAACCGTTGAAGATGCGCGCGAAATTCGCGTTCCGCAAAAAAATCGTGTTCATTTTGTATTATCACGTACAGAACAAACGAACGATTTCAATTATGCACGATTGCTTGATTTAGTCGTTCGTATGACCCCCGATGTAATTATTGGTGGCGAAATATCTACAGATAATGCTGCTGTTCTTTGGGAAATGTTAGGAACCGGCCACGATCATTTTTATACCACAATTCACGCAGAAAGCGCAGAAGCAGCATATGCTGCATTTGCAGACAGAATTTTACACACACAACCAGCATATGATCGCACAGATTTAATTGCTGAAATGAAAAAGAAGATTCGTGTCGTTCAATTATCTCGCGATGGGACTTTGCGTGCCGTAACGGAAGTTGTTTAATCACATAAAGTTTTGTGGGTTCACATCAATTTTAATTCGCACATTTGCTGGCTGTTTCACCTTGTCCAGCCAGGTACGAACTATTGGTTGTAAATTTGCACGCGCATTACCAGACACCAAGAAACGCATACGATACCAGTTTCTTATTTGATATATTTGCGCCGCAATGGGTCCCATTATTTTTCCGCCGTTCAATGTCGGCGTATTACGCGATAATTCATCACAATATTTTTTAAGTGTTGTTTCTTTATCCGCTTCCACTATAACAGCTATTAATTGACCAAACGGTGGCATTTGTGCTGCGCGTCTTGATTCCATATCAGATGCCATAAATTCATCCCTATCACCAGCGCATATTGCACGAATCACCGGATGTTCTGGTTGATAAGTTTGTAATAACACACGCCCTGGAAACTCACCGCGACCTGCACGACCAGCGACTTGGAATAATTGTTGAAAAGTATGTTCCCCAGCACGAAAATCTGTTCCAAACAATCCCATATCTGCATCAACCACACCAACCAGTGTCAGGTTTGGAAAATGATGACCTTTGGCCAAAATTTGCGTTCCAATAATTATATCGATTTCGCCGTTTTCCATTTTGTGAACCAATCTTTCCAATGCTTCACGTGACATAATTGTATCACTAGAAACTAAAGCTGTGCGTGCATTTGGGAATTTATTTATAACTTCTTCTTCTATCCTTTCAAGGCCTGCACCTCGCATAGAAACATTATTACCACATTGTGGACAAACAGTCGGCACACTTTCCGTACGACCGCACATATGGCACACTAATTTATTTATATGTTTATGATAGTTATAAGACGTTGAACAATCAGGACAGCCGGCAACCCAACCGCATTTTTTACATTGCACGATTGGTGCAAAGCCACGACGATTTATAAACAACATCACTTGTTGATGTTTGTCCAAAGTGTCTTTTATAACTTCACACAATTGTGGCGAAAGATTTCCAGACTTTTCTTCTTCGCCCATCTTGTAAGATTCAGGGTGCGCGCAACGCATATCTATAGTTTCAATGGTTGGTAATTGTGCGCCACCAAAGCGCGATGTTAAACGTAATCTGTTATATTTTCCCAGCGCAACATTATGCAATGTTTCGACGGATGGTGTGGCAGACGCCAAAACAATTGGGAAACCAGAAATTTTCGCACGCAAAATAGCCATATCGCGCGCATGATAATTACCCATATCTTCTTGCTTATATGAAGTGTCATGTTCTTCGTCTACAACAATCAATCCCAAATTTTGCCATGGTAAAAACAATGCACTGCGTGTCCCAACAACTATACGAATATCACCACGCGCCACATCACGCCAAATATCACGACGACGCGCAGATGTTAAATTACTGTGCCATACAACAGGTGGTGCACCAAAACGTTTTTTAAACCGATCTATAAACTGCGCAGTTAACGCAATTTCTGGCATCATCAACAGAACAGATTTTCCCGCATTATATGCGCGCAATACAGCATCAAAATAAACCTGTGTTTTCCCAGACCCTGTTATACCGTCTAACAAATGCACAGAAAATTCATTTTTTGTTAATGCTGTTGCGATTGTACCTGCTGCAACTTGTTGTTCATCATTTAATTTAACAGAGCCAGTATCAAAATAGTTATATAAAAATCTGGTGTCTTTGATTTCACGTGCATCTGATGGAACCAGCGTCCCCTTTTTTATCATTGTTTTTACAACAGAATTGCTTACATGCGCAATATTAACAATATCATTAACAGACATTGCTTCATTATCATTCGATTCAAAAGCATCAGAAACACTTTGTCGCTGTTGCGTCATTTTAGCATTTGAATCAAAATTAAAAGTATATAATTGTTCTGTTTTTATCGAATCAAATGCATCCGGAACATTCAAAATTAATCGCAACACAGCACCAGGCGCCATCAATGTCCATTCAGACATTTTGAACACCCAATCTATATCAGATTTTGACATTTTGCCGATATTACATATTTCTGTAACAGATTTGATTTTTGATTCATCCAGACCACTATCGCCAGAACCAATAATCACACCAATATATTGGCGATTCATTACCGATACACGCACAAAATCCCCAACATCAGCAGGTTCCATAAGGCGATAATCATACCCCCGATTTATAACATTGGGTATCAAAACCTTTACAATATCGCCAGACTTAAACATATCCTTAAATTAGCCATTTTTTTTATTTTTTTCAACAGACAAATTAAAAGTTGACAATTTGTGTTTTTGTATTACAATATTATCGATAAAACCAAAGGATTTTAAATGGCACAATCTGAAAAACTTAAACAAATGCACGCAGAACAAGTTGCTGCGGCACAGAAAATGTTTAAAGCCTATAAAACATTTATCGCAGAAGAATTTATTCTGGCATTTGGTGGCAGTTACGAAACCACTTATAATTTACCACAAGATTGGCGCACTTACTATGCATACAAACCAGAATGCGAAGAATTTTTAATTGATAAAACAAAAACATTTATTCATGCATATCCATCCACAGGTCGCATTTACCAAAGCCCTGTATTCCTTAAAAACTTGACAAGTTTGATCAGTGAATATTTGTCTGTATATGTTGCAAAGAAAGGTTGGGATCGCAATACTTGCACAAAATATTTAAAAGAAATTTTGTTCAATAAAAATCCACACGTTCAATTGGAAACCAGACGTTACACAAAAGAAAACGAACGTGCATTTGGTTTACAACAAAAGAAAAGACGCGAACAAGAATCAAAAAGAAAACGTCCGCGCATAAGTAATACCGTTATTCAACAAGAAGAACTACAAAAATCGAAAAAAGTAAAAAAACCATTTTTAACACCAGAAGAAGAAGCAAAAGCAGTAAAAAAAATGGCGCAAATACACAAAATTATAAAGCATAACATTGACATTAATGTTACAATTTCTCTTGGTAAAGATTGTCGTTAATTATTTAAAACACTAATCACACGTTCCAAATCATCTGCATTTGGAACGTTTTTTATTTCGATGTCTGCATTATATTGACCGTTAAACCACGTCCGCTGACGTTTAGCATATTGATTTGTTTTTGTTGTCCAGTTTTGAATTGCTTCATCTTGTGAAATTTTTCCGCGCAACATATCACATATTTGCACTGCCCCAATTGCACGTTCTGGATCAAGATTATTTTCGATTATATATTTTGCTTCCTCCATCGCACCACCACGAATCATTTCTGGAATACGTGCCGCAATGCGTTTCAATAAAACTTCACGTTCTGGCATAATTAAAATACGCATGGCATTTGGAACCAGCGCGCCAACACGTGGAATTTTTTGCCAATCTGTTAAATGTGTTCCAGTTTCAAAAAACACTTCCAGCGCACGCGCCACACGTTGTGGATCGTTTGCAGAAAAATCAGACGGCAATAAATTTTTCGCACCAACAATATCTTTTTCAACCATTTCACGCGCACGATTTCTGTTTTCAGCGCTGACTTCTGGAATATTTGAAATACCATTTATTAAAACATTTATATAATATCCTGTTCCACCAACAAAGATTGGTGTTTTGCCCATCGCAATAACTTCATCATATGCTTTTTTTGCCAATGTTAAATAATCGGCCACACTTATATGTTCATTCAAAGGTAAAATCGAAAACAGTTTATACGGCACGCCTTCTATTTCATCAAAACCGCCCGACATACCCGCGAACGGTGATGCAGAGATATTTTCAATACCACGATAAATCTGAACACTATCTGCGTTTATAATTGCACCATTAATGGCCCTTGCCAATTTATGTGCAAAATCAGATTTTCCCGATGCGGTTGGACCTGCGATAATAATTGAATCATATTTCATATTGCTATTATAAAACGCCCCACCCCATTTGCAAGAAAACTATCCGAAAAAATCTGTATATATTTATGCGCATTTTGTGATAGAATAAATACAGATATAACGAAAGGAAAAAGATATGAAAAAAATTCGTGTTGCAATAAATGGCTTTGGACGAATTGGTCGTCTGGTTCTGCGTGCTGCATTGGAATCAGGACGCAAAGATATAGAATTTGTCGCGGTAAATGATTTGGCACCGGCGGCAGAAAATGCTTATTTATTAGAATATGATTCTGTTCACGGCAAATTGCCAATGGGTGTTAAATTAGATGGCGAATATATAATTGTTGGCAATCAAAAGATTAAATGTTTGTCTGAACGTGATCCAAGTAAATTGCCATGGAAAAAAATGAAAATAGATGTCGTTATGGAATGCACAGGCCTTTTTACTGCGGCGGACAAAGCACGCATTCATTTGGAAAACGGTGCAAAACGTGTATTGGTATCTGCACCATCTGCGGGCGCAGATAAAACAATAGTTTTTGGTGTTAACGATAATAAATTAACAAAAAAAGATTTGATTATATCTAATGCTTCGTGCACAACGAATTGTTTAGCCCCAGTATTAAATGTATTGGATAAAAAATTTGGAATTATAAATGGTTGGATGACAACTGTTCATGCCTATACTGGCGACCAAATGTTATTGGATAAAAACCACAAAGATTTCCGTCGTGCGCGCGCTGCAAATTTATCAATGATTCCAACCAGCACCGGCGCGGCAAAAGCAATCGGTTTAGTATTACCTAAATTGGCGGGTAAAATGGACGGTATTGCGATTCGTGTTCCAACCCCAGATGTTTCTGTTGTGGAATTAACATTAAATGTCAACAAACGCGCAACCGCAGAATCTGTGAACAAAGCAATGTTGGCATCTGTATCGGAAATATTGGGATACAACGACAAACCTTTGGTATCGATAGATTTCACACACGATAAACACAGTTCCATTTTTGATGCATCACAAACACGTGTTATAGATGACCATTTAATACACGTGACCGCATGGTATGATAACGAATGGGGCTTTTCAAACCGTATGTGTGACACCGCCGTCGCAATTGGAAAAACATTGTAATAAAAAAAACACCGCAAACGCGGTGTTTTTTGTTTAACCGAAAGCAAAATATTATTAGAACAATTTAAATTTATAATTTGTTCCAGCGCGGATAGAGAATTGAGTAGAATCTCCGCTTGCGATACCTGCACCGGCATTAACAGACCATCTGTCTGACAATCCCATTGCTGCACCAAATGCCATCGCAGATTGTCCGTTGTAATAGCCATAACCACCACCAACAGAAACTTCACCACGATCAACATTACCCACAGAAACTGCGGACAATGCAGTAGCGGCTGCTACACCACCAGACATATTCTTTTCCAAAGAGTTAACTTTTGCATCTGTGTAAGAATTTGCACTGCGCAATGTCAAAGCGTCAGCCGCAGCAAATTCATTACGCAAACCATTTGCAATACCATCTGTATAATCTTTTGCGCCATTGACCAAATTATCAACTTCGCCAATTGTATAAGCATCTGTGATACCATAACCAGCCAAAGTTGTTGCTTTATCTGCTTTACCATCCAAAGCACTATTAACATCTGCTGTGTTTGCTTTCAAAGACAAAGCTGTGTCAACAGCTTCTGCATCTGCTTTACCAGCCACAGCACCGTCAGTATATTGTTTTGCAGAACCTAATGTGACTTGATCAGCATCTTTGATAACTTTACTCAAAGAAGCATTATAATCATTAGCATTAGCAACAGCAGTATTATAATTTGCTGTAGCTGTTGTATAAGCACCTTGTGCTTCTGATAAAGATGTTTGTGCAGCAGTCAAAGCACCTGATTTTGCTGTATAATCTGCACTATCTGCTACAAATACACTGTTCATACCTGCAACAACAGCTTCATCAGCATCTGCTTTACCTGAAATTGTATTAAATTCAACAACAGAAGCATCATAATAACCTTTTGCTGTTTCATATGCATTGTGATCAGTTGTGTATGCAGCAAAGGCATTTTGTATACTTGTTTGAGCAGCAGAATCTAAACCAGCAATTTTTGTGCTGTCAATACCAGAACCATCTGCCAACATATAATCAGCCAATGTTTTACCTGCCAATGTAGCATCCAATCCTACATAGTCAGAAAATACTGGTTCATGTTCAATAGTTTGTGGTGTTGTTCTTTGTGTAAATTCTGCACTAACGCCATATGTATAAGAACCTTTGGATATTGCTGTTGTATCAGCCAAATTTGTTTCAGATACTGTACCGTTGTTATCTGTTACATTGTATTTATACAAAGATTTATTAATGTGTTCATCGTCACCATGATATGTTGTATCAGCGACAGCACTGTAATAGTAATAATCAGCAGCGTCTATTGCTTGATCGGCCTGGGCTGTTCCTGTTGCTGTATCCAAGGTCAAATCTGCCCAGTTGCCTTTACGGTTTTGATAAGTAAAAGCTTCTAAATTTGTATCGATTACATCTGTTCCGCTTCCATTTGTCAAGTAAGCGTCAGCTGTACCATCTCCATTAGAATCATAGCTATAAGAACTATATTGTGGTTCAGCAGATGTTTCTGGCATTACTGCTGCATCCATTTTTGCATTAGCCACAACTTCTTCAATTGTAACCGCACTAGCAGCACCAGTAGTTGCTACAATTGCAGCCAAAGAAGTCAAAATCAAATGTTTTTTCATTTTGTTTTCCCTTTTTTTAGTTATTTTTAATATTAAAAACTGTAATCTTTGGGATTACGTAATCAGATGGTACAAAAACCAAGGTTAAAAGTCAACCATTTTTTGTAAAGAATAAAAAATATAATTTTTGGCTGAAAAGCAATGATTTTAACGTTTTGTAACTGTGTGTTTTGGAGGGCGGTTAAAAAACCTTGGTTTAAATTGAACCACTTGAAATATGAAAAAAACAAATTATATCATTGACATAATCGACAGGCATTGTGCCTGTTTTTTTATTGTAAAAAAAAGAAAAAGGAGATTTTATGATTTATGGATATTGTCGTGTTTCTACTGCACATCAACACGAAGAAAATCAACACTTTGTCATTGAAAATTTCGCAAAACAAAATAATTTACAAATTGATGCTTGGGTCGAAGAAAAAATTTCCAGCAGTAAAAAATTACAAGACCGAAAACTTGGTCTTTTATTAAACAAACTGAAATCTGGTGATATTTTAATAACAACTGAAATTTCCAGATTGGGACGCAGTTTATTGGAAGTCATGGGAATTTTGCAAACGTGCCTTGAAAAAGACTGTCAAGTTTGGACATTGAAAGAAAACTTTCGACTGGGGTCTGATATACAATCAAAAGTATTGGCTTTTGCCTTTGGTTTGTCTGCAGAATTATCAAAATCTTTATTACAAGAACGTGTTCGAGAAAGTTTAGCACGATTAAAAGCATCTGGGAAAAAACTGGGGCGTCCAATCGGTGCAAAATCAAAAACTTTAAAATTAAGCAAAAATAAAAAACGCATAAACCGCCTTGTTGACAAAGGTATCAGCAAAAATGAAATCGCACGCATTATGCATGTTAACAAAAGTACTTTATATAAATATTTACGGAATAATTAAGACAATTTAAGCAATTTTGTGTTTGATTTCACGAATTCGTGCCAATATTTCACGCAAATCTTCATCGCTTACGGTTGGTGTTTGATTTTTGTTTTGTATTTCATCAACCAATACTATGCACAATGTGGCCAACAACGCGTTTTCCTGTAATGGACCGATTTTATCCAAAATTTGACGCGCACGCGCATCGACAATACGTCCCAATTCAATCAGGCGCCCTTCCTGGCCATCTTCACAGCCCATTGGGTAATTGCGGTTAACAATAGGTATCGACACTATGCTCATTTTTTCAATTTTTCCAATATAGATACAGATTTATCAATCAATTGTTTTGCATTTTCGTTTTTTTCGCGCAATGTTTTGACCTGTTTTGTCAAAATGGCTACCTCCAGGTCTGTTTGTTTGCTGGCATCATTAGCGTCAGCACGCAAATTCATCGTCATTGCTTCCAATGAATCCAATTCTTGAAAAATTTGATCTTTGATGTTTGCCATATTTGCATTTTAAGACATTTTTTATATGCGTTCAACCTTAAAATGTGATATAATATACCTTATCAAATGGGGGAATTGTTTTATGAAAACCAAAATTATCTATATTTCTGGCAACGAAATTTTTGATATGAACGATATTCGTGCCGCTTTTGAAGAAGTTCGCGCTGCATTAAATCTTGATAAATCAACCGTATTGTTTGGTGTTCCTGTGGACGAAGATGATGCCGGATTAATGAACGAATCAAAGCCAGAAACAATTGAAACCGTTACAGAAATAATATCCGAAGAAACAATTCCAACCCCTGTTAACGAAGTTATTGAAGAAATCCCACAAGAAATAATCGAAGAACCCATTGTTGAAAAACCAAAGAAACGTGGTCGTCCACGCAAAGAACCTGTGGTTGAACAAATTGTTGAAACAGAAGAAGAACAAGCTGCAGAACAAGAAGAAAATGCTGAAACAACAGAAGAAGTAACAGAAGAAAAAATTGTTCCGATCTTATCCGTTCTTTCTACAAAAGATGACGAACCAGAAGAAACAGTATCTGAAGAAGTCGAAATAATTTCTGAAATATCTGACGAAAAATCTGAACCAGAAGCTGTTGCAGAAGAACCGATTGAAGATGTCGTCGACGAACCAGAAGAAGACGATGAAGCAGATTTGGAAAAATTATTATCTGCAATGACACCTTTGCAAGAAGATATTGTTGAAGACAATGTTCAACATGCACCAATCGAAGAACCGATAGAAGAACCAGAAGATCTTTCTGTGGATGCAACATTGGAACAATTGGCAACAGAATTCGCAGAAACACAAGATAAAATCGCAACAGAAAATAAATCTTCCACACGCAGCAAAATCGGAAAATTACGCAACATTTTGCCATTCAAACAATCTAAACACAAAGATCAAGGTCTGGGCGATTTGTTTGGATGGGCCGGAATTGCTGCAAACGATGAAGATTTTTCTGTTCCTGGATTCTTTACAAGTGCAGTATCTAAAAAATAAAAATGGACGAAACAACCATTCTTAATTTACTTATCAATTCTGGACTTGAAAAAGTCCGTGTAGAATCTGATTTTATTTATTTCCAAGATCCTTCATGTATTTTTCCGGCATTCGATACTTTGCTTGAATATGCATGGATGGTTATTTTAATTCTGACCGCTGTTATAATTTTTGGTTGGGGCGTTTTATACATTAAAAATGGAATAAAAATAAACACTGTTTTTAATAACGCAAAAACATTGCTGTTAATATTGTGCATACTTGGCGCAGTAAAACCTATCGTTACTATCATATACGGCAAAGATTTATTTGCACAACAATGTGAAGTCAAACAGATATCACGTGCAGCCGTTGATGAATTATTAGAAATACGTAATAAGAAACTTGGTAAATCTGATGAAAATTTACTTTATGAAAATTTTAATATGATTGATTCAGGACCAGTTTTCACAGATAACACTGACAATATGTTAATAGAAAGTCTGAATCAACAATCGACTTCTTCTGGTTTTCATGTTTCTGATATTGCCAGGGTTGAATACGAAAACAAGACGACAGTGTATATAACAAACGACGGTACCAAGATCAAAAGAATCGGCGGAACTGCTGCATGGCGCAACAATAACCCTGGAAACATAAGAAAATCTAAATTCGCTTATGAAAACGGTGCCATTGGCGAAACAGACAAATGGGCTGTTTTCCCAGACGAAGAAACTGGTTTACGTGCGATAACCAAATTATTACGCAGCAACAGTTATAATCATTTATCTGTCAAAGACGCGATTCATAAATGGGCGCCTTTTAGTGATGGAAATAATCCTGAAAATTATTCAAGACGCGTATCAAATATGACTGGCCTTGCTGCTGATGCCAAAATCAGTAATTTAAGTGATAACGATTTGTTTAAAATTGCACGTGCTATTCAAACAGTCGAAGGATGGGGTGTTGGAACGGAACAAAAAATGTAAGGTATAAAATATGAATAAACATAGAAATTTGATATTAATTATAGCAATCGCTGTTTTATGTGTTTTGGTTTTCTTTCTTTATAATAAAACACACAATAAAATGGATTCTGGTGCTGAATCAAGCACTCCTGTATTCAGCGATGAATTCGTGTATCAAAAAAACACATTTTCTGATGGATTAAAAGATCCTGATTCTGTAACGAAATACCAATTAGATAAATATGGCACTGGCATATCAGAAAAAAGTATTTTCTATATTGATATTAACCGCGACAAAATAAACGACAGAATAACAAAAACATTTGTTGAAACAGGAAATGCTCATTCGTATTACCAATATAAAATAGAATTAAATATTGATGGTAAATTTGTTGATATAACCCCAAATAATTTTAGAACAACCAATGGTGATGTATGCGATTTACAACAAATACAATTCGTTTTTAAACCAACTTTCAAAGTGATTTTGATATATCGTGAATTGGCAGAAACATGGGATACACCAACGGTGGCACGCAAACAAGTATTCAAAATTTCTGGGAACAAATTAAAATCTGACGGTACACAATCATTACGCAGTGTTTGTGATATCAAAGAATTATTTTAATAAATGCATATTACGTGCAGAATAAATTACATCACCAGAAACTAATAAATGGTCATATAAGCCTATTCCCAGCTTTTCTAACGCATTTTCTAATTCTTGCGTGATGGCAATATCTTGCGATGAAAAAGAAGTATAAGAACTTGGGTGATTATGCAACATAACTATACTGCTCGCATTTAAATCTAATGCTTTCTTAACAATTTCGCGAATATATACTGCCGCCCAATCAATTGTTCCACTGCTGTGTAATTCATCTTTGATTAATTTATATTGCGAATCTAAATAAAGCACATGAAATTCTTCAATTGCTTTACCTGATAATAATATTTTGCAATAATTTTCTAATTTTTCGAAATTATGAAATATTGGTGCCGTATCTAATACGGTTTTATATTCTAATTCCATTAATTTATGTATAACTTTGAAAAAAGTAGCCGTGTTTTCTTTGATACCTTCGTTTTCCATCAAAGATTCTATTGGTGCAGCCAATAAATGATGTAAACTTCCATATTTCTTATAAAGTTGTCTTGATAAAGTTCTCACATCACGACGTGGAATTGCATAGGTTAATAACAATTCTAAAATTTCATATTCCGTTAATTGACCATCAAGAAACTTTTTACGCAAGCGCGCTCTGTGACCAGACTGTAAAGATTGCAAATCTTCTTGTTTAATCATGTGTCATTTTTTCTGTGAATATAATCACACCATCTTCTGTTATACCCAATGTGTGTTCCCATTGTGCAGATAAACCACCGTCTTCTGTCCGGACAGTCCACCCATCTTTTTCATCTGTTGTACATCTGTAAGTACCAGTGTTTATCATTGGTTCAATAGTAAACACAAAACCAGGTTGCATGATTAATTTATCATATGCTTTGTCATAAAAATGCAAAATATTTGGATTATCATGCATTACTTTGCCAATTCCATGTCCACAATAATCACGCACAATTGAAAAACCATGTGGTTTAACAACACTTTCTATTGTTTTACCAATTTCAGAAAGAGGAACGCCTGGTGCACAAATAGAAATAGCAGCATTCAAAGCATCTTGGCAAGTTTGAACCAATTCACGCGCTTTGTTTGACACATTACCAATCATAAACATACGCGAAGCATCACCATGAAAACCATGATATTCAGCAGTCAAATCAACATTTATAATATCGCCATCTTTCAATATAACATTATCATTTGGAATACCATGACAAACAACATCATTAATTGATGTACAAATACTTTTTGGGTATCCCATATATCCCAAATCAGATGAACGGGCACCGTTTTCTTTCAAAAATTGTGCAACCAATCTGTCTATTTCACCAGTAGAAATTCCAGCAACAATGTGTGGAGTAATAAAATCAAAACAACGCGCCACCAAATCACCAGATGCGCGTAATCTTTTAAAATCTTTTGGTGCATACACAGACGATAACATTTTTATTTCCTTCTTTTTAAAGCCAATTTAGCGGCGCGCACAGAAAGTTTTAACGAAAAATCGCGTATTAAAATTTCTGGTTGCATACCACTGGTTCTGCACATTTTTTCTAAATCGTTTAATTTAGCCAAGACATTTACAATTTCATTTTCTGGCCATATCTTCATAGCCATATTAAATTTATCAGCAACCTTCCAAAACAATTGTCTTGGTAATTGTCCATTAACAACAGCATCTAATAAACGCGTAAAATGATTGTACAGCATACGTATCAACATATTCGCATCTGCACCACCATAAAGCAAACGATCCAGCGCAATCATAGTTTGATTGATATGACCCGCTGTTAAGGAATACATATAATCATCCGCACTTGTCGCGGAAGTATCTGGTAAACATTTTTCGACATCTTCCAAATCAACAACATGTTTATCAGAAACATATATTGCGATTTTTTGCAAGAAACTGCGTGTGATACCACGATCACCACCCATATGAGATAACATATAAGACATAGCATCTGGTGTGACCTGACGTATTCCAGAAGCAGCAGAAAGTTCTTTGTGAATCAAAGCTTCCAACGTTTTAGTATCATCTGAATAACATGCGATTGCCGCAATATTTGAACCTTCTTCAAACAATTTACGAAGTGATGCAGGACGCAAATCGCCGGCCGTCACGATAACCGTTGCGCAAAGCGATGACGATGTAACCAAATCAGATATTATTTTGCTGTCGCTGTCGCCCGCACCAGAAATTATAACAGCCTTGCGACCGCCAAACATTGATGGACTGCAACTTTCTGCGAACACAGCATCTTGTTTATCGCGTAATTCATTCGCATCTAAAACCAACAAATTATCTTTTTCTATTTCCAGTTTTTCGATGGCTTTATCACACAATTCATCAACCAGACCTGCATCCGGGCCATATATCAACACAGCATTGATATTTGCAATTCCAGAATTAAAATCTGCATCTTTCCACTTCATTATTGATTTTCTTGCTTTTGAATTTCAGTTATAACACGCATACTGATTTTTTCTGATAATTGGTGAATAGTGTTCATAACCGCGTTATTATATGAAGCATTTGATGCAACCAAGTAACGAACGAAAGTGTAACTTTCTGCAGCGGATTCAGAAGCAGATGCAATTTCTTTATCGCCTTGTTTTAATACATAATATGCATTTAATTTGACTTCTTGCCACACAGCATCACCCGCACGTTCAAATGCTTTGTATTGCGTCACAGGTTCACTTAAATTAACAGTTAAAGTATATTTTGCGTTCTGTTCATGAATACCACCAAATTGGGCATTCAATGAATTACGTAATTCAATACCATTAATACCGCTTATCGGTGCAACATAAACATCTGTATTATCACCAGAAAATACGGGTTTAAAACTGCACGCTGCCACCATTAAAAGTAAAATCAATTTTTTCATGTCTTTTTCCTGTTGAACTTTACATTAATATTAGCTACAGTTTTAATAAATCGCAAGGGGGAATCTTGAATATTTTTTTAATTCTTTTATCCGTGATAATTATGGCGGGGTATTATGTCATATCTTCCCCTTCCCAGCGTATAATCCAGCACGAAACAGAATATGCGATAAAAAGAGCTGATTTGCGTTCAATTGCAGAATGTGTTGTGGCTGCACAAAATGCTTCTATGTACGGCGAAAAATTCACTGACCCATGTGCAGAAAGGTATGAAATCGTCAGCCAATATATATGTATGAATGATAAGTACAATATTGTTTCTTGCGATTCGGAAACCTCCAAAGCACCAGATTTCAATTTTATCATCACAACAAGTTTTGTATTACCAGAGGCAGAATATAACAGCATGCTGGAAATATTAGAAAAATATTATCCAGACGCAGGGACTTTTGGTGTATTCATTAACCCAGATTTGATGGCGGCTGGTTCTGTATCTCGACGTACGATACCGCAAAAAATTATAGATGCGGCTAATTTAAAAGATGGACAGTTGATGTATCTTATGCAGTACACAATTCCTGAACAAACTATCGATTATCCATTGGTTGATGGTTCTGATATTGTTTGCCCAAGTGGCACAATGAAAACTTTCAGATTTGGGCGTTGGCAATGCATCGAATACAATTATAAAATATCTTGTACTGGTGATACTATTTGGGATCCAGATTTAATGGAATGTATAGAAGACGAAACACGCAAACCATTATGTTCTAACAATCAAACGGCAGTTATGGTCGACGACATATGGGAATGCGTTGACCCATTTTCAGATCAAACTTGTCCAAACAATATGGTTGCACGTCTTAATTATTCAACGCTTACATGGGAATGTGTTGATGACCCAAATTCAACAAGAAACGTGAAAAAATGTGATAATATTGCATTACCACCTGCGCCGCGTGGTGGTGTTGGCGCAACATTACGCGTTCGTTCTATATCTTGTACAGATTGCGAAACGGCTGTTATTGATGAAGAAACATGTGAAACATATTGTATCCCAGATATAAGCAAATTAAATGATCCAAAATGTTATAATGGCGACATATCTGAATGCAGTGGTATTAACCGCGGATTGTATTTTGGTTTTTCTGCTAAATCACGCATTGATGGTATAAGACAACTGGAAAACGCAACTATATTCTTGGATCGCAATCACAGCCAAAACAGGATGTTTAATTGTATGGATTGTGGCGATGGCGAAATAGATAAACAAAAATCAATATCGCCTTACACTGCTATTTGTAAATAAGCGTATTTAGATTGATTTTTTTATGCTTTTATGGTATAATATTTACCATGTTCAGACGGCGTTTTGCCGTCTTTTTTTTATATAAAAAATCTAAAGGAGTTATAAATGGAGCCAACTTATATATCAGCATTTCCAGGAATCGGGACCAACAGAATGTTCGTTGGAAACGACGGTAATATCTATGAAGCCAGTGGTGGTAGCAGAGCATGGCGCAATAACAACCCTGGTAATTTAGAATATGGAAAATTTGCACGCAATAATGGCGCTATTGGTTCAGACGGCAGATTCGCCATATTTCCTGACACAACTACTGGTTTTAATGCTATGGCAGGTTTGTTATCAACAAATGCATATCAAAACTTAACTATTGAAGGCGCAATAAACAGGTATGCACCATCAAATGAAAACAATGTCGACAATTATTTAAAATCTATAGAAAAACAAACAGGTTTTCCACGTTCAACACCAATGAATAATCTTTCTAAAGATAATCTGCTTATGTTAGCAAAAGCAATGGCCAGACACGAAGGAAACATAACAGGTAAAAAACGTTTAGTCTCTAAACATGAAAAATATGTTTGGGTAACCGTTGGTGATGATAAAGTT
Source organism: uncultured Pseudomonadota bacterium (assembly GCA_902774285.1). Classification (GTDB taxonomy): domain Bacteria; phylum Pseudomonadota; class Alphaproteobacteria; order Rs-D84; family Rs-D84; genus Enterousia. The sequence continues at coordinate 426,432 of CACYHO010000001.1, read as the reverse complement.
AGACCAGAACACGAAATACTGGACGGCGAAATCAGAACATGGTATGATTCTCCACATCCGGGGGAAGAATACGGATGCAGATGTCATGCTGAAAGTGTTGAATAGATGTTTTGTTTTATTGTTATGTGCGGCATGTTCAAGGCAACTTGAATATACTGCAGATTTTTCTGATGGTCTACCAGTACCAGACAAAACCGAAGAATTTGATTTACCTGATAATTACGGAATCAAAAGAATGGACACTTTTTTCATAGACATAAACAACGATGGCAAAAAAGATACTATAAAACGTGGTCGGTTCGTGACTGGCACAGCACACGCTTATACTTTCTATGATATATACCTAAACAACGGTACAAAGCTTACACGTTTAACAACACAAGAAGGCGCAGACTGTGTCTTGCGTGCTTATAAATTTCAAATGCAACCGTTCGCAATAACAAGCGCATACAGAAAACCCGGCAAAGATTATATGAAACCAACAAAAGCAAATGTGGAAGTATCAGAAATTAAAAACAATAAAATAGAATCTATATCCAACAAAAAGTATCGAAAAATTTGCGATGTCAGATATTTATTAAAATAATAAAAACCACCCGTTTGGGTGGTTTTTATTTCTGGTATGCTATAAACTAATGTTTTTGATTCTTTGCAATTTAACACAATTTATGCCATAATCTTACAAAAGGAAAATATATGTCAGAAAAAACAAAAACAGCTGTAATTGCTAACGAAAAAATCGATAATGCAAAACTTATCAAGGCCAGTAAAATCATATTGGATTTACAACAAGAATTAAAAAAATATATCGCCAAAGGCCATGGTCCATTTCTGGCCGCTATTTATGATTCCAAAGGCAATTTGATTGCAAAAACAGCAAACAGTGTTGTAAACAAATCTTGCAGCCATAATCACGCCGAAATGAACGCGATAAAACTGGCAGAAAAGAAACTAGGGACTTATGATTTGTCACCATACAATTTAAGCATATATGTGACATCTGAACCTTGTATGATGTGTTTGGGTGGAATTATGTGGTCTGGTATCAAAGCGGTTTATTACGGTGTTCCTTCTGAACGTGTTACCAAAATAACAGGCTTTGATGAAGGTTTTAAACCTGACTGGTTTAAAGAATTTAAAAAACGTGGTATAACAGTTTACGGTCAAATAGAAACAGAAGCCGGTGAAAAAGTTTTAAAAGATTATGTAGCCGGTGGACACACGGTTTATAAACCAAAAAGATAATCTTCTGGCAACCTCAATATGACAACTTTAGAAACAAGGATTCAAAACAATCATCCAGGCATTTAAATAGTTAATCCCTTTTAAAATAAAAATCACAACCATCCAAAGATAAATAGACTGTATTTTTTGTTGATTTATATAATTTTTCAATCAGCTTATCCCCAGATGTAATAAAAATTACCTGGGCGTTTTTACCTGAATCAAATTCCCCGTAAATAATATTCACATTGTTGAACGTATTTGCACTGTTATCTGTTATATATGTTTTTGCAAAATAGTTATCTGAGATTGTGATGTTCGTATCCTTAAAAATTTGTTGTGCTATACCTTCACAGTCTGTGGTTATGTGTCCGGCATATTCAAATCGGTCAAAAGACCAGTTGCCACATAAATCACATGATTGACTGTTAGCAGAACTACAGCCGACTAAGAACGCAAAAAACACGATAATTTTTTTCATATATTTTATTGTAAATCATATAATAACAGAAATCAATTGTGTTGACATCAAATAAAGACATGATATAAAATACATACCATGAGAAAGTTGGTTTTCTGTTTGTTTTTTTGTATTTTGCTTTTACCAGTTTATGCTCTTGGTGAACAATCTGATTCTGAGTATTTTTCTGGGAAATGGCAATTAAATGATACAGACGCATCTTTGGCTGGCGAAATGATAATTTCTAATTGTACAGATTCAACTTGCAGTTTCACTATTCAATCGTGGTACGATTTACATATATGTGATGTAAGTGGAAAATTAACAATACACAATAATTTTGCAGAATATAAAACCACAAAATATGTATACGATAATCAAACAGATACGGAATATAATATTCCTGTCGGTATAAGGTTTCAAATATTATCTAAAAATGAATTGAATCTGCGTTATATTAACGCAGATTCAGATAATGCTTTTTGTGGTATGAATGCGACAGTGGAAGGTCTTTGGACAAAGCAATAATCAATACGCATTAGTCCTTTTTATCCATCCGTTTTTCGCAGTTTCCCAATTTTGTGTATTTTGCAAATAATTGATTCTCTCAGACTTTATTGTTGACATAAATTCTTCAATCTTTGTATCTGGAATTGCATTTATAGCTTTGATTGTTTCTTTGCCTATAACACCATCAACCTTTAAATTTGTATCAGAAAAAGAGTTTATCGCTTTTTGTACAACTTTTCCTGCGCCACCCATAACGTTCATATCAAATACCGCGTTACGTATTCTATCATTTTCTATTTGCGGTATTCTTGTATTATCCCAGTATTCGCTCTTATATATCTCTTTTGCTTGGTATTCTTCTAAATCTTTTACATCCTGCGGAAAATTTTTATCTGGGTATTTCGCAGAATATTTATCCAAAGTACTTTGTTTTATACCCATGTTAGTTGGTTCATCTTTTTTCTGATTTTTGCCGGTTGTATATCCGCCTTCGCGTTCTTTCAAATTATTATATGCTTGGTCGAATTTTTTAGTATCATCGCTCATTTTCATATCTTGTGTCTCATTTTTATCTGTTTTATTCTCTGGCTTTTGACCTTTATAGACTTTGCTAGAAATTGGTTTGCCGTTATTATCTAACTTTACTTCTTCAACCCAGCAACGACAATTAGGATGCACAGGGATATCTGGAATATCGCCTTTATCTTCGAATACTTCACCATCATGTGATGCACAATCATCGCAAATACGTTCGTCATCTTCGCTGTGCCAGATCCAAATCTTTTTTGTTTTTTCTGGTTCTTCATCGTCATCTGGGATGTTCAATGTATAAACAATCAATTTTTCATTTTCTATATCGCCCCAAGGCATTAAAATACGAACATCTATTTCTTCTTCGACTTCCACAAATTGTGAATAATCGACCGACATCCCTTTTTCTTCTGCTTCCGCTTCGGCATCCTGTATTGCATCTTGAATAGCTTCATCTAATTTCTTTTGCGCGTTTACAAACTGTTCATATGTCATATCGTATTTTGGTTCAATATATTGACCTGTTGCATCTTGCTGTAATTGTCCTGGAAACAAAGTTTCCAGATATTCATTTGCTTTTGCAAATTCTGTGGAATTTTTATTCCAGTAATCATTTGATTGCAACAGATTGCGTAAAAACTTTGGTGTTTGCATAAAATATCCTTTTGTTAAATAAAAAAAAGACGGCAAAATGCCGTCTGAATATGTGAACTATTATATCATAAAATCACTAAAAAATCAACATATACCAAAAACATCAAAAAGTATTTAACAACGGAATAATATTTATAACCGGAACTTCGTATGGATGTATTTCTTTGATTGCAGACAAAGTTTTTTCCAAATTGTCAGACAATATTGTAACTTCTACTTTTACTTCTGGGGCTTCACATATTTTATTCAATTCGCCATTAAAAGGTTTTGCATTATTTATTGGTCGCCAAACACCGATAACATCACTGTATGACAAACAAGAATCATAGTTGCCGATATGTCCCGCATCAACATTCTGCAAAGCAATTTGCAATTTGCGAAAATGAGATTTTGGTATAAATATTTCAAGTTTATAAAAAGCCATCTTGCCCCTATCCTTTTTTATTTATTATACCATAAAATATCTTATATGCACGATTTGTTATTTGGGAAAGATATTAAAGAATTTTTGCAGATTTTGTGATATAATTTCTATCATGAAAAGTGTTAAACCAAAATTATATTATGACGAAAAAGGCAACCCAAAAGGATACAAAGTCGGCATATTCAAGGGTGTATACGGCACATGTCCTTTTTGCGGCAAATCATATACAGAAGAAGATGTAAAAAATGGCACAGTAAATTTCGAACATATATTTCCAAGATTTGCTGTTAAAAAAGCCATTGATGAACAAAAAGTATTTTCCAGAATTGAATCAGAATTTATGGTGGGTGTCCACAAAGATTGTAATGACAGATGCTCTCTAGAATTGGAAAGACAGATTAGCAGAATCATTGCCAATGTTAACAAACCACACGTCCATTTAATGCAAGCTGACGTGATCGCGTTGTTTAATTTCTGTATAAAAGTAAATATATTTTTAAGATATCTTTTTATGTGGGAAGATAACAAAGAACCGTTTTGTTACGACACAGAAAAAATCTTTTTAACAGAAAATCTTGAACTTTTACGTGGTTTGAATTTTTATAAAAATTTTGTTATAAGAATCAGAAATGTTGATTCTTCTGCTGGACTTTTTTGGGGGCTACATGAAAGTGTCTATGGTGAATTAGGCAAATACTCTTCTAACATAGTTATAAATAACATAGAAATATCTTTTTTTGATGATTACGCAGCAGAAATGTACAGGGCAACAGATTTAGGCGTTTCGCCAATCATAGGCACAAATAACTATGGAACAGATGATTCGCTGTTTATAAAACTAATAGATAATCATTTTAATTGGTGTAAAACCAAATTTTGGGATGGGTGGCCAAATTATATACCTATCGATAAGAGAGGAATACCGTGGACGCTGGGAAAATCTGGCATGGTAAGTAATATATATCAAAATTATATACCAACATTACCAAATGTTGACCAATTGGGGTTACCACCAAACTATCTAGTTCGTCAAAAAAAACTATCCCTTATGAGCCAAAAAAGGTTTGAAGAAAATAAAAGTTTCGGATCTTTTGATAAAGGTATTGTATTTTACCGCAACGGGCAGTTTTATATAGTTGATAACGATGGTATGATACAAAATATTTCAAATATCCCGAAAGATACGACAATACCAACGATATGCTTTGAAAACGAACCTATACAACATTTACCAAATATATCTCAAACAAGAGTTGTTGGAGATTTTAGGCTGTATAAAGTAGATGTAACATCTTTAGAAGGGGCACCGTATTTTGTACAAGGTGATGTTATGTTGCACGATGCTAATAACTTAACATCTTTAAAAGGTGGACCTATATACGTTGGTAAATCTTTTTATTGTGGTTGGGGAGTTCCTTTAACCACCTTGGAAGGGGCACCTCGAAAAATAGTTGGGGATTTTGTTACTGTGTCCTTTCAATTAAAGTCGTTAAATTGTGGTGAAACAGAGATTGGTGGGGAATTCCGTTTTAGTTCTGAAACATTAGAATCATTAGACGGTCTTCCAAAAGCAACACGTTATTTTACAGGTGGCAAAATATTTCGTACTGAAGAAGAATTACGTGAATGGTTCAAACAATATAAATCAGAACAAAAAATTAAAAGATTACAAGATGGCACAAAAGTCGTCACTGCACTGGCCCAGAAAGACAAAACTAAACCATCAAAACCACAACATGAAATGTGATTTATGGCATGACATACTGTGCAATTCACGAACTGATTTTATTCATGAATTGTTGTTGTTCGGGAAAGATATTAAAACATTTTTGCAGATTTTGTGATATAATGATTTCTGAATAATGAAAGGATTAAAAATGCAAAAATGGGAAAAAGCACTTGATAAATTCTTGCAACAATACATAAATGAACCTTGGTTCGAAGGTGCTTTGTTGTGTGGTTCGTATGCCGCCGGCAATCAAAATAAATTTTCCGATATAGATGTTGTTATTATTGGTAAAAACGATATGGGCTGGCAGGAAAAATCAAACTGCTATGTTGATGGTTTTTTGATGGAATACACAATAAATCCAGTATATAAAATCCAAGAATATATGCAATCTGGTATAGAAAGACACAGTTTGATTGACCAGAATATGTTTGCATATGGGGTTATATTGCACGATAAACGTGGTGTAATGAAAAAACTTTGCCAGCAATCTGTTCGTGATTTGAAAAAGAAGATAAAACCGTTTTCTAAATACGCAAATGATTTCACAAAATATGGTCTGTGGTGCAATTACGATGATATGATTTCGTTAAAACAAGACGGATACCCAATAGATTTAGTATATTGGGCTTTGGTTGGCCGATTGATTACAGCATACTGTGATTTCAATTGTTTGCCCAAATACCCAATGTCCAAGATACAAAAAATGTTGTTAGATCCAAAATATGCGAAAAAATATCATGCGGATAATTTGCCAGATAAGAAATTTATAAATTTATTGCAGGGATGCTTTAATGCCAAATCAAAAGAAAAAATGTCTGCCATAGATAAATTATACAAATATGTTATAAAATCTGGCGGTGGATTTGATATTGGGCAATTCCGCGGAAAACGAAAGATTGAAAAAAGGTAGGTATACAAATGCTGAAATTGGTAAAACCTTCAAAAGAATATCTGAATTCATTCTTGCAAATTATTAACGATTACAAGTTCGACACTAATCATTTTGGACGTGGTGGTATTGACCCATTGATAAAAGCTATAGACGAAAACAAAGCCGATGAATATTTAAAACAATTATCGGATTATGAAAACGCAAAAAATTTACCAGAAGGCTGGGTTCCAGAAACTAGATTTTGGTTGCTGGATGATGATAATTTTGTTGGTTCTTTTTCTATTCGTCATGCTTTGACACCACATCTAGAACAAATTGGTGGACATATTGCAGCTAATATATCGCCAAAATATCGTAGCAACTATTCAAGTTTCATTGGTATAAAATTGTGTTTAGAAGAAGCCCATAAACTTGGTTTGGATCGTGTCCTTATGACTTGCGATGAAAAGAATTCTGCTTCATATCGTGCAATAATAGGCTTGATGAATATGTACGGTGGCAAACAGATAGAAGATAGTGTTGTTGACGGACATAAAGAACACCGTGTATGGGTAAATACCAGTAAATAACAATAAACAGTTCGTAAATTGGTAAAATGGTGGGTGTTTTCAACACCTAACTTTCGAACTCGTGAAAGTGTTGAAAAACCAATCAAAAAAACACCCAAACGGCGGTCTTTTTATTTTGGCAGGGCCATCTGTGCAATTCACGAACTGAGTTTATGCGTGATTTGTTGTTATTCGGGAAAGAAATTAAGGTGTTTTTGAATACACATTACTTTGTTTCAGGGTGATATTGTAAATATGTATTTTCAAAAACACTCTCTACAACCGCTTGCCCTTGTTCATTTAGATGTATTCCATCTTCACAAATGTAATCACTTAATTTATGAATGTCTAATAAGGTTTCACGAACAGGCACCACAGGAATATTGTTATCTATGGCAATTTGTTTAAATGCAACTGCATATAATTCTTGATGTCTGTATATAAAATTCACATCCCCCAAGAATTGCAAAATATTTGCGGCACGTTGCTTATCACCCTTGGAAATCCATTTAAAATATTTATTTGCATCAATTGGTGGCAAAGACATTATAGCAATACGTTTTCCTAATTTGCGTAATTTATCAATGATAGTTTGAGTATTTACCTTAAACTGTTCTAATGAAACACTTGGTTTAATATCTTTGTTGGTCGGATTTTCTGCAACAATATCCCAATTAAAATCGCAATCGTTTCCACCAAATTCAACCAAAAACAAATCGTTTTCTAATCCGTTATTAAATACACCATCTGCTATTTTTACAGCTTTATCTGTTGTACAACCAAATCTGGAATAATTTTTTACAGAAACAGGCATATTACGACTAAACACATCTACGGCATTGTTATCTGATATTTTATATTTTTTAGAGTCATCATCTAAAACAATTCCTTTTGACAAAGAATCACCAAACACATTGATATTATCTATGATTTTCATTAAATATCCCCTTTTTCAACAAACAAAATATTGAAATAAAAACCAGAAAAATTCAAGCACAAAACAATACATACAAAAAAAGGTTAGATTTCTAACCTTTTCTTTTTAAAAGTTCGTAAATGTGTAAAATAGGTATAGATTTTACCGCCCAACTTACGAACTTGTGAAAGTATTGGAAATCTAACAAAAAAACCGCAAAAATGCGGTTTTATCAATCTTGGCAGCCCCACTCGGATTTGAACCGGGATTCTCGCCTTGAAAGGGCGGTGTCCTAACCATTAGACGATGGGGCCAGTGACTCTTAAAACCGCCGTTTTGTCGGCGGTAAAATCTCTGGCGGGATGTAAGGGGCTCGAACCCTCGACCTTCTGCGTGACAGGCAGACGCTCTAAACCAGCTGAGCTAACACCCCAGAGCAACGCATATACTATAATACCTTGGCACAAAAATCAAGTATTTTTTTCATAAATATATTTTGTTAAAAACATGTTGACAATTTTTATTTTTGTATTATATTATCAGCAACAACAAAACAAAAGGTAAAAAAATGAACTTTTTTGAAAAAGCTATCAAAGGTTTTAAACAACCACAAACCGAACACGTTGTGCCAGATACTGCTTTGGCACCTGCTGTGGCTGCCCCGGTGGCGCACGCACAACCAAATGTAAAAAAGCACGTATTGGTAAACCCAAAATGCGCATTTGTAAATTATGAATTGTTTTCTTTGTGCGAAAAAATTCCTGTGGCTGTTGAATCAGCATCTGCCGCTTTGACTGGTATTTGTGACACAATTCAATTACCAACCAAAGATTTCTTGCCACAACTTAGAGAATTAACCAAGGCACCAAACGAAGTTGCTGCGAACCCAGCAAACCGCATTGTTTATGAAATTAAATTAAACAATGGCGAAAAAATGTATATTTATCCATGCCTTAAACACCCAAAAAATCCATGGATATCATTTGAAAAGACTGTCGCGTTTAATGTTACACCCGAACTTAATCGCACAATCGTAAGCGTATTAAAAGAATACACACGATAAAAATAAAAAGACCCCGGCACATGTCGGGGTTTTTAATATCAGATAAATTGACAATCTTTGCAAAGTCCCTTATAATAAACATCATGAAAAAGATTATATTGGCAATTTGTATATGTTTATTATGTGCGTTAATGCTGGGCGGATGCGGTGTGAAATCACCATTGCGACACGACCCTGATTATCCACGTAATTATCCAGTATATTAAATCAATGCGGGTATGGCGGAACTGGTAGACGCGCTGGATTTAGGTTCCAGTGGGGCAACCCGTAAGAGTTCAAGTCTCTTTACCCGCACCAAAAAAGATAAAAAAAACTTGATTTTGCGTAAAATATGACATAGAATACGCGAAGTAATTAAAAAAGGTTATTAAAAATGGCATCTAAAAAAGGCAGCAAAGAAGTTGTAAAACTGGAAAACAAAGAAACCGGTTTCTATTACACAACTACTAAAAATACAAAATCTGAAAACACTCAGGGTAAAATGAAATTCCGTAAATACGATCCAAAATTACGCAAACACGTAGTATTTACAGAAGCAAAAATGTCCCACTAAGATTTTTGTTATGTCAAGTTTTAACAAACCCCGCAATCGCGGGGTTTTTTTGTTTTTAATATTCTGCGTTAAAAATCTGGCGCAAAAAGTCACCTGTTTTGCCCCTGCCCTTTTTTGTTATACCAAACAAAGAAATAATTCTTATAAAAGGGTTTAATATCTTTGCATACGCCACATGAGTTTTATACTTTTTCAGTTGGTGTTCGTATTCTTGCTGGGCAATTTCATCTGGATTTATATCGTCAGCAGAATAAACAAAACCATTATCATCAAAAAATTTTATCATTTGTGGTGTCACACCCAAAATTTGAGGATACTTTGTATAATGCGATGTAGGAAAAGTTTCTATTGAACCCGCAACAAGATCCATATCAAGCCCCCGTAAATCACAAACCATTTGTTGAACATCAACATTATCTGAATTCATAGAATTTCTTTTAATCTGCACAACACGATTTTTTGGTTTCATAAATAAAGCTAAATGTAAAGCACTGCCAGCAGTACCCGCCAAAACCTTGCAATTCTTTGCCAAAGTAATCTGGTGTTCATATTGTAAAGTTTCTGGATATATAACTTTATAACCATTTTTTGTAAATATTTTTTCTATATTTTTTTCACCAAATGTTCGTCCATCTTTCATTGCAGATCTTGATAAATATATCTTGTCATACGTTTTTATTTTCGCATTTCCTAATACATTCGATATTTTATCAAAAACTTTGCTTGTTATAGGTAGTATATTTACACCTATGTTTGTAGATTGTTTTGGAACCAAGACGGAAGCAAATCTTGTATTTTTATGAATGACTATTATGTCTTGGTCTTTTACCCCGATAGCATTCAGTGTTTTACGAACAAACAAAGGTATATTACGTTTACCACCTAATGCAATAACGACTTTCTTGTTTTTATAACATTTGTATAACAAAGGCCAAATACGACTGATTCCTTCTATTAAAAAATGTCCGAAATGCAAAAACATATGAGCAGTACCAATGTATATAACTTCTTCATTTATAAAATCACATCTAGGCATATTACGCTTGATAGCTGGCACAGGTTTTTCACACCAACGCAATAAAACACTTTCAGGACAAAGCTGTCCACAGGCATCATAAACGCCTCTTTTGTTAAAATTATAATCTAGAATAATTGTTCCGTTTGGAATTTCTACCACATCATCAACAGTTAAATCATGATGTTGCTTCGATATTTTTGGTAATACAATATTATCAGGCAAATACGTTTTTAACAAAAATTTCCCCTATTTTCCAAATTTACCACTGCGTGGGAAACCAACAGGTATCGTATGTCCCTGGGATGCACGTTTGGCCAACCATGGTTTAATATCATCCAATTTGGTTGTTCCACGACCAGTTGTCCAACCAAATCCATCCGCCATATTGAAGAACATAGCGTCAATTGTATAGGTGCGTTCTGCATTATATTTCTGCAAGATTACCCCCTTGCCCCTTGACATTTCTGGAATTTGATTTGCTTCAAATATTAACAATTTATCATTAGAGCCAGATAATGCGACCATATCGCCATCTGCACGCACACATAATACCGCCGGATTTTTATCGTCAACATTCATAATCTGTTTACCAGATTTTGTTTGTGCAACACAATTTTCCCCGGCAACTATAAATCCTGTTCCATGTCTGCCAACAACCAAATATTTCGCGTTTGTATCCAAAACAAATGCTTTTACAATTGTTTCTTCGGCACTGATGTCCGCCATCATACGCACTGATTCACCAAAGCCACGTGCGGATGGCAAATCATTGCCAGACAACGTGAACATTTTTCCACCACTTGCAAACAAATTGATTTTATCTGTTGTTTGTGCATGGAATGCGAATTGCAATTCGTCACCTTCTTTGAATTTCATATCGATATTATTCAAATCCAGGTGACCTTTGGCTGCACGTATCCAACCCATTGTAGATAACACGACAGTAATTGGTTCTTTTTCGATAAAATCATCTGCATTAACAACGATTTCTTCACCAACTGCTTCCCATTGTGTGCGACGACGACCTAATGCAGTATTTTTTGCGTATTGTTTTTTAATATCATCAAACCAAGCGTGTAATTGTGCATTTTGAATTTCTTCATCATTCAATAATGCCTGTAATTTTTCTTTTTCAGCACGCAATTCTTTATCTTCGCGTTTGATTTCCATTTCTTCCAATTTACGAAGTGAACGCAAACGTGTATTTAATATAGATTCAACCTGAATTTCAGTCAGTTTGAATTCGTCCATCAAGACAGCCTTTGGATCATCTTCGTTGCGGATAATTTCAATCACACGATCCAAATTCAAATATACGACCAATAAACCGCCCAAGATTTCCAATCTGCGTTCAATATTATTCAAACGCCAATGTGTGCGACGTAATAATACATTTTTCTGGTGCGCAATGAATTCACGCAACACATCACCAATAGGCATTACACGTGGTGCACCTTTGGAATCAACAACATTAAAATTCATATTGAATTTGTATTCAAGGTCTGTTGTTGCAAATAAATGCGCCATCATTTTATCAATTGGAATATTACGGCTTTTCGGTGTGATAACAATACGCACATCAGTTGTAGATTCATCAACAATATCTTCGACCAAAGGCAATTTTTTAGAATCAATCAAATCAGCAATTTGTTCGACCAATTTAGATTTAATTATGCCGTATGGAATTTCTGTGATAACAACCTGCTCTGCCCCACGATCCAGTTTTTCAATTTCCCATTTTGCACGAATACGGAATGCACCACGACCTGTATCATAATTCTTGCAAATAGTTGCAAAATCATCAATTAAAACACCACCGGTTGGGAAATCAGGTCCAATCAATTTCTTCATAATTTGTGCTGTTGTAGAATCTGGTTTATCAACAACCAAATTCAAAGCATCCATAATTTCAGATACATTATGTGTTGGGATATTTGTTGCCATACCCACAGCAATTCCCATACCACCATTTGCCAATAAATTAGGAAATGCCCCCGGCATAACAGTTGGTTCAACCGTTGTTCCATCAAAATTTGGCATCATATCGACACTGTCTTCATCAATACCTTCCATAATCAGCATTGCGGCCTGGGTCATTTTTGATTCTGTGTAACGATATGCAGCCTGGAGATCACCGTCAATATTACCAAAGTTACCCTGGCCATCAATTAATGGATAACGAACAGAAAAGTCTTGCGCAAGGCGCACCATAGCATCATAAACCGAAGAATCTCCGTGTGGGTGATAATGACCCAACACATCACCAACAACAGTTGCACACTTACGAAAAGCAGCAGACGGGGATAATTTTTGACGCAACATAGAATACAAAATACGGCGATGCACAGGCTTTAAACCATCCCTTACATCAGGCAAAGCACGTGCCACAATGGTACTTACCGCGTAAGACAAATAACGTTCAGACAATGCGTCTGATAATTGTTGTCCAGATATATTTTCAACTGTATTTTCGACTTTTCTCATATTTTCTTTCCGTTTTTATCACGCAAAGAATAAAACATTTCAAAAAATAAAACAAGAAAAAAACCGCCCAATTGGACGGTTTTTATCAAAATCTTTGCAATTAGAATCCAAAGACCATACGTTGTTTTGATTGACGTTTCTTTTCGTTACGAACCGCTTCTTCTTTCAAACGTTTACGTTTAGTAGTTGGTTTTTCGTAACGTTGACGTTCTTTCATTTCGCGATAAAGGCCTTCTTTTTGAGATTTACGTTTTGCAACACGCAATGCTTGTTCAACGTTGTTATCACGGACCAAAACTTTAACCATTATGTATTCACCCCCTTTGGCGAATTTGTATCTGTTTTTTTGAAAAAGGGGAATTAAATTCCCCTTCCATTTATTCTGGTGGAGCTGATCAGGCTCGAACTGACGACCCCCTGCTTGCAAAGCAGGTGCTCTACCAACTGAGCTACAACCCCAGAACTTTGCATTTAAGGATTGTTCCCTTTTGACAGACCCGCTGCACTGTAAAGCAACTTACCTCTACCAACTGAGCTACAACCCCAGAACTTTGCGACTTTCTTTTGAAAGCCCACACATTTTATACATTTATTTACTGAAAGTCAAATTAAAAATAAAAACCATAAATTATTTTATATTAAAAGTTGACAAATCAAAATAAATGTCTATAATAAACACATAAATAATAAATAACAGGCAAAAAAATGGCAAATAACAAACCGTGGTTAATCATTATTTCCGGACCTAATGGTGCCGGCAAAACCACTTTTCACGACAGAATTTTGGAACAAAATCCGTTTTTCCAAAGTGCGATTTTTGCAAACTCTGACATTGAATTTGCACGACTGATGGCTTTGCCTGAAAATCAAAAATTTGTACAAGATCTACAATCTGAAATCAAACAAGGAACCGAAGACATTCGCAAAAGATTATTGAAAAAATTCGGCAAAACCATGGAAAATGTCAGCGGTCCAGTGACTGAACGCATGGAAAAACGCAATGAAGAAAACAAAGAATATTGGAAAGAACAATATTCAATGGCTATTCATATCACACCCGACCAAGAACCAATCTTGGAAGGTTTGACATCTTTCAAAGACTTAATGTGGCGCGTTGGTGGTGGCAATATACACGCCCGTATAAATGCAAAACAAGGTAAAAATAATTGGTACAAATTATATAATAAATTGTTTTTCACATTGGAAGTACAACAGGCGATCAGAATACAACCTTTGCAAAAACAAATTGATAACCTTTCGTGGAATTTGCAAATTGATGCTGAAAAAGTGGTGGCAAAAAAAATTAAATCTTCATTGGAATCCGGCAAAAGTTTTATATTGGAAACAACAGGTGGCGCACACAGAATTTTAACATTGGTTAAAGAAGCAAGACAATTATACGGATATAATGTTTGCAGTTTTCATCCATATGTTTTGCGTCCTGAATTAAGTGTAGCACGTGTCCAAAAACGCGTTGCAAACGGTGGTCACGATGTTCCAAAAGACAAAATTTTAATGCGATATGACAGAAGCTTAAAAAATCTGCCACAAATATTGTCAGATGTAGACATCGGTATTGTTATGGATAATTCTGGTAATAAACCTTATATCCCAATATTTGCCCAGGTAAAAGGTAACATCGTTGATTTTGCACAATGCCCAGAATATTTACAACCTGCATATTCACAAATGGTTGAAAAAATGCCAAAAAAATCTGTAAAGGATATATTGCATTTACAACAAGATATAGACATGTCAAAAATGTCAGAAGAACAACGTGAAAATTTTGGTCAAATCGTGATTTCAAATTTGTTGGGTCAGATAAGATAACACAGGATAAAAAAATGAGCATAAAACACTTTTCAAAAGAAGAAATCATAGCAGTAGCAAAAGATATCATTAAAAATGATACATTCATTGGTATTCCTGATGCTGATAAATTATCACCAAATGCATCTTTGCGTGAAACTTTGGATTTTACATCTTTGGACATAGCAGAATTGCTTGTTGCATTGGAAGAAAAATACAATGTGAACATGGAATGGGCAGATACAGGCAACATAGATACTTTGAACGATGTTTACGATGCTTTTATAACAAGTATCGGTAAAACACGCAAATCAACAACGACATTGAATACAATACAAAAACAAAATAGGAACGCACACATGAAATACACAAAACAAGATGTTGTGTCCACAGCAAAAACTATTATTGCCAGAACACAAGGATTAAAACCAAATCAAATTGCAGATAAAGCATATTTTGTTTCCGATCTAAATTTTGATTCTGTTGATGCAGTAGAATTTATAACAAAAATGGAAGAACATTATAATATCGTTATAGAATCACAAGATTTTGATAATTTCAGCCGCATTTTAACAACAAACTTAGATGTCATATGTGATAAATTCTGCAATTATTTAAATACAAAAGCACAAACAAACAAGACATTATTACAAAAACAAAAATAAGGTTACGAATCATGTCATACACAAAACAAGACATTTTAAAAACAATTTTGAATATCGCACACGATATAACCGGCACAGACATACCAAAATATGTGAATCTTAATTCTTCCATCAGGGAAATTTATTATGGTATGTATATGGATTCTTTGGACGAAATTGAAACTGTTATGAAATTGGAAAAACATTATGGAATAAATATCCCAGATGAAGAAGTTACAAAATATATCGACAAAACTTTTGATGAATTCTGCGGTTATATTTGTTTACTTATAAACACGAAAAAACAACCTGTTTCACTGGCTCAAAAAATAAAACATTTTTTTCAACATCAAAAATAAGGCAGGAAATTATGCAATACACAAAACAGGATATTTTTAATATTGTTAAATCCATCATTATGGAAAAATATGATGGTATCGATCCAAAAGAAATCAACACAGGGGTTTCTTTGAAACATGACTTTAAATTTGACAGTTTGGATCTCTTAGAACTTGTTATAGCTTTTGAAGAAAAATGTAATATTTCCATTAAAGATACATCGCGTTTACTAAAAGCTTATTCTCTTGGTGAATTTTGTTATCTGTTACATAAACAAACAAATCAAGAATCACCTATGATCACAGAAACAAAAGAAGATGTATTCAAATATGTCAATGAATATTTATTGGATAAATATAACATAATGAACGCACGACCAAGTGATAATTTGTTTATCGATTTACATTTTACAGATTTTGATCGTTCAGAACTTATTGCTTGGGCCGAAACAAAATTTGATATCAGATTAATACATACGTATTTCATAAACTTAGATGATTTTTGTGAAAAAGTATTGAGTATGATACGAAGCAAAAAAATCAAAGAAATACAAAAAACAAATTTCTTGCAACGTATAAAACAAAGATTTGTAAAACAAAAATAAAAAAACGCCCAAACGGGCGTTTTTTTATTTCTTTTTAACATGCACATCCATTTGTGGAAATGGAAAATTCAATTTGTTCTTTGGAAATTCTTTATATATTGTTTCCAAAACATCTGCTTTTGTTGATAACAAATCATCAAACGTTGTCCAATAGCGAACATTTATTGTGACAGAACTGTCATCCAACGAAGACAAAAACACAACAGGTGTTGGATCTTTTAAAACACGTTTATCTTTCTTTAATATTTTCAAAGCCAATTCACGTGCCTTTTCAACATCATCACCATATGATATTGCAACCGTCAAATCTGTTCTGCGTTTTTCACCCATGGTTAAATTAGTTATAACACCATTTGCCAATGCACCATTTGGCAAGAATAAAACCTGGTTATCAAAAGTATTTATTTGCGTTGTGAATATCATTATTCTTTTTACGATACCAATATTACCAGTGGCTGTTTCAATTGCATCACCAACACGAAATGGTTTAAACAATAATATAACTATGCCCCCGGCTACATTTTGCAACATTCCAGATAACGCCATACCAATTGCCAATGAAGCAGCACCCAAAACAGCCACAATAGATGTCATTTGAACACCCATCGTTGTCAAAATAATGATGAATACAAAAACTTTCATCGTGATACTTAAAAAAGACAATGAAAATGTTGCCAGCGATGGTTCTACTTTGTGCGCTTTCATTGCAAAACCAATGGAAGCAATAACCTTTTTTACAACCCAAAAACCGATAACCCATATTGCAATTGCCGCCAATAATTTTGTCCCAAATTCAGCGACAATTTGTCCCAGCTTTGCCACCAAAGCATCTAATGTAATCATATTCATTTTTTCTTCCTTTCTTGTTATTTGAAATCTAACAAAAAACACAAAAATACGCAATAAAAAAACGCCCAAACGGGCGTTTTTATTGTATCAATAATTCTTTGCCATGGACATCAACATTGACTGTTGATCCTTCACCAACGGCGCCAGATAAAATCAAATCTGCAATTTTATCTTCTACCGCTGTGGTTATAAGACGTTTTAATGGACGTGCACCAAATACAGCATCATATCCGTTATCCGCCAACCATTGTATTGCTTTATCTGTCACACGCAAAGACATTTGACGTTCACCAAGGCGCTTTTCAAGAATCTTTAATTGAATCTTTACTATATCGCCCATAACATCTTTGCCCAGCGCATTAAAGAACACAATTTCATCAATACGGTTGATAAATTCAGGTCTGAATTGTTTCTTTACCGCATCCATACTTGGCAAATTACTTGTCATGATTATAATGGTATTTGTAAAGTTAACTATTCGTCCCTGCCCGTCTGTAAGTCTTCCATCATCAAGTATTTGCAAGAATACATTGAACACATCTGGGTTAGCCTTTTCAATTTCATCAAATAACAATACCTGATATGGACGACGACGGACAGATTCTGTCAATTCACCACCCTGTTCATACCCCACATATCCCGGAGGCGCACCGATTAAACGCGCGACAGAATGTGGTTCCATATATTCACTCATATCAATTCTTGTCATCGCAGTATCATCATTAAACAGATATTCTGCCAATGCTTTTGCAACCTCTGTTTTACCAACACCGGTTGGTCCCAAAAACATAAACGAACCCGATGGTCTGCGCGGATCAGAAAGTCCAGCACGTGAACGACGTATAGCACGCGCAACAACAGACAACGCATGATCTTGCCCAACAACACGTTTACGCAATTCATCTTCGATATTTAATAATTTAGATTGTTCTTCGACACTTAATCTATCTGCCGGCACGCCAGTCCACTTTGAAACAACGGCTGCAATATGTTCTGGTAATACAGTTTTATATTCTTTTGATTCAGTGTTTTGTTTCTTAATTTCTTCTTCGAGTTGCGGAATCTTGCCATATTGCAATGCGGAAGCCTTTTCATAATCACCATTACGCATCGCGATTGCAACCTCTGCACGCGCGGCATCAAGTGCAGCCATAGAATCAGACAAACCTTTCATCTTCTTTTGTTCATCAACCCATTTAGCAGTCATTTCGTCAGATTCTTTCTGCATTTTTTCAATCAAAGCATCCAAATCTTTCAAACGTTTTTTAGATTCTTCGTCTTTTTCTTTTTTCAATGCCTGTTGTTCGATTTTCAATTGCATTAAATGTCTGTCCAATTCATCAAGTTTTTCAGGCTTAGATGCAATTTCTATACGAACACGCGCAGCCGCTTCATCAATCAAATCAATCGCTTTATCCGGCAAAAATCTGTCTGTGATATAACGGTTGGATAATTTTACCGCCGCAACCAGCGCAGAATCAGAAATACGCACACCATGATGTCCTTCGTATTTATCTTTTAATCCACGCAAAATTGAAATAGTATCATCAACGGTTGGTTCGTCTACATATACCGGTTGAAAACGACGCGCAAGCGCAGGATCTTTTTCAATATACTGACGGTATTCATCGAGTGTGGTCGCCCCCACACAATGCAATTCACCACGTGCCAACATAGGTTTCAATAAATTACCAGCGTCCATACTGCCTTCGCCTTTGCCGGCACCAACCATAGTATGCAATTCATCAATGAATAAAATAATTTCACCATTGGCTTCTTTTACTGCTTTAAGGATCGCTTTAAGGCGTCCTTCGAATTGGCCACGGAACATAGCCCCCGCCATCAGCGCCCCCATATCCAATGATAATAATTTTTTATTCAATAAATTTTCAGGCATATCGCCGGAAACGATACGTTGTGCCAAACCTTCGACAATTGCGGTTTTACCGACACCCGGATTTCCGATTAACACGGGGTTATTTTTTGTTCGACGCGACAAAACCTGAATAGTTCTGCGAACTTCTTCTTCACGTCCGATAACTGGGTCCAATTTGCCCTCTGCCGCCAATTTAGTAAAATCGGTGGTGTATTTTTCAATCGCCTGTTGTGGTGTTTCTTGAACTTCATCTGGATTCATAGAATTACCTCTTGTTTTTCTTGTCAATGCTTATATAGTCGCATATTTTGAAAATTCAAGCCATCGGACAATAAACCCAATATAAAAAAGATATATAAAAATGAAAACATTACTTGACTTTTCACAAATTATAGTATAAATTATTGCCCAGTAATTAAAGGATTTAAATATGCCACGTGTATGTAAAGTAACTGGAAAAAAGACAATGGTTGGAATGAATGTATCGCATTCTATGCGTCATACAAAACGTACATTCTTGCCAAATTTACAAAAATTATCGTTCCACAGTGATATTTTGGGACGCGATTTCAGCCTTCGTATTTCTACTGCTGGATTGCGCACATTAACAAAACACGGTGGATTGGATGCCTATGTAATGGCTAAACCTGTATCCCGTTTGACACCTGAAATGGCTGCTATTAAAAAAGCCATTGAAAAGAAAAACGGCAAAGCTGCTGCACCTGCTAAAAAGCCTGTTCACAAGCCAACACGCAGTGCACGCCTTGTTAAAAAGGTAGAAGCCAAAAAAGCAACCGCAAAATAATTGGTTGTAAATGGTTTTGGCCCTGTGGCGGAACTGGTAGACGCGCTTGACTCAAAATCAAGTTCTGAATAAGAGTATCGGTTCGATTCCGATCAGGGCCACCAGAAATAAAGAAATACACACCCTAAGCGGTGTGTATTTTTTTATTTATCGTGAATATTGATTCTAAATCGAACCGATCGGTTCGTAACGTAGCGAAGCGGAGTGAAAGGGGCCCGCAACATTTATGTTGTGGGAATTACATTCCGATCAGGGCCTGCCAATTTTCGTTATCTAACACACCAGAGTGTGCGAGATTAAGAAAATTGAGCATACATTTGACTTTAACAGAGACAATGCTATACTGGCATCACAAAAAAAGGTTTAATATGTCTATTTTTAAAAAAGAAAAACAACAAGAAGCAAAGACCGTTTCCGAAGCAATTCGTATGTGTTTGCGTATAGTCGAAAGCAATGATAACCTGAAATTTGAAAAATGGGGTCATATGGGTGAACAAGAACGGGCTGTTATTAAACAAACCGGCAAAGAGATAGTCACTATAAAACGCCATCTTCAATACCACGGAGATAATTATTATGTAGTGCAAGGCTTTGGTATATATGAATACGTTCGTTATGGAGATGCAGAATATGACAAAGTAAAATCTTTATTTAATTTATGCGATTCAAAAAGACATCTGGGCTATACACCAAAAATTAAACAATCGTTTTTCGCAAGACTAATGGAAAGAATAAGATCATAAGAAAACCACCCGTTCGGGTGGTTTTTTAACTGTTCCGCCAGATTACACTTTCAAACAATGATTCTATTTTTTTCTTTAATTCATCATCGTTGAAAAACTGCTCTCTTTCCGCAGGTGTTGTTTGGTGACATTCACATTCGTGATATGGTGTATATTTTTGCACTGCAAAATGTTTAACACTCATATCTGAAGATATTTTTGCGATTTCCAACAAATCTTCTTTTGAAACAAAACGCGGATCGCAAGTGGTACGCACTTCCAATCCACGTCCAGTTGTCACCCAATATTTCAAAGATTCAATCATACGATCATATGCGATGTCGATTTTTGTTAAATCTTTGTAATGTTCTTTGGTTGCTTTGAAATCAAGGCCGATCCAATCAACAATATCAACAACTTTCTTTAACAAATCTGGATAAAAACCGTTTGTATGTAAACCGATTAAAAAACCAAGTTCTTTCACCCGTTTCATATAATCGATTGTTGTGTCCGCCTGCATCAATGCTTCGCCACCGGAAAAAACGACACCTTCCAATTTACCAACACGCGCACGCAACCAATCAAATACTTTGGTTGGATCATATTCGCCCTCTTCCACCGCAATCAAATGCGAATTAGAACAATATTCGCATTGTAATGGGCATCCTTTTAGAAATAATACAGCGGCCAATTTCCCAGGATAATCAATAGTCGTAAAGGAAACCAGGCCGCCGATTTGAAGTTCTTTCATAAATCATGAACCCTTATGCTGCCTTTTTCATCAATTCAGTATGACGAGCACCAGCTGTTAAAGAATTTGCTTCTGTAAATGTTTTTCTTTCACAGAATTCAGCATATTTACCAATGTTAAAGTTCTTAACTGGTCTGATATATCCCATAGAGCGTGAAAATGTTTCGCATGGTGTTCTTGTTTGTGGGTTCATAATTTCCTCCTTTCCTTTTTATTTTTTATTTTTTTATTCGTGGTCACCACATTTGCATTGGCAATCGTTATTGTTTGCCGCAATTTCTGCATCGCATTTTGGACAGAATTCGTGGCGTCCTGGTAAATAGCCGTGTTTTGGACAGATCGAGAATGTAGGTGTCAAAGTCATATATGGCACTTTATAGTTTTCAAATATTGTCCGAACGATTTTTTCAGCTGCTTCACCAGATGAAACTGGTTCGCCCATATAAAGGTGCAACATTGTTCCGCCTGTATATTTGCGTTGTAATTCTTCCTGGTGTTCCAAGGCAACAAATGGATCGTCTGTGAAATACACAGGTAATTGTGTTGAATTTGTATAATAAGGTGCGTCAGGTGTTCCAGCAGTTATGATATCTGGGAAATTCTTTTTGTCAGTTTTCGCAAAACGATATGCACAACCTTCTGCTGGGGTTGCTTCCAAATTATACAAGTTTCCTGTTGTTTCTTGATAATCAGCAAGGTTAGTTCTGATGAAATCCATCACTTCCAAAACCAAGTTCTTACCAAAAACTGTTGCGATATTATCTGAACCATTTGTGAAATTCATAACCATTTCATTTGCGCCATTAACGCCAATTGTTGAAAAGTGATGGTTCCAATTACCCAAATAACGTTTAGTAAATGGATAAAGTCCACGTTCCAAATTCTTGGAAATAATTTTACGTTTAATTTCCAAAGAATCACGTGCCAAATCTAATAATCTTTTTAATTCACGGAACAAACCTTCGCGGTCCCCCTTGTGAGTATAACCAAGACGCGCTAAATTGATAGTAACAACCCCAATAGAACCTGTCTTTTCAGCAGATCCAAACAAACCGCCACCGCGTTTTAATAATTCACGAACGTCCAAACGCAATCTGCAGCACATAGAACGCACATCTGTTGGGTTCAAATCAGAATTCAAGAAATTCTGGAAGTTTGGTATACCGTATTTAGCAGCCAAATCAAACAAAGGTTTTACATTTGGATGTTCCCATGGGAAATCGTCTGTGATGTTATATGTTGGAATTGGGAAAGTAAATGGACGACCCTGGGCATCACCTTCGGTCATGACTTCCAAGAAAGCCTTGTTAATCATATCCATTTCACCCTGTAAATCACCATATGTGAAATCCACCATCTTTTTACCAACAAAAGGACGTTGTTCACGCAAATCTTTTGGACATGTCCAATCGAAAGTAAAGTTAATAAATGGTGTTTGTGTTCCCCAACGACATGGTACAGAACAATTGAATACCAATGTTTGCATAGCGTTTTTAACATCTGCATATGTCAAATTATCAATACGAACATATGGAGCAAGATAAGTATCAACAGATGAAAATGCTTGCGCGCCTGCAAATTCATTTTGCAAAGTGCCCAAGAAATTCACCATATGAGAAATCGCAGTGGCCATATGTTTAGCCGGTGCACATTGCAAATAGCCAGGGACACCATTGAATCCTTCGTATAACAATTCACGAAGTGACCAACCGGCACAATATCCAGTCAACCAACCCAAATCATGAATATGGAATGCGGCAGCCTTGTGTGCATCTGCAATATCTTTTGGATATAAATTCAACCAATATTCAGCTGTCATACGTTCAGAAGAACGCAAAATCAAACCACCGATAGAATAACCGATGTTCGCATTTTCTTTGACGCGCCAGTCTGCTTCACTTACATATCCATCAATAATTTCAACAGCATCAACCAATGAATTTCTTATTTCTGTTCTTTTTTGACGATATACTATATAAGATTCAGCTGTTTTATACGCGCGCGAATCCATCAATGTTTGAATAACGATTTCTTGTATATCTTCGACAGATGGAATTTGACCAGCATATTTCTTGTCCAATCTTTTCAAAACATCTTGGGTTATTTTTACAATATCAGCATCGGATATTTCATGAGTAACTGCAACCGCCTTTTTGATTGCTTCAAAAATCTTTTTAGCATCAAACGGAACAGTTTCCCCCGAACGCTTTTTAATAGATTCTAATTCGCATGTCAGCGTTGATACTACCTGAATCTTTGTTTCGTTTTTATCCCCTGCCATTTTTTACCCCTTAATTTGACAAAAAATACTATATATAGTGTTTGTTGTGATCCTTTTAACACAATATACAGTATTTGGTGTAAATTCTCATTATAAAAAAAATTTTTTTTTTGCATTTTGCGCTTGATTTTTTGTATTGCCCATCGGATGCGGCTTTGCGGCTGTTTTTTTATTATCGATTCGGTGTGTTTTTACACACAAAACACTCTTTTGTATATATTTTAGTAAAAAAAAAGCATAAAAAAACGATTCGGAATCGATAAAAAATCAAAATATAGATAAAATTTTACCGATTCGAATCAAGATATTGATTTTTATAATATATCGTATTGAAAAGAGCCGATTTTATTTTCACAACCCCACAGAATGTCTGCAAAGTTGTGCAAAAACAGGTTTATTTAACCCCAAAATATTGATTATTTCGTCTGGTTTTTTGTCAATTGATATGTTTTTCATATGCACAATACCATTTTTGATCGTTTTTACTGTTGCACTCGGCAAATCTGCACGCCCGATACACGAAGACAAATATACAAAACATTCGTCATTATCGTCCAGATATTGTAATGCCAATTGCCGCGCATACAGATTCAGCGTCAAATCTGCTTTGCTGGCATCTTTAGTCCATGGACTGCCACCACCAATTGGCGATGCAGTTGAATAAAAATCACACGCCAATTTTCGCCCGGTAATACCACAATCTGCAATTGAACCATGCGATGTATAGCGTCCTGTTCCATTTATAATGATGTTTTTTACATCAATTCCCAATGTTTTTAACACAAAATCTTGTAAATCTATGTCTTCTAACATAGGAATCGCGACTATAACAGTTTCTATACCGCCGTCATCATCAATTGTCACCTGGGTTTTTATATCCAACCCTAATTTCATATTCGGATCAGATTTTGCCAGATTATACAATTCGGCATTTAATTTGCGCGCATAATACAATTCTGGATTTATGTTATTCGCACCACGGCAAGCATATCCAACAAAAACACCCTGGTCGCCCCAACCGTTTTGTTTTATGCCACGATATATATCACCAGATTGTTTTCCAACAAGGTTTATAACCTTCAATTTTTTCGTGTTTATGGCGCAATCACCCCATATTTTTGAATAAACTTCATTGTACCCTATTTCATTCAAAGCTTTCTTTGCCCAAACATACATGTATTTGGTATTTGCATTTGCTGATATTTCTCCGCCAAGGACAACTGTATTATCTTTGATCATAACTTCGACAGCATATCTAGCATGCGCATCTTGTGCGATAATTTTATCCAAAATGTACGAAGAAATAAAGTCGGCTGTTTTATCTGGGTGCCCCAAAGACACCGCTTCTGCAGTTTTTTTCATAAAATACTCCTTTTTTAGTCCGTTAATGCAGGACAAGTCAGGTTAAATCCACATTGAAATCAATAATTATTGACTTCAAGATATATTATAAATCAAGAAAAACTAAAAATAAATAAAAAAATGGGATGATGGGACGACCCAAACAAAAAATTGAAAGATTCGTTGCGAAAGCCACCATCCCATTATTATTCTCTCTCTTCTCTGCTTTCGCATAAGTTCATTGTATCACAAAAAAAATATTTTGCAAAAAAAGAATGCCTTGTTGGCACCCTTTTTAAAGATACAAGATAAAAAAGCCTTTAATCGCGGCGTCTATGTTCATATTCGCATGTTGGTTTATCGCCAAAAATCCAAACAAACAACCAAATCAATGCCGCCAAACCGATGATGGCATAAACAAGACGGGATAAAATTGTCATTGGACCAAAAATCCATGCAACCAAATCGAATCTAAAGATACCGACCAATCCCCAGTTTAATGCCCCGATTAAAGACAATGGTTTTAAAACATAATGTGTAAATGCACCCATTTTTTTCTCCTGTGGTTAAAGTGTTAGTCTTTCAAGACAAACACATTATATATCAACGCGATATATAATTCCGCAGGAACGGTTTCACAGGATTTTTTTCATTAATTTTCGGTAAATGCTACAACTTTGCCGGATTCATCATATACTTTCATTTGGGTTGCATTACCTTTGTCCCAATTTATTTCCATATATAATTTACCGTCTTCATTATAAAGTTTGCTTAAACCATCCGCATATCCATCAACAACATTTGTTTCAACACGCAAATTTCCATTTTCATAGTATTCTTTTTCAATACCATTTTCTTGACCATTTATTATTGTCATTTTACGAAAAACTTTTCCGCTTTCGTAATATTCAACAATAACACCATTTATCGGGACATCTTTTGCATCAACACAATATACAGTTTCAAGGTCAGCATCTGCCAGTCCAGTACAAAAAGCATCTTTACCAACAATATATGTTTTTTCGTTACTGCATGCGCTTAACAATAACAAAGGGATAAAAAAGAAAAATGATCTTTTCATACACGGATTCTTTTGTTTGTTATTTTAATATTAAAGCGCATTCACAAGAAAGTCAACGCATAAAAAACAACCCCGCAATCGCGGGGTTTTATTTTATTCCACTTGTATTATTTTTTACGTGGGAATTTAACAGCAGCTTGTGCAGCAGCCAAACGTGCGATTGGCACACGGAATGGCGAACAAGACACAGAATTAAATCCAACCTTGTGGAAGAATTCAACAGATTCTGGATCTCCACCGTGTTCACCACATACACCAAGGTGAATTTCTTCGCCTTTGGTGCTGCGTGCTTTTGCAACGGCATCTTTAATCAACAGACCAACACCCAATTGATCAACGGATGCAAATGGATCTGCGACATAAACACCACGTGCACGATATTCGTCTAAGATTTTACCGGTATCATCACGAGACATACCTAATGTTGTTTGTGTCAAATCGTTTGTTCCGAATTCAAAGAATTCACAACTTTCTGCGATTTCATTGGCCAACAATGCTGCACGTGGCAATTCAATCATTGAACCAACCTTGTATTCAACACTGTCGCCTGTTTCTGCAAATAATGCGGCAGCTGTTGCATCAATAACAGATTTAACAATATCAACTTCTTTCTTAGAACCAACCAATGGAACTTCAATTTCTGGGAATACGCGAACACCTGCTTTCTTGCATTCTATTGCAGCAGACAATATAGCGCGTGTTTGCATTTCACAGATTTCAGGATATGTAATTGCAAGGCGGCAACCACGATGTCCCAACATAGGATTTTGTTCTTTCAACGCTTCGCTGCGTGCCTTTACGAATTCAACGGATTTGCCGATATGTTTTGCCAATTCCGCCATATCTGCTTCTGTATGAGGCAAGAATTCATGTAAAGGTGGATCGATTAAACGAATTGTCACTGGCAGACCGTCCATGATTTTGAACAATTCAACAAAGTCTGCTTTTTGATATGGCAACAATTTATCCAATGCAGCACGACGACCGGCTTCGTCATCAGCCAAAATCATTTCACGCATATCTTGGATACGACTTGGGTCAAAGAACATATGTTCTGTACGAGCCAAACCAATACCTTCTGCACCAAAATCACGAGCTTGTTTCGCATCTTTTGGTGTTTCTGCGTTTGCTTTAACTGTCAAAGATTTAATTTCATCAACCCATTTCATCAATGTACCGAAATTACCAGTCAATTCTACTGATACAGTTGGAACTGCGCCTTCGATAATTTGACCTTTGGCACCATCGATAGAAACCCAATCACCTTCGTGGATAACAGAACCAGAAGTTGTTTTCATTGTTTTTGTTTCATAATCGATTTTGATGTCTGGAGAACCAGATACACATGGTGTTCCCATACCACGTGCAACCACAGCTGCGTGTGAAGTCATACCACCACGTGCTGTAATAACACCCTGAGCAGCATTCATACCCGCAATATCTTCTGGGGAAGTTTCAACGCGGATAAGCATAACTTTTTTGCCTTCTTTCTTCCAAGCTTCTGCATCTTCTGCATTAAATACAGCCTGACCAACAGCGGCACCAGGGGAAGCAGGCAAACCTGTTGCTATAACTTTCTTTTCTGCTTTTGGATCCAACATTGGATGCAACAAGTGATTCAATTGATCAGCCCCAACGCGCAAGATAGCTTCTTCTTTTGTTAACAAGCCTTCTTCAACCATTTCTACAGCCATACGGACAGCGGCAGCAGCGGTTCTTTTACCGTTACGGCATTGCAACATCCACAATTTTTTATGTTCAATTGTGAATTCCATATCTTGCATGTCTTTATAATGTTGTTCCAATTTATCACGAACATCGACCAATTGAGCATAAACTTCTGGCATAGCTTCTTCTAATGAAGTACGACCAGAATCATCTTTTGCCATTGGTTGTGGTGTACGAATACCAGCCACAACGTCTTCACCCTGGGCATTAATCAGATATTCGCCATAGAATTTATTTTCACCAGTTGCAGGGTCACGAGAGAAGCATACACCAGTTGCGGAATCATCACCAGAATTTCCGAATACCATTGCTTGAACGTTAACAGCTGTTCCCCAATCGCCTGGAATGTTATTTAATTTACGATATGTGATTGCTTTTTTGGACATCCAAGAACCAAATACAGCACCGATACCTAATTTCAATTGTTCCCATGGATCTTGTGGGAAAACTTTACCAATTTTAACACCGATTTCTTTGAATTTTTCAACCAATTCTTTCAGATCATCAGCTGTCAATTCAGTATCAACTTTGTATCCTTTATCTTCTTTCATACGTTCCAAAGTATGTTCGAACAAATCAATATCTGCACCCAACACAACGTCAGAAAACATCATGATAAAACGACGATAAGAATCATATGCAAATCTTTCGTTATTCGCAGCCTTTGCCAAAGCCTTTACTGTTTCATCATTCAAACCCAAATTCAGAACAGTATCCATCATACCAGGCATCGAAACACGTGCACCAGAACGAACAGACACCAACAAAGGATTTTCGTTATCTGCAAATTTTTTGCCCATAATAGATTCAATATGCGCAACACCAGGTACAAACATCAGTTGTGACTGTAAAGCCCGCAGGCACTGGCAATCCAACCAAATTCATTTCTGCCAAATTAGCGCCCTTTCCGCCCAACAGATTACGCATATCTGCACGGCCTTCTGCGGCACCATTACCAAATGTATAAACCCATTTATTTGCCATGGTTTCTCCTTTATAAGTTTATTTGAGACGGGCGTATTTTGAAAAAAAAGATTTATAAATGCAAGGATAAAATCATAAAAATTAAAAAAGCCCACAAAAAAGACAAATATTGACAATTGATGGGAAATTATGTAATCTTTGCCTGAACAAGTTATAGGTGAGATAAAATGTATAAAATATCTGAAAATATGTTCGTTAAAAATTATAAACGTATGTGGCCGTACATTAAACCATTTTGGTTCCGTGCATTGTTAACTTTGTTATTGGCGATACCTGTTGGTTCGATGGATGCTGTTATCGCATTGGCAATTAAACCTTTCACAGATGCCGTATTGGTTGAACAACATTTAAACAGTGGTTGGTGGATACCAATTGCGATTGTTGGTTTTACATCAGTACAGGGTGGATTAACATATTTACTCGGATACCTTAATACTTGGGTTGGTGGGAAAATCACTAATTTGCTAAAAATAGATTTGTTTAATAAATTACTTACATTTGAAACAGAATTTTTCACATCTAAAAACTCTGGCGAAATTTTGGTTAAATTCAGTGGCAACGCAGACACAGCATGTGCAGGATTATTAAACAACATAAAAACTGTAATTCAAAAATTCTTTACATCTGTATCATTGATTGGGGTGTTATTCTATAATTCTTGGCAATTGGCATTGGTATGTGTGGCAATATTATTGTGCGCATTTTTACCGATGATACCATTAAAACGCCGTGTCACACCAGTTTTGAATAAATCTATGGAAATTGGTGGATTATTAACAACGAAATATAACGAAACATATGCTGGGAACAAGACTATAATTTCATATAATTTGGAAGAATACCAAAGCAAAAGTTATGTTAATGTATTAAATGAAACTTTTAATTTAGGTATGAAATTATTCAAAAGAACACAGTGGTTAACCCCAGTTATACACACAGTATTATCGTTTGGTATCGCATTGGCATTATGGTTTGGATCTTATTTGATTTTACACGGACATTTAAGTGCTGGTGGATTTGTATCATTTTTAACATCTTTGATATTGCTGTATCGTCCGATAAAGTCGCTTGGTGGCAATTATAATGCGTTTATAAATTCGTTCTGGGCGATTGATAAAGTATTTGAAGTATTGGATGCCAAACCAGCAATTCAAGATTCTAAAAACGCAATAGAAATGCCAAAAACACATAAACAGATAAAATTCAACGATGTATCGTTTAATTACTTGCCTGGGGTTCCTGTGTTAAAACATATTGATTTGACGGTTAACACGGGTGATACAATCGCAATTGTTGGTAATTCTGGTGGTGGAAAAACCACATTGGTTAATTTGTTGCCACGTTTTTATGATGTATCTGGTGGAACAATTACTGTTGATGGCACAGACATCCGTGATTTCACATTGAAATCTTTGCGTCAAAATATTGCGGTGGTTTTCCAAGACAACTTCTTGTTCGCAGGTACAATTCGTGAAAACATAATGTTGGGCAACGAAAACGCGACAGAAGAAGAAGTCAAACGTGCAATCAAAGAAGCATATTTGGATGAATTCTTGAAGACCTTGAAACACGGTCTGGACACACACATTGGCGAACGCGGAATAACATTATCCGGGGGCCAACGTCAACGTGTTGCGATTGCGCGTGCATTCCTTAAGAACGCGCCAATATTGGTATTAGACGAAGCAACATCTGCATTGGATAATAAATCAGAAGCAGTTGTGCAAAAGGCCATTGAAAACCTGATGCATGATAAAACAGTATTTGTTATCGCGCACAGATTATCAACAATTCGCAATGCGACCAAGATTATCGTTGTGAACGACGGTCAAATTGTAGAATCAGGATCGCACGAAGATTTGTTAAAACTGGGATGCGGTGCATATAAATCACTGTATGAAATGCAATTCAAAACGAAAGAAGAAGAATAGAAAACGCCCAAACGGGCGTTTTTTTTATCTTATTGCACCCAGATTTTCGCACGGGTTTCAGAATTATTAGACCCAACCGGAATGGTGGTTTCATTGGTGCGCGCAACACTAACTGTTTTTCCATCGGCATTCAAAGAAACAGATGTAACATTATTTTGAGTTGCAGTACCGCTTAAAGTATTGCTTATCGCGCCAGATGTTACAGTAGCGTTAGCAAGGCTTGAAGATACACCAACACCTGTCATAACAGCTTGACTGCCTGAACTTGTCACGCTTGCAGTTAAAGCGCCTGGGGTTTCGTCGCCCATCAGCATAACAAATGTGCTTTAAGGATCTGTGTCATCCTGAGGGCGCGTTAGCGACCGTGAGGATTCACAAGAACGAACCTTGTATTATAGATTCCCACGCTGCGCTTGGAATGACACAACTGGTGTAAAAAAAAACACCCAGCGGGTGTTTATTCGATCCATAGTGGGGCGCGGCCGTTGTCAATTGTTCCCGTTGGGGCGGCACCGACCGGAATAGAAATTTCACGTTTGGTAATTGTAACCGTTCCATCACTGGCGGTGACACTGTTTACCATATACCCCGTCCCAGAAGTGGTAATATTCGCACTATTTCCGGTCGAAGTTAATTTATTTTGTTTTTGATCGGCAACCATATTAACCGCTTTGATGGTTGCATTATATGCACCCTTTACATAACCAGCAGATGCCGCATTAGCATCGGTGGTTTTTTCATTTTTTAAACCATAACCCGGAACATTTGTGGCCTTGGTTGAATCAGTAATTGTAACGGTAGAACCCGGATCCCCAGGAACCGGTGTTGGTGTTGGATCATCGTCTGCGAATACAGGCGACACAACTGTTAAAATTGATAAAATACAAAATATTTTTCTCATCAAAAAAACAAATTATTTTTTATTATATCAACAACTTGGATGAATGATTGCACAATTTGTGCAATCATTCAAGCCAATTTTGATGTTTTAGCTACGTGTTCTAAGCGTTTCTGTATAACTTACTGTAGTTGGATCTATAGCAGCAGAAACACCTGTTACAACAGCTGTAGAAGTATTGGTTGTATCATCAGCCCAATCTGTCATAACAATTAAATTTGTTGTTGTTGGTGTAACAGTTATATCTGTATTTTTGATTGTTGTCGCTACACCTGTTTGTGTTGCGGTACTCTGAAGAGTTGTGTTTATACCAGAAATTTGTGTATCAACGTAACCTTGTGTTGTCAACTTATCGTTGTTAGTATTACCAGCAGTAACCAACGCAGCAGAATTAACGTCTTCTACCAAGATTGTACCATTTAAGATATTTTCTGTTTGAACTGCATTATCAGCCAATTTTGCGTTTGTAACAGCATCTGCAGCCAATTTAGCGGTTGTAACATTTGAATCTAAGATATTTGCTGTTTGAACTGCATTATCAGCCAATTTTTCGTTTGTAACAGCACTTGTTGCCAATTCTGTACTTGAGATTCCACCAGCAACTACTTTCAAAGCACCAGATGTAGCATCTTTACCGACTGTGGTACCATCAGTTTTAACTTGAAGTTTAGCAGAATCACCAGAACCGTTCAATTCCAAACCTCCGGCTGTTTCATAATCAACAGTTATTTTATCGCTTTCATCGATATTGATACCAGCACCAGCTGTCAAAGCATCTTGTTTTCCATCGACCGCTGAACTGATTGTATCAACTCTACTGTCAACTTTGTTGATTGCTTTGATTGCTGCATTATAAGCACCCTTTACGTATCCAGCAGATGCTGCATTACCATCGGTGCTGTTATTTGCTGCTTTCAATTTATATTTTGGGCTAACATTTGTTGTTGCAGCTGTTATTTCAGCTTCTGTTGAAGCAGCTACAGGTTGTGTATCTGTCACTGCTGTTGTCTCAGCCCCTGCCATCAATGGTGTTGCTGTCAAGATAGCAACCAATGATATTCCAAGTAATTTTTTCATTTGTTTTCTCCTTTTTTGGTTTGTTTTGTTTGTTAATAAAATAAAAAGTATTTTTTTATAATCGAAATATTTTTTATTTTATCATGAATGAATGGTTGTTTCCTTTCATACAACCACCCATTCAGAATTGTTATTAATTAGTCCCGTCGTTATATGTCGAAACCTGTGGATTGATTGTTGCCTGGGTTCCTGTGAATGCACCGGCAGCAATTTCAATATCTGCCGTTCCATCATCACCCCAAGAATTAACAACTGTAAGAGAGCTGTTAGCAACCGAACCAGCCGGCGTATAAGTCGCAGAAGCGTCATTAATTGTTGCAATAACACCAGTTGTTGTAACAGCATTTTCCTGAATATTTGCAACCTGACCCGCAACAGTATTAATTGCTTTGATGGCCGCATTATATGCACCCTTTACGTATCCAGCGGTTGCAACTTTGCCGTCTTTTTGTGAATCAGCTTGTGCCAATGCATAACCAGGATTATTTTCTGCTTTTTCCGCATTAGCCAATGCAACAGTGGCACCAGGATCCCCAGCAACAGCAGTTGCGTTCGCCATCATCGGCATAACCGCAAATACAGCAATCAAAGATATTCCAAATATTTTTCTCATCTACTTTTCTCCCTTCTTGTTTTATATTATACCAAAAATTGACCCCCTGTTCAAATACTTCTTTTAATCACCAGATGGCATTGTGAATATGTCCGGACTCCATTCATCTTCCACCGCCAATTCAGACCAACCCGTTGATGTATAAACGTACATTGAACCTTCTTCTGCATCGACATTTAATTGAACCTGGTGATCATTGATTACAACCCCCAGATCGTCACCATTGTATGGTGTACTGTCAAATTGTTCTATGTCCACAGAAGTTAAATATCTTGCATCCGATTCTTCTTTTGTATAAACAGATGTTTTATCTGCTTTGGTATTATTAAGATATACAGCAGCCTGATCAACATAGCTTTTTGATGCCAATGTAGTGCTGCCAGTTGTGCCGGTTGCACCAAATGCGGTCCCAACCGCCATCGATACCACCAAACCAGAAAATACTATTTTTTTCATTTGTTTACCCCCTTGAAACTCTTATTGTGTTAAAATCGTCGGATCAAATTCGTCGACAAAAGTCACATATTTACGTTCGTCCGCAACATAATCATATACTGTCTTTACATCGGGACCTGTTACTTCGTCCAACATATTTTGAACTTCGGTTTTTGTGTAATAGTTATTTAAAGAATTGCTTACAGTTGTGTTAACATCTGCCTGGGTCACTTTTGTATTTAATGTAGTTTGCATTTCAGTAACCTGGGCCGGTAATTGATTATATGTATTATTAAAACTTATTGTATTGTCTTCAAATACCAATCCTTCGCCAACACCTATATTATCTTGTTTGTCGTCCATACCTTCTTCCAAATCTTGGACACGATCACTTAATTGTGAAAAATCTCTTTCAGTCACCCCAGATGCCGCAGGTGCCGAGGCCGGTTTTGAAGGACCACCAGATACAGCCTGGGAATATAAATATTTATTCAAACTGGCGTTACCCAAACTGATACGCGAATCGGCACCAGAATTTGATGATGCCGGGGCTGATGTTATTGTCACCGGTGCCGCACTGTTTATTGTTTTAGCACGAACACTGCCCAATCTTTGTTGTGGCTGTGATAAAGAACCAGAATTTGTATTAGATGTAACAACCGCCGCATTCGAACCAACACGCGCTTTATTTGTGCCCAACATCTTTACACTTGGCGCAGCAAACGCATCTGCAATGCCAAACACACACAGCACAAATATACTTGATAAAAATCGCATATTGATTTGTTTCATGTCTCTACTCTTACAACAGTATACCACAAAATTGGCCCAAAACCAAATGCGATTTTTAATTTTTTTTATTTTTTTTAAAAATGTATAAAAACTCTAGCGAATACGCTGTATAACGTAAGTTCTGTCTGCCTTTGGAACAGCATTTGCCATCCAGACTTGTTTTTTATCTGATGATAATTCTTGTTCCCATATGAATTTTTCACAAATTGCTTCTGCATCTTTCACAAAACATGTAAAACATATTTTGCAACCTGGATTGCTGTATTGCGCCAAAGAACCCAAAACTTCCACACAGGTTTGATAAGTTCTTAAATAATCAAATATATTTGACAAATGCATAAAATCATAATTCCTTTTTAATTTTTTATGCAATGTTTGTATGTCTGAAAAAATAAATTTAAATGGCTTTTTTACGCTCTGTTGCATTTTTTCAAATTCTGGTTCTGCCGGCAAAGAATTCGAAATATAATCAAGCGGTTTATTAAACAGATTTATTCCACGCATTGCGTTGATATACTTTTGTTCAAATGGCGTCAACTTTTCCATTATTTGCGGCATATTTTTAATGCGTGCAATATCGTTATCCGTATAAAGATTTTTTAATAATGTACAATATTCTGTGTGATTTAACAAAGACAAAGCACTTGTTTTTATATCCATAATTAATCGCGCGTTAAAAGATATGTCAAATGTATCAACATATTTTGCACCATATAATTGTGTAAATATCGGATGATCCCCAGACGCCGTAACAGTTAATGCCCGATTGGTATCTGCCGGCATACACGTCAACGCATTGCGCAAATCTTCGTTCGTCACAACATACGCCGTAGAATACGGAGCAAAACCACGTTCAAAAAAATTTTTCTTTGCCTGTTTAATACTTGGTATCATATGATTATCTTTGATTACATGGGCAAACATACTACAAAAATAAAAAATGTCAACATTTAAGCAATAGATAGTGAGGCTCCTTGACAAACAACAACCAAACCTATATGCAAAAACTCTATTAAATATATCCGTTTTTGCAGGTTTGTTAATTGTTTGTCTGCGTATTCGCCATGCGCACCTAATGGTGCTCTGGCGGATCCCTCCCCGCCGCCACGTTAAAATCAAAACCGCCCACTATGGGGCGGTTTAAGATTTTAATTTCGTGGCGGATGGTGAGGGATTCGAACCCCCGGACGAGTTGCCCCGTCAACGGTTTTCAAGACCGCCGCATTCGACCGCTCTGCCAACCATCCTGAACTGTAATGCAAGGCACAGTTTATATTCAGTGCCAAAAAAAGTCAAACAGTTTTTATTTAACCTTCTGTATCGTCTTTTAATAATCTCATAATTAATCCTCTACTTCTATATCTGTTCCCATGCTTTCCTCCTTAAAATTAATCTTGGTTATCATCACGCAAAAATTCAATCTCTTTTTTTATTGTCATGGCGGACTCCTTTTTCATCTGTATTTAAATTATATATCCTTTTTACGATATGCGCAAGTCAAAACGATTATCCCGATTGCCATCACGCCCAATGACAGTGTCATTCCCATTGTTAAACCCCAACTGGTTAAAAATCCTATTTGGGCATCTGGTTGGCGGAATTGTTCACAGAATATTCTGAATATCGCATACAATATGCAAAAGATTCCAGATAATGCGCCAGTATGTTTTCTTAAATTCGTTTTAAAATAAAGCAACATCATTATTGTGAATAAAATCACACCTTCGGTTGCAAATTCATAAAGTGGACTTGGGTGACGCGGAATATCTGTTTGCCCAACAAAGACCACGCCCAATGGGGAATCTGTTGCACGACCCATTATTTCCATATTTATAAAATTAGCAATTCTTCCCAAAGCCAATCCAATTGGTGATAATACTGCCAATATATCCAATATTTTAAATGAATTACCAATAATTGAACCGTTTTTAAAATGCTGATTTTTCACGAATAAAAATGTGGTTGCTATTGCACCAAGAAAACCACCGTGAAAACTCATGCCACCATGCCAAAGCGCAAATATTTCCAATGGGTGATGCAAGAAAAACGGCAAATTATAAAACAACACATAACCCAAACGACCACCAATGATTGTTCCCAATACAAAATAACTTAAAAAATCATCCATCTGTTTTTTAGATAATGGTATTTCTGCATCTTTGCGCGATGTGAAATATTTCATCAAATAAAAACCCGTAACAAATGCAACGATATATGCCAGCGCATACCACCGAATCGGTAAACCAAAAACAGAAAATGCAACTGGATTAATTGGATCAATAATAATAGCCATAGTGCTAATTCCTTTCCTTTGCTTTGTCGTATATAATCTATCTTACAACACCCGGTTTTTCTTTGATTTTATCATAAGAACCATACACGTGCTGTGCAAACAGACGTGTGGTATACATTCTGTTTATATATTTTTCTTTACCAGGAATGTCTTTAAAAACTTCTCTTAAAGAATGGGCAAAAGTTCTTTCTATTGAATCTCTTTCTGTTTCATCTGAATTCACGTATTGTTTTTTTATTTCTGTAAAAATCTTGTCAAAATCCGATGCAGATAATTTTTTGACATTTTTATTGCGTATTCTGGAATCCAATGATCTTAATAAACTTTGTTTATCTTGTTTTGAAAAAGACAATTCACAAGCCCCTTCTAGTTTTGGAGACATGGTATAAACAGATAAATCCTTGTCAGATTCTGAATTATAATCTTTTACAAGAAAAACAACCTTTATATTGCCATCTTTTGAAATCACATAATATCTGTTAGCTGCATCTTGATGAATTTCTGTATATTCCAAAATGCACATTAATATACCAAATAAATTGTTACCTTTGAAAGTACTAACATTTGACATAAAACATCCTTTGTTTGTATTTTGCTATCATTCGTATTTTATTATCAAAAATGTCTTTTTCAACCAAAAATTAAGGCCGCCATTGGCGACCTTGATCCAAATTTTAAATTTATTAAATGCCATATACTTTTTGATATGCTGGCAATAAACGCGCCAGAATTACATCGCAACGTTTAATAAAGTCTGTATTTGGA
This sequence comes from uncultured Pseudomonadota bacterium, assembly GCA_902774285.1. Taxonomy (GTDB): domain Bacteria; phylum Pseudomonadota; class Alphaproteobacteria; order Rs-D84; family Rs-D84; genus Enterousia. The sequence goes on along the minus strand of CACYHO010000001.1, from coordinate 388,805 downwards.
TATTTACGGTTTGTTTCTGCATCACGTTGTTCCTTAACAGATTTGTATTTATCTGCCATACCTATTACTGTTTCTTCAACTCTTGCGCGTGATGCCAAAATATCCATATCGCTTTTTAGGCACAATTTTGGTTTATTAACGCCGTCACTATAATGGTGTACAAATGACATTTTTTAACTCCTTAGTTATTATAAACCACGAAATCTTGCGTGTGTTGGTAAATTGATTTGATTGCCGATAGCAAAGATAGATTGTTCGCAATCTTTAATTATAGAATGACGTTTTGCTATACGTTTTTGACAACGAAAAAATTCAAAACTTCCTGGCTCCAAAACAGCTTTTTCTTGTTCTAATTGTTCTATTTCCCTCTTCATTTTGGAAATATTTGCGACACATTCTTCTATATACTGTTTTTTTGGTGTTGCACACAACCCACTTGCAACGCTTATAATTTCGTTTGTTTTTGCCATTTTCAATCCTTTTTGAATTGTTTATGACTATAATATAATTGACAAAAACACATTTGTCAAGACTTTTGTATAAAATATATTTTGTTATCCCTTGAATTATTACCCATTGTGTATTATATTTCCAACATACGAACAAAGGAGAATATCATGGCTGCAAAGAAACCTGTATCTAAAGCGATCGGCGGCATAGAATTATATCTTAAAAAGATTTTCAGACTTATGACTGGCGCAGTTGGCATCACAGCATTAACAACTTTTATTATGTTGATTTCTGGTGCATGGACTGCTTTGATTAGCAAAGGCGGATTATCTGTGACATATTACATTATCGCTTTCGGTGGTCTGGGATTATCTCTTTGGGCCCAAGCACGCGCTTTCTCTATGAAGCCATCAACTGCAAAGATTTTGTTATTCTTATATTCTGTTTTAATGGGTGTTGCTTTGACACCGATGATTTTAGTATCTTCACCATTAACAATTCTTATCGCATTAATTTTAGCAGCAGTTATGTTCGCATGCATGGCACTGTTTGGTTATAAGACAGCCAAAGATTTATCGTTCCTTGGTATATTCTTGTTCCTGGGCATGATTGGTTTATTATTGGTTGGGATTGTTTCTATATTCACAGGTCCAATGGGCGTAGTATTTAATCAAATCGTATGCTTAATCGGCGTATTAGTTTTTGCTTTATTTGCAGCTTATGATATGCAAACATTGAAAAATGCTTATTATGCTGTTGGTAATGGCGAACAGAAAGACCAATTGGCAGTCCTTGGTGCATTACACATGTATATTTCATTCGTAGCAATGTTTGAATATATACTTGGCCTGTTAAACAGCAGAGATTAAAAAAACAAAAAAAAGAAAGGAAAACAAAATGGCTAATACTTATAAAATAGATCAAATGAATTGTATCGGTTGTCACAGCTGTATGGCAGTATGTCCAGCAATGGCTATCGCAGAATCTTTGGGCGGTAAATGCAAAATTGATAAAGACAACTGTATGGGATGCGGAACCTGTGCATCTATTTGTCCGGTTAGTGCAATTGAACCAGATTTATAAGTTGCAAACGAATAAAAAAGATTTAATATATTTGGCAAATAAATTAATAGAGGTTTAAAAATGCCAGCAAAATCAGTTAATGATATCGTCGCACTTTGCAAAAGACGTGGTTTTATTTTCACAGGTTCTGAAATCTATGGTGGCCTTGGTGGTGCTTACGATTACGGTCCATATGGTGTTGAATTAATGCGCAATATTCGCAACGCATGGTGGAACGCGATGATTTACGCCCGTAATGATATCGAAGGATTAGATGCCGCATTAATTTCTAATCGTTTAATGTGGAAATATTCTGGTCACGAAAGCAGTTTTTCAGATCCATTGGTAGAATGCAAAAAATGTGGTGCCCGCATGCGCCAAGATAAAATGAAAGACCCAACAAAATGCGACAATTGTGGCAGCACTGATATTACCGAACCACGCGCATATCAATTGATGATGGGACTTTCAATTGGTGCGATGGCAGACGGTGCAATTAACGCATATTTGCGTCCAGAAACTGCAACTACAACTTATGTAAATTTCAAAAATGTTTTAGATTCTAAACCACATAAATTACCATTTGGAATTGCACAAATTGGTAAGGCTTTCCGTAATGAAATTTCACCACGTGGATTCGTTTTCCGTATGCGTGAATTTGAACAGGCTGAAATGCAATATTTCGTTAACCCTGCCGAAGACGAAAAATATTTTGAATATTGGAAGGCAACACGTCTTGCATGGTGGACAAATGTTTTGGGTATTCCATCTGAAAAACTTCGTTTCTTGCCACACGTAAAATTGGCACACTATGCCAAGGCTGCGGTTGATATTGAATACGCATTTCCTGATGGATTTGACGAAGTCGAAGGTGTTCACAACCGTCAAGATTTTGATTTGGGTTCCCATACAAAATCTCAAAATGAATTCAAATTGGCTGCAAACGTTATGGAAAACAAAGATTCCACAACCAAATTATCATACAGCGATGCACAAACCGGTGAAAACTTTATCCCATATGTTATTGAAACAGCTATGGGCGTAAATCGTGCAATGTTGGCTGTGATGATAGAAGCATACGATGAAGAAGATTTGGGCGATGGCAAATCACGCACAGTATTAAAATTAAAACCATGGTTATCACCGGTAAAAGCTGCGGTTATTCCATTGGTTCGCAATGTTCCAGAAATCGTAGATTTATCAAATAAAATTGTTGATGAATTGCGTGGTCTGGCAATTGGTAAAATTGAATTGGAAAATTCTGGTAACATTGGTAAAAACTATCGTCGTCACGATGAAATTGGAACACCAGTTTGCATAACTGTTGATCACCAAACATTAGAAGACGGCACAGTTACAATCCGTTATCGTGACACAATGGAACAAGAAAGAATAAAATCCAGTGACGTTGCGAAAAAATTACTGGAAATAGTAAGACATTAATAAAAACCGCCAAAATGGCGGTTTTTTATTTTACGCATTACGTTGACGCATCAACATTTGTTGCACAATTTTTTGAACATTATATTTTGCAATTTCGAATTTTTTACCATCAGAATTTTTCTGAACATTTTGTTCTGTATGATATTTTTCATAAACTTTATCAATTACTTCTTTGCCTTTTTGAACCATTTCAGCACCACCGTTTTGAAAGAATTTTGCCATCTCTTTGCTTAATTTTGTTTCAGATTCTTTTCCTGTGCATTCCATTATGTGTTTCGATTGATCTTGTTTGAAACGGGTATGTATCTTTACTAAATGTTCATTAACAAGCTGATTTCCGTTTTTCGTTTTACCACCGATAAAAGACCACATTTGTTCCAATGCTTTTTGCCATGCCATACCCAATGTCATACCTTGGGACCAATTCAAAGAAGTCAGACCGAAATACATTGTTCTGTAATCTTGTTCTATTTTTTTAATTTCTTGTGGGGTCAATTTTTTTTGCTGATCAAGCATACCACCCATCATTAAAAATTGTTTTTGCAACAATTCATTTTTTTGTGCATCTGAATTTAATGTCTGTGTCATGGCGAACTCCTTTGGTTTTGGGCCGGTTTCACCCCTCTCAACAAAATATATAGGACGCGATTGACATATTTCAAGTCGTATGTCAAGACAATTTATTTTTTGACATTGTTTTGATAATGTTTCAAAATGTTCCTGTTATACCGCAAAGCGTGCTATTGCCAATAATGGGTGGTACGGGTACAACACCAATCTTGCCAATAATGGGGGTTGGTTAATTTCATCGAGTAAAAAAAGGAGAAAAAGGATGAAAAAACCTTTGATAAGTTTGGTTGCATTGACTGCATCTGTTATTTCAACAGGCGCATTTGCGACATCAAATATTGAAAATCCACTTTACATGCCAAAGGCTAATGATACTTATGTAAAAGCTGGCGCTGCAATGATGGCAAAAACAGTAGAAGGAACACAAGCAACAAAAAGAAAACATAACGATGGTAATTTAGAATTCCCTGTATGGCGTTTTACCGGTGATTTGGGCTATGGTATCACAGACAGATGGGATATCCATGGACATTTTGGATATACAAAAGACGGTGAAATTGATCGTAAAGGTATGCACCGTGGACGCATTGGAACAATGTACCGTGTGTTAACAGAAAACGCTCCTTTGATATTAGATTTATATGCTGACGCATATTTGTCTGGTGTTACACCAATGAAAGGAACTGTTAAACCTTATGGTTCAGAGTTTGCATTTGATTTTGACAATTATTCCAATGGCCGTTGGGGCGCAATTGTTGGAACACGTTTTGGTAAAACATGGGATAAATTCACATTGGGTGCCCACGTTGAATATTTGCAAACTTTTGGAAACCATAATAACAAAATCAAAATAGACCCAGCAAATAATTTTGCATATTTTTTACCAGAAGAAATATCTGTTGATTTAAGATCAACTCATGAATGGACATTTGGATTTGATGCAATGTATCAGGCTACACAAAGATGGTCATTTGGTGGTGGTTTTGAATTTATCGAACACTACAACAATGGTGTAAAAAGCATTCACACACAAATGCCAAACAAAACTATGGGGCCTTATTCAACAGAAACTGTTGTTGCAAACTTGTTAGAAAAAACCAACAACATGGAAGATGGTTGGGATGAATACGTATTCAAAATCAATACTGCGTATCAATTCACAGACTATTTCCAATTGGCTACATTCTTGGAATACACATATGACAAGGCTCAGCCAATGTCTCAGAATGCTACAGATTTCAAAATGGAATGGGGTATGCGCGCAAACCTGAAATTCTAATTTGAATCAAAAAAAATAAATTATATTGGACAATTTACATCCGGGGTAAAACCCGGGTGTATTTTTTTATTAAACAAAATATATTTTAGCGCTTTTTTTAAGACCCAATTTATGATATAATATTCACAAAGGAAGTCTGAAGGAAAGATGAAAAATACCAAGATTCTTGCGGTTTTGACCGGCATTATGGTATCAGTCCCGTTTGGGGCACGTGCCGCATATCCAGTATATAATCCACAACAATTGGCACGCCAAGGTTATGTGATAAATGAATATCCGCAACAAAATGCTCGCTATTCTGGGGTCCAACGTTATCAACAACAACCTCAGATGGTTGGACGCACAAATATTACTACCCAGCAAATGGCCGCCGCATCTGCAGTAAATGGCCGTCCAATGGCCACAAATGTTAGTGCAACCAATCCAAATCGTATAACCGGGGCATTGCCACGCGTGGGTTCTTCGGCAACAAATGCAGGGCGTCAATATTACCAGGCTGCAGATTATGACAGATTGGCCGACAGCGGGTTATATATTGGTTTATCTGCATCATACAGTACCATGATAAGTGGTCAAATGTCTGCTGATTATTCTGGTCAAGATAAGGCATTTTTTGCACCTGGATCTTTCCGTGCTTCTGATTTTAAATCAGACAGCGTTATTCCATTATCTGTTTCTGTTGGTGCCGCAATTAACAGTGATGTCCGCGTAGATTTCTCTTATTCACGCTATTCTGGTATTTCATATGCAGATAAAATTCAAACATCTACTGGTGACGGATTTACAGATGCGACTGTATCAGGTGGCGCAATCACATCAAACGCAACAATGTTAAATGTTTATTATAACATTGATTCATTTACCGGATATGTTGCAGGCGGCTCTTTGCGTCCATATGTCGGCGCTGGTGTTGGTTTGGCTTTGAACAGTATCGCGGACTACGTTGTATTTGATAACCATTTCTATGATGAAACAAATGGACTGGGTCCAGGCAGTCAGCCTGCTGGTGCATTGACTGGTATTTCCGATATTTACGCATATCATAACGGCGGAACAATGGAAAATTTAGCTTTCCAATTAGAAGGCGGTGTCACAACATCTATGAATGAAGGTTTAAAACTTGATTTCTTTGTAAGATACGCTCATTTGGGTAAAGTTAGAACATCTGGTTCAATCGTTGTATCACAAACAGAATGGTTAAGTGACGGCAGTGGTGCAAGCGATGGCGAATACGAAGCACCTTATGACAGCGTTTTCCATTATACAAACTGGTTTGAAAGCGGAACATTAGCAAGTTTAGATGTGGGCGTCAGATTAAGATTGGAATTCTAATATAAAATGACAAATAAAGTATGTAAAATTTCTTTGTTTACTGCGATTTTGGCAAGCCTTTCGACATTGCCAGCGGATGCCACGATACGCGTGGGAAATTCATCGCGTTCTTATGCTGAAGCTTATAATCAGGTTAATGCTATGCGCTATCAACAAGAATACGCAGATGCAAATACTGTAACAACAGCATCTGCGACTGCTACTTTACCTGTTATGGTTTCAAACGAAAAACTATCAGCCGCAATATTAAATAACACATCCGAAACAACAATATCTGATTTGGATGCATGCTCTATGATTTATCCAAACGGTGTATTTAGATGGGAAGTACCTGAATCAGGAATACGTCGTAATCCATATGATCAATGTGTCGCCGTTGTTTCTTTGGTCGACGCAAATACGAATGCGGTTTTAGCCACAACGACTGTAGCATCTGGTGACAGTTTCAAATGTAATATTGATAATTTTCCAGAATCTGGAATGAACCGTGTAGTCGTAGAAAAAACAGAATTACCTGCGGATGCTGCGCCAACTATGGCAGATGTGGAAGCGGTAATGAATGCCGAACAAAGACAAAATGCTGGGTTTAAGATTGCTGCGGGCGCTATTATTGCAGGTGTTGCTGGAAATATATTGGCACCAAAAGAAGCAGGCAATTCAAAACTGTTCGGTACTGGCAAAGACCAATTGATCGGCACAGCCGCTGGCGTGGCAACTGGCGCAGGCATTATGGCTGCGAGTTCTTATTCTGGCAAAGTTGCCGGTGATACAATCAAATCTACCGCTGTTAATGCAGCATCTGGAATGATTGTTGGCAATATGTTGGCCGGTGCCGGCACAGGCGACAGTTATTTGGATATACAAACATGTAATATATCCGACGGGCCATCTGGATACAATGGTGAAAAAGATTGTATAGCAGGAAGAGCCGCAGAAAAAGGTAAAGATTTAACGGAATTGGAACCTGATAAAAAGTTCCTTATCAATGCTGCTGGTAATATAAAAGTTTGCACAGGCGACTCTAATTTAAACTGCACACCGTATAGCGGTAATCTGGTAGAAATATACTTGGTACATTCTGGTGGTAAAGGACCGGTGGCATTTAAGTCTATATTTGGCACTGCATCAGTAAATAATTCAGAATTTGAATATTTAACCAAATATATTAAATCAGAAAACAACGATACTGATTTCACTAAATATACAGATACGCACAAAGATAATTCATATTATGAAATAGCAAAAGCTTATGAAGCAAAAAATGAAAAGCATGTGTATATAGTATTTAAAGATGATGTTGTGAATTCTATCAAGGGTTATAAAATATCAGATTTTTCCAATTTGATCAAAGGCAGAGATTTTGAATATTTTAACCGTAACAGTAATGGTTCGGTTGGTTCAATGATAACAACAAAAGAACAACAAGAAAAAGATAAAATCGTTTTCACACCATTATCGCGTGATGCAAGTGATGGTGGTTTAATTGATATATCAAACAAGGCACGCGCCAAAGGAACTGCTGTTGGTGCTGCTGCAGGTGGTGCATTGGGCGGATTTGCCGGATACCAAGGCGCACAATCAGAAATAACAGATCGCTGGACCGCCGCTGTTCGTGAATACGAAGATTCTTTATCTAATTTCGTCTGTATAACAGGAAATCGTTATTTAAGCAAATATAACGATTATGTAGAAATTCCAGATTGGAAAAAATCACAACAATAAAAAACGCCGAAATGGCGTTTTTTTATCTTGTTCTTTGAAATATAATTACTTTCGTATGCTTTTCGTCGTGTTCTGTTCTTTCATAAGATAGATGTGGCAATTCCAATTTTTTATAACTGTATCTGTGAATCTGTGGCAAACAAACAATATGTCCATTTTTATTAAGATGCGTTGATAATTCGTTCAAAATCTTGATTTGTTTTTCACCACTGTGTTTATAGTCAAAAATATTGGAAATATTTATTAAATCATATTTTCTGGTTAATGTGGTACCAACAGATTCTAAATCTGACCATATAAAATTAAATGATTTATTCAACATATTTTTCAATGTTTCGAATTCTGTGTCTGTTGGTATATTTTCAGGATAAAAATCTATATTTAAACCACAATTACACGCGAAATTGTTTTGTTTTATTATATCCGATGATTCTTTCGGCAAAAATTGTAAAATGTAATGCATTTCCGGCATATCAATTATATCACGGGCATTTGCATTATGTAATTTGGTCAACAAATCTTTATATTCCGAAATTTTTAAATGTTTTATTGCGGCACATTTGATATCTTGGATAACACGTGCATTATTATTTATGTCAAAAGTATCCACAATCTTTGCACCAGACAATTTATAAAACAAGGCCTGATCACCGGAACCAGCAACAGTTAAAACAGATTTTACATTCGGAACAACTTGCGTTGCCCAACGTTGATTTTCATTACTGATTGTATAAGCAGGACTATTTTCTAAAAACATTTTATCATTTATGTTTGTATGCCAAAATCAATGGGACAATTTTTTCACGATATCGTTCTGGTGTTTTTTCAATTGGGATCAGCAATGAATTACCCTGACCCGCAGACATCTTTGACAATTCGCCACCGTCTTTGGCATTTATAATCTTGTCCAATGTAATCGAAACTTTATCTTGAATATACGGCAAAACAAAATTGATCGTATCACCAGCTTTAATCTCGTTACGCAATTCAAATGTTATATTTTTATCATCTACACCTGTCACTACACCAGCAACACAATAATCTGAATTAGAATGTGTTTGTTCGTAATCGTGCGCATCAGGTGGCAAAGGTCCATCAAAGAAAGCCGTTGTATAACCACGTGTTTCCAACAGATTCAAATCATCCATAAATGGTGTTGGATCAAAATGTTCTGGATCACGCGCATAAGCGTCCAGCGCATTACGATATGCACGTGTTACCATACCAACATAATATTCGCTGCGATTACGACCTTCGATTTTAAGCGTATCTGGATGTGATTCTATAACCTCTTTCAAACGCGGCATCAGGCACAAGTCTTTACTGTTCATAATATATGCACCACGTTCATCTTCTTCAATTGGCATTTCTATACCAGATTCTTTTTCACGCAAAATAACATCATATTTCCAACGACACAATTGCGCACATGCGCCACGATTAGAAGGACGACCTGTTATATAATTCGACAATAAACAACGTCCAGAATAAGACATGCACATTGCACCATGAATAAATATCTCTAATCCAATATCCGGACACTGTTCACGTATAGATTCAAATTCTTTGTGCGATACTTCACGCGCCAACACACATTGCACAGCGCCCGCATTTTGCCAAAACTTAACCGTTGATGCACTGCAAATATTCGCTTGGGTTGATATATGAATTGGAATATCAGGATGATGTTCTTTTACCCACATTAAAACACCAGCATCAGAAATAATTAAAGCATCGGGTTTAAGGTAGTTTAAAACCTCTGATACGCGTCCCATATTTTCATAATCGCGATCATGGGCAAACAGATTAAACGCTAAATATACTTTTTTGCCATGTTCGTGCGCAAAATCTATGCCCTGCTTTACTTCATCAACAGTAATTTTAGCACGTGCACGCATAGAAAAACCAGGCAGGCCGGCATAAATAGCATCTGCACCGTACAAAATTGCGGTTTTAAAAGCATCTAATGTGCCACCCGGCGCCAAAAGCTCTGGTAATTTAACCATATATACACCCTTTTTCGCGATTTTATCAGATAAAAACCAAAATTCAAGGTATAGTTATCAAAAATATTGACAATCGTATATTTTGTGCAACAATTCGCATTATGAACAAAGAATTTAAAAGAAACATTTTACGCGCAATAAAAAACAACACGGTTGAAGCAACCGAATATTCTGACACACATTATGAATACAAATTATTCGGTCACAAACACAGATTATTAATGTCCGTAGAATGTTTTGATGGGGATCTGCCTCGTTTTACCATCAAAATCAATGGCGAATATGTTGCGAGTATAAATCATTTTGCCCGGACCGCTGAACAATTTGAAAACAATTATGATGTGGCAATTATTGCAAATCGTATGTTTGATAAATTTGCCCAACAACATGGACTTATTCAAACAACGATGAATAAAAAACAGTTTTTACTGTCGCAATTTTTACAAACAAACTCTATTAAACGAAGAAGATGAAAATGGACATAGAAACACATTCTAAATTCACAGATTTATTAAGCAAAACATTGTCAACATCAAACATCAAATATGCAAATGGTGACACTGGCGAAGCATACGTCGTATATAATGACGATGGTATAATGTTCACAATTACTTTTCGTAACGATATGAACAAATACGAATTTACATGCACAAATTTGTTTAAATCACAATATGCAAAACACGGCCTGGCATCCGATACAAAACTGAATTATGATGAAATTTTTGAAACTGTCGCTTTTGCATACAAAATCGAACAGATTGCCATTCGTGCACACAGAGATTTTTCGATAATTTATAACGATATATTGATTGATTCAGATGTAATATATCAAATGCGTGGTGATTTTGAAACATATATGGTTACAAATTCTGGAATTGCAGGTTTTGCAATTGGCCACAATAAAAAGACCGGTCAATACGGTTTTAAACGATATGAATTGGTAAACACACTTTACACGGTATGCAGCATATCCCCAGACAAAAAACCAAACTATGCAAAATTATACAAAAGGGCAAAAGATCAATACATGGCCCAAGTTGCCGTGAAAAACATACAACATCTGTATGATTTTTAACAAAACGCTATATTTTGTATTTTTTTCTTGCAAAAAGTTTTAAATACCTATAATATATGCGATGCCTGCCGGTTTAGCTCAGTTGGTAGAGCATCTGATTTGTAATCAGAGGGTCGTTGGTTCAAGTCCGACAACCGGCACCATCCGTCTTTGCTAGCGCAAAGCCGCGACAGGCGGGTTTAAGCGTGCAAAACGGAATGCCGCGGCCTTTGGCTGTAGGCGCACGAAGTGCGAACAAAGCAAAGGACGGGCAAGATGTTTTATGTATACGTATTACAATCCCTATCTTTCCCTGAAAACTTTTATATTGGCTTTACATGTGATTTACAAAAAAGGTTACAAGACCATAATTCCGGATATTCTCCTTATACCAAAAAATTTATACCTTGGGCATTAAAAAATTATATTGCTTTTGATAATGAACAAAAAGCCATAGCATTTGAGAAATATTTAAAAACACATTCTGGACGTAAATTTTGTAAAAACCATTTTTAATTACAAAATTAAAGATTGGCGAAGGGCGGACAGATTATTGGCCGTTTCTACATTCTGGAATGGAATCATCACATACCAAATATTCAACACCATCTATCTTTACATGAAATCCTTTTGACATACCTTCTGACATTTTCGGAAAAGTATTTGAATTCATATCCCGTTGGACTGCATTTGCCGAATATATACCATTAGGGTGACCAATATATAATCTATGGACTGTTGGATGTGCTGGTGATTGGTGCATGTATAAAATATCTTCGCCAACATATAATTTTCGACCACATTGTGATTGTTGCCACATACCAGCCGGAGCAAAAGGATGATTTTCTGGACAATCTATTATTCCTTGTGGTGTTGTTTCGTTAAATGTCAAAGTTCCACCAGGACAATAATGGTCGTTCAAACATTTCCTACACTCGTCAATATTTGCCGGTAAATAATATCCCGGATTACAATTATGAACATTTGGTGTAAATTTGGCCATCATATACGAAGTGTTATCACTTGGTTTTAATAATTCATTAACACAAGAATTATTTTGATTATACAATATTGGTGTGGTGTATGTGATTCCTTGGGGTTCTGTTTCGTTAAAATCAAATGTTCCACCGGTGCATGTTTGCCCCATTGGACACGCAACGCAAGCATCTGTATTTGCGGGTAAAAATTCGTTAACATTACATGTATGTGTATTCGGTGTCCAACGTGCCGTCATTTCTGCATTATTATTATAAGGATGAATAACAGAATTTATACATCCATTTGAAATATCGTTTGTGTACAATACCGCCAATGCATTTTGCATAACAAATATAAACAACAAAGATACAAATATCTTTTTCATTAGTTAGCAACTGGCCCCGCAATAAATGTTCCGGTTCCGGCATTACCAAAGAAGGTCCCACTTACAAAATCATACATACCAACAGCATTATCAGACAATCGTTTTGCAGGTATAAAGTCATGTATTAATTCTTCGTTATCATATATCTTTATACCATAATATTTACCTATCCAATCAAATCCAGATGAAGTACTTCCCATATAACTTCCAATCCACCAAGTTAGGCTACTGTTTGTTGTACCGTCTGTAATCGCCTCATATTGATCAATTCTTACTTTATTATTATTCAAATCAATTACAAACAAGTGTCTCTGTGCATCTTTGGTTATATTTCCAGGTGTGTAATATTTTAGATTCTTTATGAACCCAAATATATTATTACTAAAATAATTTCCCGCGCGTATTGAAACAAAGTTAGTATCATAACCACCACCTGTACCCATAATAGAACTTTCGGTTGGGCTATCGCTGTTCAATTGTACATCAATCTCAAATCTCTTACCATTTGTTATTGTTACACCTGTATCTATTTTCTGAGTCCCTGAATTTTGAATATACTCCAAGAAAATATAAGTGCTTGGTTCCCAGCCGGCGAAGGTATAACCATATTTTGTTGGGGGGGTTGGTAATATTACATCACCACTGTATTCACAAGTTGTTGGGGTGCCATATTGTTGTTCATCAACCATCCAATTTATATTTATTGTTTCTGCACATACCGTATTACATAACAGTAATGATAATAATATTAAAAACCGTTTCATCTGATGTTTTCTCCCCGAATGCAAATAATCCGTCTTTGCTGTCGCAAAGCCGCGACAAAAAAGACCGTCTCAAAGGGCGGTCAGGGAGTTCATAAATCACTTTGTCATTGATTCCGCGGTCTTTCGATTGCTCGTATTTTATAACCAACGGCTCCCCGACCATAACAATCAGGGATGATAACGGTGCAAAAAAACACCGATAACATCAGATAACGATGCTTTCGCACCGGACAAAGTTGGCTTATGACAGCCCTGAATCCAATCCCTTGGATTCAAAAATTATTATAAAATACGGGTTATCAAATGTAAACAGAAAAAACTTTAATAAAAAATCCCCACCAAAACCATTTGTATATATTCCTGTCAGGAATTATAAATTTGAATTAAAACGCACCATTCGGTGCGTTTTTTATTTTTGTTTTGCTTGTTGCAGGGCCGCCAAATACTTTTTGTTAAGACTCATCCCCAGCAAAGTTTCGCGCGTTTGCAGGAAAGTTCTGTCGCCAATCACATTTTGAAATTTCAAGATATCAGATTCTAAATCCGGCCACACAGTTGCTTTCATTTTCAAATTTGCCAGTGATTGTGGCTGTAAATATCTGGTATTATTGGCATTACCTTTTTGAAAGAAAACCCCACCGACACCATTATCAGAATCATAACTGCGTTCTGTTATATATTGCCAAGATGGACTATCATCTTTCGCAGATGCGATTTCATGGTACATCGGCTGATAAAAAGTGACAGATTCAGGATGCGGAACAAAACCTTTGATAACAGGGCTGATAATTCTTTGATTACCCATTTCAATATCCGCGCAAAATCTACCTGTATCTTGATCGAAAATTTCAGGCTTGCGCATAATTGGAAATCCCAGATTTCGCGACACCAGATTATTAGTTGATGCATTCATAAAATAGTAATCGTTAATGACCATGGTAAAGGCGCTTGGACAGTAATTAAACCAAGTATTATCTGTCCCCATAAACAAAATTCCTTTGTTTTCGTCGGCTGCCAGGTTTAATTTGCGAATATTTAACATTCTGTCACAAGTTCCAACACGTGAATTTATAAAAAAGTGTGGCTGGACAGCAGATTTTAATTTTGGATCATAATACATCCACGACAACCACAAACCAATACGGACTTTATCAAACCAGTCCATTAAAACGCTGGCTTCGGTTCCTGTGATTTTGCCACCAGATAAAACCTTTTCCATAACGGCCTTGGCCGCGATTTCCAGTGCCGAATAATCAGAATTACATTTTTCACATGCCGGAAAAGTAAAATTCATAAACGCCATATGTTTGGCATCTTCGGGAAAATGCGTAAAAACATCTTTCTTTTCACGGCCGGTCATACGAATTAACCATTGCGGAATAACGTGTTCGCGATTCTTTTTTTCTGGCTTTCCACCACAAAATATACAAAATTTTTCTGACATATTTTTATATATAACACAAAAACATTATTTTGTCAACCGGCTTTTTCTATTTGTATTACTGTTATCAAGGACATTCAAAATATTATCAAATGTTTCTTTGGTTTTTGGGTGTGTAGCAGCAAATTTTTGAATTCCCATAATAACTGCGGCGGTTATAAATTTTTCTATGTCTTGTTTTGATATTATTTCTTTGAATATATTTTTAATAGAGGTGTCATCTTGTATTTCACATTGGCATTTTTTACAAAATAAACTTGATATTTCTGTCCACCACCACGCCAACAAACAAAACAAACATGGAATAACTATGCACATTAAAAAATATCTGAAAGACGTATCACAAAAGTTGAAATTAAAAACGCCAAAACAATAATCTGGTATTTGTAATATTGTTAATATCGTCAATTCATACAATAATAAAATCGTTATATATATTTTTATTTTGCGCATACTACATTATAACCACACAAAAGCCTGTATTACAACAGGACGCTATTCCAAATAAAAAAACCGACCAAATGGTCGGTTAAATTATTTTTCTTCTTGGATTGCGTTCGCAACAGATTCTATTTGTAACAACTGATTTTCCAATGCAGCGCGTTCAGAAGATTTATATCCCGTTTCTGCCGTTTTTTCAGCATCATCTGTTTTCTTTTTTTCAACCATAGGATTTATCAAATTAGTATGTTGATTTTGATCCTGTTTTAAATCGTTCTTTAACAGCTTGCTGTTTCCAAAAAAGAACCAATCATCCATTTTAATAGCAGTCAATTGCATAACAGGACGTGTTCTTGCTTCACTGACCCATTTTGGCAACCCGCGTGGCACATCGGAATAATACCAAAGAACACCCCAATATACAAACCCCATAACGACAATACTGCGAACAATACCAAAAACAACCCCAAGCGTTCTGTCGGTTACAGATAAAAAACTGTCTTGGATTCTTTCACGAATTTTTTGATTGATAAAACTAACTATCACCAAAATAACAAAAAATACTATGAAATATGAAGCGACCAATGTGACAACTGTCGAATCTGGTAAACCAAACCATTTCTGCAACAAACCATCCAAATACGGTGATACAAATCTTGCAGATATAGCTGCAACAACCCAGGATAAAGTAGCAATTGTTTCATAAACACCACCACGCACAGTTGCCCAAACTGTCGAAGCTAAAATAATCGCGACATAAATATAATCAAGAACAGTCAAATCAAACATTGTTTTTTACCTATTTCTGTTTTTTGAATAAAACGATTCCCAATCCTATTAACAACAAACCAAAGAATCCATACAGCACAATATCTGATATATTGTTTGTTTTATTCGTTAGTTTTTTTTTAGGTTCTTTATTAGACACAGCATTTTTTCTGTCGCTGTGCGATGCAACAAATTCTTCTTTGTTTTTTTCCATTTCTGCTTTGTTTGCAGCCGCCATTTCTTTCTGTTGTGCTGTCAAATCAGCTTCCACTGCAATGCGCAATTCAGGCTGTAAAGCATCAGAATAACCCTGAAAACATTTTTCACCAACAACCAACACAGGAACACCGCCACTTTCATAACCGCATTTTTTAAGTGCAGCAAAAAAGTCTTGACGATTATCTGCATTCATAACATTTACTTCTGACACTTTTAAAGTTTCATATTCATATATCAAAGTGTTTTCAACAAAATCACGCGCATGGTGACAATGTGGACAGGTTGGCGAATAATAAATTGTAACATCTGCGGCATTCGCACTGCACATAACCGCACCACACAAAAAAGCAAACAATAACTTTGATAATTTCATAAAAAACTCCTTTAATTCCTTAGACGAACGAATTATAAAAAAAACGCAAGAACAAAAGCAAGCGTTTTTTATTTTTCCCTTGCGAAAAAAAAGCAAAGATTATAGAATGTTTGACAAGGCAAGGAATATGAACAATTTAGGAAATTTGTTATGGAAAATATTTAGTGTGACCATGGCTTTCGTATGTCACATTGATTCTAATTGTGCGTTTGCCGAAGAATCTGAAACAACACCGGTACCTGTGTCAGATGTTGCATCCATTGTCGCCGATCCCAAAATGACAACACAATATTTTATATCAACAGATGATGTGGGCAACAGAAATACACATACTATAAAATTGTGTCAATCTGGACAATATTTAGGAGCTTGCGGTAAAGGTAACAAACTAAGGCTTATAGGGACAAATTGGTTAAAAGGTTTAAAAAAATCAGATGGCACAGAAACACCAGATTATTATTCATACAACACACAAACCTCTGATACAATTCACATGGAAAATTTAAAAAAACTGTTTGCGCATACTGAACCGCTGATATATACATCAAGATCAAAACCATCGGGTTCGTTATTTGTCTATGCAACTTCCGTCGCTTATCCTGAAGACTATAAATGGCATCTCTATCAATTGTTATCAAATTTCTGTACTGATGAAGATGGCAATGTACCGACAGATGACATCATACATTGTGCACCATGTCCAAATAATGCCTATGTTGAAAGATCAACCGTACAACAAGACGCGTATGACACTGGTAAAATATTGTGGGATTCCTGGAACGTTCATACAATAGCAGATTGTTATATGAATGAATTTGAAGATACAGATGGCACTTATGTATATGCGTCGAGCGGTTCTCAAGACACTTTATCAAAAACGAACTGTTTTTATACAAAAAACTTTGCTGGATCATCACTTGTAAGATTTTATAATCAATAAGATATGAATAATAAAAAAGTAAGTATAATTATCAAATCAAATCGCGATGTATCTGCGATTTCTTCTTTGTTACAACAAAACAATAACAATTGGGAATGTTTCCTTGTGAATAATTCTGTTAAAAACATAGAACAATACGTTATTAACGATAACAGATTTAAGATATTGAATTATGAAAATAATCTGAATGCAATAAATGAAGCAATAAAACGTTCCAAAGGGCAATATATCGTCTTTATTGATTCAAATGATATATTACTTAATGACGCGATAAACAATATACTATGTATGATAGATTTCACAGATGCCGATATAATAAAATATAATTCACAATTGTTATCAGAATCATTACCAGAAGTATCCGATAGAAAATGTATATTCAAATATATATTCAACAAAGAAACTATTTTAGATTGCGCTTTTGACAACATTTCTGAATTTTGTTTAAAAAAAGAAATAATTTCAGAAATAGATGCTGTACAATCTGTATCTTCATTTTTAACAACAGCACTATCAACAGCAAAAGATATGGCATTAACAAAGCAAACGTATTTAATAAAACAAAATTATCCAAATATATCTATTGATGACGTGATTGACAATTATAAAAATAATTACAATAAAATATCGAAAAATTTTTGGATCAAATATTTTAAATGTATAACACCAATTGTCATTTCTGAAACAGTGAAAACAAATGATAAAAAATCATTTCTGAAATTCTGTACATCAATACCCTTGCAATTTATACCTTTACGATACAGAATAATGTGTTATATACTAAAAAAAACGAACAAATAAATGAAAATTAAATTACATAAAAATCTTGATAAAAAAATATGGGATAAAAACGAACAAATAAATCCAACGGTTTCCAACATGCTTTTATCTATTGCATGGGCTTATATAGATTATGTTCGAAACGAATACGATATGCCAATATACAAAAGTGATATTATTGATATAATTGTTGTCGGTTCCATCACACAACTTTTTTATGACAATAAATCAGATATAGATATGTGTATCGTATTAAATATGGACAAAATACAGCAAAAACATCCGAACATAAATATACCTCGTATGTTAAAGCTTTACTATTACGATTGGGCCATGATTCACATTTGTAAAATTTATGGGCGTAAAATTGACTTAAACATTCATGACGAAAAGACACCAGAATGCGAAGATAGACATATACGTGGTCCAAATTATTCATTATTAAAAAACAAATGGCTTTTTAAACACGTTGTTGTGACAAGACAAGAACTAAAAACAATGACAAAACAAGCTGATAATATTTACAAGCAAATATTATCAGATTATAAAAAAGTCAAAAAAAATGGTTTCCAACCAAATGAAATTAAACAATTTTACGATAACCTTATCGCTTCTAAACGGTACAGTTTAGACAACGATAACAAACGTATTATAAACCCTGTATATATGGCAGTCAGATATTTTAAACACAAAGGTTATGTCAGCAAACTTCGCAAAATTGCCATAAAAAAAGAAACAGACAAATACGTATTAAAATAAATTTAGTGTCCGTGTGCAAATATATGCAAAACGACACTTACCACGAACAATGTGGTTATCACCGATAAAATTATCTTTTGTGTTTTATGTGATTTTTCTTCATGGCAATCTGCACATGGACAATCTTGCAAAGTCAAAATCCATGACAAACCCAACATCAAAGAAGAAAACACAAATAACCATGGCTCAATCCATTCTGGAATAAAAGCAGTGTGTGCAACCTCTGGCGCAAATAATCCAATTAAAGACAAAACTATTGGTAAAACACAACAAAACAAATGTGGCAAAATTGATGCTACAATACCTATTTTAACTGCTTTATTTTTCATTTTTTGACCTTTTTTAGTGGCGTCCCCAGCAGAATTCGAATCTGCATCTAATCCTTAGGAGGGATTTGTTCTATCCGATTGAACTATGGGGACGAACGGCTTTGATTTTACACCAATAAAAAAATAAATCAATATTTAGTGATTGCTTTATTAAAAAGAGCCTGTATAATGTTCCATATAGACAAATATAGGAATATTATGGCTACAATAACACGCATAGATTTAGCAAATGCATTACGTAATCGGTTTGGTTTGACCGCCGCCGATTCTTACAGAATGATAGATATTATCTTTGATGAAATCGAACAATCTTTGATTAACGGCGAAGATGTTAAGATTGCTGGATTTGGCACATTTAAAATATTGGCAAAATCTGCACGTATTGGTCGCAATCCAAAAACAGGTGTACCGGCTGTGATACCTGCACGTCGCGTTGCATCTTTTCGTCCAAGCACCGAATTTAGAGAAATGGTTTCTGAAAAATAAAGGGATAATATTATGGCAAAAAAATCTGATAGATATGCTGGCATGCAAGATATGTTCTTACAACAAGAAATTGATGAAAAGACAGCCGCATTTAATGCTGCACGCGCAAAACTGGAGGTAGAACTGTTCGAAGCAGAACAAAATCTTAACCATTGTGATTCAGGCCAATCTATTACCGAAGCAAGAAACGAACGATATGCCATAGAAAGAGAGATGAGTTTATTGGAAGAAAGATACAACCAAGAAATAGCCGAATTAAAATCAAAATCGAAATAAAAAAACGCCAAATTGGCGTTTTTTTATTACCACAAATTCACACGCTTATCTGGTGCAATGTATAAAACATCATCTTTCCCGATATTAAATACATCATACCAAGCCTCAACATGTGGTAAGATTCCATTTACACGCCAACGAGATAAGGAATGTTCGTTTGTTTTTGTCATTCTTAAAATTTCTGCATCACGAATATTACCTGCTTCTGTCATGGCGTATGCAATAAAGAATCTTTGTTCAGGCGTAAATCCAATTGCATTTTCTGATTTTTCACAAAATTTTTTATATGCATCAAAAGCAATTGTTACACCACCATAATCAGCCAAATTTTCACCCAAAGTAAATTCACCATTTGCATGGGTACCTGGTGCCACAATAATATTATTAAAATGTTCTTTCATAATATTTGCATGAACATCAAATTTCTTTGCGTCATCTTCTGTCCACCATTCTTTCATATTGCCGTCTTTATCAAAATGACGGCCGCTGTCATCAAATCCATGTGTCATTTCGTGTCCAATTACTGAACCAATCGCACCATAATTAAATGCATCATCAGCATCCATATCAAAGAAAGGATATTGTAATATTCCAGCAGGAAAACAAATCTCGTTAGTCGAAGGATCATAATAAGCATTTATTTCATGTGCATTCATATACCAAATAGTTGGATCTTTTTCTTTTCCTATTTTTTCCAACCAAAACGCATCTTCAAACGCACTGACCCGCATCATATTAGCATACAAAGAATCTTCTTTGATTTCCAACTTTGAATAATCACGCCATTTATCTGGGTATCCTATTTTTGCTTTGAATGTATTTAATTTATTTAATGCTTGTTGTTTTGTATCTTCACTCATCCAATCAAGATTTTTTATGCGTGATTCCAATGCATGTTTCAAGTTTTCAACCAAAACTTTCATACGTTTTTTTGCTGATTCTGGAAAATATTTTTTTACATACAATTGGCCTATTTCTTCACCCAAAGAACCGTCCAACATTGCAACCGCCCTTTTCCAACGTGGTTTTTGTTCCTTTTGGTCAGACAAAACACGATTATAAAAATCAAATGCAATATCATAAGTTTTATCATCTAACAAAGCAGAAGAACCATTTATAATTCTGAATTTCAAATATGTTTTTATCAATTCTAAATCTGTATCGTTTATTATCGCAACAGATTCAATGATTGGTTCTACTTGTTCTATGTTAATAAATTCAGTTTTAACACCACGTGCATCAAAATAAGCATTCCAATCAAAACCTGTTATTTCTTGTTTTAATTCTGCCAACGATTTTTTATGGTAATTTGCCAATGGATCACGTAATTTTTCTTTGGTGTAAAAAGATTTAGCCATACGTTCTTCCAACGCATACAATTTTTCAACATCTACTTTTTCGCCAAAATTATCCATTTGTTTTTTTATGTATTCCTTATATTTCTTTCTGACCTCTTTTGATTTGTTATCATCATCAAAATAATAATCACGTGACAAACCCGTTCCACCTTGTGCAAAAACAAAGATATAATGAGAACTGTCTTTATCGTCTAGTAAAACACCAGTATCCCAAAAAGCATTTGCAAATTTATGCATTTTACCAAGATATTTTGGTAAGTCGTCTTTTGATTTTATCGCGTTAATTTCATCAATATATGGTTTTACAGGATTTGTTTTTTCTGCATTTAATTTTTCAGCATCCATTGCAATTTTATAAAGCATACCTATTTTTCCAGTGTCTTGTTCGGCAATATCACGAACACGTTCTAAATTCATCGCGTCTAATTGATGAAAAGAAGACCATCTGGTATAATCATCTGGTATAGGATTATTGTTACGCCATCCCGCTGTTGCAAAATCGTAAAAGTCTTTTCCTGGATTAACAGTCAAATCCATATTTTCAGTTTTTATTCCAATGCTCATTTCTTTTCCTTTTATTAAAACCACAGAAAAAACTACCGCAATAAATACGGCAATCATTCCAATTATATTCAAAATTTTATTTTTCATTTTGTTAAATCCGCAATTATGTCATCTAATATTAACAAACCTGCATCCGTAGTATGCAAATATTCACCTCCTATTTCAACCAAATCTTTGTGTGAATTTAACCAATCAAAATTGATTTGATTTTTTACATCATTACTTAATTTTACGCCACGCATTGTTCGCATCCCTGTTAATATTTTTTCAATTGCACGCGTTTCATTTTTTATCTTTTCGAACAATTCCCCGTTCCCACGTTGTTCATACCAGGCATTATCATAATACACACGTCCAGCAGCACCACGTCCAATACCTATGTACGCTTCACCGTTCCAAACATTCTGATTATGTCTACATTCTTCCCCATGCTTTGCATAATTAGAAACTTCGTATCGTGGCAAAGATAAATATTCTGGAATAATACTGTACATTTGTGCCATTGTATCATTATCAGGCATATTCAAATTCATTTTTCCAAACGGCGTATTTGGTTCAACGGTTAATTCATACATTGATACATGCGACAAGCCTAATTTATTTATATCAGTGCTTAAATTAATTACATCATTAACATTTTGATTTGGCAATCCATAGATAAAATCAGCGCTGACACGCAATCCCATATTCATTGCACAATCTAATAAACTTATCGCAGTTTTTACATCATGACGGCGTCCAAGAAATTTTAATTCTTCATCTTTCAATGATTGAACACCAACAGACAAACGATTTACACCATTCGAAACAAATCCAGATAATTTTTCTTTGTCAATTGTTCCTGGATTTGATTCCAAAGTTATTTCGCAATCATAATCCACACAAAAACATTCTTTGATACAATTCATTATCCGTTCAAATATATCAACTGGCATCAAAGAAGGTGTCCCCCCACCAAAAAATATTGTTGGTATTCCAATTTTTCCAAGTTTTTCAGCCCAAAACCTTAATTCCTTACAAATATTATTTGCATATTGATTCCAATCTGGATTTTGGCACGCAAACGAATAAAAAGCACAATAATTGCACTTTGACATACAAAACGGAACATGAATATATAGATTATGGGCTACTTTCATAACAAAAACATAATAATTCATGAAAAATAAAATTCAATATAAACAAACGCTTTTTTTAAATCCTTTTTTATGATATAATAAGACATACGAAAGGAAAATGAGAAAGACATTTTTTGCACTTTTATGCTCGTTTGCGGCTTCGTCTGCGTGTTTTGCGTCGAACGAAGGGGTACCTTCATATTACTCAAACAACAGAATTACTAATGCAAATCGCAATGCTTACAGTAAATATCAAAATTATGGTTATACGAAATATGTCGGTAATTCTGGCAAAAAACAAATAGTGTCTTCAAAAAGTTATTCTTATCAGGTGCCACGCGCACAATTACCGAATTATATAGGATCTACAACAACTAACGGTATTTCACAGCCATCAGATAATAACACAACTTTTTATGCGGGTTACGCGCGTCGTTTTGCTGACTTTGAATTCAAAACAGGTGTTAATTCCATTTTGGAATGGGATGATATGATTTTCAACGAAATCAATGTTGGTGCAAAACACATTTTCGACATCCGTGGCTTTGATTTAGCGTTATACGCAGATTATACATATGGCAAATTATCAAGCGGTGGTTTGTCAATGGATTACGATTTGGAACCATATGATTACGCATACCCTGCTGATGGAATTTTCACTATATCCATGGGTAATCAAAGTGGTGATTCTAGCAAACTCAAATTGGGTCTTGCTGCACACCACATTTGGTCTATTGGCGGGTGGAAACTAACCCCACATATCGGTTATGAAATTTTCAAACATAATCTGAAAATGAGCGATCATATATATCCTAATCCTGGGGTATATTTGCCATTAATGACAGATACAGGTGATTATGTATTTGGTGACACATCAGGAAATTATTATGGCGTTTCCATAGATACATCTGTAAGTGACGATGCCGGATTATATCAAGTTTGTATGGGTCCAGAAGATATCAAAGTTGTATCAGCCAACGGATCTGCAACAAGTGTTTCGATTTATCCATTAGGAAATTCTTTAACCACAGTCGATTGGACATCAAACCTTGGTACAATTCCATGGGGTGTTGCCGAAGGCGACTGCGTTGTCATAGGGGGCGATGGAATTATACGAGTTGATGGAACCACCCATATTTATAATACCACTTGGTCTGGTTTTTATCTTGGACTGGAAGTAGAAAAACAGATGACATTAGCTGACAAATTACGTTTCTATGCCCAAGTTAGCATGCCAAAGTATTCATCTGAAGGAACATGGCCTAATCGCGATGATTGGCAACAGAATCCAAGTTTCTTAGACGAAGGATCTAACGGGGCTTTTGCCTATGAGGCAGAAATTGAATACACTTACAACTTGTCTGATCGTATGCAATTATCATTGAAAGCCGATACAAATTATTTCCATATTGGAAAAATACCTGGTGAATTATATGTTGCTGCAACCACAGTGTACTATGAAGATGAAAACCAACCGGGCAGCTGGATAGTTGAAGAACACCCTGCTTATACCGAATATGTGTCTGAATCTTTAAAAGAAGCAACATGGCAATCTTTTGGATTGCACATCGGGTTAAAATATTCGTTTTAATTGATATAATGGATAGTTATGAAATATAGACTGCCTATATTTTTGGGGATATTGTGTATTTGCACGCAGAAGCCAGCGTTTGCAAACAAAGGCGTGTTTGATCTTGAAAGATGGGATACAGTTATTGAAAACATACGCACCAAAGCAGCCGAACAAAAAATCAGTCAATCTGTAATAGATGAAACTCTTAAATCTCCGTCCATTATTCCAGGGATAATCAAATCAGATAAAAACCAATCAGAATTCACATTAACATTAGACGAATATTTAAACCGCACAGTCAGCACCACAAGAATAAAAACAGGTCGTCAAAAAGCGGCAGAATACCCAACACTTTTAGGACGTGTTGAAAACAAATATGGTATTCCTAGAAATGTTATGTTGGCATTTTGGGGTATGGAATCTAATTATGGTGCAATAAAATCAAAACATCAATTAATTAATCGCATTAATTAAAATTGCCGATAAAAATAAATTATCTATAAATTCTATTCATGGTTCATGGGCCGGGGCAATGGGACATTTTCAATTTATACCGACAACGTTATCTCAATATGGCGTGGACGGCAATAATGATGGCAAAATCGATATAATACACAGTGTTGGCGATGCTATGTACAGTGCTGGAAATTATTTAAATAAATTGGGCTGGGCAAAAAACGAACCCATTATAAAACGCGTTGTATTACCGGCTGATTTTGATAGAACGGTGCTGAACGGCGATACTAAAAAAAGTTTTACAGAATGGTCAAAAATGGGCGTCACGAATCTTGACGGCACAACACTTAAACAATCAGATACAATCGTCGGGTTAATAGCTGATACAAAAGAAATTGCAAAACGTGATTTATATCAACCACAAAGAAATGACAGCGATCAATCGGTTGATACAGATGTTGCACCTGCCCCAGTTATTCATGCATACCTAACATATCCGAATTTTTACAGAATCAAAAAATGGAATAATTCGTCATGGTATGCGATTGCAATCGGCGAATTGTCTGAAAAATTGAAATAAAACATTCCCGTATATATTAAAAAAATTAAAAGTCCAGTAAAAATAAAAAACATTGCTTATGAAGCTTTTCTTTGGTACTATTTATCTGATACATTATAAAGGAATATATTATGGCTATAAAAGTTCGTGATTACGAAGTCCGTTTAACCCGCACAAAAGAAGAACGTAAACAGGTGCGTCAATTGCGTTATGAAGTATTTTGCTTGGAAGAAAACGCATCTGCAACAGAAGAACAAAAAAACCTTGGTGAAGAATACGATTCTTACGATACATATGCCGATTATATGGCAGTATTTCACAACAATAAAATCGTTGGTACTTACCGCATTATTGATCGTGAAGCGGCTGACAAAATGGGCGGATTTTACACAGAACACGAATTTAATTTATCAAAAATAAAACGTGTTAACGGCAATATCGCAGAAATGTCACGTGCTTGTGTAAAACAAGAATATCGTGAAAACGGTTTGGTTATGCGCTTGTTGTGGGCAGGACTTTGTGAATATGTTGTGAAACGCAAAATTGTAATTTTATTTGGTGTCCCTTCTTTTGTCGGAACAAACCCAGCAATGTCTGCCCAGGCTATATCTTACCTGTATTATAACCACCTGTCACCATCACACTTACGTGCGACAGTGTTAAAAGAAAATTTGGATTCAAGTGTTGATCCGCGTATGACACAAATGAATATATTGCCACGCGCATTTATTGATGACGAAGAAGCAAAAAAACAAATGACTCCTTTGATTAAAGGTTACTTGCGACTGGGGGCTACATTTGGTCGTGGTGTATTTATTGATAAACCTTTTGGTACATACGATGTATTTGTTATGTTACAAACAAAAGATGTTGATAAAACATATCAAAAACACTTCACTGGTTCCGAAAATGCATTTGATGACTTGGGAATCAAAGAAGGCCCATTACATATGTTGGGCAAAATAATCATGTCACCTATTACTGGTACAGCAAAGGCAATCAAAGCATTTGCAGAATTGTTTATGCGTGAAGATGCTGATGATATTGAATACATTGATAAAGAAAACGAAGAATCCGAAGCCGAGGAAAAATAAAAAATGAAAATTCGTAAACAGAACATATTTAACACAGTTTGGGCATCTGTTAAATTTGTTGTTGCATGGTTGTATGTGGTTTTAAATGCAATTGTTTTGTGTTTTATACCACGCGGAAAAATTTCTGTAAAATACATGCAATTGTTTATGCGTCAATTTAATTGGTTTATGGGGGTTCGTTATAAAATCAAGGGAAAACTTTCATCAAAACGTCCTTTACTTTGTGTGTGCAATCACATATCTCTTTTTGAAATATCAACTATGGCCGCTGCATTTGGTGGTTCTTTTTTCAGCAAGAAAGAATTGGCATCTTGGCCATTGATTGGTTGGATGGCAAAAAAATTTGGTGTCGTATTTATTGATCGTCGTCCTTCCCATGCAAATGAAGCCTTGGATTTAATTCAACACGAATTAGAATCTGTTGATTATCCTTTGTTTATATTCCCCGAAGGAACTTCTACAAATGGTGCATACGTAAAACAATTTAAAAGTTCAATGTTCGATGTTATTGAAAAGACTGGTGCAACTGTGCAACCTGTGGTTATAAACTATCGTTTACATGACGGCACAAAAATAAACGATGAAGATTTGGCAAATCATTATGCTTATTTTGCTAATAAAAAAATGGATTGCGGCCCATTGTGTAAAATCGAACGCAGTGCATTTATGCAGGTATTTCATATAATGATGTTGGGCGGATTCTTGGTTGAAATTGAAATTTTACCTGTTCCCGATTTATCGGGTATGGACAGAAAACAAATGGCAGAAGCACTGCACGAAATAGTTTCAAAAAAATATATGGAAAACAAATAAAGAGTGGTAACAAAAATGAAAACAGCAATAACTCCAACAAGAGAAGAAAATTTTAACGAATGGTATCAAAATTTAATTACAGCTGCTGACCTGGCTGAAAATTCACCAGTACGTGGTTGTATGACTATTAAACCATACGGATGGGCTATATGGGAATTGATGCGTGATGAAATGGATAAACGCATAAAGGCAAATGGTGTATTGAATGCTAATTTCCCATTGTTGATACCGATTGATTTCTTTAACAAAGAAGCAGAACATGTCGCAGGCTTTGCAAAAGAATGTGCTGTTGTCACACATCACAGATTAAAAATGATTGACGGAACGTTGCAACCTGACCCAGATGCAAAATTAACAGAACCTTATGTTATTCGCCCCACTTCCGAAACAATTATTGGCGAAGCGATGTCACGTTGGGTTCAATCATATCGTGATTTACCTTTGAAATTAAATCAATGGGTAAATGTTATGCGTTGGGAAATGCGTCCAAGATTATTCTTAAGAACTGCTGAATTTAATTGGCAAGAAGGCCATAATGTATTTGCCACGCACGAAGAATCAAATGCTGATGCACGCAAGATGCATAAAATGTATGCAGAATATATGGCAAATGTTTTGGCTATACCTGTCATCATGGGTGAAAAAACACCAGAAGAAAGATTTGCAGGTGCAGACCACACATATACAGTCGAACAAATTATGCAAGATGGCAAGGCTTTACAGGCCGGAACATCTCATGATTTGGGACAACATTTTGCAAAATCATTTGGCATTCAATATCTTGGTACAGATGGAAAGTTGACACATGCGTGGACAACTAGTTGGGGAACATCTACACGTATGATGGGCGGATTATTTATGACACATTCTGATGATGATGGTCTTGTTTTACCACCTGCAGTTGCGCCATATCAAATTGTTATTATCCCTATTACACGTGAAGAAAATGAAAAAGAATTGAATACTTATGCTAATAAACTTGGCGAAGAATTACGCAGTTTAAATATTCGCGTATTGGTCGACGATAGTGATGCACGCGCACCAGATAAAATGTGGAAATGGATTAAACGCGGTGTACCATTACGTGTTGAAATTGGTGCGCGCGAAATGGAAGAAAAAACATTGACAGTAACACGTCGTGACTTGGGCAAAGCATCAAAACAAACTTTATCTGTTGATGATTTTATGTCAAAAGCACAAGAAATGTTGAATACAATTCAACACGATATGTTGGTTGCAGTTGAAGAAAGAAATAAAACAATGATTACAGATATCAAAGATTTAAAAGAATTAGAATCTGCATTAGAATCTGGAAAAATTGGTTTCTTCCGCATCAAATACGATTTAACAACAAATGAAGAATTTGACGGATTGATTGAAAAATATAAAATATCCAGACGTTGTTTGGATGACAAAGATCCAACATATGTATTTGTTGCAAAATCATATTAAAAAACGGGCATTGCCCGTTTTTTTAACCAAAATATATTTAATATCAGCAATAAATTCTTGATTTTATAATACAAGTATTTTACTCTGTAATCAGCACAATAAGTTGTGTTGGGCGTAAGAACCCTAAATTACTAGTGTCCGTGGGGACAAAAAACACCTCCAATCGTTTATATGGTTGGAGGGTTGCCGAATAATATCTTTTGATAAAATAGGCACGCTATTTTCTAGTAATTATAGTTCTTAACCTCCAACCGCCTTTTTTGTGGCGGTTATTTTAATAAAAAAAGGATAACAAAATGAAAAAACTATTTTTTATCGGCATGTGTTGCGCAATATGTTCACAACAGTCTTTTGCATCACAAATTTTTAATAAAATACACCCGTTTATAACTGCTGAAATGGGCGCAACTGTTAATGCACAAAATAATGGTGTCATGGAAAAATACGGTGTCCCATACAGTACATTATCTTCTGATGGTATGAATTTCACGTATGGTGGAAATTTTGGAATACGATTTCTTGATGATTCTCATATTTATCATCCTGGTATCCAAATGTTTTATAATCATGTGACAGGGGATGCAAAATTAGATGTGGCCTCTGCGTATGGCAGCACAAAATTTAATATAGACACTTCACATAATTTATTTGGCGCAGAATTTGATAATTATATCAGAATAGATGAACAAGATGGACAGCAAGTGTTTATAGTACTTGGTTTGGATGCAGGAACAATCAGATCAACATATACGCCCGAATTTATAAACACGGACATAAAAGATACTGGCAATTTTTATGGTGCAAAGATAGAATATCTTGCGGAAGATGCCCGCGGTTTTGGATTAAGTATCAGCATGAAATTTTTAAAGACAGATACAGAAGCATTATCACACATATTATTAAATCGCATAGGATTAAGATATACATTTTAAAAAACGGGCATTGCCCGTTTTTTTTTATTTGCACGCCATAATTATATTTTGCATCAATGCGTATTCATTGGCACTGCGTGAATTTAATATAACTGTGTTTTTCGCGCCAATTAAAAAACCAACACCGTACCAATCATTACTTAATACAGTCAAAGATTTTAATATTGCATTTCCAGTATTAATATTATCAACAACAATTATGTCTGCTGTTTCACCACCAATATGTTTTTCGCCGCGTATATTTTTATCCAGCGCAACATCCAATTGTTCAATCCTTAAAGTATTATCTGGAAAATCTTTTGCGTGTCCGTTATACCATGAATTTAATAACGGGGATAATTTTGTATTTGTATCACCGCCCGCAGATATTAGCGATATAAATGGTGCGCGTGTGTTATTAAACATATTTTCAAACAAATCTTTCGCATTATCAACAATATGCGTTAATTGGCTTTCGTCAGGCATTGGCACACATGCAGCATCAGTTAAAATAAATGGCGCGCGATTGCAAGATTTATTAAACAATACAAAACAATGTGTTAAATAAAACTTTTCACCGTTCATAAGTTTTTTATTGATAGCAATAACATGACGCAAAAAATCATCAGTATGAATATCGCATTTCATAAGAACAAATTCATCATTTGCATTTGACAAATCGTCTGTATCTGGTGCTTGTTCCCAACCCGCAATATTTGGACATTCACGCATTGCGTTTTCTATCGCATTTTTATATTTTTCAGACACATTTCCAAAACATAAGATTTTTTTCATAAAACTAACCTTTCGCCATATACTAACAAAATATAAATATTTTTATCAAATACTTTTTATGGTATAATGAACAAAAATGGAGAGAAAGATGAAGATAGCAATTATTGGTGTTGGTTCCGTTGGATCCGCAGTTGCAACAGCCGTTCAAAACACAGGCCTGGCCCACGAAATAGTTTTATTCGACAGCGATGGTGTTCGCGCACGTGCCGCCGCGGAAGATTTAGGACACGCCGGGGCATTTTCTTACGATATAAAAATCACAGCAGTTAGTACATATCGCGCAATTCGTGGCAGTGAAATAGTTATCATCGCTGCAGGCGCAAATCAAAAGCCTGGCGAAACACGCACCGATTTATTACACAAGAACGCGTCTGTTATCGAAGATATTGTTCCACGCGTTATGGCAAATGTTGATACTAAGAAAGTAAAGATTATTGTCGTCACAAATCCATTAGATATAATGGTTATGTTGACCCAAAAATTATCTAAATTACCGGTGGGCCGTGTTATAGGTACTGGCACAATGTTAGATTCAGCGCGTCTTCGCGCCATATTATCGCGACAACTGGGTGTTTCTACGCGTTCAATCAATGCCTATGTATTGGGTGAACATGGTGATTCTTCGGTTATAAATTGGGAATCAGCATCAATCGGCGGAATTGCTTTGGACGACTTTTGTAAACAAGCAAAAATATCATTACCACAAACAACACGCAAAACTATTGAACATCGTGTCCGTGGCGCAGCATACGAGATTATTCGTGGTCGCGGCGCAACATGGGACGGCATTGGCGCGGCAGTCGCAGATTTATTGCACGCAATCATTAACGATGAAAAACGCATACTTACAACATCTGTTGTTGACGGTGTTGGCAAAGACGCTGTCGCAATGTCCATGCCACGTATTGTCGGTGAAAATGGCGTAACTATGAACTTACATACTAAATTAAGCAAAACAGAATCAGCTGATTTGCGCAAAAGTGCAAAAATCATTCGCAAGAACTTTGATTTGATTTAAAGAAATCAATCTTATAGTCTTTATGAAATATCCCGTGTTATATTTTGAACATATTGCACGGGATTTTTTATGAACAAAAACGACATAACTTTTCAGATTGGTGATAATGGTTGCCGCATTTACGCGATTTGCAACGGCAAAAAAATTGGCAATTTGTTTTTTATACGTGTTGGCCCAGACAAAATAATGATAAGTGAAGCCGAAATAGACCCAAACTATCAAACAAAAGACATAGAATTGTATCTGGTCCAAGAAATTATAAATATGGCACGCGAACAACACCGCAAAGTTATGTCAATATGTCCATATATTTCACAAATATTTATTGAGCACCCAGAATTTGATGATGTCCGTATGTTAAACAATGGGCGATAAAAAAGTCCGCCACAGTTTTTTTCTGTGGCGGGACTCCCTTCCTTCCGATAAACGGAAACTGTTTTAGGCTGCTTTGCGTTGACCTTCTTCGACTTCGCCAGCATCCATTATCTTTTTAGCTTCTGCAAAAACCATTTCTTTTACACGCAAAGCCAAAGCTGGTGTTTCCAAAGATTCTGCAGCAACATCAAAATTGTCTGTTCTGATTTGTAACGAAACATATGCCCCAATCAATGCAGCACGAGACAAATCTTCGATAGAACGAGGCGCATTGTTTTTACCAATGTGCAATTCGTCGCTTAAGGATACGATTTGACGATCCCCGTTGACCCACACTGTTGTAGTAAGTACTTTATTAAGGGCAATCATTATTTCTTTTATGTTTTTTGGCATGTGGTTATCCCCCCTTTCATATTGTTTTTTTGTAAAAAAGTAAAAATTTTTGTATTTACTGATGTATTTACAAATTTTTATTTTTACTTTTTGTTATTTTTTGTTTTTTCCCAGATTTCTGGTTTTTTCCAGATTTCCGGGGGTTTAAACTAACTTTCCCCTTGTCTATACAAACATCTTAGAACAAAACCGATTCGCACGTCAAGTATAAAAATGAACTTTTTTTAAATTTTTTTCATATTGATAAAAAAATTGTCACAAAGTTTAAAAACAATTTGATAAAAATGTTTTTTTATACTTGTAAAGATATCTTGTTTATGATAAAATTGTCACATAAGGAAGGGTGTAAAAACATGAAAAGATTTATCACTGTATTAAGTAGTTTGTTGGTTTTACCAGCTTTTGCAGAGGTTGCGCCGGTCTATTACGACGAAATTGTCGAATACACTGACGAAATGCTTGATGACGAAGATATCGTCGCAGAAGCAGCTCAAGATGCTGTTCAAATGAAAAATGTTACCCAACGTAACACTATCAATCGTTCAACATCTGCATCACGCGCTGTATCAGCCGCAACAAATTCGGGATCATCGCGCACAAACGCATCTTCACGCGCAGTGGCTGCATCTCCACGTTCCACAACAGGAACTGCACGCGGAAACGCGTCACGTACTGCACGTACAAATACAGTTATAAATAAATCTTCTGCCGGCGCTTCACGTGCCAGCGTAACATCACGCAATGCACAAGGTGGCAAACCAGTAACAGCACGTGTTGGCACAATGGACAGACCGATTATGTCCGCCAGTCGTGGTATTTCATATTCAGCAGCACAGGAATTGAATGATTCTGGCGCAAGATTATATATCCCAAGCAACACAAACAAATCACGTGTAACAGCGCGCGGCAACGTGGCTTCACGTGTTTCATCTTCATCATTAACATCTGCTGCACCGGTGATCACAGAAGAAGATGTTTCTTCAACAACAACAAGTTTGACTGCTATTGCCGAATTGACAGATTATTGCAAGGCACAATATGCAGCATGTATGGATAATTATTGTAACGTTTTGGATGATAATCAGGGTCGTTGCTCTTGTTCAAAGAACTTAAAGAATTATGCCAGAACAGAAGCAGCGCTTGAAAAAGCAACTGAAGATTTCCAAGAAGCTGTTCAAAAAATCAAATATATTGGTTTAACAGGTTCTCAAATCGAAGCTTTGTTTGCAGAAACAGAAGCAGAAATTTCAATGAAATCTAATTCTGATACTTCTCGTTTAAAGACAAGTTTAGATTCTATTAAAAAGAAAATTGTTGACGTATCAACACCAACATCCACTTCATATGACGCTGCAACAAGCGGTATATCTTTGGATATGAACGGTTTGTTAAACGCAGATTTTACCGGTGGATTTGATTTGAATTCGTTCTTGGGTGCAAAAAACAACAATACAACCAGCGTTTCTAATCAACGTGGCGAACAATTGTATAAAACAGCAACCAATCGTTGTAAAACCGCTGTGTTGAATTCTTGTACTGCCCAGGGTATCGATGCAAACGTTATTACAAATTCATATGATTTGGAAATCGATAAACAATGTATTGCTTACGAACGCAGTCTTAACGAAGCAAATACAGAAATGAAAAACAATGTTATCAATGCAACAAATATCTTGCAACAGGCACGTCTGTTGTTAACACAAAACAAGAATTCATATGATTTGCGTGGTTGTGTTGCAGCAATTGATTCTTGTATGCAAGACGAATATGTTTGTGGTTCCGATTATGAATTATGTTTGGATCCAACTGGTAAATATTTGGCCAACGGCGAAATCGTAAAGGGTGGAACACCTGGCGTTTCTGGCGGACAAAACAAAACCACAACAGAATATGATCCAAGTAACGCAGATTGGACCAGTGGTGGTATGTATGATTTATATGCCACATGGAATTATAAGAAAAACAATAAGGAATTGAATGCTTGGAGTGTTGGTAACAGCGAAAATCTTGGTGGGTATATTAATGAAGCCTTGAATGACTGGAAAGATAATTATACAGACTATAAAGACACAACCAAGACAGACAACATGGCAACGTACCTGTTGCAAAAAATTGGATATATCGATGGAAATGACAAAGTTCATGGTATGTGTGCATCTGTTATGAAACAATGTCAAGATTATACATTCAACAGCCAAAAATCATCTAAAAGCTATATTCCAGCCAATGAAGTTGTTCGTCAATATTTGACAAATACATTGGCAAAAATCAAAGTCCAACAAGATGCGATTTTGGCAGATTACGCCGAAGGATGCCGTGCAGACGTTCAATCTTGTTTATCAACAAATGGATATGATGAATCAAATACTTCATCAACAACATCCAGAACGGCTGTTAATGCATGTACATCAGAAATCACAACATGTATGTCTGTTGGCGGATACACACCAAAAGATGGTTCAAAATTGACATTACGTGCAATGAATGATTGGGTATCCAGTATGTTGATCAGCTGCCCTGTAGATTATTACCTGTATGACGACGGTATCGGTGCTGGTACATTATATGATACTTCTGGTAATATACCTGGAAAAGCTGTTGCATGCAAGCCTTGTCCTAATGTACAAGTTGTAGCATATGATGCATCAATTCCTGGATACGGGGATACTGGTGATACCCCAGTTAAGACAAGATCTGCTGGCGCTCAGGCAAGAACATGTTCTTGTCCAGAAGGATATGAGGATTACTATGCAGATCCGACAAAATTGATTGATGAGAATGGTACTCTGACATTACAATGTATAAAAAGTTCATCTATCTAATAAAAAACCGCCAACACGGCGGTTTTTTTAATTCCCTACCAGCCAGAGAAGAATAAAAAAGAATAGATTCCCACCCCACGCCCGGACCGACAATGTTTTTTGACTGGCATCATTCGTACTTACAACATTAAAGCACCATTGTCATGCTGAGGGGCGACAGCCCCGTGAGCATCCATAATATATTTATATGTTTCAATGAAGTCTAAATAATCAGAAAATTATTCCGCGTTATCAAAATTCTTTAATTCGTTTTTGATACCAGCAAGGGCATCTGTTCTTTCACGGATTTTGCCATAAAAATCTGATTTAGATAAATTAACCGCATATTCCAGTGCATGTGCCCATGCCAAAGCATCTGAATTTCCATGGGTTTTTATTGAAAATCCATTAAGTCCCAAAAATACAGCCCCAGCATAAGAACGTGGGTCAATTTTATGTTTTAATCTTTTAAACAAATGAATAAGGAAAAATGTCCCCAATATAGCCAGCCAAGAACGCTTGTAATTTGCCTTTACAATGCGTGAAATCAGTTTTGCGGTACCTTCTACCGTTTTTAACATAACATTGCCTGTAAAGCCATCTGTGACGACAACCTGGACACGTCCAGCGGTCACATCATTACCTTCTACGAACCCAATGTATTCGTATGGCAATTCATCGATATGTTCTGTTAAAACTTTATTTAAACGTTGCAACGCTTCATTACCCTTGGTTTCTTCTTCACCAATATTTAAAATACCCACGCGTGGACGTGTCATACCACCAATTATTTCGGCATAAACACTGCCCAAAATTGAAAAATCAAACAATATTTCTTCATCGCATTGAACATTTGCGCCCAAATCAAGCCCTACCACACGCGTATCACCATTTCCAGATGGTAACATAGTTGTAATTGCAGGACGCGATATACCATCAACTGTTTTCAACGCTAATTTAGATAATGCCATCAACACACCGGTATTACCAGCCGATACAACAGCACTGGAATTTCCTTCGCGAACATCTTTCACCGCCATATACATCGATGTATCTTGGGCATGACGAATAACATCGCGAACTTTATCAGACCCAGAAATTACTTCATTTGAATGTATAATTTCGCAATTACGCGCAACACGTGGATATTTTTTTAATAAATCACGCAATATTCTTTCATTACCAAAGACGCGGAAAAATACACTGCCTTCTCCGTATTGATAAAGGAATTGATTCATACCACCCAACACAGCTATTGGCGCATGATCACCGCCCATTGCATCAACTGAAATAATTTTCTTTGTATCTGACATTATTATATAAAAAAAGGGCGACTGGATAAACACATCCATGCCCTTTAATTCCCTTTTTCAAGTATTATTTTGAACCACACGCAGGGCAAACATGATGTGGGCGTTTCTTTTCGCCACATTTTTTGCAAACGCTTACAGGCATTACAGACAATGCATCATGTGAACGACGTTGTGCAGAACGTGCTTTACTTGTTTTACTTTTTGGAGTTGCCATTTTACAATCCTTTTATTTGACTTTGTTAATTCTATTCAATTATTCGTTATTTGCAAGCAAAAAATACTATCTTAATCGCTTAATGCCTGGGCAATAAACATACCATGATTGTGCATCAGACCAACCACAGCACTGTGATCATCAATACCGAAATGAAATTTATAACCCTGTTTTTCCAATTCGCATATTGTCGCCAATTTATATTCAGCAGTTGTTCCAGGATAATCATGCGATTTGCAAAACACCAGTTTTTTCGCGTTTGGTAATAAATCATTTAACAGTTTTTCAACCTTTTCTTGACCCATTGCCCAACGCCCTGTGATAAATACAAGTGTGAATTCGCGTCCCAAACATTCCAACACTGGCAGCATTGTTTCGTTTGGCGCACCAAAATGATCATAATTTGGTACCGCAAATTTATGTGTCACCACACCATCTATATCACAAAAAATCGCAGGTATTTCTTTCATTTCTTTTAATCCATAAAATACCCGGCATTTCGCAAATGCAAAATTACCGGGCATTTTGTTGTTTTATTAAATATCCAACAATTGTTGTTGTTCGCCACCTTCACGGGCCAATTTTTCAGCCTTTTCTTCTTCTTTCGCGATTTCACGAACACGACGAACATAAGCACCTGTTCCAATTGGTATCAAACGACCAACAATCAAGTTTTCGTTCACACCAACCAATTTATCGGTAGAACCACTGATTGCCGCGTCAACCAATACTTTCGTTGTTTGTTGGAACGATGCATTGGATATAAATGAACGAGAAGTCAAAGAAGCGCGGGTCAAACCAACCAAAACTTGAGAAGCTTCGGCGACACGACCACCGTCTTTTGCAACACGTGCATTTTCTTCTTCGAAATCAACACGGTCAATAACTTGTCCGCTTAAGAATGCAGTATCACCAGGATTGCTGATTTCTACACGACGAGTCATTTCACGTATCAAAATTTCAATATGTTTGTCATTGATGGACACACCCTGTAAACGGTAAACTTGCTGAACTTGTTCAACCATAAATTGTGCCAATGCTTTTTGACCCAAGATGCGCAAAATATCTTGTGGAACTGGGTCACCATCGACCAATTTATCAGCTTTATGAACAGTATCACCGCTGCGAACCAATAAATTAGTTCCCTTTGGTACTGCGTATTCAACAGGTGCTGTGCCATCTGCTGGTTCAATACGAATTATAATCTTTGATTTTGCATCTTCTAATTCGACTGTCCCATCAATTTCGGCCAACAATGCTGGGTTTGCAGGACGACGGATTTCCAACAATTCTTCAACACGTGGCAATCCACCGGTAATATCGCCTGTCTTCTTTGATTGAACAGGGATACGTGCCAAAATATCACCAGCGTGTATCTTGTCACCATTTGACACATTCAAAGTCGAATATGTTGGCAACAGATATTCTGCGACTTTTTTGCCACCCAATGAAATCATATTACCTTTGTCATCAACCAATCTTATAGATGGGCTTAATGCCTTTTTGGTATTTGTTTTCCAATTGATAACCTTGCGAGAAACGATACCTGTCATTGAATCGACTTCTTCTTGATAAGAAACGTTTTCAATCAAATCGTTGAACGATACGATACCGTCTTTTTCAGCAATAATTGTATTGGAATATGGATCCCATTCTGCAACTTTTTGACCTTTTTCAACTTTGTCGCCATCATTTACCAATAACATAGATGCATAAGGCAATGCAACTGTGAACAATTCTTTGCCTTCATCATCGACGACACCTATTTTACCAGTACGAGACAACACTACAACACGGTCAGCAGAATTAGTAATTGTATTCACATTATCCAATTTGATTTTTCCAGCAACCGGCATTTCGATAAAGTGAGATTCTGAACCACCTTCTGCAATACCACCAATGTGGAAGGTACGCAAGGTTAACTGGGTTCCAGGTTCACCAATTGATTGTCCAGCAATCAAACCTACTGGTTCACCAACATGTACTAATGCATTTCTGGACAAATCCATACCATAACATTTTGCACACAAACCGTCACTTTGACATGTCAAAACGCTGCGAACATCAACACTTGGCAAACCAGATTCATTGATTTGACGTGCTGCTGCTTTTGTAATCAAATCGCCAGCCTTTACAATGACTTCTTTGGTCAAAGGATGGATAACATCGTGTGCTGCTGTACGGCCTAAAACAACGTCACCCAGCGCAACAGTCAATGTAGAACCTTGATATACAGGTTTAGCTGTAATAAATTCATGTGTTCCGCAATCGTGTTCTGTAATGACAGTGTTAATGTATCCGACATACCTTTACGTGCACCGTGGGTTGATGTAAAGTATTCAGACATGGTCAAACCTTCTTTAAAGTTCGAAATAATAGGAACTTCAATAATAGAACCGTCTGGTTTCTGCATCATACCACGCATACCTGCCAACTGTTGAATCTGACCTTTGGATCCACGAGCACCAGACAAAGCCATCATATGGATAGAATTCCATTTGTCACCTTCGGTATTACCCAAAGAAGCGTATGCTTTATCACCCAATTCGTCAGTTGTGTGTTGCCACAAGTCGATCAATTTATTGTGACGTTCACCACTGGATAACAAACCGTTTTGATATTGTTCTTCGATTTCTGCTGCTGCTTTTTCAGATTTCGCAATCATTGCTTCTTTTTCAGCAGGAACAACGATATCATCAAATCCGATTGAAATACCACTGCGTACAGCTTGTTCGAAACCTGTATCTTTCAAAGCGTCAGCCAATAAAATCATTGCCTTATCACCACAAACTTCATAAGTTTTTGCTAATAATTTTTTGATTTCTTTCACTGGCATCACTTTATTCACAGAATCAAAAGGCATTCCTTCTGGTAATAATTGTCCCAAAATCATACGACCGGCTGTTGTGGCATATGTCTTACCATTGATACGTGCATAAATTGGTGTATGTAATGTGATTGTTTTGTTTTCCAAAGCCAATTGAACTTCGTCCATACCAGAAAATCTTGGTGATTTCTTTTCGTCGTGTTCACCATTCATCAAAGAGATATAGTAAACACCCAACACCATGTCCTGAGATGGAACTGTCATAGGTTCACCATTAGCAGGTGACAATACGTTATTTGTAGATAACATCAATGTACGTGCTTCCAATTGTGCTTCTAATGAAATTGGAACGTGCACAGACATCTGGTCACCGTCAAAGTCCGCATTGAATCCTTTACATACCAATGGGTGCAAACGGATTGCTTTACCTTCAATCAAAACTGGTTCGAACGCAATCAAAGACAATCTATGCAATGATGGCGCACGGTTTAACAATACAGGATGTTGGTAAATAACTTTTTCCAAAATTTCCCATACAATATCTTCACCGTTTTCAACCATCTTACGTGCTGTCTTTAATGTATTAGCATAATCGCCAGCTAACAATTTAGCAAACACAAATGGTTTGAACAATTCCAATGCCATTGTTTTTGGCAAACCAACCTGATGCATACGAAGTGTTGGTCCAGGTGTAATAACACTACGTCCAGAATAATCTACACGTTTACCCAACATGTTCATACGGAAACGACCTTGTTTCCCACGCAATGAATCAGACAAAGATTTCAAAGGACGACGGTTTTGTGAAACCATTGGACGTGCTTTGTGTCCGTTATCGAACAATGAATCAACCGCTTCCTGTAACATACGTTTTTCATTACGTACGATGATTTCAGGTGCGTGCATTTCAATAAATCTTTTCAAACGATTGTTACGAATAATTACACGACGATACAAATCGTTCAAATCAGATGTTGCAACATGGCCCGCATCTAAAGTAACCAATGGACGCATATCTGGTGGAATTACTGGGATAATATCCGGTAACATCCATGCTGGTTCTGTTTTAGAATCCAAAAATGATTCAACCAATTTCAATTGTTTGATGATAGATTTACGTTTTGCTTCTGATTTTGTTTCTGCCAATTCAGCACGCAAACGTGTTCTTTCATCACCCATATCCAAATTAGCGATAATTGAACGAATACCTTCGGCACCAATGCCAACATGGAAAGAATCTTCACCGAATTCTTCAACGGCTGCTTGGTATTCATCTTCACTGATAACATCATATTGTTTCAAACTGGTTAAACCTGGTTCTGTAACAATATAAGCATCATAAGAAATAACTTGTTCCAATTTCTTTTGTGGCAAATTGTTCAACAATGTAGCAATTTTGCCTTCGCGTAAGAACCAAGTGTGTGCAACAGGAATTGCCAATTTAATGTGTCCCATACGTTCACGACGAACTGCTGATGAACCAACTTCCACACCACAACGTTCACAAACAACACCACGGAATTTAATACGTTTGTATTTTCCGCATGCGCATTCGTAATCTTTAACAGGTCCAAAAATTTGTTGGCAGAACAAACCTTCGGCTTCTGGTTTCAAGGAATGATAGTTGATTGTTTCTGGCTTTTTAACTTCACCATGCGACCAAGACAGAATTTCTTCTGGGGACGCAATAGAAATACGCAAAGCATCAAACTGTTCCTTGGTTTCTATTTGTCCAAATATCTTTTGCAACATATTTGTCATGTGTTTTTGCTCCTTTTAAGTCACTAAAAGTGCCTTGTGGCCGGCGGGCGATAAATCGCCCGTGGGCCCGGCCACTAATCAATTTTCTTTGGTGTTAATGCTAAACCCAAACCTCTCAATTCACGTACCAAAACGTTAAACGCTTCTGGGGTACCTGTTTGAATGTCGTTGTTTCCAGAAATAATTGCTTCGTACATTTTATTTCTTCCAACGATATCGTCAGATTTAACAGTTAACATTTCGCGCAACAAGTGTGCAGCACCGTGTGCTTCCAATGCCCAAACTTCCATTTCTCCAAGTCTCTGACCACCCATGTGAGCCTTTCCAGACAAAGGTTGTTGTGTGACCAAAGAGTAATTACCGGTTGAACGAGCATGAATCTTTTCATCAACCAAGTGATGCAATTTCATCATGTACATTACACCGACAGTTACTGGACGGGCAAATTTTTCACCTGTTACACCGTCATACAATGTGAATTGTCCAGATTCTGGTAATTTAGCCAATTTCAACATTGCTTTGATTTCTTCTGGTGTTGCACCATCAAATGTAGGTGTAGCCATTGGGACACCATTACGCAACAATGCAGCCTGGGCACGAACATCTGTATCTGTCATTTTTTCAAGCTTTTCAGCCACAGATTTACCATAAATCTTGCCCATAATATTACGCAAATCGTCAGTCACAGCGCGTTTTTGTTTTACTTCGTCTAAAACTTCGCCAATCTGTTGACCCAATGTTCTTGCAGCCATACCAAGGTGTGTTTCAAATATCTGACCGATATTCATACGAGATGGCACACCCAATGGATTCAAAACGATATCTACAGGTGTTCCGTCTTCCATATGTGGCATATCTTCGATTGGAACAACGCGGGATACGATACCCTTGTTTCCGTGACGACCTGCCATTTTATCACCAGGTTGTAATTTCATTTTGTGTGCGATGTAAACTTTAACTTCTTTCAATACACCTGCACCCAAAGATGTGCTTTCTGTTGCTTTAGCAATTTCAGCATCTGCACGTTCATTCAAATCTTTCAATTTCAACAAATGTTGTTCACGCAATTCATCAATTTTTGCTTGAATTTCTTTGTTGGAAACAACCAATTTTTTCATATCCGTAGGTCTGATACCTTCGAAAACTTCGGCTGTTAATTTTTTACCAACGAAAGGTTTCAAACTGCCTGTTCCTGCAGAAATTGTTGCATTTTCTGCCAATTGGAACACTTGATCTGCAAAACCATCTTCTATAATCGCTGTTTCTTCATCGCGATCTTTATTGATTTTTTCGATCTTTTGCAATTCAATCATTTGTGTTCTGTCGTCTTTTTTAACACCGTGACGTGTCAAGACGTTAACACCAATAACTGTACCTTCTTCGTTTGGCCCAACCTTTAATGAAGTATCTTTTACATTCAAAGCTTTTTCACCAAAGATGTTACGCAACAAAGCTTCTTCTGGGGTCAACAATGTTTCAGATTTAGGAGAAACACGACCAACCAAAATATCGCCTTGTTTTACGCGTGCACCAACATAAATAATACCTGATTC
The DNA here is from genome assembly GCA_902774285.1 of uncultured Pseudomonadota bacterium. Lineage (GTDB taxonomy): Bacteria > Pseudomonadota > Alphaproteobacteria > Rs-D84 > Rs-D84 > Enterousia. Next base: position 346,000 of record CACYHO010000001.1, on the reverse strand, counting down.
ATCCAAGTTTTTCAGTGCTTCTTCACCAACGTTTGGAATATCACGTGTAAAGCTTTCTGGGCCCAGTTGTGTATCGCGCAATTTGATTTCTTTTTCAACAATCTTGATAGATGTATAAACGTCATCACGAGAGATACGTTCAGAAATCACGATAGCGTCTTCATAGTTATATCCGCGCCATGGCACGAATGCAACCAATACGTTGCGTCCCAAAGCCAATTCACCGTAATTCATAGATGAACCGTCAGCGATGATATCACCTGCAGAAATTCTGTCACCAACATGAACCAATGGTTTTTGGTGTACCAAAGTTTCACCGTTAGAACGTTGGAATTTTTCAAGGTTGTAAATATCAACACCTGTCACAACGTTACGTGAATTCATACATTTAACAACGATACGATTTGCATCCACAGATTCAACAACACCACTGTGTTTTGCAACCTTACCTGTACGTGAATCACGTGCAACTTCGCGTTCAATACCTGTTCCAACCAATGGAGCTTCTACGCGCATTAATGGAACACCCTGACGTTGCATGTTAGATCCCATCAAAGCACGGTTCGCGTCGTCGTTAGCAACGAATGGTATCAAACCAGTAGCAATAGATACTACCTGACGTGGGGCCACGTCGATTAAATCGATTTCAGCCTTTGGCACCATTGTAAATTCGCCGTCAACACGTGCGGTAACCATATCTTCTGCCAAAACACCGCTTGAAGTTGTAGGTGTGTTTCCTTGGGCAATTTTGTGTCCCAATTCTTCATCTGCAGTCAGATATACCATTTCTTCAGTAATCTTGCTGTTCTTTACAACATAGTAAGGTGTTTCAATAAATCCGTATGGATTAACACGTGCATAAGAAGACAAGTGAGAAATCAAACCAATGTTCGCACCTTCTGGGGTGTGAATTGGGCACAATCTTCCATAGTGTGTTGGGTGCACGTCGCGGACGTCAATGCCTGCACGTTCACGATTCAATCCACCAGGACCCAATGCAGAAATCAAACGTTTATGTTCTACTTCGGCCAATGGGTTATAAGAATCCATAAATTGAGATAATTGAGATGTTCCCAAAAATTCTGCAATCAAAGACATCAATGGTTTTGCATTGATAACGTCTTGTGGTTGCATAGTAGCAATATTTGGGGAAGTCAAACTTTCACGAACCAATCTTTCGATACGCAACATACCACTGCGGAAAGTTTGTTCAAATAATTCACCAACCGCACGAACACGACGGTTAGACAAATTATCAATATCATCAATTACGTCTTTGTGGTCAATAATATTTGTTAATGTTTTCAATACTGCCAAGAAGTCAGATTTTGACAATGTACGTTCATCTTCTGGTCTTTTGCCTGAATCGATTTTCAAACGTTTATTCATTTTGAAACGACCAACAGCGGACAAATCGTAATATGCTGGATCAAAACCTTGACGCAAGAACAAATTGATAGCAGCTTCTAATGTTGGACGTTCACCTGGACGTACCAAATCATAGATAGCAATCAAAGCTTCTTCACGATTTGAAGTCTTATCTGCAACCAAAGTATTACGCATATGTGCAGTGATTGTAGTATTATCGATAGAAATCAAAGAAATGTTTTTAACACCCAATTTTTCGATTTCATTTAATACTTCATCTGTAATTTCTGTGCCTTCTGGGAACAAAACTTCTTCGCCATTTTTAACAGCGCTGAATAAATATTCACCAATCAAAGCATCGCGTTCAATACCAAATTGTTTAGAAGCTGTTAAAATCTTTGACAAACGTTTAGCATTCAAACGATCACCTTTGTTTGCCAAAGCTTTTTTATCTTTTGGATTAATCAAATCATAATTCAAACGATATTTATCCAAACCTTCGAAACTTGCAGTATCGCCAACCCACAATTTACCATCAAATGCCAATGGGATTTGTTTATAGAAAGCACCTAAAATTTCTTCGGCGCTCATACCCGCGATATTGGCTTTACGTGGATCTGCGGCAAATTTCTTTTCATCGCTTGCTGCAGGCAAACAACGCAACAATACTGTTGCAGGTATTTTACGTCTGCGATCAATACGAACATAAATAATGCCTTTGGATTCTTCAAAATCAATCCAAGAACCATGTTCTGGAATTATACGACCTGTATATGTTTCTGGATTTCCAGCAACTTTTGCTTCTTTTGTTGTACCAAAAACAACACCCTGGGCACGGTGCATTTGTGAAACCACAACACGTTCCACACCAGCAGCGATAAAGCTACCACGTTCTGTCATAAGTGGAACATCACCCATAAATATTTCTTGTTCTTTGATATCACGCAAAGATTTTTTACCATCTTCTGCGATATCCCATAAAATCAATCTCAGCTTCAATTTCAGTTTGCTGGAATATGTTAAATTACGCAGCATACATTCTTGAACATTATATACAGGTTTATCCAATGTATATTCGATGAATTCCAAATCTGCAATTCCCGCATAGTCTTTAATTGGGAACATAGATTTGAATACATTTTGCAGCCCGATATTTTTTCTGTTTTCTGGGGCTACATCTGCCTGTAAGAAATCTCTGTAAGAATTGTACTGAATTTCAACCAAATCAGGAAGCGGAGTTTGCAAAAAACTTTTACCAAAAGATTTTCTAAGTTTCTGGATAACTGCCATTTTCTGAATCCTTTTTATTTGTCTTTTTTGTGTATTTTGCAAACGAAAAAAGTATAAAACCTTTTTACGCCTGTGTGCCCGCCGTAGATTTTACATCCGGGCGGGCGGCGAAAATTGCATTTCTGCAATTATTTTGAAATCTTTCGATTTCGGAAAAATAGAAATTATTTCATTTCTACTTTTGCACCAGCTGCTTCTAATGTAGCTTTCATTTTTTCAGCTTCATCTTTAGCAACTGCTTCTTTAACAGCCTTAGGTGCAGATTCAACCAAAGCTTTTGCTTCGCCTAAACCCAAACCTGTGATGTCTTTAACAGCTTTGATAACAGCCAATTTGTTTGCACCAGCGTCAGCCAATACAACGTCAAATTCTGTTTTTTCTTCAGCTGCAGCACCAGCAGCAGGACCAGCAGCAACTGCAACAGCAGCAGCAGCGCTTACGCCCCATGTTTCTTCCAATGCTTTTGATAATTCAACTGCTTCTTGAACAGTCAATTTTGACAATTCTTCAACGATTTTTTGAATATCTGCCATTTTAATACTCCTTGTGAGTTTTTATTAATTTTGTTTTTTTCCATATTCTGCAGAAACACGTGCAAGACGTGATGCTGGTTCTATCAATATACGTGCGATAGTACCACGAATTTCCAACAGTGATGGAAGCTTGGATAATTGCACAACGCCGTTCACATCCAGAAGTTCTGCATCCATTTTACCACCAAGAATTGTCAAATTTTGATGTTCTTCAGCAAATTTTGCCAATACTTTGGTAACAGCCAACGCATCAGTTGCAACTGCAACAGCTGTTGGGTGTTTCATCAATTCAGATACAGCTTCGAAATTAGTGTCTTTCAACGCCAATTTCATCAAACGGTTTTTGACAACTTTGAACATAGAAACCAATGGACGTAATTCATTACGCAAAGATTCCATTTCTTTCACTGTCAAACCATGATTTTCAATAACGAAAACACCGTCTGCTTCTTTCAAGGACGACTGCAACGCTGAAATCAAATCTGATTTTTCTTCGCGTCTCATCTTTATATATCCTTTTAAGCTTTTTGTTAATCTTTCCATCTGTGGGGTTTCCCACGGGTGGGGCTTTGGTTCCTGCCCCAAAGAATTTTTCTTTGTCTATGATGGAAATTAAGTGATTTTCTTCACACCATCAGTCTTGGACAGAAATCTCGGTTTATGGTGGGGTGTTCCCACCATAAAATTATTTTACTTCAACTTTCAGACCTGGGCCTTGAGTTGTAGCAACACTGCAACCCAAGATATATTGACCCTTGGCGGATGCAGGTTTAACTTTTTTCAATTGTTCGATCAAAGCATTTGCATTTTCGACCAATTTAGATGTTTCAAAAGACATTTTACCAATACCTGCATGGATGATACCTTTCTTTTCAGCACGGTATTCAATTTGTCCTGCTTTTGCACTGGCAACAGCTTCTGCTATATTGTTTGTAACAGTGCCAAGTTTAGGATTTGGCATCAAGCCTTTTGGTCCCAAAACACGGGCAACTTTTGACATCTTTGGCATCATATCAGGTGTTGCAATAACACGATCAAAATCCAAAAATCCGTTTGCAACTTTGTCAATCAATTCTTCACCACCGATAACATCAGCGCCAGCCTTTTTAGCTTCATCTTGAGAATTAACTGTGAATACTGCAACGCGAACTTTTTTACCTGTGCCGTTTGGCAAAGATAACATACCACGGATATTTTGGTCAGCTTTTGCTACATCGATACCCAATTTGATTGCAATTTCTAAACTTTCGTCGAATTTTTTAGAACAAAAACCACGCAATGTTTCGATAGCTTCGTCCAAAGCGTATACTTTTTTGGCGTCCAAGTTGGCCCAAGTTTGTTTTCTTTTTGTAACTTTCATGACTTAGCCCTCCACCTTTACGCCCATAGAACGGCATTGACCAGCAACAATATTGCATGCTGATTCAATAGTAGAGCAATTCAAGTCAGGCATTTTGTTCTTTGCAATTTCTTCGATTTGAGCTTTTGTACAGTGATTATGCAAGGAATTGGCATTCCTGGTTCTTTATCTGCTGTTTTGTCATTAAATTGTTTACAGAATTCTGCGATGTTAACACCCGCAGCACCCAATGCTGGTCCAATAGGAGGAGCTGGGTTAGCTTGTTTTGCAGGGACTACTAATTTTACAATCCCTTTAAGTTCTTTTTTTGCCATTTTTTCACCTCATTTTTATTTGTTAGTGTCGTGGTGCGATATGGCGTATCTACCACGTGGTTTTTAATCTTGCGATTAAACTCTTTCGACTTGGGCGAATTCCAATTCTACACTGGTTTCACGTCCAAATACTAATATAGTCACTGTCATCTTTTGTTTTACATTATCAACATTAGATGCGATACCGTTAAAGTTAGCAAATGGTCCGTCAATAACATGAACTTCTTGACCATCTTCATAGACAGTGTCTTCTGTGATAACAGAACCTTCTTCAACTTGTTTCAACAAACGACGGGCTTCTGCTTCACTGATAGGAATAGGTTTAGATTGGTTTTTAACTTTTTGACCCAAAAACATAACAACTTGTGGCATCAATTTAACCAAAGAGAATGTTTCGTTGTTCATAACCATTTGAACAACAATGTATCCTGGGAAAAATTTCTTTTCAGTTTTAACACGTTTGCCTGCTTTGATTTCAGAAACTTCACGTGTTGGGACCAAAATTTCACCAAAATAAGCATTTAATTTACGTTTATCAATCTGTTCACGCAATTCACGCGCAACTTTATCTTCACAACTTGTGTGAACATTGACGACAAACCACTGCATTTTTTCTTCCATGATACTTCCCTTTGTATTTCTTTAGAAAATCCAGTTTACCAAAGCATTCAAAATGCTATCTATAACAAAAAAGAACAACGCGGCAGCACCGGAAAACAACAATATCATAAATGTAGTATTAATAACAGTTTCACGTGTTGGCCATACAATTTTGAACCATTCGCTGCGGACTGATTTGATAAATTCTATTACTTTTTTCATACGTTTTCCTAATTTTCTGCGTTGTTTATCAGTTTTTTTCTGGCAGGGGCTAAAGGAATCGAACCCTTATCCGCGGTTTTGGAGACCGATATTCTACCGTTGAACTAAGCCCCTAATTTCAATTACTACCCATACCGACACCCCAGCATTTATGCCATTTTATACTGATAATCGGTGAAAGGATAGCACACCAATATAAAAAATCAAGCGGAAATATTATAATATTTTTCACTTTTTTGCGCAAGCGAAAAAGCATTGTTAATTTTTGAATTTTATGATAAAATTGACATGAATCCAAGGGATTGGGTTCGGGGCTGTAGCAAGCCTACACATTCGGTGCGAAAGCATCGTAAATCTGATGTTGTCGGTGCTTTTTGCGCCGTTATCATCCCTGACCTTACGGTTGGGGAGCCGTTTTACCGTAAGGGAACGGAACATTTAATGTGTTATTGCTAACTCCCCGACCGCCCATTTTCTTGGCGGTCTTTTTATTTGCATTCAGGGGGAAACATCAAATGAAACGGTTTATTGTATTATTATCATTACTGTTTATCGGTTTTGCATTTGCAGATACAATAAACCTGCATTGGTTAAATTATGACGGAACAACATACCAAGATTCAACATGTGAAATTAACAGTGATTTAATTTTACCATCCACCCCACCAACAAAATACGGTTATACTTTTACAGGCTGGAAACTTGCTAGTTATAGACCAATTGAATATTTGGAATCTACAGGTACCCAGTATATTGATACAGGATATATTCCAAATAATCTTACAGGGATAGAAATAAAAATACAAAACACAAAAAACGATTTATCAGCAGAAAATATTTTTTTTGGTTCCGGAGAAAGTGCCCATTCAAAATCGTTTGAATTATATATTTGGGGTGGTACTTTGCAGTTTATTTATTCTGGTGTCACAGCACAATCATTACCAGGAGCAAATCCTTTTACTGTCAATTGGTATGGCCGTAACGTTCAATACGCGTACAACAATAACGATACATATTTTGTGTTATCATCAAATAATAATGATTTTATTTCTCCTTATAATATGTGTTTGTTTGCGGACAAAAGGCCAACAAACGTTAATATTGGCTTCTGTCGTATTTATTACTGTAAAATCTACGACAACAATACCCTTGTTCGTGATTTTATCCCTGTTCTTGATAAAGATGGCACTCCATGTATGTACGACAAAGTGACAGAACAATTTTTCTATAACCAAGGCACAGGGCAATTTATAGCAGGTTCAGTTTTACAATAATGAAATACAAATGGTTATTATTTTTAATAATGCCCATATCTGCATTTGCAGACGATTTGATTATGTCAAACATTCCAAATGGTTGTTCGTCTGGTTTGAATACTGATACTTACTTATGGGCTAACTTTACACCAAATCAATATCAATGTGGTTCTGGATATTATGTGCCAGCCAATAATGATGGTTGTGTTGTGTGTCCAGATGTTTATGATTGTAATGGTGGAACTTTTTATTTTAATGAAGAGTATGACCAAGGGAACAAATTCAAAACCCAAGTTACAGAAAATATAAGGAATGGTTGTAAAGAAAATTTTTTACGTGCTTATAACAATATAGCCAATATTACTGCTACATTTACACCAAATATTCATAATTGTTCACTGGGGTATTATTTACCGGCGAATGTTGATGCTTGTACCCAATGTCCACAAAATAACTATTGCCCCGGTGGAAATTTAACATTTAATGAAACAACCCCACAAGGAATCATATCTTGTCCAGAGAATCACCCATTTGCCCCGGCTGGTATGTGGTTGGAATCGCAATGTGGTCGTAAATTACATTTGGGCGATTATGTTATGTATATGCATCAATCGCCAGCGCACCCAACCGAACATCGTTTATACACCAGGGTTAATGGAAATATTTATTCTGCGAATATGAGTTTATCTGATACACCAATGAATATTCAAACCGAACGAAAATTAAAAGTCAGTTTTGGAAATAACACTTATTGTGTCTTTGACGACAGTATGGAATCAAACCAATAAAAAAGCATAATTTTTTACTTGCGCTATATAAATAAAATTGTCTACAATCAACATACATAATGTAGGAGTTTTGTGTGGCAAAGATTGTTGAACCACCGGTTTTGCTGTCCAGAATACTGACTTTCGTGCTGGCCACGTCTGTTGTTGTGCTGTGCGCATTAGGGTTCACTTTGATGAAAATGATGCCACTGGAACGTCCAGAAGTATTCTTTTTACACACACCTACCCGTTCTACAAACGTCACTATCAAACCATTGGTCCCTGACAGCAGTAACAAAGAAGCCATCGATTTGTATCAAAAGGGTTTTATACGCGAATATGTAATCGCACGAAATACTTTGTCTATGTCACCAGGATACACACGCAAAAACTGGTCCAGAATTGTTAAACCATGGTCTTCTTCTAAGGTTTTCTCACAACTTAAACAAACCAGTCTTTACAGGGAATTTGCCGATGGTGAACATCTGCCAAATATGTCTTGTTCTGTTAATTTTTCAAGTCCTGATAATGACAAGCCAATTTTAAGAATGAGCAACGATAATACATATCATGTAAAATTTACTTGGGTTTGTGAAAATATTGGTGGACAGACCACACAAAAAAATTATAAGATACAAATAAAGATAAAATCTGATCTGGATAAAAATATATCTGGAACACTAGATAACCTTGAAAAACTGCGCGATAATCCGCTTGGGCTTCAGGTTGTTCAATATGATGTTTTGGATAATCGTGGTGACCCACTTGATTCAGATACAGAATCTTGGTAAAGATTTTGAAAAGGTAAGGATAGAAGAACATGACTTTAAAAACATGTAAATTAAGTTTTTCTTTGTTGGCAATTTTATGTTGCGCGTTTCCTGCGTGTGCTGATTTTCAGGCCGCATGGGACAACCCAAATGCCAATATGGCGGCTGGTTCTACTAAACCAGGTTATGCAAATCTTGCATGGTCCACAGGAACAGTATTACCAATTAAAACACGTGCTGGTATGGCAACATTAGTAACATTGCCTAATGGTGAAAAGATCGCAGACATTGTTGTGGGTAATGAAGAATTGTTCGATTTAGGTAATACTAAACCTGGTGATCAAATGATGTATATCACACCTGCCCCTGGCAATCATGGAAATGATACAAATATGATTGTGACGGGTCAATCTGGCAATAAATATATTTTCTATCTTCGTGCCTATCCAATAAACTCAAGCGAAATCACATATTCCCAGGTTGATATTTCATTGGGACAAAATTCAAGTATTCCATCTGTCGCTGCTGCGGCACCATCTGGTTCTATGGGATCTGTATTTAAAAAATCTTCAAATACAACTTCAACAATTGGTGTTGACGGCGAAGATTATGGATGGATAAAAACAATGAAAATCGATCCATCTGAATTCCGTTTTGATTTGGATATATTTGTTCCAAATCCAGATGATTATGTAATTGCACCTGAACGTGTGTGGCGTGATCGTATATTCACATACATTGATTTCGGTGACAAAGTTATTTCTATGACTCAACGCCCTGTTGTATCACTTTTGGTCGAAGGTGGCGAAAGCCCTGTTGGATTCCGTACAGATGGCGAAGACGGTCGTTTGTTAATTGTCGAAGCTGTTGGTGATATGGTATTACGCAGCGGTCAAAGAATTGTTTGTATCAAAAAACGTGCAAAACCTTTCTTGATTGCCGACACTGCATCTGTAATGGCATTGGCGGAAGCAAATGTTGCACAATCATTATACGCAAATCAATCTTTGGACGCTGTTGCTTATGGCAATGAACAATATGCCATAGATCAAAGCATTATGGATTACAGCGCAACACCAATGTATATTTCTAATCAACCAAATGTTATGCCGGTTGCGGCTGGTTCTGCTGGCGCAGCAATGATTCCAACAGCACGCACAACAGCTGGTGCATATTTGCCACAAACAAATATTCCATTAATATCCAGCAACCAAAGCGGTGTCGCTGTTGAATTAAAATCAGACACATCTGTCAAAGCATTGAATGATTATTGGACAAGTTTGTTGGCTAAATTCAGCGGCGATGATGGCGAAGGAATTTTAACACCTTATAAAAACAGCGTGTTCTTTGCTGTTGACGAACAAGGTGTTGGCGATTTGGGTTCTAATTCTGCAACTGCACGTTTGTATCGTTTACGTATTGGTCCATTGTCTGATATCGATACAGCACAAAAGTTATGTGATCAATTGTTAAAGTTCAGCGGTGCAAGTTGTCACGTTGTAAGAATACAATAAAAAAGAAATGAAAAGTTTAAAACAACAATTTAAAGAATTTAAAACCAATACACCACGACATATCCAATGGATATTGTTGGGTGCCGCTTTTATTGTTGTTATCATATTATTAGTATTGTTATTGGGGCATAAATCTAATAACACGCCTGCTGATAACATGGACGAAAATATTTCTTTTGAAGTTGAACCAAATTTTATCGATTTTACTGACATTGAAGTTGGCGCATCGTACAGTGAAAGCATCGATGTTTCTGTAAGTGCACCTGTGGTTATAGAAAGTATCGATACAGGTGTTGATGAAATCAAATCAACTGACACCTGCGATAATTTAACTGATACTTGTATTATAAAACTTACTTATCGTCCGACATTTGTTCAACCAGAATCAGATACAACCGTAAAAATAAATTGGTATGTTGAATCACAATCTGACATTGTTAAAACAGCTGAAGTTTCTGTAAAATATTCTTCTTGGAAGAAAGAAGTAAAGAAACCTGAACCTGTTGTAAAAGAACCAGAACCGGAACCAGAAGTTATCGAATACGAACCAGAACCAATTATTGAAAAGGCTGTTGAAGAAATAAAAACTATCGCTGTTGAAAATCCTTTCAAAGAAGAAGAACCTGTTATATTGGCACCTGAAAAATGTTCTGAATTTGCAATTCCTGGATATGATCAATCTGGTCGTCAAATTGGTTGGATAAAACCAGAACATGGTGCGAATTATTTTTATCCTTTTTCTGACAAAGATTGTTCAAATCCAACAGGTAAATATGATTTAACGACTGGCATAATTACTTCATTAAAAGATGGTTCAAAAATAGGAACAGATTCTGATCATCTTGGATATCGTAATGTTCGTTCACGTAATTTAACTGTTCCACAATTGAAATCCTCCAAAATTTCTGCAACTAATGGAACGTTTGGTGATGATGCAGTTTGGATAAAAGATAATGATCCTGGTGCACAAAAAGAAATTAAAAAATTTGATAGAAACGCAACTGCTGATTTTGATCCAATAGCTTTACGAGGCTCTGGCTTTGGCACTGAATCTGTAACATCTTCACGTCCATATGACAGAACATTTATATTGCGTCAATTTAAACCAATTCCTGCAACAATAGTTTCTGAAGTTCGTGCAGACCCAAGCGTTTATGGTTGTTCCAACCAACAATCAGGCAAATGTAATGCTGAAGAAAATCACAGTATCCCTGTTCGTGCAACGGTTGACAGAAATGTTTATTCAGACGATGGTCGCACAATAATATTACCAACCGGTACATTATTAATGGGGTATTTGGATGGTAAATTGCCAGGGCCATACCAGGCATTTGGCCGTATGAATATTAAATGGTATCAATTTATCCGTCCAGATGGTGTAGAATTTAACTTTAGAACTGATAACCAAGACCCATATTCTGCGGACGCACAAGGACGCGTTGGAGTTCCTGGTCACGGCAGTACTGATTATGTTGAACAAATGGTTATGCCAATATTAACATCTTTGGTTCCTGCGGCGGTTAATATGATTGCACCAATTGCAGATACCGTTATTAATCAAATAGATTTGGATAATAATACCGTTGTTCAATCTGGAACAATTCGTTCATCTGAATTGGCAAAACAAGAAGTTATCAATACTTGGAATAAAATCACACAAAAATTGATTGTTGATGCAATTGATAATACCGTTCCACCATTTTCTATTGCGGCCGGAACACGTATAAATGTATTTTCACCTGTTGATTTAATTGTCACATGTGATGAAAACGAAAACAAAGGCAAAAAATGTGCATTTACAACATATGATGACCTTCCACGTAGACCTTGGTCTGAATTGAAAAACAAAGTAACAATAGACACACAAGATCCTTCTTGGGTTGGTCAAGTTCGTTCATTTGATTTGATAAAGTATTGTAATACAGACAATAACGGCAAAGTATCAATTGGCTCCGATTGGGCAAAATCCGGTTATGATTACAGAACAGTTTATATGTATTGTGAATCACAAAATTATCAAGCCAAAAATAATGCTAAACAAGCAGCATATAACGAAAGTGTAAAAACACAAGCCGAAAAGAAATACGGCAATGTTACATTTAATCAAACAACAGGTCAATTTTCTCAAAGTGGTTCAGATGAACAAGTAAAAGCATACAATCAGGATGTCCTTGGGTTGAAATATGATGATGCAAACAATATTATAAATCCATGGGATACACCGAATGATCCTGTTGCTGAAGAAGTATTAACATGTGACGGTGGTGTCGCACCAGACATTAATGGATGTTGTGCCGGTGAAACTTATACAGATATGGGCGAAGCAGGATTTAATTGTTGTCCTGATACAGGTGGTGATTGTTTCCCACCAATAGAAGTTAAATAAAAATCCGCAAATGCGGATTTTTTTATTTAGCCGATTCGAAATTGATTATACAAATATCAAAATCGAATCGGTTTTTCAATTCGTGTTTCTATTTAGAGTTGTATAATTTTACACGATTCGATTTTTATTATACTTTAAAGTGCATTAGGAAATAATGCACTTTTTTAATAACAAAAAAATAACAAAGGAGAAACATAATATGTTACAAAACACAATCAAAAAAGACGAAATCAACACAACAGAAAAATTCCAAAATGCAGAACAATTATGGTTTTGGTTTTTATATTCTAAATCTGTTCAAAACGGTTTTCATTATCATCGATCATCTGTGAAACGTCCATGTGAAATTTTAGATGTAGAAAGCCTTGTTACAAAACTTTACCTTTGTGGAAAATTAAATAATGACCAATTGGAAATTATGAAAAAATTTGGTGATAAAAAACGTGCACCACATCAATATATTTATTCTGAAAATCGTGCTGCTGCACTTTGGAAATCTGCAATGGATACATTGACACTATATGCGTCACAAAAAGGCTGGTTGGTTGATTAAACAAAAGGAATTAAACATGTTATATATAGGATTTTCAAATTATTCCTCTAAACTTTATGCAAGATTATTATGTAATGAATACAAACACTGCGCACCAATCATAATCAATGGTGATACCGCTGTTATTCATCAATTCGTTCACATAAATAAAATTGTAAAAATAACCATTCAAAAAAAGGATCTAAAAATCCTTAGACGACACGGATGGAAATTTATTAAATACCCGACAGACACAGAACGCATACCAGATTTTTTCTATCTGACATGTGTGCAATTTACAAAAAGTGTATGCGGTATTAAGAACATAAAAATACAAACACCGTTGGCACTGTTCAAATATTTAAATGGTAAATAAAAAAATGCCCAAATGGGCATTCTTTATTTTATTGTCTTTTTAATTATATACATTTGTAAAATACCAAAGACATTGGATACCGTCCAATACAACACCAAACCCGCCGGCATCCATGCAAACATTACTGTGAACAACAACGGCATCCATTTCATCGCACGTTGCGTAGATGCAGCAATATCATTCGTATTTGATGTTTGTTTTGGTGATTGCAAATATTGTTGTACCCACATTGTTGCACCCATCAATATTGGCAATATAAAATATGGGTCCATCACAGCCAAATCAGATATCCATAAAAAGTGTGCGCTGCGCATTGGCACAGATATTATTAACGCTTTATACAATGCGAAAAAGATCGGTATTTGTATCAACATTGGCAAACAACCGGACATTGGTGATGTTTTATGTGTCTGATACACTTTCATCATTTCCATTTGAAGACGCGCTTTGTCATTTGCATATAATTTTTGAACACGTTGTAATTCTGGTTGCATTCTTTGCATGGCCATTGTTGAAACATAAGATTTACGTGTTAATGGCCATATCAACAATCTTAAAATCAAAGTCATCAAAATAATCGCAATACCATAATTACCAACCAAAGCATACAACCAATTTATCATCCATAACATTGGTTGCGCAAAGAACCAAAACCAACCATAATCCATTGTTTTTGATATGCCAGGAATATTATGTGATGCGACATTCAATACATCACTTTGACGTGGTCCCGCAAACATATATGTATTTATTTCAGATTGTGATTTTGGCGCAATCTTTACTGGTGCGGCATTTGTATTTGCCAAATATAAATCACCACTTTTTTTCATACTTATTGTTTGATCTTTTGCGTCAACAGAAGCGATTGTTTCCCAATATTGTTCTGCAAAACCGAATGAAGCATTAACAGACGAATACGCAAAAGATTTGTTATTTAATTTATTCCAACTTATATAATCAAGATCTGAATTTGCATAAACTACCCCGCCTGTTTCTACTGCCACTGACGATTTATCGTTCGCACTTTGTGTCATCAGGACATAAGGCGCAACATTAATTTCATGGTTTGTTTTATTTTTTATTATATCTGTCACATTTATAACATAACCATTAACAGATATCTTGCGCGCAAAATGTACACTTGGGTTATCCCAATGCATTTCACCAGATTTCATTTCCCAATGAGTGTTTATATTTGGAACAACAATATCAGATGAAACATAACCAATTTCTACAAAATTATTTTCTTTATCCAACAAAGAAACATGTTCTTCGGATTTAGAATCTTTTTTATGTTTATTTAATGATACATTGGATATACGCAACCCCTGGACATCAAAAGAAACATCTTCATTTACAAGATTGCGTTTTGTTGCCTTGGATTGTTCAACACTGATTGGTGCAACTTCTTTTATTTCTGTATTTTGTGGTTTAAACCAAGCACCCATTATCCACCATGCAAACAAGAACAAAACCAACCACCAGAAAAAACCTGAAAACTTTGATTGCTTTTTTGTTACATTCATTTGACGCCATTGATTAAAACCTGATTGATTATCCATATACTGTACCATTTACGTTTCCTTTTTATTTACAACTGCATTTCTTTCTGTTTAAAAACATATTGATTAAATATAAAACCACACCAAATGTGATAAACATATCACCAATATTAAATATCGCAGGGAATGTCCACAAACCACCAATGTGCCATTGTATAAAATCAGCCACTGCGCCATAATGTATTCTGTCTACCAAATTACCAATTGCACCACCTATAATCATTGCCAAAGGCAATTTTTCATAATCACAAGATTTTTTGATTGCATAATAAATCAACCACAAAATTATAAGTGCCGTTATAATAGTTAAAATAACAGGCATTACAGAATTAAAAGCGGAAAACGAAACCCCTTTGTTCCATACAAAATGTATATTAAATAAATTAGACAAACCGTAATCACCGCCAATTAAATCAGACCACGAAATAATCACGCCGTTTATATGGCATTTCGCACAAATCGAATTTGGGTTAAATATAACATCACCATATTTGTTCGATAATAAATCTAACAAATACTGTTTTGAAAAGAAATCTGCCGCGAAAACCAACAGAATAATTGCTACATACTTTAAAAACTTTTTCATATTTTCTCCGTTTTCAAGAATATAGCAACAAGGAAAGGCAAAATCAAATATAAATCATTATTTTGTGTCAATTGGCTTTTTAACATTTTCATAGCCATTTTCACGCAAATAACTTACCAGTGCATTTATCTTTGGTTTTGAAAGCCCCATACTTTCCATAACATCAGACCCCAAAATAAATGAAGATTCTATAATTTCAGGAGTTGCTGATTTTACGCCCATTTGCAATAAATCACGCGATGATTGCAAATTGTGTGCACGCGCAAATATTTTTATCTGCTTTGATATGCCATGCAAAGTTTGAACAATATCACGCGCAACAATTTCATCATTTAATGAAATAACTACGGCTTTTGTTTTACGTGCTTTAAGTCCTGCTGCCAATAAAATCGCTTTTTTCTTGGAATCACCATATATAACATTATAACCTAATTCACGTGCCATAACCACTTCATCAACATTACCATCAATTGCAACATATGATATGTGTTCCGATTCCAACATCTGTGCGACAATTTGACCCATACGGCCAAAACCACAAATTATAACACTTGGTGTTTCTACTTTGATTTGTTCTGACAATTTTTTATTACGTGACCCATTAAATATTTTGCCAGCTTTTAATAATTGGTCATATAATAGCAATAATATTGGTGTCATCATAATAGAAACTATGATTATAGCAGTTAAAATTTCCTGATGTTCTGCTGGAATCGCAGAAATACCGTTTATTTTCATTGTTTGTAAAATCAACAATCCAAATTCACCGCCCTGGGCCAAAATAAGAGACATTAATGTTGCTTCACGTGATTGGACATGACGCACACGTGCAACGATATATAAAGCGAAAAATTTGATAAAAACCAATCCAGCAACACCGATTAAAACCATATCCCAATGATCTATCAAGAATGGTAAATTTATTTCCATGCCCAAAACAATGAAAAAGAAAGACAAGAACAACATTGAATATGGTTCGATGGCTGCATTTACCTGGTGTCTGTAAACTGTTTCCGACATTAACATACCAGCCAAGAACGCCCCCAATGCCGGTGGTAATCCCATCAAATTTAAAACAACAGCCCATACCGCGATATTTACCATTATCGCCAAAACAAATGCTTCGGTAGATTTTATACGTGCAACAACACGCATCAATGGATTTATAATAAATTTTGAAACGATTACTACCCCCAATATTAAACCCAATGACATTACCAAAATATCAATTGCAGACGCACCAAGGTTTATAGATTTGCCCGCCATAATTGGCAACATCGCAAGTAATGGAATTGATAATAAATCTTGAAATAATAAAATAGAAAATGTTTGACGCCCCATATTTGTTTGTAATTGGTTTCTGTCGATTAATATCTGTAAATCTTCAGACGTACTGGACATCGCCAAAATCAAAGATATCATCGCTGTCCCAATCAAAGACCATGATGTAATTCCAACAAGCATCGGGAAAAGCATAACCGCCACCATTAACACCTGGGATGCGCCCAGTCCGAAAATGGTGTGTCTTAATTGCCAAAGTCTTTGCATATTGATTTGCAAACCAATATTAAACCACAAAAACATTATGCCCAATTCGCCCAAAAAATTCCATGTTCCAGATAATTCAAACAATCCCAAAACATGCTGTCCAGCCAAAATACCTGTCAATAAAAACGCTAATAAAGTCCCCATCTTAAAAAGACGCATAAAAAATACTGCGACAAATGCTATTGCGAAAAATATAAGTGTTGCTGTTGACATGTTCTCTCTCCGTTTCAGTTATATTATAACAGATTTACATCAATATTGTGCGAAATTTTTAAGAATAATTCTGGTGAAATTTCTTCCGCACGTTCTGTCCCTGTTAATCCATATTGTGCCCAATCTGTTTTTATAATTCCACGTATCATTTTACGACGTTGTCCAAATAATTTTGCAGTTAATTTTTCTAATACAGAAACATCGTCTATTTTATTTATCTTGTTTTTATTAGGAATAATTTGAACAACCGCAGATTGAACCTTTGGACGTGGAACGAATGCAGTGTTTGGAACATCAAATAATATTTTTGTATCTGCAATTAAATTGCACAATACAGATAATCTGCCGTATTGCGTATCACCAACCTTTGCCACAATACGTTGTGCAACTTCTTTTTGAAACATTAAAGTTAAAGATTTTATTTTTTCACCACTTGCAATTTTGTGCATCCAACCAATTAACAATTCTGTACCAACATTGTATGGTAAATTTGAACAAATGGCAAAACCGTCTTTATCGACATTCGATAAATTTGTTTTCAAAGCATCGCCATAAATAACTTCCAATCTGCCATCAGATGCATCTATTATTTTTGATAAAATTGGTTCTGTGGTTTTATCTTTTTCTATCGCAATTAATTTTTTTACCCCAGACATTAATATGGCACGCGTCAAACCACCAGGCCCGGGTCCAACTTCAACAACAGTTGTGTTTTCTATATCTGGAATATTACGTGCAATACGCGATGTTAAATTTAAATCGAACAAAAAATTTTGACCAAATTGCTTCTTTGGTTCCAAACCGCTTTCGCGCATCATTTCTGATACAGGCGGCAAAGACACAATTTTATCTGTCATAATTTTTTGCGTCCCCCGAATGCCAATGTCAAAGTTCCATCATCAATATAGTCTAAATCACCACCAAGTGGGACGCCTGATGCTAATTCAGAAAAAGATACACCCATATTACCAATTGATGAAATTATATATTGTTGCGTTGTTTTTCCTTCAACAGTATTAGGTAATGCAAATATTATTTCTTCTATATTTTCATTTTTTATACGCGCCGGTATATTTGCAATATTTAAATCATCTGGGGTAACACCATTTACACCAGATAAACTACCACCCAAAACATGATATCTTCCATGAAACACACCAGATTTTTCAATCACCAACACATCAGACAAATCGCGAACCATGCATAATTGTCCGTTTTTACGCACACTGTCTGAACAATATTCGCAAACATCTCCATCTGTTAACACACCACATACAGAACAAGGGTGTATTGATTTTGAAGCATCTAATAATGCATTTGCTAAAGATTCTGCACGCCCTGTTTTATCTTGTAACAAACCAATAACAATACGCGTTGCAGCACGTGTCCCAACACGTGGTAATTTTGCAAATTGTTTAATAAGTTTTTCTATCTTTATATTCATAATTATTGTCTTTAATGAAACACATAACAATCTATACCATGTGCTATTGCCGCATTTTTAGCATTTTGTGCTGCACTTTCCGAAATCCCATTTACACGCACACGATAAAGACCATTTTCATTTTGTTGTATATCTGCACTAAGACCTGTTGCATCTTTTACTTTCTTCGCCTGATTTTGTGCAGATTGATACGAAGAAAACGCACCAAATTGCACCCCTGCACCACTAGTGGAAACAACCGATTTAAATGTTTGTTCTGACTTTTTATCTGTGGCATATTTTGTAATAGGATTCGCAACAGTTGGTGTTTCTGTATGCTGTTGTGGCACAACATAAACAGCATCTGATTTACCGTACTTTGAAAAACCAAGATTTAACATTTTTGTTGCAACATTGGCACGAACATCTTTGGTTTCTGCCCCCAAAACGACAACCATCAAATGATGCCCATCGCGTTTAGCGGTTGCGACCAAAGAATATTTTGATTTATTTGTAAAACCTGTTTTCATACCATCGCATCCAGGATAATTCCCCAACAACCTGTTACCGTTTGTATATGTTTTACCATCATAAGTCCACGATTTAATCCCGAAATATTTCCAATATTGTGGAAAATGTCTATAAACAGCCATAGATAATAATGCAATATCACGTGCTGTTGACATATGATCATCATTTGGCAGACCTGATGAGTTTTCAAAATTTGTATTTTGTAATCCTATTTCATTTGCGACACGCGTCATAAGATTTGCAAAATTGCCTTCTTTGCCGCCTTGTAAATTTTCCGCCAAAACACGCGCTACATCATTCGCAGAATGAACCGCAACCGCTTTGATAGCATCTTCTACTTTTATCTTGCTGCCTGCTGTCAAACCCAATTTTACAGGTTGCGCATTTGCGGCATAATTAGAAACAATCAAATAATCATCCAGATGTAATCTTTTGTGTTCCAAAGCATCGAAAGTCAGATATAAAGTCATTATTTTTGTTAGAGATGCCGGGTAATTTAATTGATTAGCGTTTTCTTGATATAAAACACGCCCAGAATCAATATCTGCAACCAACACAGCCTTGTACTGTGCAGCATTAACCGCACCACAAAACAAGAACAACGAAGCAATAAACGATAAAAGTCTCTTCATAATATATAAATCATAGTAAAAATCCTATAATTCGGTCAATATGAAAAATAAATAAAACACTTTGACATTTATGTACTTCTGGACTATAAAAACATTAAGTAAAAAGGTTGTAAAACATGAAAAAACACAAAAGCTATATTAATGTATGGGAACCAGCAATCTGGGGGATAATTTTCGGTTCTTCCACAGCAACAACAGTGGAAACATTGGCAAATTCCGATATTACACCAAATTGGTTTAAAACGATGCTTGTTTTAATGACCGCAACTGTTGCCGTCGGAAGCGCTTACGAAATGTATCAAAGTGTCAACAAACAAAATAAATATATACAACATTTGGAAAACAAAAAAATATTTGGAAAATAAGAAAAATAAAAAAACTCGGATTTAATCCGAGTTTTTTTATTTAATCTAATGTTCTCAAACTTATCTTGTCATCATCTACTATAACCAATTTACCAATTCCTATACCGAATTTACGAACAGATTCAAATGCTAATCTTTGACCGAACAAATAAGAATCAAACAGCGAGAATACACCGCGAACCAGACTTAATTGGTTTGCAACGGTTTCATCACCACATACTGCAACAATCGGAATATCAGGACGACGGCACGCTATTTGTGTTGCAATTTCTGTATCTCGCGCAAACACAACTATTGCAACAGCCTTATTCAAATAAGCCATCGACGATACAGAACGAGACCAATCATTTTCTGGGACATTATCTATGCGCGACCAATCATATGGATTTGCAATAGTATCGGCATCTGTATAAGACAAAATTTTATTCATGGTCTCTATAACATTCACAGGATTATCACCGATTGTGGTTTCTTCTGATGTCATTGTAGAATCAGTGCGTAAATATGCTGCATTTGCAACATCTGAAACTTCCGCACGGGTTGGAAATTCACCATGCACCATACTGGACAACATCTGTGTAGCCATAATAACTGGACGATTTAGTTTTCTGCATTCGCGAATAATTTGACGTGATACAGCTGGAACCATTTCAAAAGGTAATTCCACAGCCAAATCGCCACGCGCAATCATAATACCATCGGCGGCAGTTGCAATATCAACAATTCTTTCAACTGCGTTTGGACGTTCTATTTTTGCTATAATTTTTATTGGGTGCGATGTGCGTTGCGTGATAAAGTCACGAACAAAAGCGACATCTTCCGCCCTTTGCACAAAAGAAAGCGCAACATAATCTGGTTTCTTTGTAATCGCATATTCAAGATCAGCTTTATCTTTTGCTGTTAAAATTTCTGTATCTATATCTGTATCTGGCAAATTAAAACCGCGACGCGACCAAATTTCATCACCACGCACAACGGTTGTTTCAATTTTATCATCGAACACAGCATCTACTTTTAGTTCTATTTTGCCATCATTCAATAAAACCCTGTCACCAACATTAAGCGATTTCATAACATCTGCGTCGGGCAACTGGACTCGAACTTCATTACCAGGGGTTGGGTCAGAATCAAGTATGAATTTTTGCCCCACTTTTAATGGATAATGATTTTCGGTTTCAAATGCGCCTATTCTGTGTTTTGGCCCTTGAATATCAATCATAATTGCCACAGGAATATTTAATTCAGCACTTACAGAACGTATTAAATCTATCTTAGCACCCTGAACATCGCCAGTATCATGACTGAAATTAAGGCGACACACATTTACCCCAGATTTTATCATTTTGGTAAGAATTTCGCGCGTATCACAATTTGGCCCGATAGACGCTGTAATTTTAGTAAATCTTGTCAATGCTCTCTCCTGCGTTTTATGACATAAAATGATTTGATTTTTCTAATTGTTAATATATCATATAGTTTATACAAAAAACAAGAGGGATAATATGAAAAACGCAAACCATGGTGCAATTGATAACGCTCAATTAATCAGTATTATTGAACGTATTGAAAAATTAAATGAAGACACTGCCGCGATTGCTGCCGACATCAAAGAAGTTTACAGCGAAGCAAAATCTGCAGGGTATGATCCAAAATACATTCGTCAAATGATACGTTTGCGTAAATTGGACCCAGATGAATTGGATGAAGCAGATGAATTAACAAAAATGTATCGTGACGCATTGGGTTTATAAATGAAAAGATTCACAAAACGTATTGAAAATTTCACCTGCGCCCATTGTGGCGCAGATGTTTTAGGCAATGGTTATACTAACCACTGCCCAAAATGTTTATGGTCGAAACATGTTGATAATATGCCGGGCGACAGAATGTCTGATTGTGGCGGAATGATGCGTCCTATATCTGTTGCACCAGACAAAGGCGGGTATATAATAACTCACAAATGCGAAAAGTGTGGCAAAACAATTAAACAACATTCCGCACCAGACGATGATATCGATACAATAATCGCAATATCATCAAACCCAGATTTTATTTTTGGAAAATAGTATTACTTCCTTTTTGCAGCTGCTATAAATGCATTAAACATCGGATGACCACTAAATGGGCTGCTTTGAAATTCCGGATGGAATTGTCCCGCAATAAAGAACGGGTGCGATGGTATTTCAATTATTTCCGGTAATTTACCGTCTGGTGAAATTCCAGATATTATCATACCCGCCTTTTCCAATTCATCTTTGTATTTTATATTCACTTCGTATCTGTGGCGATGACGTTCGGATATGCTGGTTGAACCCCATATTTTTTCTGCTAAAGTCCCCGGTTTTATTTCACATGGATACGCACCCAAACGAAGTGTTCCGCCCATATTTTCTTTGTCGCAATCTGCCATAATATCGATTACAGGCGTGCAATTTTTTGCAAATTCTGTTGAATTGGCGTTTTTATCACCAACAACATTTCGCATAAATTCTATAACAGCAACCTGCATTCCTAAACAAATCCCCATAAACGGAATATTGTTTTCGCGCGCATATGTTGCGGCGGCTATTTTTCCATCAACCCCACGTGTACCAAAACCACCAGGTATCAAAATACCATCAACATCTGCACAGTCTTCTGGTGTAAAATGTTCTGCGTCTATCTTTTTTATTTTCAAATGCACATTGTTTTGAACAGATGCATGGAACAAGGCTTCATTTAAAGATTTATATGCATCGGCAACATCAAAATATTTACCAACAACACCAATTGTACATGTTGGCAAATCAGCATTCAAATGATGTTCTATCTTTTTTAATTTTGACATATCGCCATTTGCATTTGGCAAACCAAAATGTTCTGCCATTATTGCAAAGACATCTTGTTCATCATATACAATTGGTATTTTATAAATGTTATCTACGTTCATACTGGTTATAACATTTTTCGCTGGCAAATTACAGAACATACCTATTTTTGCACGTTCTTCACTGGTTAACATACGCGGAGAACGCACAAACAACATATCCGCCTGAATTCCATTTTCCAATAATCTGCGCACAGACATTTGTGTTGGTTTTGTTTTCAATTCACCACTTTGTTCCAAATATGGCGCCAATGCTAGATGGGCAAACAAAACATTTCGCCGACCAACATCGTTTGCAAATTGACGTATAGATTCCAAGAATATTTTCTGTTCAATATCGCCAACTGTTCCACCTATTTCACAAATCACAAAATCAGTATCTGTTGGCAATGCGATGTGTTCTTTAATTTTATTTGAAACATGTGGAATCATTTGAACAGTTGCACCCAAATAATCACCACGACGTTCGGCATTTAAAACCTCCCAATAAATTCGCCCACCAGAACAAGAATCATTTCGCGATAATTTTATCCCCAAGAATCTTTCGTAATATCCCAAATCAAGGTCTGTTTCAAACCCATCATTGGTCACATAAACTTCACCATGTTGTAACGGGGACATTGTTCCCGGATCAATATTTAAATATGGGTCAAATTTACGAACATGAACACTATATCCACGGGATTGAAGAAGGGCGCCCAACGATGCCGCTGAAACGCCCTTTCCTAAACTCGATACAACCCCGCCAGTAACAAAAATATATCTTGGCATAAGCTTTCTCCTTATGCTCAATTAGAATACAAAAATTATAGGTTGCACGTCAAGCAAATAAAATCCTATAATCCAAATATGAAAGAAATCCTGCAATATCAATATAAAAATGTATTTCTTTGGGCGCCTTTCGTTGTGGCCTTTGGTGCCGCTTTATATTTTTCGCTTGGCATCGAACCTGACTTTCATTTTCCAATTATTATAACAGCGCTTATTTGTGGAATTTTTTATAAGTATAAAAACATATTTGTTCGTACCTTAACTTTGTTTTTATTCGGGTTCTTTTATGCAATGTCTTTTACACATATAATCGACACACCACAAATTAAAGATTCTTTCGATTTTGTTTCTGTAAATGCTGTTGTGAAAGATGTTGATTTTACACCTGACTCAACACGTGTTTTATTAAGTATAAACGCACAACAAATTGATAAAGATTTACCAAACCAGAATTTAAATATCCGCGTATCGTTAACAGAAAACATTCCAGATATTGGTGACACAATAAACGGTAATATAAAAATATTTCATCTGTCACCTAAATACACTACGGAATCTTTTGATTTTGCACGTTGGGCATATTTTTCAAAAATATCTGGCACTGGATTTTTTGAAACTTATGATATCACACAAGCAAACCAACAAAATACCATTCGCACATATATTCATAACAAAGCAAATTCTGTATTAACAGACGCTCTTGTACTTGGATACAAAAAAGTTATACCAGAATCACAAAGTTTTATTTGGAAATCTGTTGGTGTTGGACACGTTTGGTCAATAAGTGGTTTTCATATGACACTTATTGGGGGATGGTTATTTGCATTATTTTATTTATTGTCCCGTTCAATACCATACATAACCAAACGTATACCAGCAAAATATCCTGCAATTATTTGTGCATGGTTGTGTTTATTTCTTTATTTGTATATATCCGGAATAAGCGTTGCCACAACACGTGCTTTTTTGATGGCTTCGCTTGTATTCGCAGCAACACTTTTGGGACGCAGTGTTTTATCATTACGTAATGCAGCATTGGCATTTTTAATAATATTCCTGATAAATCCATACGCCGTTATGAATGCAGGCTTTCAATTATCATTTGCTGCTATATTCGGTTTAATTTGGTTCTTCAATGATACGCAATATATTAAACGAACATACATAAAAAGAATTGCACATTATATAAATCTCTTATTCACAACAGCGTTTATAGCAACTGTCTTTACATTGCCTTTTATAATCGCGCACTTCGGGTATATTCCACTTTACAGTTTGATTGGTAATATTATTCTGTTACCAATATTTTCAATCGCAATTATGCCTATGGTTTTAATCGGAACAATTTTTGCATTGTTTGGGAATCATTTTGTTTTGCATTTAACAACTGACATTTATGATTTTGCATTATCTATTGCTAATTATATATCAAATTTACCATACGCAAATTTATCGGTTCCAAATATGTCAAACACAGTTTTAATATTTACTGTTCTTGGATTGTTATTTTTGATTCTGACCGCAAAACCAGATTCAAAAAAATTCTTTATAAAAAACATAAATTATTGTTTATGTATTTTATGTATATTAATTGGAACCACAATATACGCCACACAAACGAAACCTTTGTTTTACGCAACCGAAGATCACGAATTAGTCGCGTTTAATGTGAACAATAAATTACAATTTAATAAATCTCGTGCATCACATCACTATTTTGCTTTTAATTCGTGGTATCAAAATAATAACGAAATTCAGCCGAATAAAAATAAAAGATATAAATGTGATCATGGTTTTTGTGTATATAAAACACCAAAATGGAATTTAGTTTATATGCAAAATTTCACATCTATATTAAATAATATTGAAAACGCATGTGCAGATAAAAACATTGACTATATTGTCACAACATTCGAAACAAAATCACCAAACTGTCATGGTAAAATTCTTAATAATGGTTTGATGATTTATCAAAATGGAAAAGTTACAGAAATTATTAATCGGCGTCCGTGGCATAATCAGCACTGACAAAGAACAAACCTGATGCTGGTGCATTAACACCGGCTGCGCTTCGGTTTTTCGCTTCAAAAATTTTATCAATATCTAAATCTTTTCCGATACCAATTTCAACCAATGTGCCAACCATATTACGAACCTGATGATGTAAAAAAGAACGCGCAGAAAATTCAAATATTACTTTATCGCCATCTTGAATTATATTAACGAAATCTAACGTTTTGATTGGTGATTTAGATTGACATTGTATTGAACGAAAAGAAGTAAAATCGTGTTTGCCAATTAATTTTTTTGCGGCTACTTTCATTTTTTCTATATCTAATTTTTGTGGCACCCACCAAACACGATTTCTTTCCAATACAACAGGTGCAGAACGATTTAAAACGACATATTTATAGTGCCTTTGTACACATGAAAAACGTGCGTGAAAATCATCACTGACTTTTTCACAATTCAAAACAGCCACAGGTCCATTAACCAAATAAAAATTCATTGCACGCATAACTGTTTCAGAGTTTTGTTCTTTGTCTAAATCAAAATGCGCAACCATATTTATCGCATGAACACCGGCATCAGTGCGACCCGCGCCATATACAATTACTTTTTCACCACAAAATTTGAATATCGCGTCTTGTAATAAAGATTGTACAGATGGCCCATGTTGGTTTTCTTGCCAACCAATTAAATCAGTCCCATCATATTCAATATTTATTTTATAACGCGTCATTATTTATCTGTTTTTAAATTTAAAACCTGTACGTTCCAGCAACCATTTTTTTATCGGGTTAATTTGATTATACCAATGCCATGCTGGTTTGCATTTATCACAATATCCATTGCCATCAACTTCTGCAATTTCAGATATTGTTTCCACACACAAACGACGTTTAGAAAAGCTTTCGTTCTCACCACTAAAGATGCATGAATGACAATTACCTTTTTCTTTTGAACTGTCTCTTCTTGGATCGTCATTATAGTTATTATGATTTTGTGTGTTATTTTTCATTTCAAAAGTATAATTCACATTACACATTTTATTCTCCATATTTTATTTCGGCACCATGCAGACCATTTATAAAACTTTTCCAATCCATCGGATTTTTTCCTGCTGGTTGAATTTTTACAATTCTCAACTCATTATCTTCTATTTTAGTTTCCAAGATTTTCACATCGATACCATTTATCTTGGTTCTGCCACACCCCAGCGCACGAATCTGATTGTGAATTTGTAATGGTGTTTTATTCCAATCTATGATTTCATCATCGCCGATAAATTTTCGTGTAAAAGTTGGTTCGCCAATTTGTGGTTGCGCAATATAAGAATTTGGATTTTGCATATATTCGTCTAATATTGCTATTGCAACATTTGATACTTTTTCTTCAACGGTTTCATTGGTATCGTTTTCTTCGATTACGATGTTTTTACGCATATAAATATCGCCAGCATCCATTTCGGCAGTCATGGCCATCAAACACACATCCATATCTTTATCACCATTTAATATCGCTGTTCTTATTGGTGATGGACCACGGTATTTTGGTAATGAACTTGGATGAATATTTATACAAGGTGCGGTATTTAATACATTATCACGCAAAATAACCCCATAAGAAAACACAACTATCATATCTGGTTTTTCAGACACACTATCAAATTCTTTAATAGAGGTGTGCACATTTAACCCACGTTTTTCAGCCCATTGATGTACTGGCGAAGGTGTTAAAATATGTTTACGTCCCATTGGTTTTGGTGCACGCGTAAATACCGCGATAATATCGTGCTTGTTTGCAAGGCTGTCAAATACAGGAACAACAAAATCATTTGTTCCCATTAAAATCAGTTTCATTATTTGTGCCCCCGATTAACTTTGCGCATTAACATTTCACGTTTTACACCAGATAAGTAATCAATAAATAAAACACCATCCAAATGATCTGTTTCATGTTGCACAATGCGCGCTGGAACCCCAGACATTTTTGCACACAATATTTTGCCGTTTTCATCCATCCATTCCACATCCACAGATGCTGGGCGACGAACATTTGAATAAACAGGCAAACCATCAGAACCCAAGACTGACAAGCAGCCCTCTTCCATAACACATGTTTCATCGCTTTTTGATAAAATCTTTGGATTTATCATGCGATAAACATGGTTAGTATCTGGATCCATCATGACCAAGAATCTTTGTGTGATGCCAACCTGTGGCGCGGCAAGTCCAACCCCGTTCTGATCCGCCATCATTTTTACCATTTCATTCATGGTATTTAATAATTCTGGCGTGATATCGGATACAGGCGTGCATTTTTCACGTAAAACCAAATCACCACAAAGTTTCATTTGCAACATTTATAAAACCTTTTTATAATCTGTATGGTTGATTGTAGCAAAGGAAATTCAAATGACAACTTATATTTTCGCCCTTTTGATTATTATCACAGTATTACTTTTGATACTGGTTTTTCGGAAAAACACTATTGATTTATCGACTTTGCGCGAAGACAATGCCAGATTACGCGAAAGATTGGCGGAAAGATTGGGTATGTTGTCGCAAAACGCGATTGAATTAAAGAACATAAGTTCTGACATAGCCAATTTCAAAGATATTTTGATGGGCAATAAACAAGCGCGCGGAACATTTGGCGAACGCCAATTGGCTGATTTGGTCGCAGATATTATGCCCCCAGAAACTTATGAATTTCAAAAAGTATTATCAACGGGGGTTCGCCCAGATTGTATTATCAGATTGCCATACCCTCCTGGCGATATGATTATCGACAGCAAATTCCCATTGGAAAGTTATAATCGTATTTTACAGGATAAAAATGACGGTATGGCACGCAAACAATTCGAATTAGACGTTCGCAAACACATTGACGCGATTGCCGAAAAATATATTATCCCGGGCACAACAGCAGAAAGCGCAATGATGTTTATTGCATCGGAATCTATATTTATGGAATTACACACCAAATTCCCAGACACAATCGAATATGCCGCACACAAAAAAGTATTCATTGTATCGCCATCAACATTGTGGGCAACATTGAATACAATTCGTGCGGTCCTTTCAGATATCAAAATCAAACGCGTAGCGGGCAAAATAAAAAGGGAATTAGATTTATTGTTAACCGACCTTTCACGTCTTGATGAACGCACATCAAAAGTCGCGCAACATTTTGATATGGCACAAAACGATATAGAACAGATTAAAACATCTATTTCTAAAATATCACCACGTGCCGAAAAATTACGCGATATGGATTTCGGAGAAGATTAAAAAAACACCGGCAAATGCCGGTGTTTTTATAATTTTCTTAAACCTGTTTTCTTATCTATCCAAACTTGTTCTTTTGCTATTTCCATTATTGGCATATCGCTCTTGCTGTCTGAATAAGCACGAACAACATTTGGAATATATTTATGCTCTATCGCCCAATTATCTAATGCGATTACTTTGTTTTTACCCCAACATAAGAATTTATACTTATATGGTTTTTCTTTTTCCATTTTTGAACAAAAGACAGCATCAAATTTCATATCACTTACCAAAAACGGGATTAAATAGTCGGGCGAAGCGGAAATCAAAAGTACCTTATTACCCTTGGCATGTTCTTTAGATACAACTTCTTTTGCCCACCCAAAACGTTTTTGTCTGTGCAATTTTAGAACCGCCACAGAATAATCATCAACCATTTTTGGTGTTATAAAATTACGAATTGTTTCACGCCACCATATTCCATCATGATTCAAAAAAGAACCGATAGCACCAGCCAAAACACATGGTAAAAACAACCAAGGACGTATTGAATGCTTAAAGCAATACTTGAAAAATTCGTAATTTGAATCACTGGCCGAAAGCGTCCCATCAAAATCAAAAACTACAACATCTACTTTCTTTAACATGTGGTTATCTTTGTCTTTTTGCTTCTTTTACATATTTATTTAATACTTCAGTTTTAATAGCGTTTTCACGTTTCAATGGGAATTCTATACAAGAATTCAAATATTCTATTTGTTTTGTATTATATTCAAATTTTCTTTTTAATTTTGGATTGTTAATAACATTAAAAAATTCACTGTTTAACAATTGTTGTTCTGTATATTTATCTGTTAAATATAATATCATATCATTGAACCATCTTTGTGTACGACGAACATAACGCATTGTAGTCAATGTGTTAACTGAAATTGTATCATTTTCTACATCTTCGTTATCCAACGCAAACAATACAGATTCATTATCAATCGCATTCAACATAAATCTGCGCAAAGCAATATCTGTTATACTAGATTTGATATAATTTTCTGCATACATCTTAACTAAATTTTTATTGGCATTACGATACTCGTTAATCTTTGTTTCACCGAAATCGACGGCCGCTTTTGCCATTCTGTATTCATGATGAACAGCCAAAGTACTATCTGTTTTGGCTTGAGCGATTTGCATTTGGCTTTCCGACAATTGTTTATTGCCACACGCATTCAATGTAAAAACAGCGGTTGTGACCAATCCTGCTTTTTTAATATCTGAAACAATTTTATTGTTTGTCATATTTTGCCTTTTTTACAACCTACAGCTTAATACCTAAAGCATATTTCGTCAAATATTATTTATTTCTGTATATTTTCTTGCGTAATCTTTCCATTACAAAGAACAAAGATGGTGTCAAAGTAAATGTCCATATCAAAGAAGCGCACATACCACCGATCATAACCGCACCCATCGCAACTTTTAAACCGTCATTAGACCATAATTGTGGTATCATACCGGCAACAACAGCTATTGTGGTCATCCAAATCATACGTTTTTTATCCATCAATTCTTCCCACAACACTTTTTTAGCTTCTTCCCCATTTTGCACGCGAACAACCGTTGGTTCCAACACCAAAATATTGTTATTAACCACCAAACCAACCAACATAATAAAAGCAAGCATGGCTCCAACATTAAACGACGCACCTGACAAGAATAATGCCACAAACACCCCGGCAAAACTTGTGACAATAGAAGTTGCTATTGTGAATGGGTGTATAAAAGAATTCATAATTGCCGCCAACAACATAAATGTTAGTATGGTTGCCAACAAGAAAGCCTGGGCAATTTCAGATGTTGATTCGTCTTGAATTTCCGACATACCAGCAAAAGAAGCACTGTAACCCGGCTCCCAATTTATCATATCTAATTGTTTTTGTATTTGTGCTTGAACGGGTCCAACTGTAGATTTACCAATATTAATATCGATTTCTGTCACACGATTTTTATTGATACGATAAATATTAGATGTAGCGGGCACGTTTTCCAATATTCCTAATTGAGAAAGCGCAACCATACCCTTTTGAGAATTCACATAAACACTGTCAAACATGGATTGTTTTTTGAACTGTTTTTCAAATTCCAAAATGATTGGATATTCATCGCCCTTTTCTTTATATTTATAACTATCATTACCAAACAATGCTGTACGTAATGTTGAACCTGCAGACACGTTTTTTACACCCCAAAAATTCATTTTTTCACTATCTGGAACAAAACGAATTTCATTTGCTGGTACTTGTTGTGCCAAAACAGCACTTTGAACTGCATCAATGTTGTTTATTATATCAATTATTTGATTGGCATAGGCATTACGTTTTGCATCATCTTCACCATAAATATTCAACTGCATATCCGATTTTATCCCAGATCCACTGATATTTTCACCAGCACGAATTTGTATTTCTGCATCTACGATATCAGACAATCTTGGCAACATTTTTTGTGCCAATTTTTTATCACTAATATCACGTTTTTCTACATCAACCAATGTAACTTTTACATCGATATTTTGCAGTCCGTTGTCGCCTATCTTGATTGTTGTAGATTCTACTTCTGGAAATTCTTTTACACGTTTATCAATTTCACGTGCAATGGCTTCAGATTTAGCATACACACTACCCATTGGCGCACGCGCAATAATTGTTATTTCATTCGCATCTGTTGATGGTGAAAATTCATTTCCAACAAACTTCATCAATTGCGCAGACATTATTAATACAGCAAAAGCACCTATAATAACGATGAAAGGATGACGGATTTGATATTGATACCAACTGTGTAAACGCGATTGATTGTTGTGCTCTTCTATTTCTTTAATATCTCGTTTAGTTTGAATCTTACGTGGCAATCTTAATAACTTTGCGATCATCATAGGCGTTAACGTAAAAGAAAACAACAAAGACAATAAAGTTAAATAAACAACTGTCATACCAAACTGTAACATAAATTGACCGACAATGCCGCCCATAAATGCCAAAGGCAAAAACACAACCACATTGGTTCCGACACCTGCCAACACAGGAACAGCAACATTACGCGTTCCGTCTTCTGCAGCCTGTTCTGGTGTTTTACCAGCACGCAATTCTGTTAATGCAGATTCAATCAAAATAATAGCATTTGACACAAGCGTACCAAGCGCCGTTGCATATGCTAATAAAGTCATTGAATTAATTGTAAACCCAGATCCATCCATAAGGAAGAAACCTGACAACAAAGACGCAGGTATTACAACCCCCGCTATAATTGTTGAACGCCAATTACGCGTAAATGCCAACAAAACAATGATTGTAAATATAACACCCAATATAATACCATTGATTGTATCGTTAGTATCTTCTGATACATGCGTTGATGAATCAGATACTATTTGCATTGTTGCATCTGGGAATTTGGTTTTAAGCTCACTTTCAAATTCTGCCATTTTTTTGTTCAAAGCCCTAGAAATTTTAATCGCATTACCATCAGAAGATTTTACAACAGACAAAATAACAACATTTTCACCATTAAAAAGCGCACCTTTTTCAATATCACGCGCAGCATCTGTTATGCTTGCAACATCTGATAATTTAAAAGTTTCTCCTTCGACTGTTGTGATTTCAAGATTTGAAATGGCTTTTACATCTTTAAATTCACCAATGAAACGTACATTTTCCGAATTAATAGATGTTTCAATTTTTCCACCAGGAACATTTAAATTATGTGTCGCAATAGAACTTACAATATCCGTTATCGTAACACCGTGCGCCGCCATTAAATCTGGATCCATCGCGATACGAACAGCACGTTGCAAACCACCAAAAGTATTAACAGAAGCAACACCTTTCACTGCGGTTATTTTATTTGAAAGCGTATCTGATACATATTTTTCAACATCACGCGGATTGCCACCTTTTATAACAATGTCTAAAACAGAAGTTTGTAACGGATTTAATTTTGCAATAACAGGTTGTTTCAAATCATCAGGAAATTCATTGGCAAGTCCGTCTATCTTTGCCTTTACTTCGTTTGCTTTATCATCAACATTAACACCCAAATTAAATTCAGAAATCACAAATGCAGAATTTTCATAAACCTGGGAAGTGATCTTTTTCAATCCTGACACTTCGGACACAGCGTTTTCCGCTTTTTTTACAACTTGATTTTCTATTTCTTCTGGTGTTGCCCCAGGATAAATAAATGTCACTGTCACATAAGGAAAATCAACAGACGGTGTACGTTCTATGTTCATCTTTGGGAAAGAAACTATTCCCAATATCACAAAGAACAAAACAAACATAATTGTTGTGACAGGTTTACGAATAAAGAACTTTAACATTTTGATTTCCTTTACTTTTCTACTTTGATTTTTTCACCGTTTTGAATATTAGATAAGATAAGTATATCACCCGCATTGATTCCCGATTTAATTAATGCATTGTCCAAATCACGATTTTCTATAACAACATCTCGTTTTTCGGCAATGCCATTATTCACAATATATACAGAAAATCCGTGTAACGCAGATACAGGGACATAAAAACCATTCTTTTTATTTTCAACATATTGCAAACCATTTGCACAACCAGATGTTTTTATAACGTGCATACCCGTATCTAAATCTATGTTACGCGATACAGAAACAATTTTACAATTTCCTATTTTTTGCCCTGCTTTGAAATAATTTAAACGTGCCCCGGAAACATATCCGCGATTATTTTTAATTGTTATTGGTTCATATAAAACACCATCTGTTTTTTGCATTTCTAACACACGAACAGGGACTCCATTTTGATTGTTATGACGAATAATATTAAAAACTTCAAAATTATTTTCTTGGGTTACCGCGTAAAAACGATTTGCAAAAGCGCAAGCAACCAATACCAAAAACACTGTATAAATAATCGCTTTGGATCTGCGTGTTTTAAGTTTTTTTACTATATTTTCTATAATTTCTGTTTTTGTTAATTTAACCATTTTATTCACCCAATTTTTTTACAGATTCGCCAGCCATCAAAATATTATATTTCGCACTTATCAATGCCATATCCATTTGATACAACGCACCAGAAACATCAGACAACTCAATGGCAGATGTTTGACCTGCTGCGAAACGATTTACAGATACATCATATGCTTTTTGTGCTAAATTATGCGCATCTTTTAATTTACCCAAATCATCACAAAGATGTTTATATTTTCTTACTGCTGTATTATATTCATGACGTATCAATTTCTTAGACTTATCCAATTCTTGATGTGCGGCTTCTGCATTCATCGCTTCAATTGTTGCATTTGCAGAATGCAAACCACCACTGAATAACGGAACCTTTAAAGCCAGTCCAACATAAGCAGATTGACTGCCTTCTTTACTAAATATATTACCAACATCTGTGCCCAAAGAATAATAATCATATGCACCGACGGCTGCCAATGTCGGATATCCACCGGCACGTTTTGATCGTGCATTTGATTCATACATTTTCACTTGTTTTTGATAAATATCCCATTGCGGATTAGATTTTAATTCTTTTACATTTATGACTTCAAATTTATCTGGGAAATTATCTGTTAAAACAACTTCTTCGGTTTCATCGATACCTGCCATAATTTTTAACATACTGTATGCAGTATCACGATCAAACATAGCATCAGATAAATTTATTTCTTTTATTGCTATATCAGATTCAATCTTGATCAAATTACTACGATTTGCACGACCGGCCGCTGTTAATTTCTTTTTTGCCGCACGTGCATTCTTAAGATTTTTTTCACTGGCCGCTACAATTTCATCTGTCATTTTTGCAGTCCAATAAAGATTAGCAGCAGCATATTTGACTTCACGCAAAGTTAATTCTTTTGCGGACTTAGACATATCAATTGCATCGTGCATTGCATCAACCGCATTGCCAATTTTTCCAAATGTATAAATAGGTTGTGTCACTTGAACCCCGGCCATAAAAATATTATCCGGAATCTCTCCGAATTGTATTGGTGAATGTTCTAAGATAGCACCAATCTCAGATGGAATTGTGATTCCTTTGGAACTGGTTGGATGTTTTGGATCTATCAAATTCATATAAGACAGTGTACTTTCTATTGACATCCAACGATTTGCATTTATCGTATCCAATTGGGCTTTTGCTTTTTTTAAATTTGCGTCTGCTTTTTTTACATCATTAGATTCTGCAACAATTTTATCAACAGCATCTTTCAACGATAATTCTATACCAAAAGCATTTGGAATAACCATCAGCGCACATAAAAACGCACAAAATAATTTACGCATTCAAAACCTCCATCTTTTTCAGAATTTCATTTATAGTTTTAACAGTATTCGCCAATTTATCTTCGTCTTCACGTGGTAAAACCTTGCACAAAGATTCAAGACCTTGCATAAATTTATCAATTAATTTTTCAGCCAAAGCTTTGCCTAATTTTGTCACTTCATACCAAGTATCACGATGATCATTTTCATCAATAGAACGCACGACCAATTTGTCTTGTTCCAATTTGCGAAATACAGCACAAAGATTAGCCGTAGATATAACTTCACGATTTGCAAAATCTTTCAATTTGATTTTGCCCGCTAAATAAAGACGAACTAAAACAGACATTTGCTGTCTGGAATTTTTAGAATTGTCTTCCAACAAAGGTTGTAACCTGCTGGACAGACGTCCCATAATGCGCATATTTTCTGCCATTAATTCTGTCACTTCTGTATGTGTCATAAAACACCCCTTGGTAATTACTAAAAAATACGAATTATTAAAAACTTTAATGATTATATTCATACCCAGAATAAAGTCAAGACTAAAATATTAAAAAATTTAATAATTTTTATAAAACATTCCGCTTGCAAAAGAATCCGCGCGCTTATGTAAAACCGAATCGAGATTTTGTTATTAAAAAAATAAAAAACCGGTCTAAAACCGGCAGATTTCTTGGTTGGAGCGCACGGATTCGAACCATGATAAAGAGAACCAAAATCTCTTGTCCTACCATTAGACGACGCTCCAATGTAAGCCTTATTATATATTTATACTAAATTTTTGCAATAAAATTATCTTTAATGCTTTTTTATCAACAACAAACCAATATCAGAACATATGAACTAATACCTTATATTTACTTGACCTTTTTGTTTTTTATGCAAAAATGTCCCATAATGTCGCTTAAAAAACGGAGACCGGTTATATGTATAAGATATTTATAGACGGCAGCAAAGGAACGACAGGTCTGCAAATCTTTGAAAGGCTTTCAAAGAGAAAAGATATTGAATTAATCACGCTGCCCGAAGAACTTAGAAAATCGCCAGATGCGAGAAAAGAAGCCTTAAATTCATCTGATATTGCTTTTTTGTGTTTGCCTGATGCGGAAAGTATCGAAGCCGTCAAAATGGTTGAAAATAAAAATACTGTTATTATTGATGCATCAACCGCACACAGAACAAATGACAATTGGACTTACGGTTTTGCTGAATTGCCTAACCAAGAATATAAAATAAGAAATTCTAAAAGAATCGCAAACCCTGGTTGCCATGCCAGTGGATTTATCGCATTGGTCGCACCATTGGTATATCAAAGATTGATATCTGCGGATACAATATTGTCTGCATATTCTTTGACCGGATATTCTGGTGGTGGAAAGAAAATGATTGCAGAATATGAATCTGATAACAGACCAGACCTGTTTGAAGCACCAAGAATTTATGGCTTAACACAAAATCATAAACATTTGCCAGAAATGACAAAGGTTTGTGGTTTGAAAAATGCCCCCTTGTTTTCACCAATTGTTTCTTCTTTTTACAAAGGAATGACAACTGTTGTGTTTTTACCAGCAAATGCATTGCGTGGTAATATCGAAGATATCAAACAAACATATAAATCATTATATGTAAATGGTTTGGTTCATTTTGCTGAAAACAATGATGAAAATGGTTTTATGTCTGCATCTGCATTCGCGGGTCGCGATGACATGGAAGTGTCCGTATTTGGAAACAATGACAGAATCACCCTGGTTTCAAGATTCGATAACCTTGGCAAAGGGGCATCTGGTTCTGCAATTGAAAATATGAACATTGTTATGGGATTAAAAAAATATACCGGACTGGTAACAACAACAAAAGGAGAAAGATAATATGAAAAGAGTTGATTGGGGTGTATGTGCCTCTACCGGATTTAAAGCATACGGTATGCATTGTGGAATAAGAAAAAATAAAACAAAACAAGATTTATCTTTAATTTTTTCTGATGTGCTTGCTGATGCGGCTGCCGTATTTACAACCAATTTAGTTAAAGGCGCACCATTACTTGTTACAAAAGAACATTTAAAAGATGGTAAAGCCCAAGCAATTATTTGCAACAGCGGTAATGCAAATACTTGCAATGCAAACGGCATCGAAATTGCCGAAGAAACATGCAAACTGCTTGCAGATGAACTTCATATAAATAAAAAAGATGTTATCGTTGGTTCTACTGGTGTTATTGGTCAACCAATGAGCATTGAACCATTTAAAAACGGCATTCCTGCCTTGGTTGCAGGATTAACCGCCGAAGGAAGCCAAGATGCCGCATTGGGTATCATGACAACCGATACGAAATTAAAAGAAATCGCTTTCGAATTTGAAATCGATGGAAAATCTTGCCACATTGGTGGTATCGCAAAAGGCAGCGGTATGATTCATCCAAATATGGCAACCATGTTGGTTTATATCACATCAGATGTGAACATTGATTCTAAGCTTTTGCAAAAAGCATTAAGCGATACTGTTGCAGATACTTTCAATATGATTTCTGTTGATGGTGACACATCTACAAATGATACTGTTGCAATTATGGCAAATGGTATGGCCGGCAACACAAGAATCACGGAAGAAAATGCAGATTATCATATTTTTCAAAATGCATTGAATGAATTGATGGTCTACCTTTGCAGAAGAATCGCAAAAGACGGCGAAGGTGCAACCAAATTATTGGAATGCAAAGTTTCTGGTGCAAAAACAAAAGAGATCGCAAGAACAGTTGCAAAAAGTGTTATTTGTTCTTCATTGGTAAAGGCCGCTATGTTTGGTTCTGACGCTAACTGGGGTCGTGTTCTTTGTGCGATTGGATACAGCGGTGCAGATGTTGATGTCACAAAAGTTGATGTTTCTTTCAAAAGTGACAAAGGCAGCATCGAAGTTTGCAAAGACGGTGCTGGGGTTCCTTTCTCTGAAGAAATCGCAAAAGAAATTTTGTTAGAAGACGAAATCGAAATCTTGGTATCTTTGAATTCCGGAGATGCTTCGGCAACTGCATATGGTTGTGATTTAACATATGATTATGTAAAAA
Organism: uncultured Pseudomonadota bacterium; assembly: GCA_902774285.1. Taxonomy (GTDB): domain Bacteria; phylum Pseudomonadota; class Alphaproteobacteria; order Rs-D84; family Rs-D84; genus Enterousia. The sequence goes on along the minus strand of CACYHO010000001.1, from coordinate 307,571 downwards.
TTAACGGGGATTACAGAACCTAAAAATTAACAATGGTTATATAAAATGAATACAGATAAATCAGAAATTATAAAACAGGTATCGCCATATCTTAAACGCTATAAAGATAAAATAGTGGTTGTGAAATATGGCGGTAATGCCATGAAAAGCGAAGAATTAAAACAACAGGTCATGGAAGACATTTCATTGTTGTGGTCCATGGGGGTAAAGGTTGTTTTGGTTCATGGCGGTGGTCCTGAAATAAATTCTTTGATGGAAAGACTTGGCAAGGTGCCAGAATTTGTTGATGGGTTGCGTGTCACAGATAAAGAAACTGTTGATATCGTTCAAATGGTTTTGGCCGGAAAAGTGAACAAAGGTTTAGTAAATCTACTTAATAAAAACGGCATCAAAGCAATCGGTTTGTCTGGTATGGACGGCGGTCTTTTGATGTGCAAACAAAAAGATGAAAGATTGGGTTTTGTTGGCGATGTAGCAAAAGTCAATCCACAAATTATCCTTGATTCAATCGAAAAAGGTTATATACCTGTAATCTCAACAATTGGCGCAGACGAAAAAGGCAATGCTTATAACATTAATGGTGACACCGCCACTTGTTATATCGCGGGCGCATTGAACGCAGAAAGATTAATTATGATGACCGACATTGCCGGAATATTAAAAGACAAAGATGATCCATCTACACTGATTTCTGAAATTTCTGTTTCGGAATCTGCGAATTTGAAACAAGACGGAATAATTTCTGGTGGCATGATACCAAAGGTTGAATGTGCAGTGAAAGCCGTTAATGCAGGTGTTAATAATGTCGCCATCATAGATGGACGTGTTCCACATTCAATTCTTAAAGAATTAATGGCAGATAAAGGAACAGGAACAACTATTACCAAGGATAAAAAAATGAACATTCAAGAAATGGATAAAAAATATATTGCATCAACATATAACAGATTTCCTGTAACTATCGTTTCAGGCAAAGGTTCAATTGCTGTTGATGATCAAGGTAAACAATATATTGATATGGGAACCGGAATTGGTGTAACAAGTTTTGGTTATTGTGATGATATGTGGCAAGACGCAATCACAGAACAAATTCATTTGGTGCAACATACTTCCAATCTTTATTACACAGAACCATGTGCAAAATTGGCAGAATTGTTAACCAAAAAAACAGGTATGTCCAAAGTGTTCTTTTCTAATTCTGGGGCCGAAGCAAATGAATGCGCAATCAAAGCAGCCAGAAAATATGCAAGCGAAAAGAAAGGTGCCGCTTGTTACAATATTGTCACACTTTGGAATGGTTTCCATGGACGCACATTAACAACATTGGCCGCCACAGGACAAGAACATTATCATGAACTTTTCCAACCTTTGACACAAGGGTTCAAACATATTCATGTTGGTGATATCAAAGAATTAAAATCAGTTGATCCAAAAACAACTGCCGCCATTATGATTGAATGTATCCAAGGCGAAGGTGGTGTAAATGTCTTGCCAAAAGAATATGTCAAAGCAATCGAAGATTATTGCAAACAAAACAATATTCTTTTAATTGTAGATGAAGTTCAAACTGGTAATGGCAGAACCGGGGAATTTTATTCCTATATGAATTACGGTGTTAAACCAGATATTGTCAGCACGGCCAAGGGTCTTGCTGGTGGTCTGCCTATGGGTGCAACAATGTTGGGTGAAAAAGTAAAAGATGTTTTTGCATTTGGCGATCACGGATCAACATTTGGTGGAAACCCTGTTGCAGCGGCGGGTGCGGTTTCAATTGTCAAAAGAATCGATCAAAAAATGCTTGATGAAGTAAAACAAAAAGGAAAATTCATCAAAGAATTTTTCAAAAACGATCCAAATGTTGAACAAATATCTGGTATCGGTTTGATGGTTGGTATTAAACCAGCACATAAAACCGCAGCAGAAGTTGTAAAACAATGTATGGAACAAGGCGTTCTTTGTTTAACAGCAAAAGACAAAGTAAGATTACTTCCTGCATTGAATATCCCTTTGGTTACATTGAAGAAAGCATTAGAAATAATCAAATCTTCCCTGGTCCAAACACAAGCACGATAAAAAAAACAAACCGTCCAAAAGGACGGTTTTTTATTTCTTTTTTATCAAAATATGCCAATGATAACTTTCGTATGTTTTATTATCTTTGGTGTAATATGTTCCGATATGTTTTATATCAACAATCTCAAAATCTTTGAAGATTTTAAATATCAAATCATAATCTGCATAAAAATGAGGAATCATATATTCCGGTCCCTGTTCATCACGCAGTTTTGTATTTGCATCAACCATCGGCCAATTTTGTTTAAAACCCCAGGTTTCTTTTGAACCCAAAGTTAAATAACATTCACCACCAGCTTTCAGAACACGTTTCAATTCGTCTGCGATTTTATATGTGCCGTTTGTATCAGTATGCGAAATTACATTCATACACAAAATACAATCTATACTTTCGTTATCAAAAGGTATATTTAACATATCACCTTGTTTAATATTTACATTTAAACCCAATTCTTTTACCCAATTACTTGTGCGTTCTATCGCGTTTTCACTTATATCAAACGCAGACACATCAAAACCATTTGAAGCAAACAAAACAGTATGACGCCCAAGGCCGCAGCCAAGATCTAAGAAATTTTTCTTATGTTGTTTTTTCCAACGATGTAAAAGATAGAAAGATTCTGGTGCTGGATTTTTCCAAACATCTGCAAATTCATCAGAAACAATTTCCCAATTCCAACCTTGTGATTTAATAATATCTACCATATTTGCGCCCCTATTCCATTTTAATCATAATATCAGTTTTATTTATCTGCGATACTTTTTTTACCGTGTTTTTGGTAATAAATCGTCAAAACATATACCAACAATACAAGAAACAAACTAAGGCTCGCTAAAAACACAACACCAAATTCTGGACTTTCCATTAATACATAAACCAAATAGCATACATCAGAAAACAACCAAGTAAACCAACTAGCTAAACTTAAATCATCTGCCGATTTAGTTTTTATTAACTGAATAATTTGTGGAAGGTACGCAAATAATTCCAAGACCGTGACAACTGATAACAAACAAAAAGCGATTAACTCACGCATAATATACCCCCCTTTTTTCAAAGAGGAATTATATCACAAAAAGCGAATAAAAACTATCTTTTAGTGCGATTTTGGGGTATAATATGGAAAAATGTATATAATGAAAAAAACACTATTATTATCTTTGTTTATGGTTGGTTTTTCTGCTGCATTGGCGGACAGTTTTTTATCGGCACAAAAATTCCCGACAACTTTTAATGATTTAAGTTTTTCTGCAAAACAAGAATTTAAATCAGAAGATTATGCCCTGTTCGCAGACTTAAATGCATACGAACAATTAAATATCGTTTATACTGACCAAGATGCTGCTGAAGAAATCGCACAAAATGAAACAATACAACAAACGAATCAAACCGGCAACACAATCCCTGTCATCAGCACATCAAACGCTTCATGCACTTTAACAAATCCATCAATTAAATCTGGGCAAACTGTTCCGATTGGTAAGCCGGTATTAGAATCAGATTACACATATTGTTCTGGATATGGTCAAAGAAACTTTGGAACAAAAGATCAACCAAAATGGGATAACCATTATGGTTTTGATATAGGATGCACAGAAAGGCATTATGACAGACCTGTTTTTGCAACTGCTGACGGCACAGTAGATACAGTAAAACATAACAAGAAAGGTAGTTCTGCCGGAAATTACATTCGTATAAATCATGGAAATGGGTTTACAACATATTATATGCATTTAAATCAAGTTTTGGTGCATCAAGGCCAACATGTATCTGCTGGTTGTCAAATTGGAACTATCGGTAATACAGGCGGTGCGAAAGCGTTTAAAAACACACAGCAAACAGATTATCCAACCATGAACAAAAACATTTCACACCTGCATTATGAAATGCATTACAGTGGCAAAGAAAATTCTGTATCTGGAATAACAATCAAACATGGTTTTTCAAATAATAAATCTATTGATCCGGCATATTTTATGGGGACAAAAAAATGAACATAAACGTAAATGATATTTTTGATTTTTATGAATTGCGCATTAAATGCCATGTGGAATCTATGAATTATTTCGCATCACTTTTGGGATACCATTTCCCAGAACATGACAGTGACAAAGTCCGCGAACCAATTCGTACAGGCTATTCATATATATTCTATAAAACATATCATAAAAACTTTCACCCAACGGCGGAACACGAAGCGCTGTGTCGCGATGCTGTAAATTTGCATCATGCGTACGCAACACACCATATTCAACATTATAAAGACGCAACAGAAATTCCTGATATCAATCTTTATGAAATGGTTGCAGATTGGGCATCTGCTAATTTTGAACAAATGAATATAATTCACGATCCAGAATCAGTCCAAATACAAACATGGTTTAATAATAAAATGGCCAATCAGGGATGGAGCGACCATCAATTGGAAATAATCACCAAATCATTTGATATCATAGATAAAAATACAGATATTGAAACCATAACAAAGATTTGGCAACCCATACTTGAAAAAGCTGATTTATAAGTATAAAATATGAAGCATGCTCCCATCGTCTAACGGTTAGGACACCAGATTCTCATTCTGACAATATGGGTTCGATTCCCATTGGGAGTGCCATAAAAATAATAAAAAAATACCGGCATTTGCCGGTGTTTTTTTAATTTTTAATCCAGGAACATTTTGGCTTGTTTTAACAGATTGATTGCAATATCAATATCGTCACTGTTAATGCTTTTAATTGGTGACGATTCGACCTTTTTTACCCCGGCATTTACCGGTGTTTTTTCAACATTTGTTTCTGCGCTAAATGTTCCATTATGTAAAATCTTTTTTACACCTGCAATCGTCATACCTTTGTCATAAAGCAATGATTTTATCGAACGTAATTTTTCAATTGTTTCACGTCTGTAATAACGACGATTACCCGCACCGGTTACCGGACGAATTGCACCCGCAAATTGTTTTTCCCAATAACGCAGAGTATGTGCAGGCACATCCAATTCTTTGGCGACTTCATTTATCGGAACAAAAAATTCGTTTTTATTTTCCATGTGCCTGCACTTCTAATTTTATTCTGCGTTTTCGTTATCAGCCACAGTTTCTACTGTATTGGTTGATTCTTCGACAATTGTTTCTTCACTTTCTTCTTCGTGATCAATCGCGATCGCAGATACAACCTTTTCACCTTCTGCAGTTCTGAACAATGTTACACCTGCGGTTGAACGACCTGCGATACGAACATCAGCCACAGGCGTTCTGATAATCTTACCACCGTTTGTGACCATCATAATATCTTGACCATCTTTTACTGGGAATGAACCAGCAACCGCAGTATTTTTACCACCCAATTTAATATTGGTAAATCCATTACCGCCACGATGTGTCAAACGATATTCATAAGATGATGTACGTTTACCAAATCCGTTTTCAGAAATAGTCAAAATGAATTCTTCTGTTAACGCCATTTTTGCCATTTGTTCATCACTTAATACAAGTGTTGTATTTTCTTCTTCTGCATCCGCTTCTTCTTCGATACCAGTTGCTGCACGACGTAATGCACGACTTTGTTTTACATATGCAGCACGAACAACAGAATCAGATTCACCATGATTCAACATTGCCATACCGATGATGTAATCATCTTTCTGTAATGAAAGCCCGCGAACACCCGTTGAATTACGTCCAGCAAATATACGAATTTCTGGAACCGCAAATCTTATGCAACGGCCACGATATGTGGACAAGAACACATCTTGATCTTCTGTGCAAGGCAACACCGAAATCAAAGAATCACCTTCGTCCAATTTCATTGCAATCTTTCCATTTGCACGGATAGAATCAAAATCAGACATACGATTTCTGCGGACAGTTCCAGATGCAGTTGCAAACATCAAGAAATGTTCAACACCTGATTCTGCAACGCGTTTAACTTCGTCTTCTGGCACTGGCAAAATTGCAGTGATTGTTTCACCTTCGGTCAAAGGCAACAAGTTAACCAATGGACGTCCCTTGGCTGCTGCGTTTGCTTCTGGTAATTTATAAGTTTTCAATTTATAGCACAATCCCTTGGAAGAGAAGAACAACAAAGGTGTATGAGTATTTGCAACGAATACATTTACAACATAATCATCATCTTTTGTTGTCATTGCATTACGTCCTTTGCCACCACGTTTTTGTGCACGATAAGTATCCAGCGCAACACGTTTGATATATCCAGTATTAGAAACTGTTACAACCATATCTTCACGTGCAATCAAATCTTCGATATCAATATCGATTTCTGCATCAGATATTTCTGTACGTCTTGGTTGTGACCAGTTATCACGAACCGCTGCTGTTTCTTCACGGATAATTTGAACAATACGTTCGTGGCTGCTTAAAATCGCCAACAAATCTTTAATTGTTGCACCAAGGTCTGTTAAATCATTATGAATCTTATCGCGTTCCAAACCTGTTAAACGATGCAATTGCAATTCCAAAATTGCTTTCGCTTGATCTTCAGACATATAGAACATACCGTCCTTGTATTCTGTATTTGGATCATCAATCAAATTAATATAACTTTCGATATCAGATGCAGCCCAACCACGTGAAAGCAATGCAGCCTTTGCATCGTCCGGATTTGCAGATTCTTTAATCAATTTGATAACTTCATCCAAATTACCACATGCAACAGACAAACCAAGTAATGTATGTGCACGATTACGCGCCTTGTTCAAATCAAATATTGTTCTGCGGCGAATAACTTCTTCACGGAATTCGATAAAAGCATCCAAAACCGTACGAACAGTGAACAACATTGGACGACCACGATTCAATGCCATCATATTCACAGGGAAATTAGATTGCATTTCTGTATCTTGGAACAAATGATTCAATACAACTTCTGGCATTGTGTCGCGTTTTAATTCAATAACAACACGCAAGCCTTCTTTTGATGATTCATCACGAATATCTGTGATACCTTCGATTCTTTTATCTTTGACCAATTCAGCAATTTTGATAATCAATTGTGATTTGTTAACCTGGTATGGTAATTCATCAACAATTATCGCTTGATGATCATGAACAGTTTCGAAATGAGTTTTTGAACGAACAATTATTGAACCGCGACCTGTTGTGTGTGCCTTGTAAGCACCAGCATGCCCCATAATAATTCCACCTGTTGGGAAATCTGGTCCTGGGATAATTCCGAACAATTCATCATCTGTAATGTCTTTATTATCCAAAACAGCCAAAATACCGTTGCAAACTTCACCCAAATTATAGGTTGGAACATTTGTTGCCATACCAACAGCAATACCAGAACCACCATTAACCAAAAAGTTAGGGAATTTAGTTGGCAAAACAATTGGTTCTTGTAATGTACCGTCAAAGTTTGGTTGCCAATCAACAGTATCTTTGTCCAAATCTTCCATTAACGATGCACCCAATTTTGAAAGGCGTGCTTCTGTATAACGCATAGCAGCAGGTTTATCGCCGTCACGCGAACCAAAGTTACCTTGACCTTGAACCAACATTTCACCCATAGAAAAGTCTTGTGCCATACGTGCCATAGCTTCATAAATCGAAGAATCTCCGTGTGGATGATAACGCCCCATAACGTCACCAACGATACGCGCAGATTTCACTGTTGATTTTGTAGCAGGCGCAACTTCGTTCATAACATATAAAATACGACGATGCACTGGTTTACATCCATCACGAACATCAGGCAATGCGCGGTCCACAATAACAGACATCGCATAATCAAGAAACGATGTTCGCATTTCATGTTCAATAGGAGAAGTAGGAACTTTTACTTCATTTATTTCATTTGTTTCGATTATTTCTGACATTGCTTTTTCCCTTGTTTTTCGATAGTAAAAACATAGCAAAAAAATGGTCTTTCGGTCAAGAAATAAAGCACAAAAACAGCAAAAAAATTAATACCATAATACTGCTTGACAAAACATGTTTGTGTATTAAAATAAAACATATAAACAAAAGGACAAACAACATGAAAACAACTGGTGTATTTTTACCATTTTGGCAATTATTTGCTGCGATTTTTACATGGTATCTGTTTGTCGAAGGCCTTAAAAAGCTTGGTTTAGTAAAAAGCAAATAAAATAGTTGCGTTTTTAAAAAACATATGATTAAATAAGGTTCAGTCAAAAGGATAAAAACAATGGCAACAAAAAGAACATATCAACCATCTAAAACACGTCGTGTAAAAACACACGGTTTTCGTGAAAAAATGGCAACTAAATCTGGACGCGATGTTTTGAATCGTCGTCGCGCATGTGGTCGTAAACGTTTGGCCGTATCTGCCGTTAACTAAGATGATGGTTATCGAAAGAATTTAAAAAATCGCCGATTGGCGATTTTTTTATTTATTTTTTTGCAAATATATTTTCTGGTTTACCCAAATTACATACTGCATAAATTAAATCTATTATCCACCAAATACCAGTGATTAAAATTCCATACAGTGTGCAAGTCAAAATTAACATCACAACACCAGAAGCTGTTTTGCCTGCATAAAAACGATGGGCACCGATCAAACCGAAAAACCATAATAATAATAGATACACAACTGTTGATTTTGTTAAATCATATTCAACATAACCACATTTTGGACAAGCTTTCGCCTTATCAGAATGACGCGCACCACATTCACGGCAATAAATCATCGCCATATTTTACCCCTTTTTATTTTTTGTTAATTCAAAAGAAACATTTAAAAGAAATTCTATGTCATTTAAAGGGACACTGCCATCTAATAATACCGACACCCACGATGCTTTGTTCATATGATATGCCGGCATTATCCCGACTTGATGTATAAAACCACCAATAACAATTGGATCCACCTTAAGATTTAAGATATCAACATATTTATCACCTTTTAACCCCAATTTAGATTTAGGCAGATTCATCAGCAAACCAAACCATTTTCGGTTATCCGTATGCCTTAACACAATAAAGTCAGGATATTTGGCCCATGGCGCATCCCCAGAAATTTTATATTTCTGTTTTACAAATTTTAAAACATCTTTGCGAAATGATTTTTCCATGATTTATATCATATCACAAAAAGCAATATTAAACAAAATTATTGCTTTTCCCAATGACACACTATCTTTGCATGTTCAATTTCATCGGTCATAATTTTGTGACGTGATACATCACCATCAAAAGCAACCTCTATACGCACAGTTGGTGTGTTTGGATTTATTTCGTGTTCAAAATATACATCTATGCCACGCAATTTGTGTTCGTTACGATATTGAAAACCAACACTTTCTGTTGCCCAAACAGTATATACCGCATTATTAATATGTTGATTAACATCAATATCATCAAAACGACATGCCATAACATGTGATTTAGTTGGAATAAAATCAGGACATTTATCAAAATCACGATCCCAAACACGTTCATCAATACCATTCCAATCTGGGATATATTCACTTATACGCACAGGACGACGCGTTTCAAGATTTATTAAAACCCATTGGGATATCGCACGAATTTTTAAATTACCATGTTCATCACGAATTTCAAAATCACGTTCGCTGCGCACACCACCAGGAACAGTTGGCCATGTTGTATATGTTAATTTTTCTTTTGCACGTGGCATATCGATAATATCAACAAACATATGTGTCACAACCCATGCAACATTATGCGCAAAACAATATTCACGCCCCGCCCCCAAAAGATCAGCATGCTTTCCCGCCAATCCTTGCAATTCATTCATTAACATGATTGGGCGCATTAAACCGTATCTGTCACATTGATACGATTTTAATGTGTGTTCTTCAATCAGTTTTGTTGCCATGGTTACTCTCCTAATATTATGGGTAATTATTCATTGTTTTGAACAACAACAAAATCGGTTTCTTTTCCCAAAATAATTTCATTTGCACGTGCCGCAGATTTAATCAACCCATGCAGAATTTCTGGTGTATCAGATGGAATAGTCAAAGTTTCCAGTTTTGCACCATTACCGATTTTTCTTTCAGTGCGAAGTCCACGAACATTTTTCAAAATATCCAAAGCAATATTCATTTGCGATACATCTGTATTGTATTCTTCTCTGACTTCTGGATATGCTGTCAAATGCAAAGTTTCGCCACCTTCAAAATCTTTATAAATCTTTTGCCATAATTCTTCGGTAACAAACGGGATAAACGGTGCATACAAACCGATTATTGCACGCAATACTGTATACAATGTCCATTGTGCGGACAATTTAGATTCTGCGCTATATTTTTCAGGCGCCCAGAATCTGTCTTTGATGAATTCCAAATATTGATCACAGAATATATCCCAGAAGAATGTGTCAATCGCAGCACGTGAATTATAGTTATCATATTTATCCAAATTCTTACGTGTTTCTGCAATTGTTTTATTCAATTCCGACAACACCCAACGGTCTTCAACAAATCTTTCAGAAACAGGTATTTGTTGTGTAGTCTTTGGATCAAAATCTGTTAAATTCATCAAAACATATTTTGATGCATTCCAAAGTTTAGTCAATAATCTTGAACCACGTTTAACTTCATCATCACTGTATCTTAAACTTGTTCCAATTGGCGCAGTGGCAATCCAATAACGCAACGCGTCAGCACCAAATTTATCAACAGAAATCAACGGGTCTGTACCATTACCCTTGGTCTTTGACATCTTTTGTCCCTTGGAATCTAAAACAAGTCCATGGAAATTTACAGTATGGAAAGGGACATCGCCCATTACATAAATTCCCATCATTATCATACGTGCCACCCAAAAGAATATAATGTCTGCACCAGTGTATAACAAATCTGTTGGATAGTATTTTTTCAATTCCAATGTATCATCTGGCCATCCCAGTGTTGAAAACGGCCAAAGACCAGACGAAAACCAAGTATCTAAAACATCGTTATCGCGTGTTAAAGTTTTACCACCAGATTGTTTAATTGCTTCTTCTTCTGTTTCTGCAACATAAACATTTCCTTCGTCGTCATACCATGCAGGTATATGATGTCCCCACCATAATTGACGTGAAATAGTCCATGGACGAATATTTTTCATCCAAGACATAAACAAATTATATCTGTGATCTGGCAAGAATTTAATTTTACCTTCTTCCACAGCCTTAATCGCAGGCATTGCCAATTTTTCAGCATCAACAAACCATTGCGTTGTTAACATTGGTTCAACAGGTACATTTCCACGTTCTGAATATGGCGTTGGAATAACTTTATCTTCTATTTTTACCATTAAACCAGCAGCTTCCAAATCTTCAATAACAGCCTTACGTGCAACATATCTATCCATGCCACGATATTTTTCTGGCACAACACTTTCGTTATTCAATTTAGCATCGTTTGTTAATATACAAACAGGTTCAAGATTATGGCGCAAACCAACTTCAAAGTCATCAAAGTCATGTGCAGGTGTAATCTTAACAGCACCGGTCCCCTTTTCAGGATCAGCGTGTTCGTCACCTACAATTGGAATTTCAATATCAGTTAATGGTATAATCGCTTTCTTACCAATCAAATGTTTTAATTTTTCGTTTTCAGGATGAACTGCGATTGCTTTATCGCCAAACAAAGTTTCAGGACGCGTAGTTGCGATTTCAACAAACCCACCATCAACCAATGGATAATTGAAATAATAAAATTTACCGTGTTCTTCGCGCGTATCAATTTCCAAATCAGAAACAGATGTTTGTTGTTTTGGACACCAATTCACAAGACGTTTTTCGCGATATATTAAACCTTCGTTATACATTTTCACGAATAATTTTGTAACCGCACGCGACAAACCTTCGTCCATTGTAAATCTTTCGCGTTTCCAAACAGGTGTTACACCAAGGATGTGCAATTGATTCATAATCTGACCACCCTTGTCTGCTTTCCAAGCCCAAGCAGCATTTAATTTTTCATCCAAACTCAAAGCATTTGGATTGATTCCACGTTTAGACAAATCACGTTCAACCAATAACTGTGTAGCAATAGAAGCATGATCTGTTCCAGGTTGCCATAAAACATCAAAACCAGCCATACGTTTATAGCGACAAACAATATCTGTTAATACATTGTCCAACGCGTGTCCCATATGCAAATTACCAGTCACATTTGGTGGTGGCATCATTATACAAAAAGACTTTTTATCAGAATTAACATCATTATCCCAAAAATGGTTATCATCCCAGAATTTTTGAATTTTGGTTTCTAATTCACGCGTATCTATATTTTTACCTAATTCGATGTTCATGATTACCTCTATTTTACTTGTCAAATTTTACACAATAAAAACATAAAATCAAGTAAATGAAAGGAAAAACGTTCCTAGTGCAAAAACACCATAAAAGGCGTATGATTTTCGTATAAAAAACGGAAAAATCATGAATAAAATTATCAAAATGCTTATCAAAGAAACCATTCACAATAACCGTATTCATCACAAGGCATTAAATATCGGTGATAAATACACTGTATTCGATAAAAACGGACGTGAAATACTTACAGTCATAAATGGTTGGGCCACAAACAACTATAGCATCTTTGTTAACAATAAAAACATATTATCTGTCCATTGGGATCAGACAAATTCAAAACCATTAACCAGTGATCAAAAAGATATGGTCGATATTATAAACGCTTGTAAAGAAAAAACAGATTTACAAGAAACAGCCCAAACAATGAATAGCACCGAATTAGAATTAGCAAATTTTCTGCAACAATCTTTGTGTAATATAAAACACTAAATTGCATGAACAACACGACAGAACGAAACGGCGTATACTGCAGATGCCCCGGCTTTGCGCAAAATACGATTTAATTCATAAAAAGTTGCACCACTTGTCATAACATCATCAACCAGCAAAATTTTCTTATCCCGAATATTGTCTAATTTTTTGATATTAAATACACCACGAACATTTTCGCGTCTTTGTTTTGCATTTTTATGTCCCATATCTTGTTTATATTTACGTGCCACACTATCCACATCTAAAACCGCATTAAAATGCTTTGCAATCGGACGCGCCAAAAGCGTTGCCTGATTATACCCACGCTTGAACAAACGTTTATATGCCAATGGAACTGGCAAAACAACATCTATATCTAAATTTAAATCACGTAAACAATTTATCATGGAATTTGACATCAAAGTTTGATATTTCAATTGTGATGCGTGTTTAAATGGCAACATTATATTCTTTGATACATCGTCATAGACACATGCAGATCTGATAAAATCTAAATCACATTCACCGCTGGCGCAATGTGGGCAAAGTGGCTTTGGTCCCAAATCTAAATCCGCAGGAAACGGATACCCGCACTTAAAACATTTTGGATTTGATATCCAATTAAAATGCGCCCAACATTGTGCACACAAACTTCCATGCGATTCTACCAAATCGCTACACACAGGACAAACCGGCGGGTATATAAAATTCACAAAAGATTTTAATAAATTTACCACGACATACTTTTGTATGTTTTTGTAGACACTGTATCACCAAACATATTGCGTTTTTGTTGACGCAAAGATTCAAACATATCACCAGAAATTATGCGCAAAACAAATTCATCACTATCACGTTGTGATAACACAGGTATAATACGTTGATCTGCAATTCCAGCATCACGCAAAACTTGTTCTACAATGGCCAAACGTTTTGCTGCCAATTTACGACCATCTTTATCATGTGTTACAGATTCTGGTATAGCAATTTGAATTGCACGTTTTGGATTGTTTACAACTATGGATGCTGTTTCTACCAATAAATTATAATTTTCACGTGATAAACCACTGTCTCCATTAAGGAAAGATATCTTTATTTCCATTGGACGTACACCACCATCCATTTCTGATAAATCACGCGCAGCGGAAAAGCCCTCATTATTAAAAGACATATCACTTACTGCATCAAATCTGTCATCAACTTGGTACGTAGATAAATGTTTATTTTCTGACAAATAAGTCTTTTTAAAAGCTTTTTTCAATTCATTTGGCGACATCTTTGTCATATCATTTTTAACAGATGATATTTTAGGTTCTGCAATACTTACTGCGCCACGATTTGCAATTTGTTTTTCTGTATCCATAGAAACAACATTGCGGCGCACAGATACATCACCAGTTTTTTCAACAACAGGTTTGGTCATAACATTTGCAGCCCCAGCAATTGGTGTCCGCACAGTGACAGGACGAGCATTTGCTATTTGAGACTCTTGCTGTAATTGTGACAAACGCGCAACTTCTGCACGCAACTGTTTTAATTCGCTTAAAGCTTCGTCTCTAGCGACACGTTCAACAACAGATTTTTGTACTTCAGCAATTTCAACACTGTTACCATCTAAAGACTCTTCTGGTAAAACTGCGTCAGATCTTATAACTGCAATTTCATCCATACGTGGCATACGAAGTGGCACATCTGAATTGCGCGCCCACAAATCTGAACTTGGACGATTTGGTTGCAAAACATCTGTAGTTATTACCGGAACAGATATTTTTTTAGCACTGCGTGCAACAACTTTCTTTTCAGATTTTGCAACAGGTGCAACAGCAACTGATTTTTTAGAAACAATTTCTTCACCGAATGCGGCACGCGCAGACACGTCCCCACGCGACACATCAACAACCGGCAAATACGCACAAATCCCGGCATTCAAGCACATAAAATACACGATTAAAGATGACGAAAAATATTTCATTCCTTTCCTTCCTTAATCAATCATAGAACAAATCACGAATCGGGAGCAAGTAAAAAAATGCCCAAACGGGCATTTTTTATTTTATAATCGTATCAGCTATATTTTGAACAGCTAAATTTTCCACATAAGACTTCTTCGCCATTTTATCAAGACGGGTCGGATTATCAAACAAATCATCCAATGTAGCCGTCAACCATTTGGCTGTAAATTTGCTTTGTTCAATATTAAAACCGCCACCTAATTTGGCAAAAGACGATGCATTTGCCGCCTGATCTGGGTTAATATTCAACGGAACTAATATAGCAGGACGCCCTATTGTTTCCAATTCAACAACTGTGCTGGCACCACTGCGTCCTATTACCAAGTCTGCATCTATAATTGATGAAGCCATATCACGAATAAAAGATAAAACATTTGCATGAATTTTGTGCGATGCATAAAACCGCTGTAATTTTTCCACATTTTCAGGACGGGTTTGATGTGTTATGAATATTTTCTTGTTTTTCATACCTGCAATCGCCATCGGAACAATTTCATCTAATATTTGTGCACCCAAAGACCCCCCGGTAACCAAAATTTTATTTTCATGTTTCAACGGTGCGTTCGCATTTTTTATAAAATCATCTCTTACAGGTAATCCTGTATAAACCACATGCACATTTGTCTTACCCGGTATGCCATCAACGTGTTCAAAACTTGTCATCAAAGTTTTAACCCAGCGCATAGAAAATTTATTAGCACGACCAATGGCCGCATTTTGTTCGTGCAAATATGTAGGTATTTTCCACACATGTGCCGCAAACACAGCTGGCACAGAAGCATACCCACCAAAAGCAACCAATTTATCAGGACGCAAAAAAATAAAACGTAGTATCAATGCAACAGCAGACACACCTATCTTTGCCAAAGCGATCATTTGCTTGATTTTTGATTTTGCACCAACACCAGCCGCCCAAATAAATGCAACACGCGCTTTACTTGGTTTCCCGTCTTTGACCATTTTCATAACACGGCCATCTGTGGAAATCGTTATTTTGTGCCCACGTCTTTCCAATTCTTTTGCCACACTAAGTGCAGGAAACACATGTCCACCCGTTCCACCTGTTGCAATCCATATTTTCATATTTGCCCCCTTGATATTAACTGTTCCACGTGTCTTCGCGTATAAGCGCCAAAACTATTCCGAACAACACACAAAAAGTTATAAATGAAACCCCACCATAAGAAACAAACGGTAACGTCATTCCTTTGTCTATAAACAAATGAAGTGCCGTCATCAAATTAAAACATATTTGCCCGCCAAACAGTGCCGTTGCACCTGCAAGAGAATACACGACAAAATTATCTTTGGCAGATGATGCGTGCTGAATTAATTTGCTTAACACAAGGAATAATAATAATAATAATGCGCACGCGCCTATGGCACCCCAATCTTCTGCAATAGAAGCATAAACAAAGTCATTTATAGATTCCGGTAAAACATCTTTAACATACGCTTCATCACCACTACCAAATAACCCACCATGTTTTATTGAATTTATTGAATACCATGCCTGTGTTCGCGGAACAATATCAAAAATATGTGCAGCGCGCGAACGAATATGCGGCATAAATGTTATTGCCAAAGCAGCCAAAATACCCACAACACCCAACATTGCAGGCATGAATTTCCATGGAAAACCAGCTACAAAAAGCATAACAAACAAAACCCCAACATATAACACCGCAGTTCC
The DNA here is from genome assembly GCA_902774285.1 of uncultured Pseudomonadota bacterium. Classification (GTDB taxonomy): domain Bacteria; phylum Pseudomonadota; class Alphaproteobacteria; order Rs-D84; family Rs-D84; genus Enterousia. The sequence goes on along the minus strand of CACYHO010000001.1, from coordinate 291,065 downwards.
AACATCAGGATGCTTAAATATTAATGCCGTACATATCAAAAACACTAATAAATACGGCCACCAACTTTGCAATTTAGCGCGCCATGCTTCGCGATTAAGAAATATATCACTGCCATATATTTTGTGCATATAAGATAAAAACCACGCTGTTATAATTATAAAAAAAGGTTTTAAAATATCTGATGGCATAAATGTAAAGCCAGGCAAAACTACCCAACGTGCAGATCTATTAATATAGATTGGATGAACAAACGTAAATAACAATGCACAAATACCAGCAATTAAACCGACTATAGATATTTTTATTATTTGCTTTTTGTCCAACATACTAAAACCAAACAAACAAAATATACCAATAGTATATGGAACAAAACCTTGCAGGATATAAGAAAACCATGGTTTACCCAAACGGGCTGCGTCTGCCGAACCGGCCGTTATCATTGTAATAAGGCCGACACCTATCAATAACAGAATCATTCCCAACAAACTTCTGTCTATTTCAAAATACCAACTTGTTAATTTACTTTCTTCGCCACGCGTAATTCTTAACATCTATTACACCCATTATGCAAATTTTAACAATACCAACGCCAAACCAGAAAACAATATTGATATTATAAAAAATCTGTCCACTATTTTTGTTTCTGGCCACCCCATTTCTTCAAAATGATGGTGTAACGGTGCACGTAAAAATATTCTTTTTCCTTCCCCTGTTATTTTACGCGTTATTTTAAAGAACATTGTTTGAAAGAATGAAGATAACAAAATCAGAACCATCATACCCGCAGCAACACCCATAATAATTTCAGATTTAAGCAACATTGCAACCGTTCCCATAAAACCACCCAACGCAAGCGATCCGACATCGCCCATAAATATACTTGCAGGCTTTGCATTAAACCACAAGAAACCAAGAACACCACCAAATACTGCACCCAGCACACCATAAAGAGCACTGGTTTGTGGCAAGAATATAACTGCGTCCATAAAACCTGTACGTGTAGCACCATATAATGCGACAACCAAAACGACCAAAACAGGCAAATAAAGTTTAGAAAGCATACCGTCTAAACCATCTGTGATATTTGTCGCATTTGCAGAACCACATATCACAAAATACGCAAACACATAATACAAAAATCCAACACCCCATGCTGCCAAAGGTAATTCTATACTTGATCCCAAAACAATAGATAAATTTGGAACATATCCTGGCATTGTTTTATTTATCAAATACGCCAAAATACCAACACAAATTGCTTCCAGTCCCAAACGCATAGATGGCGATAAACCATTAGATGCTTTTTTAGATTGGCTGCTTATTTTTTTATAATCATCAACAAAACCAATTGCACCAAACATCAATAACGAAGCAAGTGCTATCCATCCTGTTGAATTATGCATTGGCATAAACAAAAGTGCCGCAGTAAAAATAGAAATTAAAATCAAAATACCGCCCATCGATGGTGTTCCCGCTTTCTTTCTGTGTTCAGCCGGAACATTTTCGCTGATTGGTTGACCTTTACCCTGAATTTTATGCATCAATCTGATAAATCCGCGTCCAAAAACAATCATTATCAAAAAGGCCATTCCAAAAGATGCGGCGAATTGTGTCCAACCACTTGCAAAGAATTGAATCCCATGGCTTATCAAGAAATCAGTCAGCATAAAAATCTCCTTTTTATACTGGTTATTTTATCATAAAAAAAGACTAAAAAAAACGAATATCTATATATTTTTAAAAGATACCACCAACAACAGCTTTATCGTCTTGTTTTTCGCTGTTTTGCGCCTTGTTAGGCGATTGACCAGGCTTAAAAACTTCATTGATTATCATACCATCTGGATCCTGTGATGCTGCAACACCATTACTTCTGTTAACACGAACAAAAGTTAAACCGTCTGGCACAGAGAAAGGTTGATTGCTTTCATCTTTCAAAGCGACCTTCATAAAATCTGCAAACACACGTGCCGCCATATGCGATCCCGCACCCTTGCCCAAAGGTTTTGGAGTATCGTATCCCAAATAAACACCAGCAATTAAGTTTTTAGAAAAACCGATAAACCAAACATCTTTGACCATGTTTGTTGTTCCTGTTTTACCAGCAATTGTATGACCCGCCACACGTGCTTGTTTACCCGTTCCGCGTTCAACAGCTCCCTGTAAAATAGAAACTATTTGATACAAACTTTGCGGATCAGAAAGAGGTTCTGATTTTTCTTCTTCCATTGGTGGCAACATACCTTCTTCCCATTCAATTTGTTGGTGTTTTTGTCCACTTAATAAATTGCCATATCTGTCTTCGATATAATCAACCATTCTTGGTTCAATCGCACGACCACCATTTATGAATGCAGAATACCCCAACACCAATTTTTGCAATGTTGTTTCGCCACTGCCCAACGCCATAGATTCATTCATTTGTTTTAAATCTTTTGGGTACACACCGAATCTTTGCGCGGCTTCAATAGCATCCTGTACACCTATTTGTTCAACCAAACGAACAGTTGGCACATTACGGGATGTTTCAAGCGAGAAACGAAGTGGTATATTCCCCAAAAATTTTCTGTCATAATTTTCAGGTTTCCATTCTTTGTTATTTTCGCGCCATCCAACAATAGGAGCATCTAATATTAAACTTTCTGGACTATACCCTTTTTCAAGCGCTGCCAAATACACAAAAGGCTTTATTGTAGATCCGATTTGACGGTAAGCCTGGGTTGCACGATTAAAAGAACTTTCTTTGAAAGAACGCCCCCCTGTCATTGCAACAATACGTCCAGTATGCGGATTCATTGCAATAATCGCACCCTGTAATTTAGGTTCTGAAACCGACTTGTTTTTATTAAATTCATCTAATTCTTTGGCCAGTGCAGCAGCGGCGGCACGTTGAAGTTCAGGATTGATAGTTGTTTTTATATAAAGGCCTTGGTTATACAAAGTTTCGCGGCCAATATTTTCCAACAAACGACGACGAACATCTTCTGCAAAATATTGGAAATCCATATCCATCTGCGCTGTAAAACCAGAATTAATATTCAATGGTTCGGCCATTGCCGCATCTGCCATTTCTTGTGTTATATAACCATCATCAACCATACGACGCAAAACATAATTACGACGTTCCACAGCACGATTTCTGTCGTTTGGTGCCTTTGGCAAAGATGCAAGAAAAGCACATTCAGACAGACTTAAATCTTTTACAGGCTTATTGAAATACATTAACGCAGCAGATCCAACACCATACGCGCGCGCACCCAAAAATATTTCATTTAAATAAAGTGTCATTATGTGTTTTTTAGAAAAACCACGTTCCAAACGCAAAGCTAAAATCGCTTCTTTAACTTTTCTGGAAATAGTTCTGTCTGATGATAAAAAGAAATTCTTTGCAACCTGTTGCGTTATGGTAGAAGCACCAGTAAATTTTGTATCAAAACCCATCAAACGCATACCGTTATTAAGACTTGCGCGAACAATACCTTGAATATCAATTCCCGGATGTGTCCAGAAATTTTGATCTTCGGCTGCAATAAAGGCATTAATCAATTGTGGTGGCATGTCTTCAAAATCAATGAACACACGTCTTTCTTCGGCATATTCAATAAGCAACGACCCATCGCTTGCATACAAACGTGTTGCCACAGGCGGCGTATATGTTGCTAAATTTTTATAATCTGGTAAATCATGACCATAAATTAAAACCAGCACAGCCAAACCAGCAATAGCAGCAACAATGCACCAGAAAATAAAATTAATAAATATACGAAAATACTTTTTAAATTTCATAAAAAACATTTTATTCTAAATATTCCAACAATGCAAGTTTACGAATTAAAAAAACCGGCGATGCCGGTTCTTTTTATAATTCTACTTTGCCATTGGTTGCGATTACATCACCAGTATCCATTGAAAATTTTCCACCGGCTTCATTAACCAATAATTCTCCGGCTGCAATTTCGGCATAATCAATTGGATCAGAAATAAATGCATCCAATTTACCCGCAGCGACCCAAGCCAAATCTAACGCTGGGCATCCCGTTTCGCGTGCATTACCTGCGATGATTGGACGAATACCTTTTGTATTATAACCAATTGTCAAATCTGCGGCTTCACTTAAATTAGATACGCGAATTTTTTCAGAATGATATGCAGAAAACACATATGCACCCTTGCCTGCTTCTGCATAATATAATCTTTCATCTATTGGTGAATACACCAAAGCAATTTTTGTTTCACTATTACTGCGCAAAGCCAAAGAAATTGCAAAATGTGCATTTCCACGAACAAAATTAGCCGCACCAGAAAGCGCCAAAACAAATTCGTCACGACCGTCACCAGATTTTGACACGTCTGGTGTCAACAAACCAGCACTTGGGCGAACCAACTGCAAATCGTTTAATATGCTTTCTTCAATTCTGGCAGATGCTTTGGAAACAAAATCGCGCGCACTTTTAAGTGATTGCTGTAAATTTTCAACTTCGCCAAAATCATGTCGCAGACCGGTTGCAGTATTCTGCAAAGCCGCGAACATTTTATTTAGTTCTGTTGAACCTTTAATCAGCAAATCCATAATGGCGCCTTTTGGTTTAAAAGATTATTAAAATTTAAATCCAGCAAATTTGCTTTTGAATTCTTCTGCACGTTTACCTTTGGCACCTTCGTTATTACGTTGACCAGTCCACGCAGGATGATTCAAATTGTCAGTAGACAAAACCAAATCTTTCTTAACAGAAGAATACATTTTCACTGTTTTACCGTCAGTTGTTGTGACGTTAATTTCATGATATTCTGGATGAATTCCTTTTTTCATCGTATCGTCCTTTGTTTTAAATTACCTAAATAGCCCGAAGATTATACCTGCTTTTTTATTAAAATCAAGATAAAGTTGTTGTTTCAAGGGGTTTAATATTGACCAATGCACCCCAAATAAGAATTACCAGTCGATTCGATAACGTTTATAAATTGATTTTGATTATTACCGGAAAACAATGCCAAAATAGTTCCAGCATCGGTTGCCAACATATCAGACACAGTGGCAATTGAAGAATTCATTTTCTTGAAAAAACCGCTAGAAGGTCTTATTTCTGCGGCTAATAATTGGTTCTTGCCATGTAAATTGGCGCTTTGTGATGGGACAATAACCATCAATTGACATTCTGGGGAAACAATAATCTTTTCGACAATTACACCATCGCCACCCAACAATTCGCCCCACCATCCAGTAGATTCACATAACACCGGATAATAAATAACAGCATCTTGTTTTTCTTGGAATATCGCTCTAATATCCAAATCTTCCAAAACAACTTCCGGCATTTGTCCGGTCAGGTTATTTATAACCTTGCGCGACAATTGGTAATCAGCATTACCGTTTGTTTTGTGTGGCCAATAAAGAATCGGAATTTTACTCATCACAAGGAATTATACCAGATTCGGAACCAATAAAAAAGTGCACTTTGTTAAATAAACCACTTGATTTTTTATTTTTTTATTGCTGACGCCCATTTTTTAAGGTTTTCCCATATGATATTTAAATCGTTTTTCGCTGTCTGATAGTATTTATCCGATATTTGAATATTGAAAAGCATCTTTGTTAACTGTGGAATCATGGTCATAAACATAGCAATGAATATACCCATTAAAATGACAGTTATAAGGCTGTCATTATGGAAAACCAAGCCATCCATCAATATTTTCGAATCGTTATTAATAATTGCTTGCTGTAAAATATTTGCACCTTGCCAACTGCCAAATGCAGCGTTAAGAAACATTATAGAGAAAGTCAAAAATACCACAGTCAAAGCAATTCCAACCACGGCTTTTATAACATCGTCTATCATTTGGCGAATCGTTTTACCGCCTTTTGGGAACAAAGCAAAATCTTCATCATCAAACATCCAAGACATCAACATTAACGGCAACATTATTAAATCTAATGATAATGTCACAAATATCTCTAAAAAATATAACGGTATCGGTAAAAGAGCATAAAAGAACAAAACCAATATCAAAAGCCCGACAAAAAAGATTGGAATATTTGGAAATATCGGCACATTGGCTAATATTTTATGCATGTAATCTGAATTAAAAGCCATATTCATCATTGTCCAACCAACAGTCATACCCAATCCTGTTATTTGATGAACATTTGCCACCTCGCAAGCCAATTGGTGTCTTAACTTTGGAGAAAAAGCACCATAAGCCGATGCGTCCGCCGATATGCTTACAGGATCCGCTATTGCTGTCGCAACCATACATTCTGAAAACTTATTATTATCAGAAACCACATAATCGAAAGATGTTCCTATAACCAGCGCAGGTTCAACCAATGCATTCGTTATCAATCTGGGCAAAGGTAATAACAGTAATATAATCAAAACACTTAATCTAAATACATGTGTTCCAAAATGTCCCATTATCTTTGATGCGCTGTCCATCTTGTTATTCAGTGCATTTGAAAGGAAATTCCAAGCAATAAATAATGCTAACAATGTTGCCGACATTGGTATCACAACGCGTGCCAACGCAGAATAAACCTTTGGCAACAAATCAGACATAGAAATCATAACATCTGAAAAAATTTGACATGTCCAACATGATGTGAAGAAATCAAGCGCATCTTTCATATCAACCGGTGCAACAGTTCGCCATACTGAAACACCGATAATACCAACCCCGACAGCCGCCCCACCAATTACCAACGGCGAAACCGCCCATGAAGAAAATGGTAACATCGCAACAAACCACACCCAAAATTTTTTTAATGCTTTCATAATTTTAATTATACCACAAATTATGTTAAATGTGATATAATTCAATATATAAAAAATAAAAAGAGAGAATGCACACACAAAAACCTGTGATATTGCGCTTGTTTGGTCGCGCCCAAACTTTGTTTGGGGTGTTTGTTTTGTGTGCTTTATTTACAAATTCTGCACATGCAGATATTCTTGATGCTTATAACCTGGCACCTTTTGTTCCGCTTGTGTTAGAAACTATGATGAATATCGCGACATCTCTATACAATTTCTTTGTTGGTAACGGAACAGGAATAATTTACATATTCATCTATGCTTTCCTTGGGTTTTACATTGGTTTATATCTTGTCAAAATGCATTTTCCAAAAGATTGGTTGTCTTTTTTAGGCTTTTCAGACGGCGGCGAAATGTGGGAAAAGAAAATAGACGCATGGAAAATATCTGAAAACGTTTTAAAACCTTGTGTTCGCGCTATTATTGCCGGGGTATTTTTGTTACAAATAAAACCTGTTTATGTAACAGAATGGTTGGTAAATCCGTTCTTGGAATTTGGTTCTTTTTACACAGAACAAATTCTTGTGAATATTAACAATTCAAAAATTGATACTGCCGAAGCGCCCGTATGTCCAGCTTCCATTGAAGAATCTGGATGGATTTCAAAACGCAGTTGTGATTTCTTGGTTAAACCTGTTTATATAATTTCACAAGAAAACAACAAGGTTATTAAATATGGTTTTGATTTTCTGAAAAAAGGTTTTCGTAGTATGATGACACTAATACCACACGGCGGTGAAGATTTATTAAATATAATAACCGGTATCTTACTACTTTTTGCGTTCATATCAGCGAATGTTTTTATGGCATTATTGATTATACAGGCAATATTTGATTTTTGTTTATCGCTTATTATGTATCCATTTAATGTGTTGGCCTGGGTTGCCAAAAAATCTGATAAGTGGTTTGATGTTCTGCCAGCATTTTCACAAATCATAGACGCGTTAAAGAATTTAATTATCACCATGATTGCATGTGCCTTTATACTGTGTGTAAACATAGCGGTTGTGCGTGCATTGTTTAATTGGTCTTCATCTGTATTTGTTGTATCTGCCGGCGGCGTTTCCACATCAAACATTCCATCTATTACAAATAGTGCAATGAATTTTGGTCAACATTCTATATTGTGGATATCTGCGCTTTTAACATTCTTTTTAATGCAAAACATATTCAAAATGACACGCGACAGATTAGATTTGTATACAAAAGGCACATCGCGCGATTTGTACAACAATGTAATGGGTGATGCAAAAACTTTATGGGGCAAAGTCAAATCAACACCAGATACAATAAAAAACATTATTGGGATCAAAGACAAAATAAAGAAATAACAAATGCAAGAATTGGCAAACTCTTTAATAGACAGCAGCATCCAATGTTGGACTTGTCCAGTATTTGACAATTTGTTTGCTATAATCTCTAATACAGCGGCAGCTGCATATCAACGATTGTGTTTGTTCAGTCTGGTTATATTTGGTGTTTTGTTTGCTTTCTATGCTACAAATGTTGCATGGGAAAATATTAAAAACGGTGGCAAAGATTCTTTGTTTGATAAAAATCTTAGACCGGTATTAATAAAATCGTTAATTGCGATCAGTTTATTGGGAATGGGATTGGTCGTTCCGCGTTTTATTTCAATGATAACTTTCGAACCAGCGGCCATAATGACATTACAATATTCAAAGGCTATGTTGCCATCTGATTATGTAATTCCTGCATATGAAAATGCAATCCAACTTGGTAATGACGGATTCTTTAATCCGCAGTTACGCGATACAATTATACAGATTCTTGAAACAAGCATAGCCAATTTCCAAGTATACATCAAAATAGGAATTGCGATTATAGACGAAGCGTTCACTTTAAAAGCCTTGCTTGGTATCGGCACACTTATCAAACACATTATTATTTGTTTTATTGGGATATTTTTAACATATAATTTTGTAAAATTATTCATAAAATATTCGTTTTGTTTTATGGATGTTATTTTCGCAATGGCAATGTTTGCATTCTTTTTCCCTTTATCTGTTGTGTTATTTATATTCAGGGGCGCATCAGATATTCCTGGATGGATGAAAAATCTTGGATCAAACCTTGGTGGTGGGCAAATAAAAAAATTAATAAATGCTATCGTATCGGTTGCTTCTACAATTCTTACATATACGGTTATCATGCTAATTATACGTGGATTCTTAGATGCAAATGGTGTTAACGCAGATTCAATACAAAACACAACGGAATCTTTGTTTGATTTTGATCTTGAAAATTCCAGCGCAATGCAAATAACATTTGCCGGCGCAATAGTGTTGGTTTATGTAATAAATTATATCGCAGGTCAAATTCCTAAAATAACCGAAAAAATATTATCTGTATTCAACATCAAACAAGAAGATGCGCTTTCAACAGAAATGGGCAAAAATGTATTACAATTGACACAAATTGTCGCACAAAAAACAAAAGATTTGGCAAAAACAATTATTAATCCAGAAAGTGTAAAAAAAGAAACAGAAGAAAAGAAATAAGATAAATGATAAAAAAGTGGCTGATAGAACAAGGACTAAAACTTTTAATGGGCGCAATTGCGTTGGGGGTCGGTATTTGGTATCTCAGCAGTTCTATTGGTGGCGCGTCTCTTTCTTATACCAGCGTTGATGCTTTTATGCAGCAAATTGGCACAGGTAATGGCGATGTATCGTCTGTCAACGGATGCTTTTTATGCTCTTATATTGGGGATTTATTTGCTGTTCTTGGACGCGCAACAGAAATGTTCTGGAATGGTATAGTCCACAATTTGTGGATACTTATGGCAATTGGTTTTGGTATATTTATAATATCACATACTTTCCAATTTATTAATGAACAAGCAAAATCTAAAGATATCAAAGACCTGTCAGACAAAGAAATAAAACTCGATTTCAAAAAATGGTTTGAAAAAGTATGGAAAACAGGTATGCGTATTCTTATTGCTGGTGCATTGATTGGGGCATTAAATTGGTCAGGCACAACAACATTAAAAGCAGTAACAAATGTCACCGTTACACCTGTTTTGTATCTTGGATCAAATCTTTCAATGATGGCGACAGGTGTCATAAGTGGTGTGAAATGTGAAATACCGGAAACTACAGATAAAGCGGAAGATATATTAACACCTGTGCTTCATCCATTTATGTGTGTTATGGGTAATTTAAATACTGTAATGTTGGCGGGCGCTGGTGGCGGGTTCGCATTAATGAATTATTCGTGGCTTGATTTGAATGATCATTCCGGCGGTGTGTTCACATGGATCGCAGGGCTTGCACTGGTGATACTTTTCTTGGTAATGGGATTTGATTTATTATTCCAAATATTAAGTGTGTTCTTTAAATTAATATTTATCATTATATTTATGCCACTGTTGATTGCGGCCGCTGCGTTTGAACAGGTATGGAGCTTAGCCAAAGGATTACTAAACTCAGCCGTAGACAAATTACTTAACTCTGTAATAGATATATTAAAAATAAGTTTAAAAATAACCATTATTTATGCAGTTGTATATTTTGCAGCCGATCAATATTACCCAGGCCCAGAAGATAATTTTACAAGCATATTGCCACCGTTCATGTCCACGGTAAAACAAGAAAACATGGATGCAAAAACTATGTCTGTAATGAATGTATTTTCTACTTGTGAACGCGTATCTTTGATTAATGGCGAAATGAACAAAGAAAAATTCACAGCATGTTTTAAAACACAAAAAAATCTGGTCGAACAAAAATATCCTGGTGCATTCGATTTTATGGATGATGGCTTTGACTTCTTGTTGTTTATGTTGGGCGTATTCATACTATATTTCTGGATTGTTTCACCACAGATTGATAAATTAATTGGATCGACAAGCAAAGAACCTTTTGATTATGGGCAATGGATAAAAGATTTTGGAAAAACTGTTTATAACGCACCAGTAAATATTTACACAAAAGTACGAGATAAAATTAAAGAAGGAAAATAAAATGCAAATTCGCAAAATTTTAAAATATTTATTGATTTGCATTTTTTGTGCAACTGCACTTGTCGGCGCTTCATATGCGGCTGGGAATGTTCCATATGGTGATATTGGCGAATATGGAAATTGGATAACAGTCGACAATATGGAACAATATAATTCTGGTTTAAAAAGCGATGCAAAAAGTTTCCAACAAACTTTTCAAACAAATCTTCATGATAAAAATTTTATCCCAATAGAAGTTAAAATTGGTTTAGTATTTATGAAGGCTCTTTCTTCTATTGATACAATTCTGCAAAATTCATTGGTCCGCTTCACGATTCTATTTTTATTCCTTATGTATGTATTTTGGGTTGGGTTGGAAGCATATAAAATGATTCGCGAATCGACAGATTACAAAAAAGTTTTATACGATGTATTTATCAAAGGTATAACTATCGCAGTATGGGTAATAATATTAAATTATGGTCCTGCTAAATTATTTACATTGGTTATAACCCCGATTATATCAGTCGGTGTATATCTTTCAGATTTCATTCTTGATGCGGTTGCGCAGGCATATAATGTGAATATACCTGACACATGCGCGACAATACACCAATATGTTAACGCAAACACATCAGATCAACTTTTAATAAACGCTGATGCGGCCGCGAATATTATGTGTTTGCCTGCACGTCTTTCTGTATATTTTTATCATGCAACTGCCGCTGCATTTGAATGGATGATAAACGGTTTTGGAAAAAGCGCAACAATGGTTGTTGTTGGTGCCGCTTGCATAGTTCTGTTTATTGGCTGCATATTCAAATATGCATTTATGACATTGGGTGTTGTCGCGAATCTGTTTTTAACATTATTAATGTTGCCGTTTACAGCCCTTGCAGAAGCAATGCCTGCAACTTCTGATGATAAAAACATTCCAGGTCGAATATACAGTGGTTTATTAAAATTATTCAGCGCTAAAAAAATATCTGATGTTATATCTGTATTTATAAATGCCACAATATATTTTGTATCACTTGCAATAGTAATTGCTATATGTGCGGCACTGCTAACAAATATCGTATCTGTCAGTGGACAAAACACTTATGCCGTTGGTTCTGCAATGACAACCATATTATGTGCATCACTAATATTCTATATGGCCGGACAATCAGATAAACTGGCAACAGATATTGGTGGAAAAATTGATAATTCATTTGGCGAACAATTAAAGAACGATTCGAAAACACTTTGGAACAACATCAAAGGATTTGGTGGTAAAGTATTTAGTGCATTAGCAAAGAAAAAATAAATCTAGATAAATTTTACAAAGTCACGCGCAACTTTTTTAATGCCACGCGTTTTAAAAGCAACGGTCAAAATATTGTCATCTTCGCTTATAATTACACCTGTCCCCATTTCTGAATGTGACACCATTTTTCCAACTACAGATGTTGTTTTAAATTTTGGTTTATCTACTTTTTGTGAAGAATAAGTTTGTTTTGGTTGTTCATCACCATTAAAACTTACATATCTTTTATCGATTTCATTAACAAATCGTGATGGGCTTTGGTATAGTCTTTGGCCAAACACCGTTCTGACCATTGCGTTAGTAATTATTGCACGTGTTTTTGCGCGCGTAATCGCAACATAAGCCAAACGTCTTTCTTCTTCTATATCTGAATCTGCCTTCTTTTCATTTGGAAAAATGCCTTCTTCCCACGCAGGCAAAAATACAGTATCAAATTCTAAACCCTTGGCGGCATGTATAGTCATAATAGAAACCAAATTTTTACCGTCCTGTTCACTGTCATTATCATCTGTCATCATCAATGCAGCGTGTTCCAAAAACTCTGGCAAAGTATTATATTTTGCAACAACACTGGTTATTAGTTCACGAATATGTTCTAATCGCTCTGGGGCATCCACATCTTTAGATTCACGCCACATTTTCAAATAGCCGCTATTTTCCAATAATTGTTGCACAGCATCTTTTGGCGGTGTATTTTTCCAATCAAAATCAAATGCAGATAAAAATTCAGTCGCAGCAACTTCTTGTTTAGTTGATAATTTTGCAATCTTTAACGCATCCATCAAACTTTTTCCGGTTTCACGTAATTTAGCAATTGCGCCTTCGCCGAAACCACGACGCGGCTTTGAAATAATTCTTTCAAAAGATATATTATCAAATGGATAAACCAACAATCTTATATATGCAATCGCATCACGAATTTCTGCACGATCATAAAACTTTGTTGTCCCAACCAATCTGTACGGGATTTTATGCGATGTAAATTCTTCTTCAAAAGTCCGCGATAACGATCCCATACGAATCAATATTGCAAAAGATGAAAAATTATTCTTTGAATTGCGTGCGATTGTTTTTGCTACAAATTGTGCTTCATCCCAATCAGACGGCACAGTTAATATATAAACTGGTTCGCCACCATCAACACCAGGTGCAGCATGTAAATCTTTACCAAGGCGCCCCATATTATTTTTAATCAAAGAATTTGCCGCACCAAGTATATTGGCAGTACTGCGATAATTAGTTTCAAGTCGAATTATTTTTGCATCTGGATAAGTTTGTTCAAACTGCAAAATATTTCTTATTTCTGCACCACGCCATGAATATATTGATTGATCATCATCGCCAACACAACAAATATTTGGACATACTTTATCTGCTGTTAACATCTTTAACAAATTCATTTGTGCCGCATTGGTATCTTGGAATTCATCAACCAGTATATATTTAAACTGATTTTGATATTTGTTTAAAATATCATGATTTTTTTCAAATAATCTTAAAACAAATAAAATAATATCACCAAAATCTATTGCACCAAGATTTGTTAGTTCTGCATTATAAGCATTTAATATTTTTTGTGTATTTGGCGATAAATCCATTTTAGCAAAATCAGTTACACCTTTATCTTTGATATTTGATATTTTTTCAACCCAATCAGACGGATTAAACTCTTTTGTATCAAATCCTAAATTCACAATAACACGTTTAAGTACTGCCTTTTGATCATCTTCGCCATAAATAAGGAAATCACGTCGCAATCCAGCCACATCATAATTACTGCGCAAAATACGCAAACACATTGAATGAAAAGTCCCCATCCATAAATCACCACACAAATGAGATATTTCACTGTATTGTGCAACACGAAAACGCATTTCGTTTGCGGCCTTGTTAGTAAATGTCAATGCAAGTATTTGCCATGGATATGCGTGCCCACCATATAAGATATGTGCTACACGTGATGTTAAAACGCGTGTTTTTCCGGTTCCCGCCCCTGACAACACCAAAAGCGGCCCATCAAGCGTGGTTACGGCCTGTTTTTGTTGTTCGTTCAAATCAGACATATAATCTATGGACATTTTTTAATTTTCCATATTGTAATTTATAAAAGATTTCTATACAATCATTTTGTTATAAAAATACGGACGGGTTTTATGGGACGAATAATTTGCTTTGATATTGAAACAACAGGCTTTGAATACATGCGTGGCGATCGCTGTATCGAAATCGGCGCCGTTGAATTAATAGATGGTAAATTAACAGACAGAACATTCCACGAATATATAAATCCCGAAGGAAAAATAATTCCCCCAGAAACATATATGGTACATAAAATATCTAATGCATTTTTGGAAGACAAACCAAAAATGTCTGAAATTGCACCTAAATTTTTAGAATTTATTGGGGATGCACAAATTGTTGCACATAATGGTTTGGACTTTGACTTTCCTTTTATTAATTACGAATTAGAAAAACTGCATTTGAAACCAATTCCACGCTCACAAATGTTGGACAGCATTGTTATCGCAAGAAACCGTGTTTACGGGCCTAAATCTTACACACTGGACGCGTTGGCAAAATGGTTTGGTGTTTCTTTGACCGCCCGTGCAGATGCGCATGGTGCGTTAATTGACGCAGAAATTCTGGCACATGTTTATAACGAATTGGAAAACACTGCCCCGGCAATTGATATAAATGAATTGGTTGCAAAACAACACGAAGATTTTTTGAAAACGCCAAAGATTGGAAATGATTTTCCAAAACGTTCTTTTGAAATTCCGGCTGACGAACTGGAAATTCATAATCAGTTTATGGAAAAATTATTAAATGCAGAATAAAAAAACCGAACAAAATGTTCGGTTTTTTTATTAAGGTGCACTGACAGAAACATCCACACACGCATTTGGTTCTGTATCGGTATCTCCACCTGATAATTCTGTCCCCGTTGCACATGCTTTACATACACCAGAATCATTTCTATATTCGCTTGATGCACAACTTGCTACACAAGTCCCACCCCATACAGTATATCCGCTGTAACATTTACAATGATTATTTACATAACCTTCTATTGTTCTATTTGGACTAATTTCACGATAAGTCGCATCAAACGAAGATTTTTCTGGGCACAATAATGATTGATAGAACAATTCAGATATTCCGTTTATCAACTCGTTCTGTCTTTTGGATTCCAACAATCCTGTACAAGAATTTGTAGGACACGTGCCATCTTGGGCTGTTGTACCACAACCAATAGATTCGCACGTTATATTGCTTATTTTTGTTCCCATATCGCTGTCATATGCGAACACAGCATAACCACAGGTCAAAGCAACATTATAACAAGCACCTGTCATAACTTTATAGATATTGTCGATTGATGCCGCCGACGTCCAAGAAGTAATTTGTGTATTTTGTTGATTATAACAGTCCCGAACATCTGACATACAACTTGATGCATAATCGGAAATGATTCTTGCTTGGGCCGCTTTGATATTGACCATAGCGCGTTGAATATAATTTATAACAACTTCATTATACGGATCGTATGTTGCAGTCTTTCCAGTTTGTTTATATGTGTAATCTTGACATTTATCCAACACAGCACGACAAAGCCCCCCGTCTTTGACAGTCGCACCAGTTCCGATCTTTTTCATCAAATAATTAACAACACAAGAGCCATCATGCGTACTGCACATAGTATCGTTCGCAGAATTTTTAATAAAATCACCGTTTATCTTTGTATTGTTATAACTGTTTTCAGTTATACCATACGGATCATTCAAGAATGCTGTTATATTTGCGATATTTTTACCCAACACAACAGTACCATTTTCATCGATATATTTTTTGGTTGGATCCAAACACTTTACATAATCATCACCACAAACCATATCATCCAACATACATTTTTCCAGTGCACCAACACATTCTTTGATATCGTATTCGTTTTTATTTTGCAGAACAGCCAAACGTGCTTTTTGTAACATCAAATTAGCACTGCGCACATTGTTAGTTAATGTTTGGTTTAATTTGATTAAACCTTGTTCATAGGCAACACAATCTTTATCAATCGCCAAATCATAATTACCTGAAATTTGATCTTCTATGCCACCGGCATCCTTGCAACGATTCAACACGGTTTTGCAACGTTTTTTTGCTTCGTTATAAAGCGCCTTCCCACGCTTGGAAGAAATGTCACCACCGGATGAATTAAACATATCTAACGAAAACATATCAGACGAATCAGATGAAAAATCTAAATCCATATCCAACAAAGAATCTGTCGTTGCAGATCCAGTCAATATTGTTGACGAAGTTGGATCTTTGATCATATCTGCAATATCATCCAACATAGAACGTGTTTGGGTATTATCTTTTGTTTTACCCATTTCTAATTCTGCTTCTGTTGCAGACATAATTGCACGAATTTCGTCTGCAGAAAGTCCAACATAACGAATCCTTTGCGCAACATCATTCAATTCAACATTCGCATCTTCGACCGCCTTTTGAGCCTTGGCATATTTTGCCAGATTTGCAGAACAAGAACATCTTTTTTGGTTTGCGTCTACCACAGCACAAAACTGATCCATACATTCATTATATTGTGCCTGACAGGTATTGTTCAAATCAGAAGTTTTTTCCAAAATATCTTTTGCTTCGGCCAAAGATTCCGCAGTAACAGTTTTTTGTTGTTTTTGACCACCAAATATAGATGCACGTGATTGAATTCCACGAACTTGTTCATCGATATTAGAACCGGTTTGAACACCAGTATTTCCAATTGTTGCACGGCCACCAACTTCTGCAGTAGATGCACGCAATGTGATTCCGGCACGACGCAATGCTGCAGTATTATTTATACTCGCCGCATCTGTTCGTGCATTACGACCAACAGTATTTACACCTGATTCCAATGTTGCATGTTGAACATTTGTTCTATTGCCCACAGAACGCGATACAACACCTGCGCTTGGTTTTGTGACAGATACAGGACGCGATACACCACGCGATACAGCACCACGATTTTTCACAGTTGAATTTTCAACACGTTCTACACCTTCTGTTTTTGCATTTTTATTTGGAATTACGCGGGATATAGAAGACTCTGCCGCAAAAACATTTGCGGTACACAAAGCAACCATGAAAAATATACTCGAAAACTTTCTCATTTCCTTGGATACAATTATACCACAAAAACACATTAAAAAAAAGCAGATTTACAAAAAAACACCCGTCGAAACGACGGGTGAAAACAACAAAATAATTCGTTATTATTTTGATTCGGTATCTGAGACAACAGAAACTGTTTTTCTGTCGCCGTTGCCACGTTTGAATGTGACGATACCTGCGATTTTTGCGAACAGTGTATGATCTTTACCCATACCAACATTCAATCCTGGATGTACAGCTGTACCACGTTGACGAATGATGATATTGCCTGGGATAACGTGGGCACCGCCACTTTTCTTTACACCCAATCTGCGTCCGGCTGAATCGCGTCCGTTTGATGTTGCGGTACCCGCTTTCTTATGTGCCATAATTAAACTCCTTCGTTTGTGGGTCTGCCTTAGGCCTTGATTGATTTAATTTTTAAAACAGTGATGTACTGACGATGACCGGCAGTTCTGCGATAGTTTTGACGACGTTTTTTCTTGAAGACCAAAACTTTATCATCACGTTTTTGTTCGATAACATCAGCAACAACAGTTGCACCAGCCAACAAAGGTGTGCCAACTTTGTCACCAACCATTAAAACTTGGTCGAAAGTGACCGAACCAGTTGCATTCAGTTTTTCAACTTTTACGATATCGCCCTCTGTTACACGATATTGTTTGCCACCGGTTTGAAAGATTGCAAATGTAGCCATTATACTTTCTCTTTTGTTTTATTTGTTAACTTAAAATATCGTTTTGTCGAATATTTTATGCAAATTATACATTACAAATATCAAAAGTCAACCATTTTGTCGAAAATTTTATGCAAATAGTTTTATCGTTTGCTGAAAATGACATTGTGTCCACTATAAAAAACCGCCCATACGGGCGTCTAAATCTAACAATAAACAAAATTAATATCTACCATAACCACGGCGTTCGCTTTCTTCTTTCAGGATTATACTATCTAATTCTGACAAGCCTGTATCATAAGAATCCAAACAATCTCCACATGCTTTTACAGTATCTGTCTTACAAACCAATTCAAGCTTCGTTAAACTTTTCAACTTTGTTACAGCATTGGTTAATTGTTCTTTGGCATATCTGTCACATTTTTTATTTGTTTTAATCTGTGTAGCTAAAATCGAATAGTTTTCGCGCATACATTCAAGAAGACCTTGTTTGCTTTTACCAGAACAATCACGATATTGTGAAGATCTTGACGAAGACCCCAACAAACCAGACGAAGACGAATCATCATCTGATTTTGCACCGGCGGCTTCCAGGTTTGCGGTTAATGTAGCCTTTTCAAGCATTGTTTTTAATCTGCGTAATGTCGCATTAAGGTATTCATATTGCTTGTACATCTGTTGTGAAATAACAGTTGTCTTTAACGCAAGCATTTCCTTCATCGCACTAGCATCTGTTTTCTTTAATTTAGTTTCTGCACATTTTTTAATAGCAGACTCTCTGTCGTCTTTGTCTTTAAGATTTCTGCATACAACAGAATTTTCATCGCTACATTCTTTTATACAACGACTTTTTGCTTCGTCTTCTGTTTCAAACGTGGTACCCAATTCTTGATTACCAATATTATAACGATGCGCATCACAAATTGCATATATTGGATTTATAAAACCACAATCAGAATCTTCTGGTAGATTTTTAGCATCTCTACCTTTTTTATCTGTTATATCAACGCACAATTTAACATTTTTTTCTGGCACAACCCTGCTTAACATTGATTTTTCAAGAACATCTTCATAACCACTTGCATCACAATAATCCCAAGGTTTAATATCGGAACGCTCCGAAACTCTACGGGGTTCATTTTGGTTTAACCAGATATCCAATTTATCAATATCAACCAAACCGGCACCGTTTTTATTTTTTGTTCTGCGTGCAAACAATGCAGAAGAATCAAGCGCACCAGATGCACACGCAACAACTGTTGTATTACCGGTATTTGTACTGTATTCCGCATTTACCCAACCTTCATAAACCTCATCAGCATTACTTAATACTTTTAACAATGTGCAAGGTTGACAATTTTGCCCAACTTTTTTATATGAGCATCTATTATTTAAACAATTCTTATATACTGGATTATTTGAACAATCTTCAGTATCACAACTATTGTTGGCCCAACAATCTCTTGCGCAACTATCGTCTATTTTAAAACCACCCGTACAAACCCGTGGTGTTCCCTTTTGACTATTTGAAGAGTCAGAATAATCGATTTCACCGCCCTCCATACGTGGACACATATATTGTCCCCAACGATTACATGAATTATTTAACATCATGTAAATGTCGGATAAATTTACACCAACAATCTGTGCCAATTCCAATGCATCATATACTTTGTCAATTGTTCTGTCATAAGGTTCCAAAAAGTCCGTTGCCAATTCACGCCATTTTTTTACACGTTTTGGACCATCGCAATTATTACCACGCACATCACATTTTGCGTATTCAAATGCAGAATTCATTGCGATTTTAACTTCCTTTAAAGACACTTCGGCATTTTCAATTTCAGTCATAATTTGACCAGTAATTTTTTGACGTTCCAAAACATCAGCCGAAATTCCACGATTAATCGCGTCTTGTTGATATGCAGATATGCCGGCTTCATTTTCCATTGCCGCCGTGGTTGCCGCAGATTTCATATTTTCAATCGCAGCCTGACTTTGTGCAGCCTGTTGTGCCAACGCTTCTTGTAATTGTTGTTGCGACTGTGCCTGTTGCTGGGCCATTTGCTGTTGCATTTGCTGCATCTGATACTGCATTTCTTGCATTTGTTGTTGTGATTGCTGCGCCGCCGCTGCCGCTGCCGCTTGTTGTGCCGCCGCATTTTGTGCGTTTATCTTTGCATTAGATGATGCCACCAATTGCGCAGACATATAAGAAACCAAATCATCACCATACTGTTTACATGATGAATTAGATTGCACACACCCTGCAACTATCGCGTTCGCAATAGCCATATCGGTACAACCACCATTTGCGCACTTTGGTTGCGCACAACGCAAAATCAATGCATTACAATTTCCAAAATCAGCCTTTGCCGTGCCATTATTGCCATCATAACGACCATTGGACATCGTCGCCCATTGGTTATTATTTGCATTACTTGGATTATACGCAGTTAAATTAGAACCCGCAGTTGTCGCGACAGGCCCCGCCGATGCAAACGCAACCGGCGCAAAACAGAGCATTATTGTCAAAATGCGCGATAATTTATTCATCTCTCTTAAGCTTAATTTTATCATAAAAAAGATATTGTGTAAAGGGTCAAGATATGTTTTTTACAAATAAAAAACCGCCCGTTTGGGCGGTTATTTTTAATCGTTACTATTACTGGCGGTTTTATTTGATTTACTCCATCTACGTAAACAACCACCTTCGTCAGAGTACAAAGCGCTATCGCCACAATTAAGTGCTTCTTGCAAGCAAGCTTCACGTATAGCGGCAGATTTTCCAGATGTATCACCTGCATCCGCTGCTTCTTCGCCAGTACCATACAAGATTTCACTTATTGTTACGACATTACGACATGTATCTTTTCTGTAATCATATGTTGCCCCATTTTCAACCATTTTGCACGATTGTGAATCAGGCTTATCAACAACAGCAACATACTGTGTTTTTAATGGTGAACAAATCATAGTTTCATAACAATGTGGAACCTGGGATATTTGGGCACAGTATGCTTTGATACGCGCAGATGTCCAATTTTCTTCATCTGCATATTCTTCATAGCAGTCCCAAATTTCACCGATACATTCGTTGAAATTACTAATTGCCGTTGTCGCGTCAGAAAGTATAGACGCTTCTTCTTCTTGTTTGAATTCCAAACGTTTTTGTTGCAATGCTTGTTCTGCCGCAATCTTTTGATAATTGATGTTTTGTGCAGTTTGTTTTAATTGTGCACCATAAACATCGCACGCGGCATTTGCATCCAACAAATACTTTTGCATAATGGATCTGCGCGCATCAGCAACCGGTCCACGTAATGTTGCATATGGATCAGTTGTTGTGGTTGTAATACCAGAACGTGTTGTTGTCACTGTTGATGAACCAGTGTAGCCAAAACATGCTGCAGATGAATTTATAGATGCATTAGAACTGTCGCTGCGATCACTCAATTTAACTTCACCTGTGGTTGTATCAACAGAAATATAACTGTTGTAATTAAACGGACAATTTGATGTTGCACCATTTGCACATTTAATACGAACACTTACACCGTCTTCTGTTATATTTTTTGGTGTTCCACACGCTTCATAAATTCCATTAAAGCATGAATCAAGAACACGTCCGCAAACATTATTGTGAGCATATTGGAACAAATCGTAACCCCATTTGTTTGCCAACGAATCAAGAGATGCTTTATCTGTATCTACAGTGACAGATATTCCAGACATTCCGTTAATAACACCCGCAAGTGTTGTATACTGGCTTAACAAATCATTTGTATTTTCTGTAGTATATTGTTTTGCCAAATCTTTTGCATCTGCCCATGCTTTCAACTGTGCCAAGATATCAGATGATGAACCGTCGATATTTTTGATATCAAAACCAAAATCATTACTTGTACAATAATCCGGCTGTGCACAAGTATCTGCATAAACACCGTGTGAATGACACCATTCTTTTACTTTTTCCTTGTCTGCCGTTTTTGAACCTGTTCCATACTGATTCATTGTTTCTTTATATGAAACACAATTCATAACTTTTTCGGCATCTGTTAATGAAAACGCTGATTCTAAATCGTCACCTTTACCTTTTGTAGCAATTAAAAGTGATAATTGACCAGACAACTTAATCAATTCTTCATTTGCTTTTTCTAACAAAGTTTCTGCTTCCAAGAAATTTGTTGCACGACCAGCGCAAGAACAACGTCCCTTGGTATCACTTCTTGCCATACAGACTTCGTCCATACATGTGTAATAACTTTCCATACAATTTGAATATGCATCTGCAGATATCAAACCAGTCGACGAATCAATTATGTTTGAATATGAACCGGTGTATAAACTGCTACTTAAATACGAATACGTCGTGGCACGATTACCAGTGATCATCGATCCAGTAGCACTTACACGCGATGGTGTGTCAGCCGTTCTTGCACGAACCGCACGATCTGAACGCGCATTTGTGGCAACCTGGCTGCGTGCTGTTACACCACGAGATGCAGTTGTTGGTGTTGTATTAATTGAACGAACCGAAGCATTTCCGCGTGGGGTTACAGTTCTGTTTGAAACATTTCCACGGGATGCAGATGTTCTTGATGTAGCTTGTGTTGTTGGTGTAACTGTTGCACGAGATACTGTTGTGCGCGCTGTATTTGCACGATTATTCGCTGTTGCGCGCGGACTAAGACGACCACTGCGTTGTGGCAATGTATTCGCAGGCGCAATTGGGTCTGCAAATACCGAACGCATTGATATAAATGTCGAACATACAAAAAACGCAGCAGCCAACAAGAACACTGTTCCCATTGCATTTTTGCAAGAATTTGCATTTATACGAAATGTCATAATTTTCTCCTGTTATATATGCACGCGAAAGCGCCCTGATTTCAGGCGTTTTACGTAAAATCTTCCTTTACTTAAGGAAATTATAACATTTTTGGCTGTCTGTGTAAACAATAAAAATATGTATCAGCGCACAAAAACCAAATATAATTTATTAGACAAGCACAACAAAAATACTATAATCACAAAAAAGGATGGATTATGAAAAAAATCGCTGCTTTTTTATGTGCGCTTGCATTAATAATACCTGCTTTCGCAGAAAGCAATGTGTTCTTTGGTGAAGATATTAATTCAATCACAATTTATGGCGCACAATCTACCGGTTCTGGAACACTTTGGAAGCTTGTGCAACCCGGACTTTGGGACATTCATCCACAAACTTTCTTTATGGCTCAATACAGCCAACCAATGAAGTTTTTTAGACTTGATTCAAGATTAAATTTAAATATTGGGCATAATTTTGCATACAAATCCAGCAAAGGTTTGTCTTTTACTGGCATTGGTATATCGATTGATACCGCACTTTTACAATACGACGAATGGTATCTGGGTATCGGCATCGGACCTTTTATGCGCGGTTCAATGGATTATTGGGTTGAAAGCCGTTTAGTATTTGAAGAAAAATTCTTTATCGGAAAAAACATAAACGAAAGATGGAATTTTGAAATATCAACCATTCACTTTTCAAATGGCAACTTTACCAATAAAAACGAAGGCTTCAATTTCGTTGGTATTGGACTTGGGTATAAATTCTAGGCTTTTAAGAATACGTACCTGTAGCAATCGTATAAAAAATATTACATAATGCTATTGTTCAAGACACAGCAGGTATCACAACGAAGCCTGAGTGACTGGACCCAGCAATACCCACACATACTGTGGAAAGTGGTGTTGCAAAAAACCGCCCAATCTCTACCTCCGTTTCGTAAATACGCGAAAAAGGGGACAAATGGGCGGTTTATTTTATTCGATTATAACTATTATTTGTTACAACCGTGATTACATGCTGGTTTTACACGTGTATATGTTGTTGTTGGAACATATTGAACAACTGGTTCATATTGTTGCACTGTTTCACGAACAAAATATTCACGTTTTACAACCTCTTCTTTTTTATCGCAACCACAACCGCATGTATTATAAGGTTTTACAGCCTTTGGTGCAGGCTTTTCAATTGTACGAACAATACCATTATCGCATTCTACAATCGTGATAACAGCACGTTTTGTGGCAGCAGCACGATCCAGCGCAGCACGCATTTCGTGTTCATCGCAAGTATTCAAAGATTCACGGTAAACATCTGCAACTGCAACTGTGGAAAACATTGACACAATCAAAGACAAAAGAACAAATTTTTTCATTTTGGTATACCTTTATTTTGTTCTCTCTCGCAATTTATCATAGACTATATTTTCGCATTATCAATAAAAATATTCTGAATTTATACCTGTGGCAAAACAAAGCAGAAATATGTATAAACACACATAATGAAAACAAATTCTGGATATCGGGCCGCAATTATTTTGGGCATGCACGATGCAATCGTTTCTTTGACTGGATTGATTGCCGGACTTTCTTTTGCCTTTACCGAAAACAATATAATTATCGTATCTTGCATAATATCATCAATCACAGCATCTCTTTCCATGGGGGCCGCGAATTATTTAGCGGTGAAATCTGTAAATCGCGAAATTGCATTAAAATCGGCAATGTATACTTTTTTCGCATATATGATTACTTGTATTTTATTAATATCGCCTTTTTTTATTTTTGAAAATCGTATAACAACACTTTCAATGGTTGTTTTAATGGCAATATTGATAATATTTTTCTTTAATCTGTTTTTTTATCGTGGACGCATATTTCGCAATCACTTTTTTGAAATGCTTTCCATTTGCACAATTGTTTCAATAACTGCTTTTTTTATCGGTGAAATTGCACATCAGATATTCGGAATATAAAAAACCGCCACTTGGGCGGTGTTTTTATCTGGTTTTTATAGAATCATTATAATTTATTGTTTTTTGTTGTTCTTTGTGTAAAGAATCTATGACTTCATTTATTATTTCACGTTTCAATTCTTGTTTTTCATTTTTTGCGGCTTTGTTGTTGAAATATACAAGTCCCATTATACATAAAAATATTACTGCTGTGCCACCAGCACCAACTATCAAATCTTTGTTATCATCAAGCCATCTTTTTGCTTTATCTTTAAAAGGCAACATATGCATCTTGCAAAGATGTATCAAATCAATTAATTCTTTACCATTTTCTTCGTTACGATAATACGTTTTATTATTAATTGTGAAACAAATACGACTGTTTGCGACAGTACTTTCATTATCACGACAAATTACAATGTTATCCATTTTGATATGTTTATCATCAGGTTTGGATATTTTATATTTTTTATAATTTTTTTGTAAATATTGTATATTTCCCAATACTTGTTCATCTGATAATTTTGACCAATCATCTGGAAAAGTGATTTTTTCTGACATATCAAAACCCTTTATTTTTATCGCGGATATTTTTACACAAAATATAACAAAGTCAACTTTTTTGAATTTTACCTGATACGCGATTGAAGCGAATCATTAAAAAATACTGTGTTTACAGGTTTTGTTTCAGAAACTTGTTGCTTTGTTTGTATTACAGTGGTTATTGTCGATTCTTGTTTGCTTTTATTATGGGCAGCAAAACCAAAAACAGACAAGGCTAATACGCCATAAACAATATCATTAGCATGTTCTTGAAACCATTCTTTTAAATTTGTTGGTTTTAACGGGTCGCCAGTTTTATCGTATTTCATTTTTTTATCTGACCTTTTGTTCTAATTTGAAAGTTTTGATTGTATCGTTTTTCAATTCTTTAACTATTTTTTCTTGTTTATTAAATTTTTTTGACGAACCAGAACAACTTTGATGCATAGATAAAACAAAAACAGTGCAAACTACCGCTACAGCCAAAGTTTCAAGATGTTTATTCATAATAAAATTCCTTTTTTCCATTAAAAAACCGCCACTTGGGCGGTTGAAACGGTTTTTATATCGATCTAGATTTAATTCTGGCGACGACCTACTCTTCCGTGACTTAAGTCAAAGTACCATCGGCGATACGGCTTTTCCCTGTCTGGTTCGGAATGGAACAGAGGGTTTCGTCCGCTCTATAATCACCAGAATTAAATCTAGCGAACATATAATAATCTAAAAATTTCTATTGTCAAGAATCTTTAACACTCTCTTCAAGCATATCGTTTGAAATAATCAAACGATAAGATAAAAAGTCAATGGTTCGATTAGTAATGGTAAGCTAAACCCCTCGCAGGGCTTACACCGCCATCCTATCAATGTCCTAGTCTAGAACTGAACTCATGGGGATATCTTATCTTGCGACCAGCTTCCCGCTTAGATGCTTTCAGCGGTTATCTGTTCCGAACATAGCTACCCTGCGGTGCCGCTGGCGCGACAACAGGTACACCAGAGGTTCGTTCGACCCGGTCCTCTCGTACTAAGGTCAAGTTCGCTCAAATATCCAACGCCCACAGTAGATAGGGACCTAACTGTCTCACGACGTTATTAACCCAACTCACGTACCGCTTTAAATGGCGAACAGCCATACCCTTGGGACCTGCTCCAGCCCCAGGATGCGATGAGTCGACATCGAGGTGCCAAACACTACCGTCGCTATGGACGCTTGGGTAGCATCAGCCTGTTATCCCTAGAGTAGCTTTTATCCGTGTGCGATGGCCCTTCCATGCGGAGCCACCGGGTCACTATGACCGACTTTCGTCTCTGCTCGGGGTGTCCCCCTTGCAGTCAGGCTTGCTTTTGCCATTGCACTCACCGGCTGATTTCCGACCAGCCTGAGCAAACCTTCGCGCGCCTCCGGTACACTTTGGGAGGCGACCACCCCAGTCAAACTGCCCATCACGCACTGTCCCCCGCCCTGGTTCAAGAACGCGGGTTAGACACTAAAACACATCAGGGTGGTATTTCACCAACCGCTCCAGGCGAACCAAAATCCGCCCTTCAAAGCGTCCCACCTATCCTACGCAAATGAGTCCTAGTGCCAGTACGAAACTGCAGTAAAGCTTCATAGGGTCTTTCCGTCTAGCTGCGGGTACCCGGCATTTTCACCGAGAATTCAATTTCGCTGAGTCTATGTTGGAGACAGTGTGGAGATCGTTACGCCATTCATGCGGGTCGGAACTTACCCGACAAGGAATTTCGCTACCTTAGGACCGTTAGAGTTACGGCCGCCGTTTACTGGGGCTTCACATTAATGCTTGCACACCTCTGCTTAACCTTCCAGCACTGGGCAGGCGTCAGTCCCTATACATCATCTTATACGATTTAGCAGAGACCTGGGTTTTAAGTAAACAGTCGCCCCCACCTGGTTTGTGTCACCTGATTAAAGTTGCCTTGAAACAGGTCATCCTTATTCCGAAGTTACGGATGCATTTTGCCTAGTTCCTTCAACATAGTTCTCTCAACCGCCTTAGTCTACTCGACTCGAGCACCTGTGTTGGTTCTGGGTACGATCTATACGCGTGGGCTATTTCCTGGAACCCCTTCACTGCATCACCAATCCAATAAGGTAACACAATTTACGGAATTCGTCACTCTCACGCAGGTCACGGAATATTAACCGTGTTCCCATCGACTACGCCTTTCGGCCTCGCCTTAGGGGTCGACTCACCCTACCCTGATTAACATTGGATAGGAACCCTTGCTCTTACGGCGTCAAGGTTTCTCACCTTGATTAGCTGCTACTCATGCCAACATTCGCGCTTCTGATACCTCCACCGTGGCTCGCGCCTTCAGCTTCACAGGCTTACAGAATGCTCCGCTACCGCGACACTTACGTGCCACCCGCAAATTCGGTAAATGATTTTAGCCCCGTTACATTTTCGTTGCCGAAACTCTAATAGACCAGTGAGCTATTACGCTTTCTTTAAACGATGGCTGCTTCCAAGCCAACATCCTGGTTGTTTTGGAATCTCGACTCACTTTCCCACTTAATCATTATTTTGGGACCTTATTTGGCGGTCTGGGCTGTTGCCCTCTCGTCCACCGACCTTAGCACCGATGGACTGTTTCCTGTGCTATGACTTGCTGGTATTCAGAGTTTGATATGGGTTGGTAAGATTTTACTCCCCCTAGCCATTTCAGTGCTTTACCCCCAACAAGGAACACACAAGACACTACCTCTATAGTTTTCGCGGAGAACCAGCTATAACGGGGTTCGATTGGCTTTTCACCCCTAGACACAGGTCATCGCCCAATGTTGCCATATTGGTGCGTTCGGCCCTCCAGCGACTGTTACGCCGCCTTCAGCCTGCCCATACCTAGATCACCCCGCTTCGGGTCTATTACTGCATACTCAATTCGCCCTATTCAGACTCGGTTTCCCTACGCTTACATCTAACGACTTAGGCTTGCATGCAATAATAACTCGTTGGCTCATTATACAAAAGGTACGCCATCACCGGAAAACCGGCTCTGACAGCTTGTAGGTATTCAGTTTCAGTGTCTATTTCACTCCCCCTTCGGGGTTCTTTTCACCTTTCCCTCACGGTACTTGTTCACTATCGGTCAATCAGGAGTATTTAGCCTTGGGGGAAGGTCCCCCCGTATTCAAACCGGATTTCACGTGTCCGGCTCTACTCTTGAACCAAAAAACTAGATTTCGCATACAGGGCTATCACCTATTATTGCTGTGTTTTCCACCACATTTTGCTATCTAAAATCTCGGTCACTGGGCTGGTCCCGTTTCGCTCGCCACTACTAAGGGAATCGCTATTGCTTTCTTTTCCTGCGGGTACTGAGATGTTTCACTTCTCCGCGTTTGCTTCTTTGACCTATGTATTCAGTCAAAGATAGGTCATACGACCTGGGTTTCCCCATTCGGAAATTCCGGGGTCAAAGGATATTGACGCCTCACCCGGACTTATCGCAGTCTTTCACGTCCTTCATCGCCTCTGATTGCCAAGGCATCCACTAAACACCCTTTGTTACTTTTTATCTTATGCTTGAAGAGAATGTCTTCAAGATAATCTTAAAAGAAACTTGAAATGAGTTTTTTAAGCATTTAAGTTGATTCTTGCTTTCTTTGAATTGAATTATCACTTTCGTGATTACTCTTCAGAAAGAATATTTTGAGATTACGATGTTCAACAAATCAAATCTTTCGATTTAACTTGCGACATAAAAACCGATTAACAATATTTTGCTATAAAAGCAGATTCCATTGGATATTCCGTGGAATATTTGGAATCAAAAATGAACAATCATTTTTGATTCTAACCTCATCTTAAAAACTGGTGGGTCAGGAAGAACTCGAATCTTCGACCTTCGCTGTATCAGAGCGACATTCTAACCAACTGAACTACTGACCCATAACATATTCTGATTTCAAGCCATTAGTTCTGCTGATACCAGAATCATCAAAAAGAGATATTCAGACAGTCGTATTTGGGTGACCACTTTCGTGTAAGTGGTTTTCTCTATAAAGGAGGTGATCCAGCCGCACCTTCCGGTACTGCTACCTTGTTATGACTTAACCCCAATCACCAATCCCACCGTAGGCGGCGCCCTCTTGCGTTAAACTACCGACTTTGGGTGAAATCGACTCTCATGGTTTGACAGGCGGTGTGTACAAGACCCGGGAACGTATTCACCGCTGCATTCTGATCAGCGATTACTAGCAATTCCAGCTTCATGCCCTCGAGTTGCAGAGGACAATCCGAACTGAGATGGTTTTTAAGGATTGGCTTTGCCTTGCGACATTGCGACCCATTGTTACCACCATTGTAGTACGTTTGTAGCCCGACCCGTAAGAACCATGATGACTTGACGTCATCCACACCTTCCTCCCGCTTGACGCGGGCAGTCCCCTAAGAGTTCCCGGCATTACCCGCTGGCAACATAGGGCGTGGGTTGCGCTCGTTGCAGGACTTAACCTAACATCTCACGACACGAGCTGACGACAGCCATACAGCATCTGTCTTTGGTCCAACCGAATTGAAGACAACCATCTCTGGAAGTCGCGACCAAGATGTCAAGGGTCGGTAAGGTTTCTCGCGTAGCATCGAATTAAACAACATACTCCACTGCTTGTGCGGGTCCCCGTCAATTCCTTTAAGTTTTAATCTTGCGATCGTAGTCCCCAGGCGGCATGCTTAACGCGTTAGCTACGTCACTGATCCCCCGAAGGAAACCAACAACAAGCATGCATCGTTTAGGGCGTGGACTACCAGAGTATCTAATTCTGTTTGCTACCCACGCTTTCGTCCCTCAGTGTCAGCGACGATCCAGAAGACTGCCTTCGCCATTGGTGTTCTATCTGATATCTACGGATTTCACCCCTACACCAGATATTCCATCTTCCTCTATCGCGCTCTAGCTTGCCAGTATCAAAGGCAGTTCCAGGGTTGGGCCCTGGGATTTCACCCCTGACTTAACAAACCACCTACGGACGCTTTACGCCCAGTAAATCCGAACAACGCTTGCACCCTTCGTATTACCGCGGCTGCTGGCACGAAGTTAGCCGGTGCTTTTTCTGTCACTACTGTCATCATCTTCATGACTAAAAGAACTTTACAACCCGAAGGCCTTCTTCATTCACGCGGCATGGCTGGGTCAGAGTTTCCTCCATTGCCCAATATTCTTAGCTGCTGCCTCCCGTAGGAGTCTGGACCGTGTCTCAGTTCCAGCGTGGCTGATCGTCCTCTCAGACCAGCTATGGATCATTGCTTTGGTAGGCCATTACCCCACCAACTGGCTAATCCAACGCGGGCACATCCATCACCGATAAATCTTTCCCCTTGCGGGCGTATGCGGTATTAGCGTTCGTTTCCAAACGTTATTCCCCAGTGAAGGGCAGTTTCCCACGCGTTACTCACTCGTGCGCCACTGACTTCAAGAGAGCAAGCTCTCTTGTCATCCGTTCGACTTGCATGCCTAAGACCTGCCGCCAGCGTTCGTTCTGAGCCAGGATCAAACTCTCAAGTTCTAAAAAAAACTTGTAATTTAAGTCCTGTGCATTTAACAAAGCTGACTTTAATCAGTTCGTCTTTACATATATATATTCGCAAGACAAGTTTTTAACGAGGTTATATTTTAACCTACTACCTGTCTAGGATATGCACATTTGACTTAGTCAAAGTTTGGATATTCCAAATTCAACTGTCTGCATATCTCTTCTTGAACAGATTTTTGAATACATCAAAAATCATTTTGATGAGCTGCTTTTATTAACAATGTTGCGATCTAATCGCGAAATTTCAGGGGTTGACTTTTTGTAGATTTGCAGAGGGCCAACTTGAAAGCCCGGTTATTATGATTGCGAACTTCTTAAAAGTCAAGCGATTTTTCAAAAATAATTTTCAAAAAAAGTAAAAAAATTAAAAAATCGCAGAAATTCGGCATTTTATCCCATATATTTTTTTCAAAATATTTTTTATATAGTTGCAAAAAACATCAAAAAAACGATTCGTTCGTCCCGATTCGCCCCCGAATCGAACAAAAAAATATAAACATTTATGTGTTTTTTGAAAAATATTTGTTTAAAACACACCTTTTTTATGATAAAATTAAGAATTATGAGAAACAAAATATCTTTTTTGGCGATGTTAGCCTTTGCGTTAAATGTAAATTATGTTTGCGCATCTGAATGTATTGGCGAAGATTGTGAATTGGTATTCGAAGAATCAACAGATATATTAGTTCCGGCACAATACGAAGTTAATTGGATATTCCCGTCAGTATCAGCCACAGAAACGGAAAAAACTTGTTATTACGATTATAATTGTCCTTTTGAAACACCAGAAGAATGTGCAGTATGGTATAAAAAACCATCTTATAAGATAGTTGTTGCACCACGCGCGCCACATATTAATTCTGAAGTTGCATGGGACATGGAACAAATCGCATTATCAAACCCAACTGTTTCTGCAAATGATGAATATATGAAACCACTGGTTCAAAGATATCATATGTTAATGAACGCCAGTGAAGCATGTTGCACAGCTGGGATATTATATAAAATGCGTCAAAATGGTGCGGACGATAAAGAAATATATGAATTTTTAAAAGATGATGCGAATTATTTCGCCATAACTAAACGTTGCTTGGTTATGGACGACAATGACATCATATCAAAATATTCAAAAACCGTTGATGGCAAAATGGTCGCAGATGTCCGCAACGCATGTTTATGTAAAAACTATCAATGGTTTGATTCGTTATTACAACCATTTCTTGATATGTACGAAAGCGTTCCAAAATTTCAATTATCCAAATTCACATATAAATATACTGACGGTCTGCAACGCGAAATAAATGTTCCAATAAATACCGATGTCCAAAAAGTAATTGGTATGACAGCTGCATGTCCAAAATAAAAAAAACGCCCAAACGGGCGTTTTTTTTTAATTCTTTTTATCCTTTGCCATTTGTGATTTAACCCACGCATAATGACGGAAGAATTCAATACCAGGCCCCGCAGGATTTCCCAACCATTTTTCACCGGCAGGAATATTACGGAACACACCACTGTTTGCACCGATTTCTGCATCATCACCAATATGTAAACCGTTAGATACACCAACATGTCCACCAAGCAATGCGCGATCTCCAACAACTGTTCCACCTGCAATACCAACACCAGAAGCCAAGAAACATTCTTTGCCAATAACAACACCATGTGCAATTTGGCACAAATTATCGATTTTAGTTCCATCCCCAACAACAGTGTCTGTCATTGCACCACGATCAATGCAAGTATTTGATCCCACAGAAACACGATTACCCAATACAACGCGTCCAGTATGCGGAATAAAAACATTATGACCATCTTGACGTGTGTATCCAAAACCATCTTTACCAATAACAGCATTTGCGTTTATAACACAGTCTGCACCAATGGTGGCATTTTCAATATGTGCACCACTGTAAACAACAGTATTTGCACCCAAGACAACATTGCGACCAATGAAAGCACCAGGATAAATTTTTACCCCTTCTTCTAATACGGAACCACGTTCCACAGTTGCATATTGACCGATATAGCAAGTGCGTTTTTTACGAAAGAACACACCTTTTTCAACAGTGGCAAAATAAGATACACCAAAACGTGGTTTTTCACGATAAATTTCACCCAAAATTTTGACAATATTTCCACGTGGTGATTCTGTAATTAAAAGTGTTGCGCCTTTTGGTGCATCTTTAATTTGTTCTTTCTGTAAAAGAATCACAGATGCACGCGTGTTTTGTAAAACTTCGATAGGTAAAATTTTAAAAGCATTTGAATTTCTTTCTGTGGAATAAAACGCCAATTGGCCTGGTTTAGCATCTGCGATTGGTGCAACGCCACCAACAACTACATTCGCATCACCATGTAATTCCAAACCGAATTTTTTTGCCAATTCCCCCGCGGTAATTTTAATTCCGCGTGGTCCAAAAATCTTACACAAAAAATTTTTCATAATTGTATCCTTTCATTTTCGTTTGAATTATAGATACAAAGATAACAAAAGGCAATGTTTTTATTCTCCACTCGGGGGGAATTTTAAAACCGCCCAAATGGGCGGTTTAATTTGCAGATAAATTAATTTATTCATCTATAGTGAAGCTTACCACGTCACCATAAGAACCCAGTTCTTGGGCGCCCAGGAAGCATTGGATATGATCGCCAATTTCTTCCATCCATTTTGCAATTGCTTCATTTTCAGCAGCTTCATACTTAGCCTTTAATACAGAAGCAGTAATACCGACACCCAAAGCACCACCAGCTATTGTTGTTACAACAGGGATTGTAGCGCGTGCCGCTATATTACCATTTTTACCAACAACAAAGCTATCATTTGCAGATTCGCAAGCTTTTGTGATTCTATCAGCAAAACTTTCTATCAAGTCAGCTTGAGGGATGGCGTTCTTTTTATCAATCGCTTCAAGACCATCCATTTTACATAAAGCTCTGTATTCACTATTAGAAGGGACAACATTGTTGCACAAGCCAGCTGCACTCTCAATGTATGTCTTTGCAACTTTCGCAAAGGCTATATGCTTTTCATCGTCTTCATCTGTCACTTTTGAAGCTTCTTCCTTTGCATACTTTGCATAATCTATACACGTTTTCTTATTATATGCTGTGTCACCTGTTACACCATTGGCAATGCTTGCATTATTCAACCATTTACCCAACAAGCCAGATTCACCAAGTCCCAAACCAACACCCAAACCAGCCAATGCAGGTGCAACAGTTCCCCATGCATATGCGATTTTTTCTGTTGTAGAACCTTCACCGGCATCTTTACGTGCTTTTTCACCAACTTTCTTTGTGATTTCTTCAAGTTTTTTATCGCTTATCCAAGAACCACATGTGAACGCATCACCAACTGCAAAATATGCAGTAGAAAGATTTTCTTTGTCATTATCCAATAAATCTTGGATATATTTATCATCTGATGTCAATGTAATACGTGCACGACAGAATGAACCATACAAATCATTAGATGCTTTGAAATCAGTTGTTTTAAGCCCCTTGGTATTATATGTGTTTGGTACTTTTTTGTTATTAGCCATCTTTACCCACATAAATGTAGAACCATTTTCGGTTGCTCCCATAATACCACCATTGTTTTGTGCCAAACAGATACCTTGTTCTTTGGTAAGTTTAGCATTGTATTTTGCCTGAACTTCACGTTCAACGTCAGCCAACAATTCTTGGAACAATGTTTCCCCAGCTTGTGACAAAGCATATTCCCCAATGTCTACACGTTTTTCCTGATCATACAAACACCCTGTTTCTGGATCTATCCAATCACATTCTGCGACAGTATAAGTATCGCATTGTTGATTTCTTCTTTCTTGTTCTGCACTTCCTGTACAACCAACCAGTTTTGTATTATCAGAAGTTGCTTGTGTTTTATTCGCATCCAACCATCCTGCACGCACAGATCCATATTTTGTTACTTTACCGTCTTCATCTGTTGAAGCCCAGCTTGTGCTATCTGACATTGCTTTATCACGCCAGTCCGCAGCAGCCAATTTCAAATGTTCTGCACAAGAAGACGCGTTTTTAACTGTATTCAAACACAAACCTGTAACAATGTTATAATCTAAGACACCACCAACCTTATTCATACTTTTGTTGAATTCACTGCTGTCTGTATTGTAAGAACCTGCACCAGCCAATCTAACGTCTGTACGGTTACGATAACAATTTTCGTAATCTGTACCACACATAGCAATCACACAAGAAAGTGCTGTATTTGCACATTGTTTTTTCATATTTTCAATTGCTGCATCGTTATAAGATGTTGCCAACAGAGAATTCAAATATGCAACAACACCAATCGGATCCCCGCCTTTTGTTAAAGTTGGAAACAATGCATCAAATGCCTTGTCATTTATATAGGAATAATTATAACCAGTATCATTCAATGCTGTTGCCGCATAAATACAATTTTGATCCGTATTTACAATCGCAGCACATCCAGATTTAATTTCATTATACGGTTTTCCATTTATATTTATTCCTGAATCATCAGATTTTAATTTTACTACACCTATTTTTGAACTACTGCTTTTAGCACTTTTATAACATACGGAACCAATACCGCCACCGCAAGAACGCATTGCACATGATGCAATTGTTTCAACACAGGCTTCTTTTGCCTTGGTATCGAATTTTTTCAATTCTTCTTGGATTTTTGTGTTAACCATTTCTTTGCGCGCCGCATATGCCAAAGAGAACACATCTTCCTGTAAATCGATATCCATCAAATCTTTATTATTTGGGGATTTTTCACGATATGTCATATGGCAATATTTATTCGCACCGATTGTTTCCAAACATTGTGCTTTTAAATTTTTGCGAATATCCGAACCAGTCAATGCATATAAATCTGCATCAGATACCAATTCTTGTATTTTATTTTTATCAGCATCTAATACAAATTCACCTTTATCGTCTTTCTTGTATTGAAAACCAATAGTAGATGTTTTTGTATTTGCATCAGATGTTGCACTGCCTATGAAATCAGCAGCACTGATTTTACGCATACTGGTTCCTTCGACACAGCGCCATGGATTATTCAAACATGCAGAAACCAAGCAATTATCGGTAACACGTTGACATGTTTTAACCGCATTCATTGCCGCCAATTGTTGACCGTCTTCAATCATAGATTTCAATCTTGCATCATCACCAGATGGTTTTAACGCGGCCGCATTTTCAACAGAACCAAACAATTCTTTTTTGCCAGCATTGTCACAACGCGCCAATGTAGAATCACACAAAACAGCCTGTTTTTTGAATTCACGTTGTGATGTACACAATTCAAAATCAGCACCACAAACATCATCACGATTCAAACAGTTTGTATAACGACGGACACATTGTTCTGTTGTCAATCTGTTTGCAATTGCACCACCGATAATTCTTTGTCCCAAAATACTGCCGTCCAATGGGTATGTATAGCGATCAACTTCTTTATGCGCATCATCTTTCCAAGAATCAACGTTAGACAAAGCCGTTACCGCCGATGTTCCAAAAAGCGAATTAATCCCGGTTGCACTGCATTGTGTCAAAACGTTCAAACACTTTGGCATTTGGGCATGAAACAAAACATTTGTTGTGCATTCTTCGAAATCCGCACCACACGCATCTTCTGCGGTAATACAATCCGTGTAATTATTGATACAATCAACATCACCCCACAAAGACGTCGAAGATGTCGTTGTGGTTGTTATCCCCTTTGTAACCGCCGTAATATATCCCGCAAATGACGGCAAACGTGGCGACGTGCGTGACGATATCATACTTACACGCGAAGTGGCGGCCATTGCCCCAGGAATCACGGCAAAAATTGACAATAAACTAAGTGCTTTGATGATGTTTTTCATCCCCTTTCTCCATTTACTTTGTATTTATTTTATCATATACGCAAAAATAAAGAAAGCGAAAAATGATATGTAATTGCGATTATTTTTACTGATTGTCCAAAATGTCTTTCAATTCAATCATGTCGTCTGGCATATGGGCTTTAAAGTGCATTTTTTCACCGGTTATTGGATGCACAAATTCAAGTATTTCTGCGTGTAACATCTGCCCATTATGATTTTTCAAAAACTCCAGCAATTCTGGATCTTTCACAGAACCAATATGTCCCTTTTCACGACCGTAAAGCGGATCAC
Organism: uncultured Pseudomonadota bacterium; assembly: GCA_902774285.1. GTDB lineage: Bacteria > Pseudomonadota > Alphaproteobacteria > Rs-D84 > Rs-D84 > Enterousia. The sequence continues at coordinate 254,076 of CACYHO010000001.1, read as the reverse complement.
ATAAAACAGGAAAACCATGTGAAGATAAATGCACCCTGATTTGATGTGTTCGCCCGGTCATCAACGTGCATCTAAACATCGAAATACCAGGTTTTGTCCAAGCATCCATAACATTGACGATTGTGTGGGCTGGTTTGCCACCTGTTTTAACCAAACTCATTTTTTGACGATTGCGTGATGAACGGGCTATATTTCCGGTAATTTCTGCCCCACCCCATGTCGGCACACCCCAAACAAAAGCAATATATTTACGCGTCAAATCGTGCGCAGAAAAAATCTTTACCAAACCGCGATACGCCGCGTCACTTTTAGCAAAAACCATCGCACCACTGGTATCTTTGTCCAAACGATGGACAACACCCGGACGTGTTTGCCCACCCAATGCAGACAAATGTGTATAAGACAACAAATTTTGAACCAAAGTCCCTGTTTTGTTTCCGGCACTGGGGTACATAACAACACCACGCGGTTTATTAATCACGATAATATCATCGTCTTCGTATAAAATTTCCAAATCAAAATCACTTGAAATATTGTCATACGCGACATCGGTTGGTTTTTCAGCAATTTCTACAATAAATTCATCGCCCGGTTTTGTCTTGTCCGACAATTTTAAAGCCTTTCCATCGGTACGTGCAATTTTGAATTTTTGAATTTCACTGCGCGAAAATTCAGGCATACAAATCGATAAAAATTTATCAATTCTTACACCGATATTTTCTTCATTCACTGAAAAATTTTTTATATCTGCCATTATCTGCGTTCGTCCCATTTTGGACCCTGTTCACACTTTGAAATATCAATCGTAAAATTACGATTTCCTTCAATTGGACAAGTTAAAATTCCTGCAGTGCGTGCCTGGGTCGCTTCTTCTGTTGCATTACGCCATGCAAAAGAAATTGTATCTGGCTTATAAACACAAACTATGCGTAAATTTCCAGACATTTTTCCCTTTGGTGATAACCATACACGAACACTGTCTGCTTCGCCATAACAAGGAAACGAATCAAGGTAATATAATACCACACCATCTTTCACAAATTTTTTATCCGTACCTTTCACTGTTCCTGTATATTGACGCAAAGCCAAACCCGTCACCGCTTCCCAATCAACAGTTGTTGAAAACACACTGACACGTTTAACTGGTGCAGGAACAGGCACAGATGGTGGCACAGGTGAAGTATCTGCAAAAGATGCAGCACAAAACAAAGATAAAATTATTGCCGATAAAAATCTCATTTTGATTCCTTTAGTTCAACAGAAAGTCTTTTAACATTTGTTGGGTCTACTGACAACATATGGTTAAATGTAACAGTTGTTTTTGATTCCAGTAATGTTGCAGGTGGCATAAAAGTTTGACGCGACAAAACATTACCAACAGCATCATAAGAAATAATTATGATATTTGGCAAACCATATATATCGTTCGTGGTATTTGTAATATTACCAGAAACAAATATACGATTGTTGCCGTTTTCGTCTAATACTGTGTGAATATTTTTTTCATCTATTTTTGTAACAAGCGGATGATTTTTCTTTGTATTCATATTCACAATCACAACCAATGAAAATATACATGCCGCGATAAAAGCGCAAAGTGCCGCAATAAACTTTATTAATGTTTTGTGACGAAATGGAACACGCGGTGTCCAAACATGACCACATACAGCACACTTAACAGGCTTGGTTGGCACATGATCCAAAACATATTCTGTTTTACAAAAATCACATACTATTTTCATAAAATAACTCCGTTTGATATTCTTATATCACAAAATATTATAAATTCAACATTTCATATTTTGCGCGTATTTGTGTCTGCATATTGTTTATCGCGTTTATATAATCTGCAACAGTTGCATTTGCGTTTGCTGCAACACCACCAAATACAGTCGTCGCCATTGTACCAAACACAGATTCTTGTGCCATTATGATTGATGCCATACGCGAAAGTTCTGGCGAATTAATATCAACAAAACGCGCTTTGCTGTTTTTAATATCCCAATAAAACGAAGAATCTTTTGAATCTTGTATTCTGTCTGTAATATTTAATTGCGGTGTCACAGAACCAGTATAACCAACAGATACATATGTCGCACTGACTCGGCCCATTATTAAATCCATATCACCAATAATTTTTAATGCGGAAGATTTTCCATCTGTTGTCGAAACACTAAAACCACTTAAAGTTAATGTATTAACATATAAATCGTTCGTTGAAAAAGATGAAAATTTTGCTGAATCTGCCAAAGACAAAGTTCCATTAACTGTCATATTTCTTGAATCTGCTGTTAATGCACCGTTTACGACCGCTATGTTCGTTGAATATACAGAATCTATCGTTGAACGGTTGGCAAAAACCAAAGTTGAAACATCCAATTTTCCAACTTTTAACTTTTCTTCAAATTGGGCTTTATTTGCATCAACAAAACGAACACCTTTCATATCGTGTCCATCCAGATTTAACGCAGATTGCATCGTTGCATCATCTTCATTTTCAGACGGCAAACGCCATAAGTATTCCGTATTCCCGCGTTTTACATTTGTTGTTCCAATCAAGCCTTTGGTATTTGCTATTCCAAAATCGGTGGCAGAACCACGAAACGCGCCAAAACCACCATATGTTATATTACCTTCGACAAATCCGAATTTACCACCACCAAGATTTACAATTTCACGTGTACGCATTGGCGATATTTCACGATTAGATAAAAGCACTATTCCTTGCAATGTTGATTTATTGTTATTGTCAGAAGACTTCAAAATTCTTAATTGATAATCATCGCCATAAGTTTCTGCAATGTATTCTGGCAAACCATAATTTATTAAATCTGTTATTTTTATACGCGTTATATTTTTACCCTTTGGACGCATTAATTCTGTTTTGTTTTCAACAATATATCTTTCAAGCGCACTTTGAACATTTTCCATTTGTTTTGTTATGGCAACATTTCTTGCACGCGACACCGCCGTTTGTTGATAACGGAATACAAACGGAATAATTATTGCGGCCAGCGCAATAGTCATCATCAATTCCACCAACATCCCACCATGTTGTGTATTTTTATGAAAAAAGTTTCGTTTCTTTACCATTATTTTGTATTCCAATTTGCTTCTATGATTTTATTAAATTCATCAGCATCCGGTGTTGGTGGAACAGATGCACGTGTTAATGTTAACTTTGAAAAAGATGGTGGGGTTGTTGAAGGAAACGCCCAGTTCCCAATTTTCAAAGGTGCCTTGCCAGCCAATAATAATTCACCAGAAACCGTTATACCAAAATTTTCAAAAAACACCAAATCTGTAGCAGATAAATATGGCGTTAAAAGTTTATTCATTGATATGCCACTAAAACCAGAAACACTTCTTCCACTTGAAGATTTTAAAATTAAATTCCCAGCAACATTAACAGAATTGCCAATTGTTGCACGATCAACAATCAACTTTCCACTTGTTGTATATTTATCGTCATTTAAAACATCTGCTTTGATTAATCTAAAACCACTTGTATCGCCGGTCACACGTAAAGAAGAAAAGGTCACACTATCCGAATTCATATTTGCCCCAGATGTAAAATAAACAGTATTTGCATCCACAACATCTGATTCAAGAAACACTGCATCAACATCTGTAATTTTTGCAGAAAGTCCGTCAATTTTTGCCGTATTAAACACATTAAAATTATTCATATGCAAATTTCTTTGCATTTGATTTAATTTGTCTTCACCCATTGTTCCACGATGTAAAAATCTTGATTTATCTGCACCTTCGAAATCATAAGATATTCTAAAAATCAAATCGCCAACATGAAAATCTTCAGGCGCAGAAACAGCCCAACTTTGCGAATAAGCAATTCCATCTTCACGAACGACCGCAGCATCTTCGCCGATTTGTTTTGCTATATTTGCCGCCCTGTAATCCGAATTTTCCATATTAAACGCCAAATATATATCACTTATAGAAGCCCCTTTAACTTTATATTTATCAATATATCCACTGTGTGCCATAGAAGATATTTTTTTTAATTCTTCATCGGATAATTTTATTTCCACTGTATCATCCCATTTTTCGTGATTGATACGAATATAATTTATAGCAGAATCACGTATATTAACAATCTCATTAGCACGTGCAATATCTTGTGATTCATTGGACATGTCAATAATTTGATTATACATAAAAGGGGACACTGCAATTATAACAGCAACTGCCAAAATCACTTCGGTCAAAGTTGCACCGCGTGCAATATCTGCATTTAATCTGTCAAAATACTTTTTACATACAATCACTTCGCCCACTTTTTAAACATTGTTTTATATCTATTCTTGCTTCTAATCTTTGCCAAAACACATACTGACAAATTATATTCTGTGCCAAAGATTTACTGTTATACACAACATCAATTTGACTTATTATGTCTCTGCACGAAACTTTTTTACCTGTTGTGTCTTTTGGATCGGCAATAATTTCAAAAGAATCATTATTTATCCCATCAACATATGCATCTGGCAAAAGAGAAGTCCCAGCAGGTCTTATATCTATTAACAAAGGCCCAGAACGACCATCCAATAAACCGTATGAAGTTTGATCGCGCAATGAAATATTTGCTGCATATATATTTTTTGCATCAACACCTACTTTTGATGCGTACGTCAAACTTTCTGGATCAATATAAACATCTTGTCCACGCGAAGCATCAAGATACGAACCTATATCTAATCTATCAACATTAAAATTAAAATTATCGGCCAGCACAGAACCACGAACCAACCATTGTGATGGACCACTAAACCCCGTACGACCTTCCGACATAGAAAAATCATATACCGCTGCAACATTCGATTCAAAACCACCAGTTGTTCCAAATCTTGACACTGTACGCAACGATGCTGAACTTGTCGTTATTTCACCACGGGAAATGGATAAAGCAGCGCCACCATCAGCACTTTGAAAAACTGTTTTATTCGCATATAAATCAGAAATTTTATTTTTATCTTTTCTACTTTCTTCAATACCATAAAGCGACAATGTATTAAATTGCGCGCTTTCAAATTCACCATTGCGCGCAAATAAAACGCCTATCTTATCAACACTTTTATCGTTCATATCTAATTCAGATAAAAAACCAACATTTTCCCCAGTTTCTTTTTTTGACACAATATCGCTGTACATTGCATCAAGTGGTATATCGACTTCGATATTATTTCCGTTAACTTTTGCATAAAAACCTATTCTGCGTGCTAATTCGGCCATTTGCACTTTCGATAATTTTCCACCGGTTACATTTATAAAACCATAAAAACTATTTTCATCTTTGTTTATCACCAGAGATATGTTCTGATTGAAATGTGTTTGTGGGACAAAACCAAGTGGCAAACCATAGTTTTCCAATATATTAACAAAATTTTCTTTGCTTATTTCTTGCTTTTTATAAGGCAAATTATCTTTTTCTTCACGCAAATAAATTCGCGCAGCAGATTGCGCTGTTTCTATTTGTTCTGTTGCAGCATACATTTGGGCGGCCATATCGCGCGAAGAAATACGACGCGCAAAAAACGGCATAAAAGCAAAGACTAAAGTCAGTGCTAGCAACGCTTGCAGTAAAAAATTACCAGACTGTTTTTGCAAAAGCCTCCCTCCTACAACTTTAAGCATAGCAATTGAAAAAAATTATTGCAATCAGTTTTAAGATGCTTTAATATTTACACTGTTGAAGAACAGACAGTGAAACAATTTGCTGTTTGAAAAGTTTATTTCCTTGAAAAATAAAAAGAAAGAATATGCCAAACAAAAAAAATCAAACATCTGTGGGTCAGATGATTCAACGCTGTCATAAATGGCGTCAAAAAAGAAAACAATATATCGACCTTGCTCGCCAGACAAGCGACGAAATAGAACGCGAAAGACTGCTTCAAACTGCGGAACATTATGGCCGTATTGTCAATGAAGAACAGGTTAAAATCGATTCCCAACGCGACCCGAAAGACAAAACTCCAATTCCAGAAGAAATCGCTGAATCTGCTGAAAATTCTGACGCAAAAGAATCAGACGAAGACGAAGAAATTGGGTTTCCAGATTTTATTACAAATTTGAAATAAATTCCGGCTCTTTTTTATTGAAATCGTATATTAATTTGCTATGCTTTCACCCAAAGGAAGCATTATGGATACTAATTATACAGTTTTAGCCCGCAAATATCGCAGTCAAGATTTTGAATCTCTTATTGGTCAAGATGTGTTAGTAAAAACATTAACAACCGCCATTAACACCGGACGTATCGCACACGCCTATATTTTTACGGGTATCCGCGGAACCGGAAAAACCAGTACCGCACGTATTTTGGCGAAGGCTTTAAATTGTTTGTCTTCTGATCATGCAACATCAAAACCATGTGGTGTTTGTGAAAACTGTCGTGCTATCGCAGCTGGTCAACATATTGATGTCATGGAAATTGACGCTGCTTCACATACTGGTGTTGATAATATGCGTGAAATTTTAGACGCAGCACTTTATCGTCCAACAAATGCAAGATATAAAGTTTATATCATCGACGAAGTCCATATGTTATCTACCAGTGCTTTCAATGCACTGCTTAAAACTTTGGAAGAACCACCTGCGCATGTTATCTTCATTTTGGCAACAACAGAAATAAGAAAAGTTCCTGTAACAATATTGTCACGTTGTCAAAGATTTGATTTGGCTCGTGTTCCTGTGGAAACATTAAAAAAACATTTTGCATGGGTTGCAGAACAAGAAAAAATAGAATTATCTGATGGTGCAAATGAATTATTGGCGCGCGCTGCTGACGGTTCTGTTCGCGATGGACTTTCATTGCTTGACCAGGCTATCGCCCAAACAGGTGGCCATGTTGATGAAGGTGCTGTTTTAGATATGTTAAAAAGAACAGATCGCGGAACAGTTGTTAATTTTATGAAAACAGTTTTATCAGGCGATGTTAATGCGGCATTAAACAGATTGGACGAAATCTATAACAATGGTGCTGATTTGACAATGTTGTTAAACGATATGATGGAATGGACACATTGGGCAACCCGCATGTATCCATCTTTACGCTTACAAGATGTGACATCTTCACCTTATACTGCCGACCAACGCGAAACAATTAAACAGATAAATGAAAATATTTCATTAAATACGCTTTCCAGAATATGGCAGGTTATGGTTGCCGCTGTTCCAGAATTACAAGCATCAAACAATCAAAAACAATGTTTCGATATGCTGATTGTTAGATTAATGCATATTGCCGATATGCCGTCTATCCAGGAATTATTAAAACAAGATCAGCAAGTTGTGCCAACCAAGAAAGTGGAACAAACAACATCAGAAAAATCAAAATTTATACAAATAAATACTTCTGATGAATTGGCAACCGCTTTGCAAAAAGCACGCGAATTATTGTTGTATTCTTATTACACAACCAATCTTGAAATAACAGAATTTGAAAATGGAAAAATCAAATATTTCGATCGCAAAGGCGACAAAGATTTTTCACACAAATTGGTATCATGGTTAAAAGAAACAACCGGTAAAGATTGGACAATTGAATCTATCCAAGAAGCACCACACCAACAAACATTATCAGAACACACAAAATCAGAAATAGAATCTGATCCGATGGTGGCCAGTGCAATGGATTTGTTCGAAGGTGCAGAAATCGTTAATATATCTAAATAAACATGGGGAATAAAAATGAGGGAACAATCAGGGCGTTCATTAATTGAAATTATCGGGGTACTCGCTATTAGTGCAATTATGGTTGCCGGGACTTATGCAATATATAATTCTACAAACGCGAAACAAAAACGTTTAATTGCGTCAACAGAATTAGAAAACATCGCAACAAAAACAAAAACACTTTTAGAATATTCTGGATACACACCTGTATCAGTTGGCTTCTTGATTGAAGCCGGTGCATTAACGAACGACAAAGCACCTGCGGGTGGTAACGCTTGGTCTGTGACAAGTAATTTTAATGGCACAGAATTTTCAATCAATTTGGTTGATTTAACATTTGATGAATGTGCTTATTTTACAACCAAGAAATTTGATTGGACAACACATATAAGTGTTAACGGATATGATTCAAGCGATGCATCTTATTGTTTAAAAACAGGCGACAATACAATATCATTTTTTGCAAAATAAAATATGAATTTTAAAAGAATAATTTTTATTGGTTTGTGTTTTACATTGACAGGATGCCTGCAATACCACAGTCCTGAACGAAACACATGGCAACAACATCTTTACGGGGCCAGCTTTATGGATATGACAGAAACAGCCCGCATTGCAAAGATGCCTGTATATATGGGACACGGTGGCAAAGTTATAACACAAACTGGTGAACTATCTGAAAAAATGCAATATGGTGATAAAAATGCAATAGATAATGCCGTGTTGGTAAATTATATGGCGGGCTTGGAATACGAATTGTATGATGCATTACGCAAGCCTGGCATTTCTGTTCAGCGCGCCGGCACAGATGTTGTTGTGATATTGGTTCGCGATAGCATTATGAATCAATCTGTTGCAGATATATCTGCGGATGGTGCCGATACACTTAAAACCATTTCAAAAATATTGAATAAATATAATGCTACATTTATGGAAATCGCAGGATACACAGATGCAATGTCTGATAAAAACGCGTCTTATGCATTATCTTTAGACATGGCTGAACGCGTTGGTGTATATTTTTCACAACATAATGTTTCGACATCGCGTATGTTTATTGTCGGACGTGGTCCCGCACGCCCAATCGCAGCCCAAGATGACATTGGTCGCCTTACCAATCGTCGCGTTGAAATTCGGTTAACACCTGCACGATAAAAACACTTTGCGTTTTCATATAAATATTGCTATATTCAAAACAACCAAATAACAAACAAAGGAAGAAAAGATGAAAAAAATAAAAAACTTAAATCCAATCTTACAAAAATATTCTAAACAAGGCATTATCGCCGCCGCGGTTATCGTTGTTGCATTAATTGGTATATTTGCCGTATCACACATGGTAAAAAGTCACGATACAGCATCTGCAATTGCAGAAGTATCAACAGACGCTGCCAATGCTGCTGATTTGCGTATCGCTGTAATCAGCATGGACAAAATCCAAATGGATGCAAAAGTTTTGGAAGATTTACACAAACAACGTGCAAATTTTGAAAACAAATTAAAAACAAAACTTGAAAAAGAACAAAAAGCGATTGAAAAAGAAAAAGCAGATATTGAAAAATCTCAAGACATTTTATCCCAAGAAGCATTACAACGTCGTGTTATTGATTATCAACGTCGTGTAAATGAATTCCAACGTCATCTGTCTGAAAGCGCACAATCAATCGAAGCTTCATACCAAGATGCCCTTCAAACAATTCAAAAGAAACATCTTGATCCTGTTATCCAGGGTATAATCGCAAAAAAGAATTTATCTTTGGTAATCGATGGTCGTATGGCGCGCATGGGCGACAATGTAAAGAACCTTGATATCACAGACGAAGTTGTCAAAGCATTAAACAAAAAAGTTTCATCTGTAAAAATGGCAGCACCAAAAGGTTTATAAAAACATCTTTTGACAATTAAACACCCCGTTATGTCGGGGTGTTTTTTTGTAAAAAACATTGAAAACATTGTTATTTGTGGTATTATTTATACATAAGAAATAAAAGGAGCATTTTATGTCTTTTAAATCAGCGATTGAAAAAATTAAACAAATGTTCACCAACGAAGATGAACTGATGCGAAAACACGAAGAATATTTACATAAAGCAACAAACGGTGCATTCGAAACGCGCATTGTTGTTGATAAAAAACCAACGCCTTGCGTTTATGTTTCTATTACCCCGGGATCAGACATTGATCACGTAATGGAATTATACGGCAAAATCGGCATAAAATTACACAAACACGTTTTAAGACGCGGTAATATGCGTCAAAACATTTTGTATATCAAATCATCGAACTATGCAAAATTGGATGCAAAACATCAAAAATATTTTTTACGCACAACATCTAATCACAAGATTTACAAACAAAACCTGACATACAGCGAAAAAAAAGAAAGATAAAAAAACAACCGCCCAAACGGGCGGTGTTTTTATTTACGTGTTTTTCTATCTCTGTTTATCACAGCATTACCAACGGTTCCACCGACCACGCCCGCACCGGCGGCAACACCGCCACCAATTACACGATTCTTGGATACCTTGCGTTCTTCATCTATCTTTGCCTGATCTGTTTCATTACCATTTTCTGCACGATAAATGGATGCATACGCACCAGAATCCGTACCAATATTTTCATCATCGTAAAGTCCGCTTGTGGCTTTATCTAAAATTTCTTCAGATTCAATTCCTGGTGCCATACCTAATGCTTCTTTGCGTTCTTTCAGGTCTGCAGCCAAAGAAAAATATTCATTACGCAAAGACATTAATTCCGAATTGTTTCCGCCGGGCAATTCTATTTCATCTGGACCGGCATTTACTTGCTTTTTATTACCATAGGTACAACGCATTGTTGCCATATATGCCGCCATATCGGCATCTGCTTCTTTATCGGCCTTTTGTTCAGAAAGCCCCATAGCCAATTCCATACCACCGATTCCAGTTGCAGCAACAGTTGCCGCCGTTAAAGTCCGGTTGGCAAGAGATTGTTCTTTTTCTTTCGCCGCTTCATATTTTTGTTTAAGTTTTATTAGTTTTACAGTAGGTTGTAATACATTAAGCAAAAATTCTTCATCGTCCATTTGTTTAACACTTTCAACAGAACAACCACCTCTTTCACAAATTTTATCAAGCATGCTTTTTAAATCTTGTTCTTGTATCTCATCTGTTGTATTTTGACTTGCTGCATAGGACACCGATGTCGATATTATCGGAACAATAATCAATAATAAAAACACTATCTTTTTTTTCATTTAATACTATTCCTTTGCGAATCGTACAGAAAATTATGAATTACTGATTTAACATCTGTGGCAGGCAAATAAATATATTCTCCCAAACATTCATCATATGCTTCCATGCTCAACTGCATAATTTCTGCACATTTTTTCGTCAGGATAGAGTTTTTAGAACATTTATTTGATTCTTTAGCATAGGGTATTTCAGCACCCCAATTACAATATATGTGTCTGTTTTCAAAGTCTAAGTATTCTTTGTGTGATAGTTTTGTCTCTGACAATTCTAACATGAATTCTCCGGATTCTACGTCTTTACTTTCATCACCAATTTCGCTTCCTGAACCATCACGTATCACAAAATACGAATATATGGTTTCCATATTATCTAACATAAAAAATATTTCACTTTCACTTATACTTAACAAACTAAAATCATAATCTTTTGGGTATTCGCACTTACGAATATCGCGTATATCTCCGTTTTCATAGCATTCTGGTGATTTCATATATGTTGGCAACTCCAAAATATAAGTATCATCAATCCCTTCTGATGCTTTTGTCACTTTGTACCCTTTGGATTTTGCATGTTCTTGCAACCTATTCAAAAACTGTTCTGCTTTTGTTTCATAAACACGATTCGCCAAAAAATGCTGATAGTTATAAATTTTTTCATATTTGCCATCATTTGCATATTTTTCGACTATTTCAGGATCTATCTGTTTTACGCGTTCTTCAATGATTTGTAATTGTTGATCTAAACTTTGGTTTAAATCAGAATGCAACAAATCTTCATCCTGTCCATAAACTGCATTAAAAGTGTCAGATGTGTCTGCCATAATCGGTGACACACTAAAACAAAATGTAAAAAATAATAAAAAAGCCCGCATTCTCATTATAATGTTTATTATATCAAATATCGCATAAAAAAACAAAAAAAATCCCCGAATAAATCGGGGACTTTTTAGCATTATTTGTTTTTTAAAGTTGTGCTTTGACTTCTTGAACTTCGTAACATTCGACACGATCGCCTTCTTTAAGGTCATTATATTTGTCGAAACTCATACCAAATTCTACGCCAACGCCAACTTCGGATACTTCGTTCTTTTCACGGCGCAATTCGCCAATTTTGCCATCATAGATAACAACATTGTTACGCAATAAACGAACCATTGCTGATTTCTTTATTACACCTTCACTTACACGACAACCGGCAACCTTGATACCCTTGCCCACGGTGAACAATGCGATAACATCTGCATATCCGATAAAGTTTTCACGTTTTTCAGGCGCCAATTTACCAGACAAGATTTCTTTGATTTCGTCAGTGATACGATAAACGACACTGTGATACCTTATATCTACGCCATTATTGCGTGCCATATCACGTACAGCACTATCTGCACGAACATTAAATGCGATAATCACAGCACCAGATGCAGTTGCCAATCTGATATCACCTTCGGTAATTTGACCAACGCCGGCTGATAATAATTCAACACCAGCCTTGTCAGAATTAAATCCGCGTAACATATCTGAAATTGCTTCCACAGATCCCTGAACGTCTGCGCGTAATATAACCGGCAAAGTCAATTTCTTGGTTTCATCGCGTTTTGCAAATAATTCTTCCAATGAAGAACGTTTAACTGCGTTTGCTTTATCTTTTGCTTTTTGGACACGATAAGCAGCAACTTCACGTGTTTGTGCTTCATTTTCCATAACATGTAATTCATCACCGGCACTTGGGACAGATTCCAATCCCAAAACCATTGCTGGTTGGCCTGGTTTAACAGATTTAACACGAACACCATTTGAATTTATAAGCCCGCGAACACGTCCAAATGTTTCACCAACAACAAAGACATCACCAACAGACAAAGTTCCCTGACGCACCAATATTGTTGCAACCGCACCAAGTCCTTTTTCCATTTTGGCTTCGACAACATATGCAGATGCCAACATTTCCGGATCGGCCTTCAGATCCATAATTTCAGCCTGTAACAAAATTGCTTCTTCCAGTTTATCTAATCCCATTTTTGTTTTAGCAGAAATTTCAACACATTGAACATCACCACCCATTTCTTCGACCTGAACTTCTTGTTGCAAAAGGTCTGTTTTTACACGATATGGATCTGCTTCTGGTAAATCACATTTGTTAATTGCGACAATAAATGGAACCTTGGCCGCGCGAATATGATTAATTGCTTCAATTGTCTGTGGCATAATTGAATCATTAGCCGCAACAACCAACACAACTATATCAGCAATTTGCGCACCACGTGCACGCATTGCTGTAAATGTTTCGTGGCCCGGTGTATCCAAGAATGTTATTATTGCACCAGATTTTGTTTTAACTTCATATGAAGAAATATGTTGGGTGATGCCACCAGCTTCGCCTGCAACCACATTTGCATTACGGAACGCATCCAACAATGATGTTTTACCATGGTCAACGTGTCCCACAACTGTTACCACAGGATATCTTGGTTGCAATCTATCCGCATGTGGTTGTTCTTCCAAAATATTTGCATAAGGTTTTACATCAACGCGTTTAACTGTTGCACCAAATTCTGTTGCAATCAATTCAGCAGTATCAGCATCAATAGATTGGTTTTGCGATGCCATCATACCCATTTCCATCAATTTTTTGATAACATTACCAACCTTTTCAGCCATCGCTGCTGCTAAATCTTTAACAGTTATTGTGTCACCCAATGTAACGACATGTTCAACCTTTTGTGGTGCAGTAAATACAGCACGTGCTTTTTCACGGAAACGTTTAAGTGATGCTTCACTGCGTCTGCGATTTGCACCACGCAAACCAATTTCTTCATCATCGTCATCATCGCCACCACCAATAACAATATCGTGTATGGAAATCTTGCCGCCTTTTTTGAAATCTTTCTTAAAGCGGTTTTGTTTTGATCCACGCATATCATCAGTATCTTCATCGCGACGATTGTTATGATTATTAAAGGCGACATTATTCTTTTTGTTTTCGTGAGTGTTTTCACGCACTGGTAAAACAACTGCTTCTTCTGCAATTTGTTGTTCTGTTTCACGTTGTGCCAATTGTTCTTTGACCGCTTCGTATTCACGATTTTCGCGTTCAATTTCGGCTTCGCGTGCACGACGCGCCGCTTCTTCTTCGGCTTCGCGTTTTCTGCGTTCTTCATCACGTGCTTTTGCAGCTTCTAATACTGCGCGCAATTTTTCATCCGCGGCACTGCGTACCGTTTCAACCTTTTTAGGTTCTTCACGTAATTCGTTAGTACCAGGTGCAACAATACGACGACGACGTTCAACAAAGACCGCGTCGCCTTTTTTACTTTGCACTGCACCAACCGTTACAGATTTTCCAAGTGTTAATGTCGCCATTTTTTAACCTTTGGTTATATTTTGCCTTTTATTATTCTGCGTCTTCTTCTGGAACAATACCGTATGCCAATTCACGTGCTTTCATAACAACACGTTCTGCCAAACGTTGTGACATATTGTCTTCACCCAGAATTTCAACCAATTCATCGGAAGCAAGGTCAGCCAAATCAGATAATGATTTAACATCGTTTTCACCCAACTTCATAATGATTGGACGTTTAATGAAATCAAATTTCAACAAATCGTCACTCATACCCATCTTGTGTCCTTTATCGAAATAATCTTGTTCGATTTTTGCAAGATAAGCTTTTGCACGATTTTGTAATTCTGTTGCCAATTCAGCATTGAATCCTTCGATAGATTCCAATTCTGATTGTTCAACATAAGCAATTTCTTCGATTGTTCTGAAACCTTCTGTGATTAATAATTGAGCAATTGTATCATCAACATCCAGCGCACTGGTAAACAATTCTGTCTTTTCTTTGAATTCTTTTGCACGACGTTCTTGTTCTTCAGCTTCACTCATAACATCAATGTTCCAACCAGTTAATTGAGAAGCAAGGCGAACATTTTGACCGCGACGACCAATTGCCAAAGATTGTTGATCTTCTGTTACAACAACAGCTGCTGTATGCGTATCTTCATCAACGATAATCTTTGCGACTTTTGCAGGTTGCATTGCGTTAACAATAAATACCGCTGGATCTTCTGAATACAAAATAACATCGATTTTTTCACCGTGGCATTCATTTATCACAGGTTGTATACGTGTTCCCTTGATACCAACTGTCATACCAACAGCATCAATAGATGGATCTTGTGTTTCAACAGCGATTTTAGCATGAGATCCTGGTGCACGAGATACAGATTTAATTTTAATAATACCTTCGTAAATTTCTGGAACTTCTTGTGTGAATAATTTTTCCATGAAACTTGGGTGTGTTCTTGTTAAGAATATTTGTGGACCTGTATTAGAACGAACAACATCCATAATCAAAGCACGAACACGATCACCGACTGCCAAACGTTCACCTGGGATTAATTCAGTATTTTTAATATAACCTTCGGCTTTGCCATTAATATCAACAAAAACATTTCCAAATTCAATACGTTTAACAACACCATTTACAATATCACCAATGTTGTCTTTGAATTCTTCGTATTGATTACCCTTTTCTGCATCACGAACACGTGCAGTCATAATTTGACGTGCAGTTTGGAATGCCATACGACCAAATTCAGGTTCTGGTAACATATCTTCAACGACGTCACCAACTTGTGGATTATCAGCATATTTTTTTGCTTTTTCCACGGTCAACATTGTGTTTGCATCATATTCATCACCTTTTGCTTCTGGTGATTCAATAACTTCAAACAAACGTTTAACATGTATTGCACCATTTTTACGATCTATTTGTGCAACAATATTAAATTCTTCGCCATATTTGTGTTTTGCGATTTTTGCGATAGCCGCTTCCAAAGATTCAATAACAGTTTCACGATCTATCATTTTTTCTTGAGCCAAAGAATCAATCGCTAATAACAAGTCTTGACGTGGCATAGATTCAAAAGACATTTGTATCTCCTTAGATGTTGTTTTTATTGCCTTTTATTTAAAAGAGCGGGGTTTTTATAACCCCGCCCTTAAAACTTATTTTAAGAACACGATATATTATTATGTTCGAATCGTCAAAAATCAAGCAAAAAATGAAGTAATATTAATGTAAAACTAACATATATTATTATCTTTGTTGCTTGACGGTGTCGCTTTTGGGCTTTATACTTTATAATTATGAAAATCATTAACAGATATTTTAGGCGTCAATTGCTAGGTATATTTGTCATGCTGTTGCTAATTTTAACAGGATTAGCATGGATGATGCAGATTATGTCTATGATGAAATTCTTGTTAAGTTATGGGATAAAATTCACCAGCTTTGTATATCTTACATCATTAATGATACCGTTTATAATATCAATTATTATCCCTTTTGTAACATTCATTGCCACGATTTTTATTTATAACAAGATGATAACCGAAAACGAAGTAACAGTTATGGCTGCTTCTGGGCTTTCGCCATGGCAAATTGCGAAACCAGCAGTAAAATTATCGATATGGATAGCAGTTGCTCATCTTGTGTTAAATTTGTGGTTGGTTCCGGCAAGCCAAGCAATGTTTTACAGCACTCAATGGAATTTACGTTATGGTTTGGCACATTTAAAATTACAAGAATCTGCATTTACAAGATTAGCTGACGGATTAGTAGTTTACGTTGATAATGTTTCTGGTCATGATTTAAATCAAGTCATGCTGTCTGATATGCGCGAAGAAGGAAACCAGTTGTTGGTTTTTGCCCAACGCGGTAAATTGGTTTCAACTGTCCATGGTCTTTCTATTGTCACAGATAACGGTTCATTACAAATTAAGGGACGAAATGGTTTTACCACTGGAACATTTGACAATATGGACATGGATTTGAATTTGGTTGAAAATGATAAAGATGCATCTTTTCGTGTTCGCAGAATTCCAACTTGGACTCTGTTGAAAACAGTATTTTCACAAGAAGATTTCCGCCAACACAAATTAACTTTGGTAGAAATATGCACACGAATAATAAATCCTTTGTTGGATATAATATTGGCGATTATATGTACTCTGGTGTTGTTAAAATCATCTCTTTTACGCCGTCGTGCCAGTTTTGCACCAGCTATGGCGGTTCTTGGTATGGCAGTGGTTATGGCGCTTTACATGTCTATGTCTAATATGGTAACCAGTTTGACAGAAGTTGGTTTGTTATCATTGGGTGTAATCGGTTTATTATTTATTCTGGTTGGTTTATTACTAAAGAAATGAAAAGCATAAAATTATCTTTACTGATGTGTTTGATTACAACAAATGCTTTTTGTTTGGGGATTGATATGGAAGAACCAAAAACAATAAAATCAGACAAAGTTTATTACAATTTAAAATCAGAAGAAATAAAAACATCCGGCAATACAGAAATAACAAATGATGCAGGACAACGTGTAAAATTAAACGAATTATCTTTATCTAAAAAGCAAGATAATATTGCCGCTAGCGATATCGAACTATGGTTGGGCAGTCATGTTTATATCAAAGCAGATTCTATTACACGCAGTGGTGACGAAACAATTGCTAAACACGCTGATTTTACAGCATGTGACGGATGTGATGCTTACGGAAACGCATGGGATATACACGCAAACACTATTATCCACGATGCCGAAGAAAAAATGTTATATTTTCATAACCCGTCATTTTGGGTTTATGATAACAACCTGCCTATTTTTTGGTTGCCGTATTATGAAATGCCAGACCCAAGCGTGAAATACAAATCAGGTTTATTGGCACCAAGTTTTAATTCTACAAACGGTATGGGCACCCAAATAAATATACCTGTTTATATCAACATATCTGATCGACATGATTTAACACCGACATTTTCTTATCTGACGAATGAAAATCCATTATTACAAGCAGAACACAGATTAAACCTGACACATTCAGAATTTAGAACAAAAGGTTCTTTTACTCATAACAAAGCAGGCAAGAATCGTTGGCATTTGTATAATGACGACGTGATTGAATTGGGTGAAAACGCACGATCCACAATATATATCGCACGAACATCAGATAAAACATATCTTCAAAAATATAATTTTTATGATTATCAACCATACCTTGATTCTGGGGCAAAACTAGAATTATTTGGTCAAACCAGTTATGTCGTTGCTGATGCTCACATCTTCCAGGAATTACGTACACCGGAAGCAAATCAACAAATTGCATCAGGTAATATTTTGCCAAACATTCGTGGAACATATCAATCAGACCCTTTCTGGCACGAAACTTATTTTTCATTATCAGGTGATGTATTGGCAGTATCTGGTGAAACAACCGATAACCAACGCATAATTGGTGAAGCACGAATAACTTCACCTTGGACACTTTGGGGTGGAAACAGAATAACACTTAGCGCTTCGACACGATACGATGTGTACAATTTTGAAAACACAGATATGGCAGATGGTACTACTGCGTTTACCGGGACAAAAACAAGATTCTTACCAAGTGGTTATATTGAATGGGGTTTACCATTATACAGCGCACAATCAGATTGGACATATATCATAGAACCGCGCGCACGTTTAACAATCATGCAACACACAGACAAGAAAAATTCTGTATTTGCAAAAGATACTGATTCTGATGGTCGTTTTTTATCTGATACAACGTTATTTTCAGACAATCGATATGCAGGATATGATCAATGGGAAAACGGTGATTTTATAGATTATGGTGCACGTTGGGCTGCATTTAACAGCAAAAACAATATTGAAGTATTCTTGGGACAGACATATGATTTAAATACGGATGACGGGTACGATAACGGTTTCAGAAATGGTTTTTCAGATTATGTTGGACGCATAGCTTATTCAAGAAGTTTTTTTGAAATATCAAGTCGTTTTCGTAATGATCGTGACACCATGAAATTAAATCATATTGAAAATTCAATCTATATCGGCAGCGGAAACAATTATGTAACACTTGGGCACATTTGGGATACAAAACCTATTGATGTTGTTAATACTAATAACAAAGATACTCATGAAGTTGCTGCTGGCGCTGGATTACAAATTACCAAAAGAATAAATATCAAAGAATCTGTGATATTTAACGCATATGAACATATTATCCAAAGACATTCTGGTGGTATATTCTATGAACACCCGTGCTATTATTTCTCTTTTGGGTACCAACGTGATAACGCAACAAAAGAAGACTATGTTGGGAACACAACATTTCAGTTTAAATTTGGTATGAGCATTGATGGCAAACATTATTAAAGAAGGAAAAGAAAGATGAAAAAATTCCTTAATATTTTTATATTTACTTTTATTGGAATTAATTGTGCCAATGCGGCAACTGTAATAGGTTCTGTTAACGGAAACCCTATAACAGATGCTGATATAACTGCCCGCACAGAATTGATGGCAAAACAAGGCAAAGTATCAACCAACAATCGCAAACAGGCTTTTCAAAACATAATTGATGATTATATAAAATTGAATTATGCAGCTAATTATAATGTTAAACCGACTGATAAAGATGCAGATAAAGAAATCAAGCAAATGAATTTGGGTGAAATGGGCGCAACAACACGCGCAATGGCGCGTTTGGCCGTCCGCGCAAATATCGCATGGAATGTTGTGATGGCACGAACCGTCGTCCCAGATCTTGAAATAGCACAATCGGATATTGATGAAGAACGCACATCGCTTGCCCGCGAACACGGATTACCAATCGAAATAACTATGTTGCGCCTTGTTGATGTACCAAATGATGTTTATACAAAATTAAGCAAGCCATCAAATTGCGATATGGCAGAACAAATGGTTGAAAAACTGGGCGGATATCCACAAAAAATAACAGCGATGCAATATGAATTGGCACCAGAGGTCCGTGAAAAAATTGCAGATCTACCACAACTCACTTGGTCTAAAAATGACAAAGGAACTGTGTTTCTGGTATGCAGTGAAAAGAAAGGTAAAGAATATAAAAACTTGGATAAAATAATTAAACAAAACGCAACTTATAAAAAGGCAATGGCTGCCGGCGAACAACAATTAAAACAATTGCGTCGCAAGGCCGTAATTATTGTTAACGACGACAGATATAAATTATGAAAACAATTCTTTTCAATTTAAACGATTCTGAACTGGAACAATTTGTCACTGATTTGGGACAACCGCGTTTTCGCGCAAAACAAATTCGCGAATGGTTAAACCGTGGCGCACCAGATTTCAGCGTTATGAAAAACATACCAGAAGATTTGCGTAATAAATTAAGCGAAATCGCCGAAACATTACCATTAAAAATTGTTAAAAAATTGGAAAGCAGTGATAACCAAACAACTAAATTTTTATTGGAATTAAATGACTGTGAACAAATTGAATGTGTTTTGATGCGCACAACATATGGTAACAGCGTTTGTGTTTCATCTCAGGCCGGTTGTGCGATGGGGTGCAAGTTTTGCGCATCAACATTATTGGGACTTAAACGCAATTTAACAGTTAACGAAATGTATGCCCAGGTTTTAACTGCCCAATGGGAATTAAGAAGCGACAGAATTGATAAAAAAGATATTCATCCAAACGGTGATGCGAATAATGGTGATGTTTCGCATATTGTTGTTATGGGAACCGGCGAACCATTACAGAACACTGAAAATGTAATTGGATTTTTGGAACGCGCAAATGGTGAATTGAATATATCCTGGCGCCGTATAACAGTTTCAACTTGTGGCATCGTGCCGGGCATAAACGAATTAAACAAATGGGGACGACCAATCAATTTGGCAATATCTTTGCACGCACCAATCGATGAATTGCGTTCACAAATTATGCCTATAAATAATAAATATAAATTACACGAAGTTTTGGATGCCGCATTTGCATTTTCAGACACGCACAATCGCCAATTAATGATTGAATATATACTTCTTGGCAAAAAAGACAAAAACGGTTCTGTGGTGCTTTATAATGCAAATGAAGACTATGCGAACAAACTTGTTGAATTAATGCGCGGTCATAATGTTATGGTAAATTTAATACCATGGAACGCAGTGGACGAACGCGACTTTGCTTCCATTTCTGGAAATGCAGTTCACAAATTCCAAGATATTTTAATAAAAAATGGAATTCATACACGAATCAGACGCGAAAGGGGGGCAGATATTGGTTCGGCATGTGGCCAATTAAGACTTAAAAACGCGAAAGGTAAAAAATGAAATTAAGATACATAACATGTTCCGACCCCCGCGAACATAATTCGGTGAAATCTATTATTGAATTATCACAAAAAAGACACGCAGAAATCGCTGTTCAATGTCACCCAAGTAAAATGTCAGCGAACCAACCCCGCAATGTATGGTTTAATGAATTGTTACGCGACGCAAAAGGGCTTCGTAATATAAATTTGGCAATACACATCAACAACGAATGGTCGAATGATATATGCACACGTGGCTATATCCCAGATATTATTTATGATTGGATGAAAATCGAAAGGCTGCCCAATAAACCACTTATAAAGCGTGTTCAATTAAACATGTCAAAAAACACTGCTGATAATATAAATATAATTGCTTTGCGTGGTGTTCTTTATGATTTCAGGCATACAGAATTTATATTCCAATACAATGACAAAACAAAAGATGCTATCGAAAAATTGCATAAAAGTGGGGCAAAATTTTCGCTGCTTTTTGATGCAAGCGGTGGCAATGGCATATCGCCAGAAAATTGGCAAAAACCAATATACGCCGAACACCCAATGGGATACAGCGGTGGATTATCACCAGATAATATTGTTGGCAACCTGAAGAAAATTGAAAAGGTTGTTGGCGACAATGAAATATGGTGTGATGCCGAAGGCAAACTGAAATCACAAACACTGTTTGAAGAAAAGGCACTGTTTGACACTGATTTGGCACGTGCATATATCAATCGTGCAAATCAATGGCAAAAAACACATTAAAAAAACCGCCGATATGGCGGTTGCTATATCAATAAAACACACACATTTCACCTAAACCATCGTTTTGTTTACCTGCAGACACGTTAGGCAAAACCTTTTTTAAAGAACCGTTCATATGGTCACACAAACCTAAATCTATACCTTGGCATAAAATTTTATTTCCTCCTATGCGTTTTATATCTGTTCCGCTGTACATTTTGCACAAAACTTTTAATACAGGTGTGTTATCAGATCCACCGGTTAAAGAATCAAAATGAAACACATATTTTTTCCCACTGCTTTCCCTGCAGGTTAAATAATCATCAGAACCAGGCTTGTATCCAGATTCACAATCAAAATTCAATCTATATTTTTCTGCATACAAATTTGCCAATGCCACGCCCTGATTGAAAGTTACTTTGACATCTTTAAAATCGTCAATGTTTTCTGGCTTATCAGACCCGTTAGACAATTTTTCGTTTTTAACAACTGGTGCCACAGGCGTTTCTTGTACACAAGTTTGTTTTCCTGCATCCCACTTATAATCATTTCCTGGACATTCACAACTTAAACCATCCTTGGTTTTTCTTAAATTTCCTTTGCAAGTCGTCACTTTACATTTGCCATCTTCGACAATACCATCTTTTGCCTTTACTTGATCCAATGTTGTTTTATTACATTTTTTTGGTTCTTTTAAAGCAGCTTTTTCTTGTATCAGTTTTTTAGGTTCTTCTTTTTTAGCTTCATCAGATTTATTCCCTTTCTTTGTTTTTTCTACTGGGGCTGCTGGGGCTGCTACTGCTGTTGGAGCACTTTTTTCTTCAATTGCTGTTGTTTCTTTTTCAACACATTCATCCCCGGCACGATAAGGTGTTGATTCTTCACATTCAATCAATTTACATTCCATAACAATAAATTCATCTGTCTTGTCCCAATACTTTGTCATAGCATCTGCTGATATAGTACCATCATTATTCTGCCACGTTGGGTTATCAGCATCCGACAAACTTACATTTTTTATACCATTACCTTTCAATTGTTTACATTTTCTAATAAAACCAATAATAGCAGATGCTAACCTATTTTTCTGCCCCCCAGCTGGCAACGCAGATGGATCATAACCACTTGTTACAACTTTACTTCCAATACCAACATCAAGACTTGTAATATTTGCAATATCTTGTTCTACAATTTTTTCCAATGTACGCGCATCTTCCCAGGATTTCTTTGCGTTTTCCAAATCAGCTTCGGCCTTGGTTAAATCGTCCCCTTTTTTCTTTAATTCATCTGTTTTTTCTGTTATTGTCGCTTCTTTTTTTTCTAATGTTTTTTGATTATCTTTTATCATTTTTGCTTCGTATATATTCCCAGCAACACCAACAGCCGTCAAACCCAGTGTTGAAACACCAGCAATCTGTAATGCCTTGTTCGATCCCATACATTTTTCCAATTGTTCCATCTTTTGCTGTTTTTGACGAACCAATTGTGTATAACGTGCGGACGATCCAAAACACACACATGGTGTAATTAATAACAATAAAAACGAAATAGAATATTTTTTCATAGTTTTTTACCTATTTATATATTGTGGCTGCAGCGTTTGTTTCTTTGATGTCTTTATTTTTATTTTCTATTTGGGCATCCAAATCTTTAATTTCTTTATTTTTTGACGCAATTGTATCTTTTTGTTCCTTGATTTTCACACCTTGAACCCCGGCGGCAATACCAGTTGAAACAACACCAGCAGAACCAATAACTGTCGCGGCAATCCAACCTTTTTTAGATTTTTCACATTTGGCAATTTCTGCATCCAATATTGCAATATCGCTTTCAAGGGTTGTGATTGCTTCGGCTTCGCTCATTTCTAATTCTTGTTCTGCTGCAAATCTTTCTGCTGTATGATTTCGCGTATTAACAACAGCATTCGCATCAAATACAAAGGCCATTAATAAAGATGCTATAAATAATTTTTTCACGGAATCCCCCTACTGTTTTTATGAATTATACCATAAAAAAGATGAATATAAAAATTATTTCTGGACAAATAAAAAAAATAAGGTAATATTGTTATCACTTCGGGCGTTTAGCTCAGTTGATTAGAGCATCTCGTTTACACCGAGAGGGTCAGGGGTTTGAGTCCCTTAACGCCCACCAAAATTTAAACCGGCTTTATGCCGGTTTTTCATTTGTAATCTTTTTGTCATTCTGAGCGAAGCGTGAGAATCCATAATATAAAGTTTATTCCTGTGGATCCTCGCGTCGCACATACTCCCTCAGGATGACAATATTGTTTTTATTCCAAGGTCCCAGTGACTTCATTCATAGTCTTTTCAATCAAAGCGTCTGCTTTTTCTTTGGCATCTTTATATGCATCAAAAACATACTGAGAAACAGTCACAGCACCACCTTCCAGCGCACCAGGTTGAATAACAACAGATACCACATCATATTTGCCAGTCATAGTGACAACTGCATTACCGTTGCCCCCTATTCCACGAACCTGCATTTGTCCAAGCGCTTCTTGTGCAGCGGCAATTTTATTTTGCAGACTTTGTGCTTGGCTCATCAATGCTTCCATATCCATTGTTTATTCCTTTATCTTCCGTTTATCAACATCATTTGGACTGCCCGTGCAGGGACACCCAAGTGTCTTTCCCAAAAATCACTTAGATGCATTTTTGGAATTATGTTTGTATTCGCGTCTTTAAGTGCTGCTTCATAAGTATCAAAAGTATTGTTTCCACTTAATTTTAAAAACAATCTTTTTTGTCCAGATGGTGTAATATCATATCTGTACATTTCAAAACGATATTTACCAGTATCTGTTATTTGCGCGATACCAGTTTGAAACATGCCGTTTAATATTTCCCTGTATTTAGCCACATCGGCAACAGAGCAGCCTAAATAGGCTGCCCAGTCACTGTCTCTCCATTGTGCTTTATCAACTATAGCCACAATAATACCTTTATATTATTTCTTTTCTTTACCTGTTTTTTGATCAATACCGACCATAGACAAACGTGTTTTACCGCGTTTATCTGTTCCCAAGTATTTTACAAAAACTTTATCACCAACTTTGATTTTAGCATCTTCGATTTTTGCCAATCTTTCGCCAGTGATTTCAGAAATATGAACCAAAGATTCAAAGTTTTTCAAAATCTTTACAAACAAACCGAAATCTTTGATACCGCTGACTTCACCTTCATAGATTTCGCCAACTTCTGGTTCTGCAACGATTTCTTTGATGCGTTTGATAGCTTCTTCTGCATTTTCTTTATCTGCAGCCATAATTTTAATACTGCCATCGTCTTCTAATTCGATTTGAGTATTTGTTTCACGTGTCAAAGCCTGGATAACAGAACCACCTTTGCCGATTACATCACGAACTTTGTCAGGATCGATTTTCATTGTGTATGCTTGTGGTGCAAATTCAGACAATTGTTTGCGTGGAGCCTTAATTGCCTTTTCAATTTTACCCAAGATATGCATACGGCCATCTTTTGCCTGGGCCAAAGCATGTTCCATAATTTCAAATGTGATAGATGTGATTTTAATATCCATTTGCAATGCTGTGATACCTTGATCTGTCCCAGTAACTTTAAAGTCCATATCGCCAAGGTGATCTTCGTCGCCCAAGATATCTGTCAAGATTGCGTAATCATCGCCTTCTTTGATTAATCCCATAGCAATACCCGCAACAGGACGTTTCATTGGAACACCACCGTCCATCATTGCCAATGTAGCACCGCATGTTGTTGCCATTGATGAAGAACCATTAGATTCCAAAATATCAGAACAAATACGGATTACATAATCAAATTCGCTGCGCGTTGGAACCATTGGATGCACAGCGCGCCATGCCAAATTACCATGTCCCAATTCACGACGACCTGGGGATTTCAAACCTTTTGCTTCACCAACTGAATAACCTGGGAAGTTATAGTTCAAAATGAAATCACGTTCATCATCACCATCCAAAGATTCGATTGGTAATGCATCTTTGCCACCACCCAATGTCAAAGAAACAAGGGCTTGTGTTTCACCACGTGTGAACAAAGCAGAACCATGTGCGCGTGGCAAGATACCCAATTCGATTTCAATTGGACGAACTGTTTTTGTATCACGACCATCGATACGTGGTTTGCCTTCCAAAATATTGCTGCGCATAATGCGTGCGGTAATACCTTCGACAATTTCATCTGCCCAAGATTCCAATGTAGATGTAGCAGTAGTTGTTTCTGGGAACAATTCTGGGATACGCGCTTTTGCTTTTGCATGAATTTCAGCCAAAGTATCCAAACGAACCAATTTTTCTTTGATTAACAAAGCATCAGTAATTTCGTTTGCATATTGTTCGAAATCTTTTTCCATAACAACATATTCTTCGCTGTGTTCTGGGATTGCCCAAGGTTCTTTGCCAGCCTTTTCAACAAATTCGTTAATAGCCTTGATAACAGTTTGTTGTTGATCAAAACCGAATTTCACAGCACCCAAAGTTGTCTTTTCATCCAATTCACCAATTTCAGATTCAACCATTAACACACCATCTTTTGTGGCGGCAACAACCAAATCCATTTGTGATTCTTCAACTTCTTTTTTGGATGGGTTTAACAAATATTTACCATCTTTGTATCCAACACGTGCTGCACCAATTGGACCCGCAAAAGGAACACCAGAAATTGCCAAAGCAGCACTGGACGCAATCATAGCCAAAATATCAGGTTGGTTTTTCTTATCGTAAGAAAATACCTGAGCAATGATTTGAACTTTGTTTTTAAATGTTTCTGGGAACAGTGGACGGATTGGGCGGTCAATCAAACGTGCAATCAAAGTTTCACTTACGCTTGCTTTGCCTTCACGACGATCACGTGATCCTGGGATACGACCAGCAGATGCATACTTTTCTTGATAATCAACGGTCAGTGGAAAGAAGTCTTGGCCTTCTACTGCTGTTTTTTCTGCACATACAGTTGCCAAAACCATTGTGCCACCCATTGTTGCCATAACGGCACCAGTTGCCTGTTTAGCATAACGACCTGTTTCCAAAATAACCTTTTCATCACCATATTGGAATTCAACAGTGACTGGATTATTCAAAACATGTTTTTCGCCTTTTTTAAACATTCCAAACATATATTTCTCCATTTTTTGTTTGTTCATAATTTTGCGAAGAAAAATTATTCGTTTTTGTATTCTTCCAAAAATCAAATACAAGAAAGAACAATTCTATCTTCGCGACCTGATACGGATTATAAAATATATTTATATATTTGCAAGATTTTAGACTAATATTTTTTATTGACAATTTTGTTTTTTGTGTAATTATATAACACATGATAAAACCATTAAAAACTTTACAACAAAATATCCGTTTTGCAGGCGAATGTTTGCAACTAGTAAAACACGCACCTTATTATTTGATATTTAAAACAACCCACTATTGTTGGTATAAATGTCCGCACTGTTGCGAAAAGGCCGGTCCAGACCAAGAAAAAACATATATTCCCCAAGAAACAATATTCGAAATTTTAAACCAGGCTAAACAAGACCCGCTTTTTATTAACGAAGTTGTTTTTACTGGCGGGGAAATATTTTCATCGTATAAATTCGGCGACAAAAAATACATTCCAAATTTATTAAATTTTGCAATTCAGAATAATATCGGGGTCGACATAAAAACCAATGCCGGATGGGTAAACACCTCTTTTGGTCAAGAAATTTTTAAAGACCTGCGCAAAGTTATAACTGATAATGCCCCAAAAGAGTATAGATTACCAAAAATTCAAATATCTTTGTCTTTGGATAAATATCACACAAATTGTTTTGAAAATAATTTGAAATTTATTCAAGAATTGGCTGGATTACCTGTTATGATTAACATGGCTTCTTTTGTTGGCCAAGAACCAATGGTTCAAGAATTTGAACATCAATTAAAATCAAAATTCAAAACCAAAGAATTAATATCTCTTGATTCAAACGAACATTTGTTATCAATTAACGAAAAGATGCTCTTTCAACACAGTTTTGCAAACTTGTTTGACGGTGGACGTGCATCAAAAAATCCAGAAGCAAAACACATACAGTATCCACAATTTGCCTTTGTACAACCAAACCGAGGAAAGCTATTAAAATTAGTTGCTTTTGATAACTTTGGACGCGTAACATTGGGTGAAAATTCTGGTCGTAAAATTATGACACCATATTTGGACGAAAACAGACAATTAAAACTTCTTCCAAAAATAATGCAAGATTTAAATAAATCTGCATTTAAAGAGGCTTTGTATTTTGTATATTACGAAAGAATTTGGAACCCTATACCAACAAGATAATTATAAGCCCATTTTTTCTTTCATCTCAATCAGCACTGGTGTTTTTATACCCAACTTTTGTGCCCTGTGGATAAGGCCACGAAGTGCGAATATACCCTCTACAGTTCCTGCATATTGTTCACCACGCGCAATTGCTTCGCCGGCTGAAAAATTACGGCTGGTTGAAGATGTAGCAGAAAGGAACAAATCACCAACACCACAAAGACCATGGAACGTCCCGCAACTTGCCCCCATTTGGACAGCAATATTAACTATTTCATCCCATGCACGTGTGAATATAAGCGCCCTTTCATTTTCGCCACCACTTTTAATTGTCAAATAACCAGATATTAAAGATTCTGCATTTTTACCAACACCGCAAATTTGTGCGCCGATAAAATCTTCACAATCTTGCAAATAAAGTTTTGATAATGCGATATGCCCCCCTGCCCTGACGCGTTCATTTCCGGCAATGGTCGAACCAGTTGGAACCCCGATCGCAACTTCGCGTGCAAATTGTGGGCCAGACAACACACCAAAATCTTTACATTCTGGAATTTCAGCATTTAAAATTTCAGACATAAATTCACCAGTTTCGCCTTCCATACCCTTGGTACAAATCAAAATCGGCTGATTATCATAAACCGCGCGCATTTTTTTAACAGTTTCACGAAAGAAAGCCGCAGGTGTTACAATTAACCAATATTCGCAGGTCTCTAAATCTGCCATATTTGCAGTTCTTGTAACATTTTCTGGCTTTTCTAAATCTGTCAACCCATCAAACAAACCATTAAAACCCCAATGGATAACTTCGTTACCAGATCTTGCACACGTATAAGCCAGCGCAGTGCCCCATGCCCCCGCTCCAAAAACAGCTATTTTCATTTTAATTTCCTTATCTTCTTTTGAACAAAAGGCACAACAATCAAACCATCATCAGACAAATCAAGTGCATGATTATATGCTTTTCTTGCACGTTCTATATCACCTTGTTTATTATAAAAATCACCAAGATGTTCATAAACTGATGATGTTGGTGTGACTTCGCCAACACGTTCTAATATTTCCAATGCGTTTTCTACACCTTCTTTTTTATCAACAATAACACTTAACAAATCCCACGCAGAAACATCGGAAGTATTTATTTTTATCAATGCCATAACATAATAGTATGCATCTTCTAAATTTCTGTCTTGTAAAGTCCAAACGCGCGCCTGTAAAAGCATCGCATCTGGCAATATTTTATCAGTTAAACTTTTAATGGTACTTAAATCTTTTTGTGCTTTGTCTGCATCACCAAACATAATATAAACATACGCACGTTGTTTAAGAAAATATACCTGACCGTCAACTGGTAAATTTTTCTGCTTTAACGCACGATTAAGAACCGACAGCGCACGCGATTTATTGCCGTTTTTTATGCTTTCACGTCCAACAATTTGAATGGCCGGAACAAACCAAGGATTATTTTTTGCAATCTTTTCTATCGCTTTGAAATCACCTGTTTTTTCTGCAATTTTTAATTGTCCAAACAAATATAATGGGCTTGATTTTTGAATTTTGTTAAAACTGGTTTCATAATCGCCAGAATTATAATAATAATATTGCCCCAAATAGTAATTTATAGCGTCCATATTTGTCCCATCAGAAATAATTTCTGCGAAACGCAAAAACATCAAAGACAAATCTGTATAAAGCATTATTTGTGTGTGCGATATAGTTTGAACCAAACTGAAAACCAGATTATTTTTATATCCTTCGTAATTAGACCAATCTGGAACATCTGTATAATTCAACATATACATTCCGCCAACCTTGGCCAAAAAGTCATCACGCAAAATATCCATATCTTCAAACATGCCATTTTGTTTATAAAACGACATTAAATAAAGATAATCGTTAACGTTCATAAAATCTGGATGAACCTTTGCAAATTCTTTTGCCGCCGTATCAATATCATTATTCAAAACAGCAATTTGACCACGAACAAAAGATTTCCAGTTTGCATCTGCCTTTATAGAATCTATGAATTTTGCGGTATCTTTTGGATTTTTGGTTTTTGAACCAGAAAATATACGAATTGGCGCAGATAAAATAGAACTATCTTTATTATGACGTTTATAAACAGATTTCCAATCATCTTTTTGAATCAAAAACGCATCATAAATCAATCTTTCAACAACATCTTTTGAATCTTTGAAAGATTCCGCATTTTGCGGCATTTTACCACCAAAAAACTCTGTTAAATTCTTGATTTGTTTGATATCTTTATTGTCGGCTTTGACTTCGCTTATCATCTTTGAAGCGTTTTCAAAATCGTTTATATAAAGCGCATGCTGTGCCGCCAAAAAAGAACCAAAATCTGTATCAAAAACAGCACCAACCTGCCCTTGATTTTTAACACCCATATCAAACACTTTCTGCCCCAACAACGCAGAGCAAAAAACAACGACCGTAATAAAAAACGGCACTGTATAAAAACTTTTAATTCCTTTCATAATAAAATATGTTAGAATAAATCTTATGAAAATAGAAGAAAAATTTATTAAATACGAAAACCTGCTTAAAGATTGGTCAACAAAGATGAACCTGGTTGCACCAAGTACTTTAAGCGACATCCAAACACGACACATCAAAGACAGCGCGCAATTGGCTAAATTCTTGCCCAAAGATACAAACATTATTGATCTGGGCAGCGGCGCCGGATTTCCGGGTGTTGTTTTGGCCACAATGGGTTGGAACGTTACATGCATCGAATCAATTGGCAAAAAAACACGATTTCTGGAAACATTAAAACAAGAACTTGATCTACCAAACCTTACAATTATCAATGACAGAATAGAAAAATTTCTTTCAAAAACACCGGTAAAGGCCGACAAATTTGTATTTACCGCACGCGCTTTTGCGCCATTGATTAAAATTCTAGATTATACACACAAAACAAAATGCCGGCTTTTTTTATTAAAAGGCCGGGAAATAGAATCAGAAATCAATACCGCAAAAACCAAATATAAATTTGATTACAAATTATACAAATCCGAAACAGGCGACGGATTTATAATATGCATATCAAATGTAAAATAAGCATTTATTTCACATGAAACAACAAATAAGTTATTGATTAAAGTCAATTTTAAATTTATATTGACTATTTTTTTTCTTTTTTTTATGCTGTTTTCAAACACAAGGGAAAGTTGAAAATGGCAAAAGTAATATCATTTGCAAATCAAAAGGGCGGGGTTGGAAAAACAACAACCGCCATTAATATTGCCGCATCACTTGCCGCAATAAAAAAACGCGTATTATTAATAGACCTTGATTCGCAAGGCAATGCAGGAACCGGTCTTGGTTTTGTTCGCGCATCCCACAAACAAAGTGTATACGGCGTATTAATGGGCACTGCAAGTATTGCTGAAAACATATTAACAACTGCTGTTCCAAATATGCATCTGTTGCCAGCATCTGCAAAATTGGCCGGTGCAGAATTAGATATGCTTGATTTGGAAAACCGCGAATACAAACTTCGTGACGCTTTAAATGCTATAAAAGATGCCTATGATTATATTCTTATAGATTGCCCGCCTAATTTGGGTATGCTAACAATAAACGCATTATCGGCATCAGATTATGTGATTATACCGTTGCAATGCGAATTTTTTGCCCTGGAAGGTGTTCAACATTTGCTTTCCACAATAAAGGCAATACAACAAAAATGGAATCCAAACCTGGATATTTTGGGAATGGTTTTAACTATGTACGATAAAAAACTTGGGCTTACACGCGCAGTAGAAGAAGATGTGCGCGACACTTTTGGTGACAAAGTTTTTAAAACAGTTGTTCCGCGTAATGTTCGCATTTCAGAAGCACCAAGTCACGGAAAACCAGCCTTGTTTTATGATTTTAAATCAACCGGGGCCCAGGCTTATCTGCGCGTAGCAACAGAAGTCGTTAATGCACTTGAAAAAAGGAATCAAACATGTCATCTAAATTTTTAGGAAAATCTTTGGCACAATTAAACGAAGAAATGGGACAAATTCCAGATATTTCTGTATTAACCGGCGCAGAACGCGTTGTTGTAAAACCAATACCATTAATTCAAATAAGCCCAAACCCTGATCAGCCAAGAAAGACTTTTGACGAACAAGAATTAAAAGATTTATCAGAATCAATAAAAGAGAAGGGCGTATTGGTTCCAATTATTTTACGCAGTGTCCAAAACAAACCATATCTTTATGAAATAGTTGCCGGTGAACGCAGATATCGTGCTGCACAATTGGCTGGATTAAGTGAAATACCGGCATTGGTAAAAAGTTTGGACGATAAAAATGCAATGGAAATTGCTTTGATTGAAAATGTTCAACGCGAAAACCTGAACCCAATAGAAGAAGCACTGGGCTATAAAAACCTGATGGAAAAATGCGGGTATTCATTGGAAGAAGTTTCAAAATTAATCGGCAAATCTGTCAGTTATATACGCAATCTTATGCGAATAAATTCTTTGCCAGATTCTGTTAAACAATTGATAATCGAAGGAAAAATTTCCCCATCGCACGCACGAACAATTGCGGTATCTGAAAACCCAGAACAATTGGCGCATGATATTATAAATAATAAATTATCGGTTGCCGAAACGCAAAAACATGTAAAAAATTCGAATCGTTCTAAAACAAGCCGTAATCTGGTAAAAAACACTTTAGATGCAGAATATGTTTTAAAAATCGAATCGAAAATTTCAAAACACTTAAAAGCCCCTGTAAAAATACGCGAAAAACGTGGCGGAGCAGGGCAATTTATAATTTCTTTTGACAACCGTGTTCAAATGGAAGATTTGATAGATAAATTATCAAAATAAAACATAAAAAAATACCGGCAAATGCCGGTATTTTTAAATAACAAAAGTTATATTATTTAACTGTTGTTGTTGCGTTACGATTGTATTTCCAAACGGATTCGCCAGAACCTTTAACCAATGGACGTTCTTTACCGTAAGAGATTGTGGAAATACGAGAAGCTGCTACACCGTCTTTAACCAAAACTGCTTTTGCAGCATTTGCACGGCGTGCACCCAAAGCCAAGTTGTATTCTGTTGAACCACGTTCGTCGCAATTACCAGCGATCTGGATTTTTGTGTCTTCGTGGTTTTTCATGTACAAAGCTTGACCCAACAAGTTGTCGTGTGCTTCGTCAGAAATTTCTGCTGAATTAAACGCAAAGAAAACGCGTTGATTATTCAAATCAGAAGGTTCAACTATACCGGATCCACCGCAAGCGGCCAATAATCCAGCAACACCAGCTAATAAAGCAAAATTTAATATTTTCATGAAAATACTCCCTTGAGTTTTTGTTGCTCAGTGTATATTCTATATTAATGATTTTTAAAAAGCAAGGAATAAAACATGGGAAAGTATATGTTGCAAGATTTAAATATGGCTGGTGTTCGTTGGGAACTATCCGAAACTCCTGTTAAACAAGATACAAAAAAAGAACCCGTTCAACAAACATTGCTTTCCAGCAACGAAAAATCAAAACCTATTATCGTGCCAGCATCTGCACCGATAACATTAGATACAGTAAAATCTATGGTTGAACGTCCAAATGATATCGATTCGATGGTTAGAATGATCGCAGAATTCAACCATCCTTTGCGCAATGGTGTAACCAATGTTGTTATGCCAAATATTGCAACACAACCAAACGGATTATTGATTATCACAGACCTTCCAAGTTCCGATGATGATTTATCTGGAAAAATATTATCTGGTCCAGCTGGGGAATTAACAGATAAAATGCTATCTGCAATTAATATGTCGCGTGAAAACGTTTCAATCATTCCATTATTATTTTGGCGAACACCTGGTGGCCGCACACCAAGTCGTGAAGAAATCGATTTATCAATTCCTTTTGTAAAAAAGATGATAAATATGTTATCGCCACGCATCATAATAACACTGGGCACATTAAGCACGACAGAAATTGCGCAAACCAATTTAACAGATAAACATGGTGCAGAAATAATTACAGACGACGGATACACAATTATACCAATGTATCATCCAAATTATTTAATTTTAAAACCAAGTGCAAAAAAAGATGTTTGGGACGTATTACAAAATGTTCAAAAATTGTTGAAAAACCAATAAAAATAGTTAATAATTTACGCATAAGTTAAAAAGGAGCACAACTATTAAACCTAATATGAACAACGGCAAGGCTCGCGATATGGGCCCACGTACAAACGAAAAAATATTTGCAAAATCAGTTCAAGTCATAAGTCAAGACGGTCAAAATCTTGGTGTTATGGAAACCGCAAATGCGCTGAATATGGCATATGATATGGGATTGGACCTTGTTGAAATAAATGCCAATGCAACACCTGTATTGGTAAAAATTATGGATTATGGCAAATTCAAATATGAACAAAAAAAGCATGCTAACGAAGCCCGCAAAAAACAAAAAACTATCGAATTAAAAGAAGTTTGGGTAAAACCTTTCATCGAAGAAAACGATTTGAATATTAAATTGAAAAAGGTTTTCGAATTCTTGGGCGAAGGTAACAAAGTAAAAATCGCAGTTATGACCAAGGGTAACAAAAAAGTTTTGGCACGTGGTCGTGATGCTGTTCAACAATTATTCGAACATATTATTGAATTGATTGGCGACAAAGGAACATTGGAATCAAAATCAAAACCAGATGACCGAACAAAATCAATAATTATTGCCCCCGCAAAATAATAACCGCCCACATGGGCGGTTTTTTGTTTCTTTATTTGTTGCAAATCGTGGTTTTATGGGCTATCTTTATCAAAAACAAAAGGATACAATATGGCTGATGAAAAATTGTCTTTCGAAGAAGCATATAAACAATTAACCGAACTTGTACAGAAAATGGAAAGTGGTGATATGCCTTTGGCAGATTCTGTTGCTGCATACGAACAAGGCATAAAATTAAAAGCATATTGTGAACAATTGTTAAAAGAAGCCGAATTAAAAATCGAAACACTTAAGGTGACAAACGCCGGTGAATAAATATGGCCGAAAAAAATAAACTTTCCCCGGTAATGCAGCAATATGTTGATATGAAATCTGAAAATCCAGATGCGTTGTTGATGTTTCGTCTGGGGGATTTTTATGAAGCATTTTTCGAAGACGCAAAAACTGTCAGCGAAACTCTTTCTTTGGTTTTAACACATCGCGGAACAGATGGATTTGGTGTTGATGTTCCAATGTGTGGTATTCCATGGCATGCATCTGATAATTATTTTGGTCGCCTGGTAAAATCTGGGTTCAAAGTTGCATTGGTTGAACAAATGGAAACACCAGCCCAGGCCAAACAACGCGGTCATAAATATATCGAAAGAAAGGTTGTTCGCGTTTTAACGCCTGGAACCTTAACTGATGAAAATTTATTAACGCCGAAAAAATCTAATTTTTTAATATCTGTTGTTCCATTGGGAAATGCTAAATTTGATCTGGCTGGTTGTGATATATCTACTGGTGAATTTTTCATTGGCGAAACGGATTGTATCATTGATGATATGATTCGTGTTAACCCTGCGGAAATAATTTATCCGGAAAATGCCGCAGAAAAACCAATTATCAAAAACCTGCGTGAAATATATAAAACCACACCGGTGTACGAAAAATTATATTTACGTTCAGACATTAATTTAATTGTATCACATGTATTTGGTGGAAATATCAAATCTGAAAACAATGAAAATGTTTCTGCAATAAGATTATTGGCTGGATATTTATTTAACACGCAACGCGGTGCAAACATATCTTTTAGGGCACCTTATTCTTTTAAATCAGGTCGCCAATTATTAATTGATTCTTCCACTTGGAAAAGTTTGGAAATAGATGCACCGATAAACGATGGCGGAACTTGTTTATTAGATGTTCTTGATCAAACTAAAACGGCAAGTGGCGCACGTAAATTGCGTTCTTATTTGCGCACATTACCTGGCGATATAGACACAATTTTACAAAGACAAGAACATATCGGACATTTGTTAACCAACCATTCTTTAATGGCAGAAATTTCATCTGTGTTAACACGTATACCAGACGTTAATCGTGCACTTTCAAGATTATTATCAGGTCGTGGCACGCCACGTGATTTGAAAAACGTGTCTGAATTTTTATCAATTTTGGATACTGTTAAAAATGTCGGTAAAAAACTTGATACGACATTGTCGGAAAAATTTGCAATTATAAATACACACGAGACTCTCGCAAATGAACTGGTATTGGCGCTTAACGATGAATTACCAACATTTTTCCGCGATGGAAATGTTATAAAGCAAGGTTTTAACCCATCACTTGATAAAATGCGTGGCTTATCCAATGGCGCAATGGAAACAATTGCAGGATTACAGGCGCAATACATAAATGAAACCGGCATAAACACATTAAAGATAAAATATAATAATATACTTGGGTATTTTATAGAGATTCCATCAAGTCGCGCAGATACATTGATGGCACCAGAATCTGGTTTTATACATCGTCAAACAATGGCCGGCAATATGCGTTTTACAACTGCCGCATTAATTGATTTGGATAATGATGTCCGCAGTGCGTCTGAAAAAGCCGCTGCTATCGAAGCCGATATTATAAATGAATTTATTGAAAAAATACGCGCTGTTTCTGACGATTTAATGAATACAGCAGATTTAGTGGCCGATATAGATGTATGGTTATCACTTGCCAATGTTGCAGATCTTTATTCATGGATACGACCAACAATGACACAAAATAATGAATTTGAAATCGTTGGTGGCCGACATCCTGTTATTGAATATGTATTACGCAAAAGCGGTGACAGTTTTATTAAAAATGATTGTAATTTAAATAACAAACCAATCGCATTATTAACTGGTCCAAATATGGCCGGTAAATCTACATATTTACGTCAAAACGCAATATTGGTTGTGTTATCGCATCTTGGTTCTTTTGTTCCGGCAACATCTGCAAAAATTGGTATTTGTGATCAGTTATTCAGTCGTGTTGGCGCATCAGATAATTTGGCCGCCGGTCAATCAACATTCATGGTTGAAATGGTTGAAACTTCAAATATTTTAAATCGTGCCACCGAAAAATCTTTTATAATTTTTGACGAAATAGGGCGCGGAACATCAACTTTTGACGGTATGGCGATTGCCCAGGCTGTTCTTGAATATCTTAATGAATTGAAAGCGCGCACACTTTTTGCAACCCATTATCATGAATTAACAAAATTGGTTGTGGACGAAAGTTTGAATAATGTCACGTGCCTGACAATAGATGTTCGTGAACATAATAATGATATAATATTCTTGCATAAAATTATCAATGGCGTTGCAAATCGATCATACGGTATCGCTGTTGCAAAAATGGCAGGTATGCCAGAACAAATTGTTAAACGCGCAGAATCTGTTTTACAAAATCTGGAATCAGACACACCAACAACAGAAACAACAAAAGAACCTGTGAAACCTTCGGTAAAACCAATTGTCGAAGAAGAAAAACCAAAATCACAATTATCACTTTTTGGATAAACAATGGATGGATTTGTTAT
This sequence comes from uncultured Pseudomonadota bacterium, assembly GCA_902774285.1. Lineage (GTDB taxonomy): Bacteria > Pseudomonadota > Alphaproteobacteria > Rs-D84 > Rs-D84 > Enterousia. Next base: position 216,379 of record CACYHO010000001.1, on the reverse strand, counting down.
CTTGGACAAAGAAAGTGGCGTTTTCAGTAGAACGACAGGTTGGCATATTGCGAAAATGTTTGGTGAAAAAAAATTCGGTCACATTGGAACACTAGATCCGATGGCTACTGGTGTTTTGCCAATCGCACTTGGTAACGCAACCAAAATGATACCATTTATCGAAGAAGAATGCGAAAACAAGAAAGAATATTTGTTCGGTCTTAAATTTGGAATTGATACAGATTCTTTGGATATAACCGGAAACATCAAACAAACAAACGATATTATTCCAAACGATGATGATATTATCGATGCCTGTAAAAAAATAAAAGAAACAACTGAACAAATTCCGCCACAATTTTCTGCTGTACATATAAACGGGAAACGCGCATATGAATTGGCACGCGGTGGGACAGATATAGAAATGAAACCACGTCCAATAACAATTTATGAATTAGAATATACCGGTAAAAGCCGGGACAACGAATATAATTTTCGCGTGATTTGTTCGCGTGGAACATATGTTCGATCCGTAGTCCGCGATATTGCAAAATTGTGCAATGCAATAGCAACCACAACATATATACGACGCACCCTTACAAACGGCTTTGATATAAAAAATGCCGTAAAACTTGATTTTTTGGAAAATCTGGTCAATAATAATGGGCGCATTGAAGAATATTTGATGCAACCAGATTGTGCACTGGGGGACATTCCGGTAATCAATTTGGATGATAAAGATGTTATTCTTTATAAGAATGGCGGATTTATCGAAACTGGCGAAAAGGATGGTTTGTATCGTGTTTATTCGAACAAAACCTTTGTTGGAATAGGCAAAATAACAAACAAAACACTTAAACCAAAACGAACACTTTAACAAAAAAGGAATAACAATGTCCGTAACAAAAGAAAAAAAGAGCGAATTGGTCGCTGCATTCAAAAACAGCGAACATGACAATGGTGGTTCTGCTGCTGCCCAGGTTGCAGTTTTAACAGAACGTATTCGCAATTTAACAGAACATATGAAAGCAAATCACAAAGATGAACATTCAAAACGTGGTTTGTTATTGATGGTCAACCGCCGTAAGAAATTATTGGCATACATCAAAAATCATAATGTTGCTGAATACGAAGATTTGATTAAAAAATTGGGTCTGCGTAAATAATAAAAAACCGGCAAATGCCGGTTTTTTATTGCAAATTCTTTTTTCTTCTGAATTCGTCCAAAGATACAACGCGTTTATCATCTGGAACCGTATCTGGTTTTTCTTCCAAAGGCAATTCAGGTGCATCTGTTGTTTGTTCAGCAGCCTTTTGACGCGGATGAAACGACAACATAAATTCAGTTGAAGGATCCTTGAATTCAACCAACGCAGAAAATGGGACGCGTATAAAAAATGGACGACCATCAAATGTTAACTGAACACCAAATTCTTTATCGGATACATTTAAATTATTGTACGAATACTGCAAAACAATCGTCATTGTATCAGGATATCTTATTCTTAAAAAATCTGGCAATACAACGCCTGGCGCACGTGTTTTAAATGTAATAAAAAATCCAGCGTCATCACCCAATCCATTGTATTGCGCATAAACAAGCGCTTCTTTGACGACGGATTTAAGGGCATTATCTAATAATTGTTGATAATCTATTTTATGCATCTTTGTTCTCCGCTATAACTATATTACTTATTGTTCCGTTAACGCAAGTAACAAATAAAGCATTTGGAATATCTTTAAATATCACAGAATCAAGACCTGTTGCCCAAACCTGGGCATCTGATTCGTTTAAGTCTTTGAACAACTTTGTTCTGGCATTTATATCAAGATGCGCTGCTGCTTCATCCAATAAGATTATTGGTTTTGCACCAGTTTTTATATGAATCAATTTTGCATGCGCCAATATCAAATCAATCAATATGGATTTTTGCTGACCGGTGGACGTTATCTGTGCCGGCAAATTCAATTTTTTATTAAAAACACCAAAATCAGATTTATGAACACCATCTATAACCATCTTGTCACCGGTTAATTGGCGATTATTTTGTAAATATTCGAAATATTTATTTTCTGCAACAGTTGCTGTATTTTCTAAAACCAATTTTTCAACATTACCATCTACGGATACAGCTCCATTTTCAAAGAAATAATTTATTTCAGACGCATATCTTATACGCCCCGCAGCAATTGATATAGAAGTCGCCGCAATTTGTTTATCTATCGCATCCAACCAATTATTATCAGCACCAGATTTTATTGCACCAGCGCGTTCGCTCATCAATTTATTAACCCGCGCTATGCGTCCCATATGCGATGGTTCAAAACTTGCCGTAAGCCTATCAAAAAAAACACGTCTGTCTGCAGCTGATTCCATAAAAATTCTATCTTCTTTCGGGGTTAACCATACAATACGCAATTTTTTCGACAGGTCAGATAATACAGCATTTTCATTGTCTATTTTTGCATGACGGTTTGTATCACCAGGTGTTAAAAACACACTTATATCGCTTTCATCATTTAAGTTCGCAAATACAGAAAAACCACCATCCCCGTCAAAACGCGCCATTGTTGGAATATCTGCACCGCGCAATCCGCGTTCACCACAAAGCAATGACACTGCTTCTAATATCGCGGTTTTACCGGCACCGTTTGCGCCAGTAATAATAATATTTTTTACACCATCAATTTTGATCCTGGAAACAATGTGATTTCTGAAATTTGTAAGAGTAATCTGATTTATCATTTTTTCAAAGTGGAGGCCAGGGTCGGAATCGAACCGGCATCCAAGGATTTGCAGTCCTCTGCATAACCACTCTGCCACCTGGCCTTTCGCGTAAGATCATATTAGGCAAAAAAGAATTGTTTTTCAACATAAAAATGCATGCTTTCCCAAATGAATTTGTTCCGATATTTTTTGGGTCAAAAAACAGGTATCTTTATACATTATGAGATACCTTTACGGGATTTTTTTGTGTTTTCCATTTTGTGCACACGCGTTTTCCGATTGTGCAACAATGCGTCATATCCCAAAACAAGAAATAACATTGACGGAAGTTATAGATTTGGGGCTTTGTCGCAATCCAAACACAGCCGCAGCATACGCATCTTTGCAATCTGCGCGTTTCACCAAAAATGCCGCACATTCTTATTATTTGCCATCTGTTTCAGGCAGTGCCGGTGCACATCGTTCGCACACAGAAGATGATGATTGGAATTATAACGCTTCACTTTCGGCATCTTATTTAATTTTCGATTTTGGGAAACGCGAATCAGATTTCGCACAAACATTGGCCACATATCGCGCAGCAGGATTTGATTATGATGAAACAATTCAAAACTTTATATATTCTATTGTTGGCGCATATTATGCTCTGTTAAATATGGATGCAAATGTATTATCTGCAAAATCTGCCTTAACAGTTGCAAAAACAGCAAAAGAAACCGCAGATAAAAAATATAAATCTGGTGCGGTCGCACGCGCTGATGTTTACAAAGCCGACACCACATTGGCATCATCAGAACTGGCATTAGAACGCGCAAAAAACAATCGCGAAATTGCAAAAGGCAATCTTTTAAATATCTTGTCTTTTTCAACAAACGAAAGCATTAAAATAAAAGATATGCCTGCTTCATTTGGCAGCACCGCTGAAAGTAAAAACATAGACGAATTAATTTCTGTTGCACAAAAACAAAGACCAGATTTATTAAAGGCAAAATCTCAAACTAATGCAGCATGGCATCGGCGCAACAGCGCATTCCTGAAAAATCTTCCATCTATTTCTGTGAATGCTTCTGTCGAAACAACTGATACAACAGTTGGTGGAATGTTTAAAGATATGACATTAAAAACACATGGCAGCATCGGTTTTTCTGCCTCTATGCCGATATTTACCGGCTTTCTAAATTTTTATAATGCACGTTCTGCCAGTGCAGATTATGAAAGCACAAAATATAACGAAGAAAATATTTCTAATAACGCAATGATGGATGTTTTTACCGCATATCAAAATTATAAAACCGCACAAAATGTATTAATACAAACACAAACATTATTAAAATCAGCAACCGAAAACGAACGTGTGACATCAGGTATGTACAAAGTAGGACGCGCAACAATGCTCGATTGGCAAACAGCACAATCAGAACTGGTTGATGCCCGTAACCAACACAACAGTGCAAAATATGATTTATTTATTAAACGTGCTGCTGTTGCACTGGCTATTGGCGATATAAAAAATGGTCTAAAGGATAATAAATAATGGAAAACGATAAACCGTCTTTTATAAAAAGATTATGGAATTATATTTGGCGCAACAAATGGTGGATTGGTGCATTAATCATAATTTTAATATTACTTTGTTGGTGGTTGTGCCCATTTGCCAAATCTAAAAAGAAAGAATTTATAACAATAGGTATAACACGTGGTGACATAACACAAAGCGTAACTGCCAGTGGTGAAATTCAACCTGTAAACACTATTAATGTCGGATCACAAGTTTCCGGGACAATAGAAGAAATTTTTGTTGATTATAATTCACATGTTAAAAAGGGCGATATTTTATTAACCATTGAACCTTCTGTTTTAAAATCAACCGTAGACGAATCTTTGGCTACACTTGATTCTATGAAATCGGAATTAAAATACGCACAAAGTGAATATAACAGAAATCAATCTTTGTATAAAGACGGTTTTATTTCGCGTGCAGAAATGGAAAAATCACAAACAGTTTATGAACAAGCCGAGCAGGCTGTGAATAAAGCACAATATGCATACGAACGCGCTGTAACAAATCTTGGTTATGCAACAATTACTTCACCTGTTGATGGGACTGTTATTTCAAGAAAAGTGGACAAAGGGCAAACTGTTGCTGCATCTTTTCAAACGCCTGACCTTTTTGAAATTGCCGAAGATTTATCAAAAATGCAAATTGAAACCGCTGTATCTGAAGCAGATATTGGTATGATAAAAGAGGGTATGCCCGTAACATTTACAGTGGACGCTTATCCAAATATGACTTTCAAAGGACACGTTCAACAAATACGATTGTCGCCAACAAATGTTTCAAACGTTGTTGTTTACACTGTTGTTATAGATGTTGATAATTCTGATTTAAAATTAATGCCCGGTATGACAGCATTTGTGACAGTTGTTGTTGCAAACGCAAAAGATGCATGGAAAACAAAAAATTCAAGTCTTTTGATACGATCTTATAAAAACATAATTGATAATGTAAGCGATGATATAACACCAAAAACACACCTTGCAATAAAACGCGGCAAAGACATTATTTTTATTCCATACAAACGCGGAATAACAACACCAACAGAAACCCAAATCATATCTGATGATTTAAAAGAAAACGATAAAATCGTTGTTGGTTTTACTGGTCAAACAACTACAAACAAAGGCGATATGCCGCGTCCAAGAATGTAAAATGAAAAACCAAACAAATATCATTGTATTGAATAAAATTAACAAAAGTTTTCCTTTAAGCATCGGCGGAACACAACAGGTTTTATTTGATATAAATTTTACCATTAAAAGTGGAGAATTTGTTTCGATTATGGGGCCCAGTGGTTCTGGCAAATCAACATGTATGAATATTATTGGTGCATTGGACGGTGCGACAAGTGGTACATACGAATTATACGGCAAAGATATAAGCACTATGACACCAGATGATTTAGCAACCATTCGCAATGAATATATCGGGTTTGTTTTTCAAAATTTTAATTTGCTGCCCAAACGAACTATTCTGGATAATGTAATGATGCCATTAATGTATCGCGGATGGGTTATGAAAGACAGAATATCGCGCGCACGTGAAATGTTACATCTTGTTGGACTTGAAAAATTTGAAACTTATTTTCCAACACAATTATCAGGTGGTATGAAACAACGCGTTGCAATTGCACGTGCTTTGGCTGGTAATCCTAAATTAATATTGGCTGACGAACCAACAGGTTCACTTGATTCAAAAATGGGAAATGAAATTTTAAAATTTTTCGAAAAACTAAATAAAGACATTGGCATAACAATAATAATGATTACACACGAATTTGAAATTGCACAATACGGTCGACGAATTATTCATATTTTCGATGGACACATAACTTATGATGGTCCAGTTCCCAAAAGCGAAACAACATTATTAAATTCAGAAAAACGACACACTAAATGACAATCAGCGATATATTAAAAGAATCTTGGATATCAATAAGCGGTAATAAGTTAAGGTCTTTCTTAACCGTCCTTGGAATTATTATTGGTGTTATGGCCGTTGTTATAATGGTTGCCGTTGGGGAAACTGTTCAAAAATCTATCACAGATCAATTTTCATCACTTGGAACAAATACTATTGTTGTTCGTGCTGGCGCTGCGCGCACCGGCGGTGTTCGAATGGGAAACAGACAAACTTTGACATTAACAGATGGCGAACAAATAAAAAGATTAAACGATGTCACATTTGTTGCACCCGCACAAATGGGAAATGCCCAGGTTATATATGGAAACAAAAATTGGTCCACAATGCTTTTAGGGACATCGCCAGATTATGCGGCCATTCAAGACATAGATATAGAATACGGAACATTTTTTGATGAAAATGCGGTTAAAAACGCATCAACATATGCCGTTATCGGACCAGATACAGCATTTGAATTAGGATTACCAGAAAATCCAGTAGGCGAAATTATTCGCATTCAACATATGCCTTTTGTTGTTATAGGTATGATGCGGGCCCGTGGTGATTCTGCATTTGGATCACAAGACGATATGATTATAATTCCAATAACAACCCTTAAAAAAAGATTACAAGGTTCAAAATTCCCAGATGCAGTCACAATGATCGCATTAAAAATCTATAATGATTCTGATAACAATGTTGTTATTGAACAAATCACTTCTCTTTTGCGACAACGGCACCGATTAAAAGACGACGATGAAGACGATTTCCAAATTACAGATATGAAACAGATAATGGAAACAATGGACACTGTGACAGGTTATCTAAAATTATTATTGATTGCGATTGCAGCCGTATCTTTGCTGGTTGGGTCCATAGGTATTATGAATATGATGTTAACATCAGTTGCAGAACGCACACGTGAAATTGGTGTTCGCAAAGCAATCGGTGCACGTGAACGTATGATAATAATTCAATTCTTGTCAGAATCGGTGATGATATCTTTTATCGGTTCAATGATAGGTTTGGTATTGGGTGTTGGTTTATCGCAAGGGGTAGGGCGATTGATATTGCACTATAATGTTCCTTTTTCAATATGGCCGGTAATATTGTCAGTTTCTGTTGCAATTGTTGTTGGATTGGCATCTGGTGTAATGCCGGCAATAAAAGCCGCCAAATTAAACCCTATTGACAGTTTAAGGTACGAATAAAAAACACCGGCATTTGCCGGTCTTTTTATTGTTTTTCTTCTGTTGTTTCTTTTTCAGATTCCAAAAAATGTTCCAACCAATGATTATCTGTTTTTAATTGGCGAACATCCGAATTTTCCAACAGCTTTTTCTGTAATGGAATTGTAGTTTTGATCCCTTCGATTACAAATTCATCTAACGCACGCTCTGCACGCATAATACACGCCGGTCTCGATTGTGCATGAACAATCAATTTTGCAATCATCGAATCGTATGTTGACGGTATGGTGTATCCTGTATAAACAGCACTATCTACACGAACCCCCATTCCACCAGATGGCGCATACAATTCAATCTTACCAGGGTTTGGAATAAAGGTTTCTGGATCTTCAGCATTGATACGAAATTCCATTGCATGTCCATGAGCAACCAGATTAGATTGTGTATATCCCAATTTTTCACCGGCCGCTATACGAATTTGTTCACGGACCAAATCAACACCGTAAACCATTTCTGTTACCGGATGTTCAACTTGCAATCTTGTATTCATTTCAAGAAAATAAAATTTGCCATCTTCGAACATAAATTCAAAAGTCCCGGCATTTGTATATTTCATTTTCTTGGCCGCGGTTTTACAAATTTCAATCATATCATCGCGTTGCTTTTGCGTTAATATGGCCGCAGGACATTCTTCCATAACCTTTTGATTTTTGCGTTGCAAAGAACAATCGCGTTCACCAAAGATTACAACATTGCCATGTTTATCACCCAAAACCTGAAATTCAATATGACGTGGATGCAACAATAATTTTTCCATGTAAAGAGTATCATCACCAAATGCAGATTTTGATTCGGCTTTTACAATTGGGAAAGCTTCACGTAATTCATTTGCATTATTTATTGCGCGCATACCACGACCGCCACCACCAGCAGCAGCCTTTATCATCACAGGATAACCAATTTTGTCTGCCCAAACCAATGCATCTTCTATATCACGAAGTGCGCCTTCTGATCCTGGGACAATTGGTAAACCACATTTAATAGCTGTTTGTTTGGCGTTAACTTTATCACCCATTTTACGAATCATGTCACTGCTTGGCCCAATCCAGACAAGTCCATGTTGTTCAACCTTGTCCACAAAGTCAGCACGTTCAGATAAAAAACCATAACCCGGATGAATTGCATCAGCATTTGTTAACAATGCCGCAGTTAATATTGCAGATTCATTTAAATAAGATTCGCTACTTTGTGCCGGCCCGATACATACTGATTCATCCGCCAATTTAACATGCATCGCATCACGATCTGCAGTGGAATAAACCGCGACAGTGCGTATTCCCATATCACGGCACGCACGAATAACACGCAACGCAATTTCACCACGATTAGCGATTAAAACTTTTTTAATTTGTGGCATATCCACCCCGTTATTCTATAACAATAATAGGCGTATCAAATTCAACAGCCGTACCATCTGTTACCAAAATTTCTTTAACAACACCATCAATATCAGATTTAATAGGATTGAAAGTTTTCATGGCTTCGACTAAAGCGACAGTATCACCAGCCTTGACTTCGCTACCCACTTTTACAAAAGGTTTTGCGCCTGGTTCTGGCGCAAGATACGCAACCCCAACCATTGGTGATTTTAACGCATGGCCAGATATTTTATTTTCGCCATTTGTTTTTGATTGCGGTACAAATCCAACCGGCGCAGCAGCAACAGCTTGTTGTTTAGATAAATGAATATGTTTACGATATAAACCCAATAACAGTTGACGTTCCAGATCTAATTCTGTTATGCCCATTTCGTCCATCAATTTAGACATATTTTCAACTGTTGACCTAAAAGAAGACATAATTATAAATCCTTTTTATTAATGCATATTATTTAAATTCTACCACATTGTATTTTTATGTCAAGGAACAGGATCGTATCCGCATCCCCCACCAGGTCTGCACCGTGATATGCGTTTCATACCCATCCAAGTTCCACGAATTAAACCATATTTTTCAATTGCCTGTTTGGTATATTCGCTGCAAGTTGGCACAAAGCGGCAAGCGGCGCGCCCACCAATAAAGGGTGATATACATATTTGATAAAATCTGACCAGGCGACAGCCTGTGCGTGTTAAAAAATCGTTTTTCATTCTGAAATTTTCTTTAAAGCACTTGCCATTTTATTACGCCCTATTTCACGCGAACAATCTAAAATTGCTTCACGGGCGATAAAAATATAATCTAAATTTGGCAACATTAAATCTTCGTTATACGCAATCCAATCACGCAACAAACGTTTGGCACGATTTCTTTGTACGGCCAATTTGAAAATTCGTTTTGAAGCGATAATACCATATCTTGCATCTGATTTTGCCATTGGTTTCGCTTTTGTTAAAAAATACGAATTAATCGCCGCAGGGTTATCATGCGATACGATAAAATCTTTGTGATTACGTATAGTTTTTCTTTTCATGCCCCGAATTATACCAGAATATAAAGAAAATCAAATAAAAAAGCAAAATTCGCTATGCGCACTTGATTTTTTAAAACCCTGTTTTATAATGCGAACAACAAAGACAAGGGATTGAATAAATGTATAATTGGTTATTAAAGTTTTTTTCCGCAGATATGGCTATAGATTTAGGGACAGCGAACACCTTAATTTATGTAAAAGGTAAAGGTGTTGTTCTTAACGAACCATCTGTTGTAGCAGTTGCAGAAAATAAATTATTAGGCCGCAAAGAAATATTGGCGGTTGGTGCCGAAGCAAAACAAATGTTCGGTCGTACACCTGGAACAATAACAGCAGTAAGGCCTCTTCGTGATGGTGTTATCGCGGACTTTGAAGTTGCAGAAGAAATGATCAAATACTTTATTCGCAAAGTTCATCAAAGAAATCTTTTGGCTGCGCCACTTATTATTATTTGTGTTCCATCATGCGCAACACCTGTGGAAAGACGCGCTATTCAAGAGGCCGCTGATGCAGCCGGCGCACGCCGTGTATATATTGTTGAAGAATCAACTGCAGCCGCTATTGGTGCAGGTCTTCCTGTTGACAAACCTGTTGGTTCTATGGTTTTGGACATAGGTGGCGGCACAACAGAAGTTGCTGTTATGTCTTTGGGGGGAATCGTTTATTCAAATGCTGTTCGTACAGCCAGTGACCAAATGGACGAAGATATTATCGATTATGTCCGTAAAAACAAAAACTTGTTAATCGGTGAAAACACTGCCGAAGAAATCAAAAAAACAATCGGCACCGCAATTATGCCAAAAGATAAAGCAAACGAATTAACAATGAAAATCAAAGGCCGTGATTTGATGAGTGGTACACCACGCGAAACAATCATCACAGAATCACAAATTGCCACGGCTTTATCGCAAACAGTTGGAAAAATTATAAGTACTGTTCATCTTGCTCTTGAATCTACACCACCAGAATTATCTGCTGATATCGCAGACCTTGGTATAGCAATGACAGGTGGCGGTTCATTATTGCGCGGGCTTGATGCCGCTATTCGTGCTGCAACTGGATTACCAGTATTCTTGGTTGATAATCCATTGGCATGCGTTGCGTTGGGCAGTGGCAAAATGTTATCCAATATCGATAAAAGCAAACACATTTTGCAAACCATGTATTAAAAGCCGGTTTTTTATTGCATTCCAGAATTTTACTGTTATAATCTGTGTGCTTTGGGTGGTTAGCTCAGTTGGCTAGAGCGTCACGTTGACATCGTGGAGGTCGTTGGTTCGAGCCCAATACCACCCACCAGAGATAATAGGTATATACGCCCTTTTGGGCGTTTATTTCACGAAAGATAAAAAATGGAAAAAGAACGATTTAAATCTTATATGATGGGGCCAACAATTCATAAAGTTGAAATGCGTGCATTTGATGATTTGCATACATTTTTGTATATATCATGTAAAATATGCAAACATCAAGAACAATGCGAAAACATAAAACACAAAAGTGATATTTGTGTTGTTGCACGAAAATTGGAAAAAATTGTTGGACCTATTTCATATTGTCGTGTAGCCAGTTTTATGACAGATGAATTCTATATAAAAAGAGATCATATGAAAATTATAAAAGACACTGTTAAATTTTTTCGTATGAAATACATAATAGATGATGAAAATGTCCGGTAATAAATTGATTTTAATGTCATGCTGTGCACCATGTTCTTGTGGTGCAATTAAGCAATTGGCGAATGGCGAAATAGAAGACATAGACGATTTCATCGTTATGTTTTTTAACCCTAATATTTTCCCAGAAAGCGAATACCAAAAACGCCTTAACGAACAAATAAAATACTGTGAAAAATTGGGTGTTAAATATGTGATTGGCGATTATAATCATGATGATTGGCGCAGATCTGTAAAAGGTCTTGAAAACGAACCAGAACGAGGAATGCGTTGCAGCAAATGTTTTGCTTATCGTTTTTGTTATGCACAAAAATACGCTAAAGAACACGGATATAATACTATTGCTTCTGTATTCGGTGTATCACGTCACAAAGATCAATCTCAGGTTGATAATGCCGGGGAACAATCTTGCGGTGATATAAAATATTTACCAATTAAATGGAATGAAGATTTACGTAATCAAATCAATCGCGAATCTGATTTTTACCGTCAAAATTATTGCGGTTGCGAATTTTCAATGCGCAAATGATAATAAGTTGATTTTTGCTTTTTATTTCCTATAATTTTAATAAATAAAAACAAAAGGACAAATATGTCGTCTATATACGTTTTTCCTGGTCAAGGTGCCCAAACAGTTGGTATGGGACTTGATTTGTATCAAAACAATGCTGATGCACGTGCTGTATTTGATGAAATGGACGCAGTGCTTGGCGAAAAATTATCGGATATTATTTTCAATGGTCCAATTGAAACTTTGACTCTGACAGCAAATGTTCAGCCTGCGATATTGGCAACTTCGATTGCGATGTTCCGTGCTGGAAATTATCCAAAACCGGATTACATGGCTGGACATAGTTTGGGTGAGTATACCGCCCTTTGTGCCGCTGGTGCATTATCATTGTCTGATGCAATCAAACTTGTTCGCTTGCGCGGCGAATCAATGCAAAATGCTGTTCCAGCAGGTCAGGGCGCAATGGCTGTTATTCTTGGTATTGATTTTGATACTTTGAAATCTGTTTGCGAAAAGGCCGAACAAGATACTGGTGGTGTATGCGATATCGCGAACGATAATTGTCCAGGACAAATTGTTATATCTGGTGCAAATAACGCGATTGAACGCGCAATGGAATTGGCCAAAGAAGCTGGCGCAAAACGTGCTATGAAATTGGCATTATCTGTTCCGCCACATTCAAGATTGATGGAACCAGTGGTTGCCGTTATGAAAAAGGCGTTGGATGAAATTGAAATTAAAACACCGATTGTCCCAATCATTTCAAATAAAACATGTCAACCAATGACAGATGTAAACGAAATCAAAAACGCATTGCTTTATCAAATAACACATGGTGTTCGTTGGCGCGAAAGCGTTCTGGAAATGGTAAATCTGGGGATAAACGATTTAACAGAAATCGGACCAGGTGAAGCACTGATTGGTATGACAAAACGCACAACAGATAAAATTAACGCACATAAATAAGGATGCAAATATGTTCGAATTAAAAGACAAAGTTGTTTTAATCACAGGTGCCACAGGTGGTATCGGCGGAGCAATCGCAAATCAAATGAAAGCTGCTGGGGCAACAGTTGTTGTGACTGGGCGTAATCTTGAAAAATTATCTGCATTTGATGATTCTTTTATAAAAATTCAATCTGATTTAGCAGCTGACGGTGCGGCTGAAAAATTAATTGCTGATACTATCGAAAAAGCAGGACGCATTGATGTTTTAATTAATAATGCTGGGATTACTGCTGATACGTTAATGATGCGTATGAGTGATGAACAATTCGACAATGTTTTGAACACTAATTTACGCGCAACATTTAAAATGTGCCGTGCTGCAATTATGCCGATGATGAAACAGCGTTTTGGCCGTATTATAAACATGGCATCTATCATCGGAACAATTGGCGGGGCAGGTCAGGCTAATTATGCGGCATCTAAGGGTGGAATTATCGCAATGACAAAATCTATCGCTGCCGAAGTTGCATCACGTGGAATCACCGCAAATTCTATTGCACCTGGATTTATCAAAACACCTATGACAGATGTTTTACCAGAAGAATTAAAAGCTAAATATTTGGAACAAATACCAGCAGGTCGTTTTGGCGAACCAATCGATATAGCTAACGCTTGTGTATTCTTGGCCAGTGATGAAGCATCATATATAAACGGTCAAACAATTCATGTAAACGGCGGAATGGGAAGATTTTAATTAAATGCAAAATTACGATGTAATTGTTATTGGTGGTGGACATGCCGGGACCGAGGCCGCGGCGGCATCTGCCCGTCGTGGTGCAAAAACCTTGCTTTTGACAATGCGCGAAAGTGATATTGGTGCAATGTCTTGCAATCCATCCATCGGTGGTCCGGGAAAATCACAAATGGTTGCTGAAATGGCGACATTTGGTGGCGTTATGCCATTCGCAGCAGACAGTGCCGGAATTCATTGGCGAACATTGAACGCATCGCATGGGGCCGCAACCCAGGCATTGCGCGCACAAATTGATCGTAATTTTTATCATAATGCCGTAATGAATATTTTAAAAAACACACCAAATCTTAATGTTGTTTTTGAATCTGTTCTTGATTTAGATTTGGAAAATAAAACCGTTAATAAAAAATATTCTGCTAAATCAATAGTGTTAACAACAGGGACTTTTTTGGGCGGTCTGGTCACACGTGGAAATGAAAAAATTGCGTCTGGTCGTTTAATGGATAATGGTGAATACCAAGAAAACGATTCACACATATCAAATATTTTAAAAAATGCAGGTTTTGAATTATTAAGATTAAAAACAGGAACACCTGCGCGTATCTATCGCGACAGCATAGATTTTAGTGTATGTGAAGAACAACCAGGTGATACACCACATGATTGGTTTGGAATTGGTGATGATAATAATACAATAAACGACAAATGCTTTATTACGCATACCAATGAAATAACACATGAAATAATCCGTGAAAACATTAAAAACGCACCAATGTATAATGGTGACATTCGTGGACTTGGGCCGCGTTATTGTCCGTCATTGGAAGATAAAGTAATGCGTTTTCCAGAACATAAAACACACCATGTATTCTTGGAACCAGAAGGTTATAACAGTGAATTAATATATCCAAACGGAATCTCAACTTCCTTTGGTGCAGATATTCAAGATAAATGGATACGCACAATACCAGGGCTTGAAAATGCGCGTATTGCACGATACGGATATGCAATTGAATATGACGCAATTGATGCACGCGCATTAAAAAATACTTTGGAATCAAAAGATATTTCTGGTCTGTTTTTTGCCGGTCAAATCAATGGAACATCTGGTTATGAAGAAGCCGCTGCCCAGGGTTTAATTGCAGGTAGCAACGCCGCCGCAGTCGCATTGGATGAAGAACCACTTATAGTAGACAGAACAAATTCCATAATTGGTGTTTTGATAGATGATATAACAACACTTGGTGTGGACGAACCATATCGCATGTTCACTTCACGTGCAGAATATAGACTTAACCTGCGTGCAGATAATGCGATATTGCGCCTTGGCGATATATCTGAAAAACTTGGTTTAATATCGCATGAATTACACGAACAAATTTTGAATATGCGAAAAAGTACAGCCAACGAAAATGATAAATTTTATGCCGGATATATTCAAAGAAATGAACGTGAAATTGCAAACTATAAACGCGATGCCGAATTAAAAATACCAGCAAAATTCGATTATAAAGATTTACCAGGTTTAACAAATGAATTGGTTGAAAAGTTAACCAAAACGCGACCTGAAAATATTGCAGCATTATCAAGAATTCCAGGAATGACACCAGCTGGAATAATGGTGGTAATGCGTAAAATAAAATCTGGAAATAAATAAAAATATATATTAAGATTCCGCTATCGCTGGTTTAGCTCAGTTGGTAGAGCATCTCATTCGTAATGAGGGGGTCGTAGGTTCAAGTCCTATAACCAGCACCATAAAAATTAACACCGGCTTTTACCGGTGTTTTTTAAATTCTTTTATCTTTTGAATTGCACCATTTTGCAACCGGGCAATGTTCACAATCAGGTCGCAAGGCTTTACAGGTATAACGGCCATGCAAAACCATTACATGATTAACCATTGCATGATATTTTTGTGGGATTATTTTTAATAATTTTTCTTCCACTTTTTCCGGTGTATTTTCGGATATTCCACACCAACCATACCTGTGCGAATTACGGAACACATGTGTATCAACACCGATATTTGGCGCATTCCACAAAACATTCATAATAACATTGGCTGTTTTTTGACCAATACCTGCCAATGCCATTAATTCTTTTCTGTTATGATATTTTTGTGGAAATTTATAGTGCAAATCATCACTGTTTTTATCTTTTAATTGTTGTGATAATTTGATGATATTATCTGCTTTGTTATTAAAGAAAGAAATTACACAAATATGTTTTTTAAGGCCGTCCAAACCCAACTTTAACATTTTGTCCGGGGTAGGTGCGATTTTAAATAATTCAGGTGTAACTTCGTTAACTTTTTTATCCGTTGCCTGGGCCGATAAAATTACAGCCACAGCAAAAGTAAATTCATTGGTTGAATATAATTCAGACCGGATATTCATATTCAATGTGGGGCACACATTTTCAAAATAAATATCCGGTGTAAGAGTTATTTTTTGTTTAGCCATTTAATTTTTCGATATTGATTGCGAAATTATAATCTTCGATTTGTTTTTCGAATTGATTGGCCATGCCACTTTCCATTTCTACAATTAAGGCGTCATGCATTATACGTTTTTTATGTGCTTCGATTGCATTCTGCAAAGCTACATCTGCCGTATAAGTCAATTTGATTCGATCTGACACATCCAGATTTGCAGCTTTACGCGAATCTTGGATAAAGCGAAGAACTTCATTTACTAAACCTTCCGCGATCAATTCTGCGTTCAATTCTGTATTCAAAACCACAACCGCTGTATTATCTGACAAGGCCGCACCTGTTACGCCTTCTTTAACGGTTAAACGGTTTTCAAATTCATCAGTATTTAACACCTGTTCACCCACAATCAATTTATCAGCATCAATTGTGTATTCACCACGTTTAACAGCAGGTATAATATCTTTCAAAGCACCACCAAGGCGTGCACCAATTTTTGGTGTAATCAGATATACAAAGGAATCAGCCACTGATTTTATATCATCAATAAATTTGATTTCTTTTACATTTAATTCGTCACGAATAATATCTGCATATTCTGGCATTTCTATACCAGCAATGGTTGCATCTGCCAGTGGCAAACGATTACGCAATTTATATTGTTCACGCAATTGTTTTCCGGTTGATACAATCATTTGAACACGACGCATATCATTCAATATTTTTTCATCTGTTGCGCCAGCAGTTGGCCAATCTTGCAAATGAACAGATTCTGCGCCTGTTAAATTCTTGAATATATATTCAGATATAAATGGTGCAAAAGGCGCCAAACATTTTACAAAAGTTTTTAACACATAATGTAATGTTTCAAATGCAACCACATCTTCGTCCCAGAATCGATCACGATTACGACGAATATACCAATTGTTTAATATATCAAGGAATCTAACAAATTCTTTGACCGCAACATCTGGTTTATATTCATCCAGCGCACTTGTTGTTGTTTTAATCAATTCGTTCAATTCTGCAATTATATATTTATCCAGCAAATTATCTGAATCTGGTTCTTTTTCAACCGTTATATTTCCAGCATTGGCATACAAAGTAAAGAAATGATACGCATTCCAAAGCGGTGTTAAAATTGTCTTTATTGAATCATTAAATACAACGCCTTCTTTGTCAACACCAACACCTTCGGCCTTCATGAAATTGCTGCCTTGGATAAATAAACGAATTGCATCTGCGCCATATGTTTCCAGTTGTTCACTTGGATCAACATAATTGTGTAAAGATTTTGAAAACTTGCGTTTTTGTTCATCCAAAATCATTCCGTTTGCGGATACAACCTTGAATGCAGGTTTATCAAATAACGCAACTGCCATTATCATCAAAGAATAAAACCAACCACGTGTTTGATCTTGTCCTTCGATAATATAATCGGCTGGAAAATTCTTTTCGAATTTATCTGCATTTTCAAATGGATAATGCAATTGTGCAAATGGCATAGAACCACTTTCAAACCAGCAATCTAAAACGTCCGTTATACGATGCCATCCATCTTTGGTCAAACCGTCTAATGTTGGACGATGCAAATCATTAATTTGAACACCAAAGAAGTCTTCCATTTCTTTAATCGAACCAAATACTTTATATTCACCATCTTTTTCCCAAATTGGTAAAGGAACACCCCAGAAACGATTTCTTGAAATACCCCATTCGCGCGCATTTTTTATCCATGCCATAAATCTGTTACCGGCACTGGTCCATGTGGTATCATTGGCTGTTATTTCAACCAAACGTTCACGAATTTTTGGAACATCAACATACCATGCATCTGTTGCACGATAGATCAATTTTTCTTTGCTGCGCGGACCAAACGGATAACTGTGTTTATGTTGATCTTTCTTGACCAAAATGCCGCGTTCTTTTAACCAATCAATTATTTTTGGATTGGCTTCAAATATATTTTGACCCGCCCAATCAGTTACTGTTGAATCAAAGTTACCATAAGCATCAACATTCAAAATAACTGGAAATTTTGGATCCAATGCCTTGGCCGCCCAATAATCGTCTTCGCCATACGCGGGTGCAATATGAACAATACCAGTTCCGTCACCATCGCTTACATAATCAGCAGCGATTATTTGATGTAATAACGGATCAGAATTTTCATAATAATTAAATATAGGTTTATAGTGCAAACCAACCAAATCTTTACCCAAAACAGTTCCAAGATTTTCAGAATCAGCGAAAACTTTTTCGTATGCTTTCAAACGTGATGTAGCTAAAACATAAACATTGCCATCACTATGACGCATCCGGACATATTCCATATCTGGATTTACAGCTAAAGCCGAATTCGCAGGCAATGTCCATGGTGTTGTTGTCCAAGCAATCGCACGATCCCCGTTTTCCAGTTCAAACCATACTGTCACGGTATCATCAACAATATCTTGATATTCGCTTGACGCTTCACTGTTTGATAAAACGGTTCCCAATTTCCAATCATATGGATTAACCTTGAAATCTTTATAAAGTAAACCTTTGTCATATAATTGCTTCAAAGCCCATATAACAGATTCCATATAGTTTTTATCCATTGTGCGATAACCGAATTTATCACCACCATCAACCCAACGACCAATTCTTTCGATAAAACGCAACCATTCTGTCGTATATCGCGTCACATCTGCACGACACATATCACAAAAAGCCGCAATACCGTCACTTTCAACAATTGCTTTTGCTGTGCGATTTTGTGCTTTTTCAACACTGTTTTCAGCTGGCAACCCATGACAATCCCAACCAAGTTCACGAACAACATGTTTTCCACGCATGGTTTGATAACGCGAAACCATATCTTTAATGGCACTTACACCCAAATGTCCCCAGTGAGGTAATCCATTTCCAAAAGGTGGGCCATCATAAAAATTAAAAGGTTCGCCCATTTTGGTTTTATTCAAAGATTTATGGAAAGTGTCATCTTCACGCCAAAAATCTAACACATTATGTTCAATTTCTGAAAAATTAGCCTTTGGTTCGGTCTTTTTATATGCCATCTTTTTTGCCCTTTATTATATTAAAAACGGCGCCATACGCGCCCCAGCCCCCCGCCAAAGCGCAGTGCCGTTTATTTAATAATAATTATTGTATTTGTTTTCATAGCCCTATTTATACAATGAATTTTGCCCAAAATCAAGTTTTTGGTTATAAACATATTTGACAAAAGGCTTGACCTGTCAAAAATACTATATATAATACAAGCGATAAAAAGCAAAAAGGTTATAAATGACATACAAAACAAGCAACGAATGCGGGGAAATTATTGATGCACTTTTGATCGATAATGTAAGCTCTACACCAGTAACTTCTGTAACAGATCAAATGTATCTTGTAGGCGAAGGAAAAGCTTTTGTAACTGTTCAATGCGATAATAAAGGCAAAGAAAAAAATGTGTTTTGCATAAAACATATTAAAAAGACTACAAAATACATCAAAATAGAAGAACCTCAAAAAGCAAAACTTATCAGCAACGCTTGCAAATTAAGACTTCAGGCTTTCTTGCGCGAACAAGCAAAAATCAATAAAATTAATCAACGTTTTGAAATAACCAGGTAAACAATATGATTTTTAACAAAAATAAAAAGTTTACAGATCACGATCGTGCAAAAGAAATGGCAATATATATTGCATACTGTCCTGAAACAGAAATGCTTATAGAAACCACACATGAATTTTCCCCAACTGGTGTTGCAACAGTAAAAACTTTTTCATACACAAACGGATTAACACAAATAAAATATAACAAATGGATCGTCGAAAACGCAAAATTAGCAACAGAAATGAAACTGCCGGGATACGAAAAACATAATCACTTGGTCCAAGGTTCAGCTGTTCGTATTTTATCAAAACGATTTGATCATATATTTAATTTTTATGGCGAAGATGCCAAAGATATAATAAATGCATGTGAACAAAATCGCTTACTAGAAATATTAATAATAACTAATAATTTACAAAGATAAAAACACCGGCAAATGCCGGTATTTTTTATGCACGTAACTTTGCGTTACATTTTGATTCTATATTCTTTATCACCTTGTCTTGTATTTCCAATAATTCTTTATCAGACATGTTTTTATCTGGATAAATTGTAATTGTGAACGCTATTGATTTTTGGCCGTTACCCATATCAAAAGCATCAAAAACAACAATATCTGCAACACTAGAATCTGCAGCAAGTGCTGTAGCAATCATTTTTTGCGATTCAAATTTACTGTCTACAACAAAAGCAAAATCACGTGTAATCGGCATAAAATCTGTCATTGAAATTTTTTTATGCTTTGGATTTTTTGGCAAATCTTCAATATTTTCTATCAGACCGACAAATACTTTTGTTTTAATATGCAATTGTTTTGCAACACTTGGATGTAATTGTCCAAATTCACCAAGAACTTTTTTACCTTGAACAATTTTTCCATAAACATATGGATGAGCCCACATTGGAGCATTTGTTGTATCAATTGTATATTTTTGCGCACCAAGCAATGCCACCAAATCAGCCTTTACATCAAACACATCGATATTTCTGTTGCGTTTTTGCCAATGTTTTGGTGATGTTTCTCCCATACGAATTATACAAATAGAAGTATGTTGTTCACCTGGCTTATCACCATCAAAAACCGTTCCAAGTTCGAACATGTTCAAATCAACAAAACCGCGTTTTTCATTATTGGCAACAGCAATTAACAGATTACCAAGCAGACCATTTCTTGCTGTATCCAAATCATTAATTATTGGATTTGCAATTTTAATAGTTGGTTTATTTGTTATTAAACTTTCAACCTTTGAATTACCGAAACCAAAAGTAACTGCTTCGTTTAATCCACGATTTGCCAATTTTTGTTTTAATTCCAAATTCATATCATTATGAACAGCCGTAATTGTATTTTGCGGCATTTCTTTCAAACCAATTTTATCATAACCATAAATACGAACTAATTCAGAAACTATATTTTCAGGTATTACTATATCAACCCTTTGAGATGTTGGTGTAATAACCCAATCGCCATTTTTGTTTTCTTTAACATCAAAATGCAATTTCTTCAAAATTTCTTTTTGAATTTTTGAATCAATTTGAATACCTGTTTTTTGTTCCAATAATTTTGGGTTATAAACTACAGATTCTGGCGTATAAGCCAAACGACCTGCGCCCATAACATTTACAATTTTTCCCCCACATGTATCCGTTATAATTTTAGCCGCCTTTGATAAAGCCGGTAATGTTCCGTTTGGATCTATACCGCGTTCGTATCTGTATGAAGAATCTGTTGATATTCCATGTCTTTTTGCTGTTTTACGAACAAATACCGGATCGAAATATGCAGATTCTAATATGATATTTTTTGTATTATCTGTTGTAGATGCACGCATACCACCAACAACACCAGCCAATGCCAAAATACCAGCATCGTCTGTTATGACCAAATCTTTATCACACAATTCGTGTTCGTTTCCAAAAAGATCTGTAAATTTCTCACCATTTTTAGCCATACGAACAGTTATATCACCAACAATTTCATCTGCATCAAAACAATGCATAGGTTGTGCCAAATCATAACAAATATAATTCGTAGCATCGATTGGTGCATTCTTTGGATTTATTCCGGCGGACAACAAACGATTTTGAATTGTTTTATTTGATGGCGCGTTTTTTATTCCATGAATTTCACAGAAACGATATGTTGGACACGCATTCTTTGCCAAAAGATTTACTTTTCTTGTCCCTTTTACATCTTTTAATTCTGTGATTTTTTCATCAACAAACTCACCCGCGTCTGCCGCACTTAAATCCAATGCAATGCCACGAACAGACAAATAATCTGGACGATTTGGT
Organism: uncultured Pseudomonadota bacterium; assembly: GCA_902774285.1. Lineage (GTDB taxonomy): Bacteria > Pseudomonadota > Alphaproteobacteria > Rs-D84 > Rs-D84 > Enterousia. The sequence goes on along the minus strand of CACYHO010000001.1, from coordinate 194,330 downwards.
GTAATTGAAGTTTCTAATATTGCAGAACCCGAACCAGCCAGCGCTGATATAGGTTGACCAATTTTTTCTTTCTTAGCATCTAATTCTATAATACCGCTGTGATCGTCACCAATTCCCAATTCTTTTGCAGAACACATCATGCCGTTTGATTCAACACCACGTAATTTTCCAGATTCAATAACCATATCACCGATTTTACAACCTGGTATTGCCAGCGCAGAAAACAAACCTTCACGTGCATTTGGTGCACCACAAACAACCTGACGCAATTTGCCAGAGCCATCATCTACTTTCAAAACATGTAAATGATCAGAATTTTCGTGTGGTTTACATTCTACGATTTTTGCAGCAATCGGCAAAATTGGATTATACAAATCTTCTACTTCCAACCCAATGGCAGTTAATTTATCAGCAATTTGCTGTGGGGTTAAATCTGTTTTCAAATATTGTTTTAACCATTCATAAGACCATTTCATTTTATAACCCCTTTATTAAAAACCACTGTTTTTCAACCAACGAATATCGCCATCATAGAATTTGCGCAAATCATTTAAATCGTATTTTATCATTGCCATACGATCCCAACCGAAACCAAAAGCAAAACCCTGATACCCATTTGGATCTATGTTGCAATTTTTCAATACATTTGGATGAACCATGCCTGCGCCACCCATTTCAAGCCATTTATCACCCCATTTCATATCAAATTCAACAGAAGGTTCTGTGAATGGAAAATAAGATGGACGAATACGAATTTCAATATCGCGTTCAAAGAATTTTGAAAGCATTGCACGCAATGTTCCGATCAAATCTGACATTGTTATGTTTTTATCAACATACAAACCTTCCATTTGACCAAACATACACGAATGAGTCGCGTCTAATTCCTTTCGATAAGTAGAACCAATAGCAAATATTTTTATAGGTGCACCTTGTTTTTCCATTGCACGAATTTGAATTGCAGATGTTTGTGTGCGCATTACATTGCCATTTTCCAAAAAGAAAGTGTCTTGCATATCACGGGCAGGGTGATATTCCGGGGTATTTAACGCAGTAAAATTATGCCAATCGTCTTCTATTTCTGGACCAGTCCAAAGTGTAAAACCAAAAGATTCCATAATTGCAGACAATTCCTTTAAACTTTGTGTAAGCGGATGCAAAGTTCCGCGTTTAATTGGTTCGCCATCTAATGTGACATCCATATATTCCGTGGCCAATTTTGCATTTAAAGCGGCATTTTCCAATTCTGTCTGTTTTTCTTTGAATAATTGACGCAATTCTGCATTTTCAGTATTTATCACAGCGCGTTCTTCGTTAGACAATGTTGCCATTGTCTTTAATTTTGCAGTCATTGTCCCGTTTTTACCAAATGTATCTGTGTACAAAGCCTGCAATTCTTCAAGTGACGATGCGTTTTTAATTTTATCTTTCATTTTTACCCCGTTTATAAAAAAGAATAAGACCGTATCTCTACGGCCTTATTGTGACAAAACAAAACCTTGCCGTAAAGTGTTATTTCGCAGATTCGGCAATAAATCGTTTTGCAGTTTCAATCAATGTTTCAAAGTTTTTATCAGCATCGTATGCCATTTGGGCCAAAACTTTGCGGTCCAATGTAATACCTGCTTTCTTTAAACCATTCATGAACTGGCTGTATGTCAAACCATTTGGACGAACAGCTGCATTGATACGAACGATCCACAAAGAACGAAAATCACGTTTCTTTTGACGACGATCGCGATATGCATATTGTCCAGCTTTTTCGGTTTTTTCACGAGCAGCACGATATGTTGAATGATGACGGCCCAAATAACCTTTGGCGCGGTCAAGTATCTTATTGTGTTTTTGTTTAACGGTTGTTCCGCGTTTTACTCTTGCCATAATGTGCCCCCTTTATTATTTCAAACCATATGGAGCCAAGATTTTAGCCTGACCCTTCATGTTTTCGTTCAAATACTGTGGTTTTGCCCCGGCTTTATTAGCACGTTTGGACTTATGCAACAAGCATTTGTGATGAGAGTTTCTGGCAACACGGATTTTACCGCTTGCAGTCATAGACGCACGTTTTTTCAAGTACGATTTTGTTTTCATTTTTGGCATTTTCTATCCTTTTTTTTATATACCTCGTGGCAATGCCTTGCCATTTCGGATGGCTTTATTTTGACATATAAAAAAGAAAAATCAAGTTTTTATTGAATATTGATTTTTTTGCGTTTAAAGTTGTCGGTATGACCAAGGACAAGTTATCTTATAAATTGATGCGTATTATAAAATCTTCCGTTGCGGCAGCTGCGGTTCCTGTATTTATAATATATATAATGATAGCAAAACCAGATTATACTATTATGAATGGTTTGGCTCATATTGTTTTGCCTGTTGCGCACGGAATCGGTTCTATTATAACGTGGCCCGTACGGGTGATTGGTCAGGGCGCTCATTGGATCAGAGAATCATCGCAATTACGCACTGAAAACAAAGAATTACGCATCCGTTTAGATGAAGCGTTGGCTAATAAAAATGCATGCGATATTGCTGTTCAAGAAAACAAAAAACTTGAACGTGAAATTAATATACAAAAAGCCTCTCCTTATAAAACTGTGATTGCAGATATACAATTTTACGATTCTGTGTTTCACCATAACTCTTTCCTTGTTAATCGTGGAAAGAAAGATGGTTTAACAAAAGGAATGGTCGCTGTATCATTTGATAACAGATTGGTTGGAACAGTTACAGACTGCGGGTCCCAATTTTGTCGCGTTCGCGCATTGACAGACGCAGATACAAACATAGCAATCAGAATATCCGGATCTGATGTTTCTGGTTTTTTACAAGGAAATGGAAAATCAAATGCGTCAATTGGATTTTTTAATGATACACTGTTTGTTGGTCGCAAAGGATTGAAAGTTATAACCAGTAATATAAGCGGTATTTTACCATCAGGAATATACATTGGTGATATGGTGGATGAAAAAAATGTTGATGTTTTGCGTCCTAACAACATATCACGTGTTATGATATTACAATTTAACGACATAGGTTCATATAAATAATGTATAAAATAGCGCCTGTTTTAAAACAATTAATGCCATTTATTATGACATTGTTTTTATGGCGATTGTCTGTATATTTTTGGAATCCTGCTGGTATATTGTGTTTAATACCTATATTTTATTATACATTTGTTCGTCCTGTTAATAATTTCGCTATATTTGCTTTAATTTTTTGTTTTTTGATAGATTATCGTTGTAATTTACCACTTTTTTGGACTTGCCTGTTTTGTTTGTTTTATGCAATAAACGGATTTCAAAATTACATAGATTTTCAACATACGAATAATAATGCAATTTATGGATTTATGGTTTTTGTTGGTATCGGTATTTTTCTTTTAATGATTTCAGGTTTTACATGGGTAAATTTAATTAATAATTTGTGGCTGTTTGTGTGGTTAAGTATTTTATATACACCAATAACAGCACTAGATAATTGGATAAAGTCATGATAGATACAGAAGTAGCACGCACTTTTGATAGACGCAGCGCACTGTTTTTAACAGGTGGTGCCGTCCTTACTTCTGTTTTGATTTTACGTATGCTTCAAATGCAAATATTCGAACACAAAGAATACAGCCGCAAAAGCGAGAATAATTCTTTTCGTATTCAAGTCACAATGCCTAAACGTGGTAATATTTTGTCTGAATCTGGCAGTGTTATTTCACGTGATGCACCAATATATCGCATATATGTTATTCCAGAAGAAACTGACGATATAGACAATGTAATAGAAACCGTAACAAAAGAATTAAAATTACGCAAAAAAACTGTCGACAGAATTTGGCGTCACATAAAAAAACAACAAAAATTCCAACCGGTTTTAATAACAGAAAATTCCAATTGGAATACATTGGCGAAATTGTCTGCTAAAAACATCCCAGGAATACATATTGGAAATGGATTTTCGCGTGTATACGAACTGGGACCAGCCGGTGCACAGGTGTTTGGATATGTTGGCGCACCAAAGAAAATTGTTCCAAACAATCCTTTTTTCACGACTGGTATTAATGGATTAGAAAAAAGATTCAATGATAATATGGCTGGCATACCCGGACAAACAGTATTAATGACAAACGCTGTTGGACGTATAACAGGTGAAGACAAAACACAATTTATTTCCCCAATTGTTGGAAATGATATAAAAACAACTATTAAAGAAAATGTTCAAAAAGTTTTATACGATTCTTTAGCAATGAACAGGGCTGGTTGTGGTGTTGTTCTTGATATTGAAAACGGTAATATTTTAGCAATGGCATCAACACCAAGCTTTGATCCAAATAATTTTAAAACAGATGATGGTGAAGAATATATATCTTCACTTTTAACAGATGTGGCAAAACCATTTATGAATAAAACTATCGAAGGTTTATATCCACCAGGATCAACTTTTAAAATAGTTGTCGCATTGGCCGCACTTGAAAGCGGTGCTGTTTCACCAAAAGAAAAAATATTCTGTCCGGGATATTGGGAATACGGGAATCATAAATATCACTGTTGGGAAAAACACGGACATGGATATGTTGATTTATATGGTGCATTAAAACATTCTTGCGATGTGTATTTTTATCAAATAGCTTTACGTATTGGAATAGATGCGATAAAACACATGGCGTTAAAACTTGGATTAAATAAAAAATACATGGATGATGTGCTTGCTCACGAAATGCCAGGAATTATACCTGATAGACGCTGGAAGGAAAAAAATGTTGGTACGCAATGGGTTCACGGGGATACTGTAATTTCTGGTATCGGCCAAGGTTTTATCCTTACAAATTGTTTACAATTGGCGGTTATGATGGCACGTGTTGCATCTAATAAAGAAGTTGTGCCGCGTTTGATTTATTCGGATGAAAACCCAAATTTTAAAAATCTTAATTTACAAGAAAAAAATATTAAACATGTTTTAACCGGTCTTGAACAAGTCACACAAAAAGGCGGCACGGCGTCAGGTAGCGCAATTAATGTTAAAGGTAAAAAAATGGGTGGAAAAACAGGGACATCCCAGGTGCGCAATATATCAAAAGCCGAACGTCAAAGTGGGGTTTTAACAAACGAACAATTAAAATGGAATTTGCGTAATCATGGACTTTTTGTTGGTTATGCACCAACAGACAATCCAAAATATGCCGTATGTGTTATTATGGAACATGCGGGTGGTTCTGGTCCGGCTGCACGCGCAACAGCAAATATTATGAAGGAATTATTAAAATAAAATGGCAAATACAACACGTGTATCTAATGCAAATATGATGACATTCGGTGAAAAACTTTCACGTTTTTCATGGGCGCTTTTTATACCCATGATTGTTGTTTTGTTATTTTCTATTGTGGTTTTATTTAGTGCTGGTAATGGTTCATGGCAACCTTTCGCTTTGCCACAATTATTAAAGATATTGATTGGTATCGCTATATTCTTTTTTGCCGCATTTTTCAATATAAAAACATGGATAAAATCTGCATATTTTATATACGCTATTGCATTAATTATGGTGATATTGGTGACATTTGTCGGTGATGTTGGTATGGGGGCACAACGTTGGTTGTCATTGGGTTTTATGAATATACAACCATCTGAATTTATTAAGATTGCGCTTGTTTTGGCTTTGGCGCGTTATTTTGCATGGCAAAACAGTGTGGAATTATCTCAATTTAAAAATTATATTGTTCCAATTTTAATGTTACTTGTCCCATTTTTACTTATTTGTGCACAACCCGATCTTGGCACAGGTTTATCTTTGGCATTAATCACAGTTGGTATGTTCTATATTGTTGGTGCAAATAAAAAATGGTTTTTGATTGCTGGAATCATTGGTCTGCTTGCATTGCCTGTTGTTTGGTACGGCGGTATGCATGATTATCAACGTTCGCGTATTATAACTTTTATCAACCCAGAATTAGATGCCCGTGGCGCAGGTTATCAAATAAATCAGGCAAAAATAGCTTTTGGCAGTGGCGGTATTGTTGGCAAGGGGTATATGTCTGGCACACAATCGCAACAATCTTTCTTGCCAGAAAAACAAACTGATTTTATATTTACCATGCTTGGTGAAGAATTTGGGTTTATTGGGGCATTTATGTTACTTTCAATATACTCATTCATAGTAATTATGCTGTTCTGGATGGCGAAAACATGTCGAAACAGGTTTGGTCAATTAATATGTTTTGGTTTTATGTTGAACTTTTTCATTTATTACTTTATAAATATCTCTATGGTGCTTGGGATATTACCGACGGTTGGTGTTCCATTACCATTAATGTCTTTCGGTGGCAGCAGTTTGATATCATTGCTTTTTGGTTTTGGTTTATGTCAAAATGCTCATATCCACAAAGATCAACAATTATCATCCAAGGGGTTTTAAAAAATGAACTTATTAATCGTAGAATCTCCATCAAAAGCAAAAACTATTGAAAAATACCTTGGTAATGGGTGGCGTGTTATTGCATCCGTTGGTCATGTTCGTGATTTAGTACCAGAAAACGGCAGTGTAGATACAGAACATAATTATGAACCAAAATGGCAAATTATGCCTGGTAAAGAAAAACAATTAAAATTAATTATTGATGAATTAAAGAAAGCAGATAATGTTTACCTGGCGTCCGATCCTGATCGTGAAGGGGAAGCGATAGCATGGCATATAAATGATATTTTAAATGCACGTGATGTATTAAAAGGCAAAAATGTTTATCGTGTTGCTTTCCATGAAATTACTAAAAACGCTATATTGGAAGCATTAAAAAATCCACGCGAAATAGATAATAATCTTGTTGATGCTTATATGGTTCGTCGTATTCTTGATTATTTAATTGGATTTGGTATTTCACCACTTTTATGGAAAAGAAACCTTGGAAAATCTGCCGGACGCGTTCAATCTGTTGCTGTCCGTTTAGTTGTTGATCGTGAAAAAGAAATAGAAACATTTAATCCTGTTGAATACTGGACGGTTACTGCGAATTGTTTATTTGATAAAACAGCTTTTGAAGCAAACTTAATAAAATATAACGGTAAAAAAATAGAAAAAATGACCTTAGAAAATAAATCTATGGTCGATGAAATTGTTAATTCTATTGATACGCCAAATATTGGAAAAATATCAAATATTGAAAGGAAAAAGTTTCAAAGACACGCTTATGCACCGTTTACAACATCTACACTTCAACAAGAAGCAGCACGTAAACTTCGTTTTTCATCAAAACGCACTATGGCAACAGCGCAAAAGTTATATGAACAAGGATTTATCACATATATGCGAACAGATGCTACAAATCTATCAGCAGAAGCAGTATCTGAAATTCGTGAATATATCGAAAAAGAATATGGAAATAAATTCTTACCAAAAACACCTAATCTTTATATAACTAAATCTAAAAATGCCCAAGAAGCACACGAAGCAATTCGTCCAACACATTTCTTGAATCAAAATAATGAATTATCTGGTGATGAATTAAAATTATATAATTTGATTTGGAAAAGAACTGTTGCTTGCCAAATGACAAATGCAGAATTTGATTCTGTTGCTGTTGATATTGATATAAAAAATTCTGTATTTCATTGTGTTGGTACGACCCGTATTTTTGACGGATTTATGAAGGTTTATATTGAAGATGTTGATGACGAAAAAGAAAATGATGATGTAAAATTACCTGCGTTAAATATCGGTGATGAAATTGAAATAAAATCATTAAAACCAGAACAACATTTTACTCAACCACCTGCAAGATTTACAGAAGCTTCACTGGTAAAGAAACTGGAAGAACTTGGTATTGGTCGTCCATCAACATATGCAACCATTATGTCTACTATCGTTGACAGACAATATGTTGAACAAGATAAACAACATCGTTTTCATCCGACAATTTCTGGATGGGTTTTAATATCTTATTTATCAAAATACTTTAAAGATTTAGTCGATGTAAATTTCACGGCAAAAACAGAAGATACACTTGACGATGTTTCAAATGGAATAAGTGATAAATTATCATCACTTAAATCATTCTGGGAACCAACAGATAAAAATATAAAATCTGTCCGTGATATAAAAACAACAGAAATTATTGATACCATAAACAAATTTATGAACCATCATTTATTTAGTAAAAACAGTGATAAATGCCCAAAATGTGGTGGAAAACTTGGTATAAAATTGTCTAAATTTGGTGCTTTTGTTGGTTGCAGTAATTTTCCAACATGTAATTACACTATGAAATTAACAAATGATAATGATAATAAAGAATCAGATACACATACAAATGATATACCAACTGAAAAAAGTTTAGGTGAAAATATTGTATTTAAAATTGGAAAGTATGGTCCTTATGTGACAAACGGTACAAAAAATGCACCGGCTAAAAATTATACTGTTGAAACAATTACATTAGATATTGCACGCGATTTGTTAAACACAGATAAAAAGAAAGTTGAACCAATAATATTGGGTAAAAATCCATCAACTGATAAACCTATATATTATTACAGCGATGGAAAATATGGTCCTTACTTATCATCAAATCGTGTAAATGTTTCGGTCAAAGAACAACCAAGTTTGGAAACAGCGATTGATTTAATAAATAATAAACAACCAAAAAAATCTTTTAAAAGAAAGGCAAAATAATTGGCTAAATTTGATAATTCTTTTACAGACGAATTAAGACAAAGATTATCACTGGTTGATGTTATTTCGCGTCGTGTCCCACTTGTTAAAAAAGGACAAAATTATTGGGGTTGTTGTCCGTTTCATAATGAAAAAACACCTTCTTTTTCGGTAAGTGAAGAAAAAGGATTTTACCATTGTTTTGGTTGTGGCGAACATGGTGATATAATTTCTTTTGTTATGAAATCTGAAAATATAGATTTCAAGGAAGCTATCAAAGAATTAGCAGATATGGCAGGATTAAAAATGCCTGAAATAAAACAAAAATCTGCTGCACAAATAGAATCTGAAGAAAATTATATTCAAATAACAGAACAAGCAACTAAAATTTATCAAGATTTATTATATAAAGATTCTGGAAAACATGCTTTGGAATATATAAAAAATCGTGGATTCAGTGATGAAATGATAAAAAAATATCGTATTGGTTATGCCCCAAAAAACAATATTATTGCGTCATTTTTTAATAATATAAATCGTGATAAATTAACCGCGACTGGTTTGGTCAGAATTGGTGATTATGGACCTTATGATTTTTTCCGTGATAAATTAATGTTCCCTATATTTAATGCACATGGTCAAGTTGTCGCATTTTCAGGACGCTCACTGGATGGATCTGAACCAAAATACATAAATACAACAGATACAGAATTATTTCATAAAAGACAAACTATATTTGGGTTTAATTTTGCAAGGGACGCTATACACCGTAATAATCGCAGTATAGTTGTCGAAGGACAAATTGATGCAATTCAAATGCAAGTTCATGGATTTGGCGAAACAGTCGCACCACTTGGTACAGCGTTAACAGAAGATCATATTGCAATTTTATGTAAATCTAATCGTAATATAACTTTCTGTTTTGATGGTGATAATGCCGGACAAAAGGCCGCTTTACGGGCGTGTACGCTAATTTTACCATTTTTACGTGAAACAAGTGATGTTAAATTTGCTTTTGTTACCGGCGGAAAAGATCCAGATGAAATATTAAAAAATTCTGGTGAAGAAGCCATGCGTAAAATTATAGATAATGCAACACCTTTGATAGATTTCTTGTGGGACAGTGTTAATAAAAATTATCTTGTTAATACACCAGGTGGTCGCACTCAAGCTGAAAAATATTTAAAAGATTGTATATCTAAAATTACAGATAAAATATTCCAAAATGAAATTGAACAAGAATATAATCAAAGAAAATTTAATCAATGGCACAAATGGAAACAGCAAAAATATACACCAATAATTGAAATTCCTGATGTTGATATAATGACAGTAAATCTTATAAAATCTATTGTTCAAACTTATCCAGAATTGGCTGAAAAATATATGGATTTCTTTGTATCTTTGAATATATCTTTTGATGAAGAATCACAAAAAACAGAGCTTAGTTTAAAAGATGCTGAAAAATTCATTATTTCTTTTAAATTACAAAGATATATAAAATCTTTAAAAGATGAAAAATTAAAATTATTATCAAATATACCTGAAGATGCTGGTGAAGATTACAGAAATAAATTAAAAGAAATAGATGAAAATATTATAAAAGCAAATGAAAAACTTGAATTATTATTGGATATAAACAAATAAAATACCGGCTTTTTTGATAAAAATATTCAAAAAAGCCGGGAATTTTTTATACATTAAACAAGAAATGGCATATATCACCTTCTTGCATAATATATTCTTTTCCAACTAATCTCATTTTACCGGCTTCTTTAACAGCGACTTCACCACCATATTGTAAATAATCTGATGGGGAAATTATTTCAGCGCGTATAAATCCGCGTTCAAAATCACTGTGTATTTTTCCGGCAGCTTGTGGTGCAGTCATACCTTTTGTTATAGTCCATGCATGTGCTTCTTTCGGGCCAACTGTATAAAATGTTTGAAGTCCCAACGTATCATATCCAGTATGAATAACCTGATCCAGACCAGATTCTTTCAAACCAAGTTCATCAAGGAACATTTTTCTTTCATCAATATCAACTATTTGTGCAATTTCCATTTCTATTTTAGATGAAATAATTAAAACTGGTGCTTTTCCTGAAAATTTTTCACGAACCTGATCAGAAAATTTATTACCGCTTGCAGCCGCACTTTCTTCAACATTACATACATATATTACAGGTTTACTGGTTAATAAATTAAAAGGTTTTGAATTTATATCTTGATCACGTGCCGGAATTGATTTTTCAAGTCCAGATTTAATAGATAAAGCATCAGATAATAATTTAGCTGCATTTTTATCCAACCCATGAACTTTCTTTTCAAGTTTTTTAATTTGATTATCTAAACTTTCAATATCAGCCAACATCAATTCTGTTTCAATTGTTTCAATATCAAGCAAAGGATCTATTTTTCCATTAACATGAACAATATCATCATTTTCAAAACAACGAACAACATGAATAATTGCATCAGTTTCAAGAATATTAGAAAGAAATTTATTTCCAAGTCCTTCACCAGCAGATGCTCCTTTAACAAGACCTGCAATATCAACTATTTCAAGTTGTGTTGGTATAATACGTTCTGCACCGGCCACTTTTGCCAGATCATGCAAAGTTTTATCAGGAACAACTACGCGACCAGTATTTGGTTCTATTGTACAAAATGGATAATTTTGCGCATCAGCCGCGGCACTTTGTGTTAACGCATTAAATAAAGTAGATTTTCCAACATTTGGTAAACCAACAATTCCACAATTAAATCCCATATCTTTTCACCAATTAAAGTTGTTTTTTATTTATAATTCTTATATTATATACATATATAATAATTCGGTTATAAATATGTCATACCTTTGGCAAGAATTCAATATAAAAACTTTTCCAGCAGAAACTTTAGTTTTCCGCGATGGTATTTTTTGTGAAGATTTATCTGAATATAAAAGTACAGAATATAATAATGATAAAAATTTAATATCTGTTAACAAAACATCTGAATTACCAATTCATATTATATATATTGGCGAAATTGCCGGTAATATTGATTTAAATATTGATATAAATGCTGAAAATTCAAATATTATTATGGATTTAAAAATAATTAATAAAAAACCGGCTTTTTTGAATATTTTTGTTAAAAATTCCGGTAAAAATAGCATATTTAATGGGCAAATTATTGATAAAAATTATGATCAATTAAAATTAAATATTATTGGACAACATTTAAATGAAAATACCGGTATTTTTATAAAAACACGTGTCGCGGCATATAAAAACACATTAACAGATTTACAAGGCTGTGCAAAAATAGAAAAAAATGCGATAAACAGTGATTCAGATATATCTTTTTCTGTTATGGCGGATAAAGATGCAAAAATTATATTAAAACCAACACAATATATTAATAGTATCCCTAAAAATGCAATTCATAACAGTTCATTATATAAACCAACACAAAATCAAATAAATTATCTTTGTGAATCAGGACTTGGCGAGATAGAAATAAAAAAAGTCCTTGAAGAAGCGTTTTTAAATTAAAAAAAAATACCCAGGAAACCCAGGTATAAAAACATTATCCAATAAATACATGGATGTATTATTTTTTCTTGAAACCCTGTTTAGCCTTTAATTTAGGATTAGAAGGGTCAATCAATATAACTTGTTTACCACGGCGAATTTGTTTAATATTACCGCGTTTTTTCCAAGCTTTTAAAGAACTTAAAAATTTCATATCTGAATCCTTTTTACTGGCCAATTATAAACCAGTTTTATAAAAAATCAAATATTTATTATATTTATTTGTTGTTTTTATTTAAGCTGTTTGTTTTATTAAAAAGATTTTTTTACATTTTTTAAACAAGTTTTAAACAGAAAAATACTTAATTTCTGATATTTTTATATAAAAAGTTGAAAAAATAATAATATATCAAACACGTTTAAAAATATGCGATTTTTAATAAATTTAACAAAAAACAACATTTTTACTTTTATGCTTGTTGAAAAAAGTTGAAATTGTTATAATTAAACCATCAGGAGAGAGATTTTGAGGCAAAAAGTTCTGAAAGCTTTGGCAAACCCACCGCGCATATTTTATGTGCCTTATACACTTGCGGTTTTAAATTTCCTGGTTTGGTTTATTTTATTTGTTATATGTATAGTTATTTTTACTATAATTCCACCACGTGAAATACCTATGTGGTTGCCGTTAGTGTTTTTAGGTGTTTTATCTCTTTGTCATACAATTTTAGCTTTTTATTCAAAAAAAGACCCTCAAATATCACAACTGATATTTTCAAATTTAAAAATAATAAAAAACAGAATACCAAGAAAATTAGTAGTATAAAAAATGGATAAATTATTTAGTTATTTTGCAGGTAATACAGATTCTATGATATTAACAATGGTTATAATATCAATGGCTGTTATTTTTGTATTTTTAGTTTTATTAGCTTATATACCTGCTTTAACAAAAAAGATTTTTCCTAATTTTGGTTATACTAAATATTCCGATTATTTACCATTTGATAATGTTTATAATGATGACAGTTTATTTATAACCGATGGTTCTCTTGTTCGTGTTTATAAAATAAAAGGTGTTCAAACTAGTATGATGAGTGATGAAAATCGTGAAAAAATGCTAGATTTACGCGCTCAATTATTTAATCAAATTCAAGATCCTGATGTTTATCTTAGATTTTTTACAATTCGTGATTTTATAGATCAAAAAACAGATTATGAATTTGATCAACCTGTACTTCAAAAAATATATGATAAATGGAATAATCAAGGATTAAAAATTTATTCTAATAATTATTATGTTGTTATATCTGTTCATGGTCAAAATAATCATGAAAAATTAAACCAATATTGTAATTATATAGAATCAATATTATCTGCATATAAACTAGAATTATTAAGAAATAATAATACTGATAATATGGCTACATTTTTTGGTAGAATTTTATCACCTGTGACAAAACCTGTAATTAAAAGATGTGATAATAATATTAAAAATTTAATAAGTGTTGATAATGTAGAATTTAATAAAAATGGGGTTATAATATATAATAGTGGTGATAAAACATATTATGCAGCCGCACTTTCTTTTAAGATGTCACCAGATTATATGGACGAAGAATTTTTTGATACTATTTCAACTATTCAATGTGAAATGATATGTATGAATGCATTTCATATTTTACAATCAAGTGATATTGAAACATTGTTGCGTCAACACCGTTCAACAATAACAGATGAAACAGAAGAATCTACACTTGAACAAATAAATGAAGCACAATCATCTATGGATGAAAATAAAACAGGTAATCAAACACTGGTTGATTATTACCCTTTATTTATATTATTTGGTGACAATATAGAAGAATTAGATGAAAATATTAATGAATTCAAGAAAATATCTGCATCATTTGGTATATCACCGGTTGTTGAAAATTTTGCGTCCAAGGTATCATTTTTTGCACAATTACCAGGTTTTGATGTATTTCCAAGAACATTTAAAATGTTATCAAAAACTGCGGCGACCAGTATACCTTTGTCATCAATGCCAACAGGTGTCAAAGACAGTGATTGGGGACATGGACCATTAGTTGTATTTCCAACAGCCCAGGGAACACCGTATCAATTTCAATTTCATGTATCTGATAAACCGGCTGCGGTTGGTCATACACTTACGATTGGTCCAACTGGTGGCGGTAAAACAACATTATTCTCTTTCTTGATTGCGCAATCATTACGTCATCCGAAATTAAAAGCATTCTTCTTTGACAGAAACAAAGGTGCAGAAATATTCACATTGGCTGTTGGTGGTAAATATATCACTATGAATGGTAAAGAAAAAGATGCAAGTAAAGATACATTTTTAACACATTTAAATCCATTAAAAATGCCAGATAGTACTTCAAATCGTGCATTTTTACGCAGATGGTTTTCGATGATAACAGGTATTAATGATGCTGTTTCAATGGATGAAATTGCACGTGCTGTATCTGTTAATTTTGATTATTTACAAGATAAAGATAGATTATTAAAAAATCTTTATGAAAGTTGTTTTTCTTCATCTGGTCAAATGCGTGCCGAATTAAAGAAATGGATAGATCCATTACAATATGGCGATATATTTAATGAAGAAAGTGATACACTTGATTTAAATGCACGTTTAACAACATTTGATTTTACAGAAATTTTACAAGATGAAGTATTAGCACCAGCGGTTATATCTTATATTTTACATCGTATCAATAATATCACTGTATCCGGCGGAAATCCTTCACTTATTATGATTGATGAAACCGCGCCAATGCTTGAAAATAAAATGTTCCGAGATAATTTTATTGCAGGTTTACAAGAAGGTCGTAAAAACCGTCAGGCATATATGGTGGCATTCCAACGCGCAAATGTACTTGATAAATTAGGCATAGGTGATGTCGTTCGTGGTCAAGCACAAACTGTATTATTCTTCCGTAATCCAGCGGCTGATGTAAGTGATTATGAAAAATGGAATCTTAATCCGCTTGAAATGGCATTTATCAAGGGTCAAGCCTATCCAAATCTTAAACGTGCAGTATTATTATCACGTCCGGTTAATGGCGAATCTGTAATTTTAAATACTGAACTTGGTGGTTTGGGTAATATGTTAAAGTTATTTGAATCTGGTCGTTCATCTGTTTTACTGGCCGAAGAATTATATAAAACATATGGAAATAATTTTGTTGCAGAATATTTAAAAAAGCAAACAATGTAATATATGTTTAGAAAAATATTCTTTTTATTGTTTATTTTGGTCCCAAATTTTGTATTTGCGGATGATTGTTTAGATTATAAATTGAAACCAAAAATAACAATAACATCACCAATTTGGACAAAAAATGTTGTTCAACCATTACAAAAAATGGATGTTTTACATGGTGATGTTATTGCTACACTTGTTGATGAATTTGAAATAACAGCAGATATAACTTCAATTGAAGATGGTTTTTGTGTATCTCTTAAAAGTATAGATGCAACAATAGGTTATTCTGATTTTTTGGTTCAAATAGATATATCACATCGTCCAAATTCTTGTTCTTATAATGCAATATTACAACACGAAGACGAACATATCCGTGCATATTTATCTGTTATTGATGATAATCAAGATTTATTTAAAAAATCTCTTTCTATTGCGTCTGATTCAATAATACCAATATTTGTAAAAAATGAAAAAAATATAGAAGCAGCGATAGATAAATTAAATGAAGAATTACAAAATCACCCAGATATCATTTTATTAAAACAACAAATTCACGCCGATGAAGAAATACGTAATAAATATGTAGATATAAATGATACAGGCGAAACACTTAAAAAATGTTTCAATTGATAGTACGCTTGATTTTTTTTGAATATATTTGTATATTAAATACGAAATAAATAGTCTTGTTTATAATAAAAGGAAGAATATGCTTAATTTAATAGTTGGGTGTGGTATATCTGGTGCAACTTTGGCACGTTTGTTGGCAGATAAAGGTGAAAAAGTTGTTATTATTGATACAAAAGAACATATTGCTGGAAATATTTATGATTATTATGATGATGGTATATGCGTTCACAAATATGGAACGCATATTTTTCATACTAATAATAAACAAGTTTGGGATTTTGTTTCAAATTTTTGTCAATGGTATCCGTATCAGCATAAAGTTCGCGGATTAATTGATGGACAGATTGTTCCAATTCCATTTAATTTGAATACATTACATACTGTATTTCCGGAATCTTTGGCAAATACTATTGAACAAAAATTATTAGATAATTTTGGATTAAATGTAAAGGTTCCAATTCTTGAATTACGCAAGAAAGACGATAAAGATTTACAATTTTTAGCACAATATATTTACGAGAAAATATTTTTAGAATATACATTAAAACAATGGGGTAAAAAACCAGACGAAATAGATCCAAGTGTATCTGGACGTGTTCCTGTTTATATTTCACGTGATGACAGATATTTTCAAGATAAATACCAGGGTATTCCAATTGGTGGATATACTAAAATGGTCGAAAAAATATTAGATCATCTGAATATAACTGTTAAATTAAATACGCCTTTTGATAAATCTATGGAATATGACAGATTATTCTGGACAGGAAGTATTGATGAATTTTTTGATTATAAATATGGCGAATTACCATACCGCAGTGAACGTTTTGAATTTATAAAATATCCTTTTATAAAATTCCAAGATGCTGCAGTTATTAATTATCCGTGCAATTATGATTGGACAAGAATTGGGGAATATAAATATTTCCTTAATGACCAATCTGATAAAACAATCGTTTCTTATGAATATCCAGAGGCTTTTGAAAACGGTAAAAACGAACGTTATTATCCAATTGCAAATGAAGAAACTGCCGAACTTTATCAAAAATATTTGCTTTTGTCACAAGATATGAAAAATGTATATTTTTGTGGTCGTTTGGGTGATTATAAATATTATGATATGGATAAAGCGATTGCGCGTTGTATTGATTTAGCCAAAGGGTTATAAGTATGCCAGCAAAAAAACAACCAAAAGTATCTATACTGGTTCCTTGTTATAACGTAGAAAAGTTTTTACCAGAGTGTTTGGATAGTATTATTAATCAAACATTAAAAGATATTGAAATTATCTGTATAAATGATGGGTCAAAAGATTCAACATTAGATATAATAAAAAGATATGCCAAAAAAGATAAACGTTTTGTGGTTATTGATAAAGAAAACGAAGGTTATGGTAAATCTATGAATCGCGGTTTGGATGCTGCAACCGGTGAATACGTTGGTATTGTAGAATCTGATGATTGGGTTGATTCTGATATGTTTGAATCTTTGGTAAAAATTGCAGAAAAGAAAAAAGTAGATGTTGTAAAAAGTAATTTTTATGAATACACAACAACAAATGGGAAACAAAACAAAAAATATAATTCTTTACCTGATAAGAATGTAAATATTGTCATAAATCCACATGAAGAAACTGCTGTATTTTTTGCATATCCTGCAATTTGGTCTGCTATTTATAAACGCGAATTTTTAGTAAAGAATAAAATAAGATTTTTAGAATCTCCGGGTGCAAGTTTTCAAGATACAGGTTTTAATTTTAAAGTATTTGCATGTACAAAACGTGCATATTTAACATCAAAAGCCTGGTTGCATTATCGTTGTGATAATGAAAATTCATCAGTTAAATCAACCGGTAAAGTATTTTGTGTTTGTGATGAATATGAAGAAATCGAAAGATTTTTTAAAGAACGTGGGGATTTAGATGAATTTATGCGTAAATTGATATCCCGTGTAAAATTTGGTACGTATATGTGGAATTTAAATCGATTGGCAAGTGATGCACAAAAACAATTCTTGAAACGTTTTTCTTTGGAATACAAAAAATATCACAAGGAAAAAATATTAGATCGAAAATATTTTGATGATAAACAATGGTTAAAAATGTTAAGCATAATTAATCCATATAATCCAATATATCCTGTGTTTCGTGCAATTATTTCTGTAATACAGCCAATATATAAAACCCGTATATCTGACGGATACAAGGTGTACTATATATTTAATAAAATAGTCATTAAAAAAATAAAATTATAAAAAGGTTAATATATGAAAAAACAACCGAAAGTATCAATAGTTGTTCCTATTTATGGGGTTGAAAAGTATTTAAATCAATGTGTTGATTCTATATTGGCACAAACGTTAACAGATATAGAAATTATATTGGTTGATGATGGTTCGCCTGATAAATGTCCACAGATTGTTGATGAATATGCTAAACGCGATAAACGTGTTGTGGCGGTTCATCAACCAAACGGTGGTTATGGCGTTGCAATGAATCATGGTATTGAACTGGCACGTGGTGAATATATTGGAATTGTTGAAAGCGATGATTGGATAGATAAAAATATGTATAAAGAATTATATGATATTGCATCAAAAAATGATGTAGATATTGTGAAATCATCTTTTTTTATGCATATAACTATTCCAAATAAAAAATTTCATACCGACAAAATGAAATGGCTGTATAATCCACCAACTAATATTTTTAAAATTAAAGATTATCCTGTATTTTTGTCGCACCACCCAAGTATATGGAGTTGCTTGTATAAACGTAATTTCTTAAATAAACACAAAATTAAATTTATAGAGGCACCAGGTGCTGGTTGGACAGACAATCCTTTTCAAGTACAAACAATGTGTTTAGCAGAAAAAATTAAATACACAGATGAAGCATATTATCATTATAGAATTGTTGTTGAAAATTCTGTTAATAATTATAATGTTCCATTATCAAGGTTAGAGGATATTTTTGATTTTGTAAAAAAAGAACATATAACAGATAAAAATATATTACACCATTTGACAAAACGAGCTTTGAATTACATGGATACTGTTTTAAGATTAAAAACAATACAAAATAAACAAAATTGTTATAACCGAATAAAAACAATATGTTCTTGGTTGGATAAAGATATTATTAAAAATTCTGATTATATAACATCGGAAGAAAAAATATTATATAAAACATGTGTTAAAAGTCCTGCTTTTTGGCGATTCTGTGTAAAAAGTAGGTATTATAGAAGCAAACTTATAAAGTTGCACCTTAATCGCCATGAAATATTATTTAAATTACTTGGTTTAAATTTGATTTGTATTAAACTTTTGAAAGAAGAGCAATAACATGAAAATTCTTTACTATAATTGGGTTCCTTATGACTATCATAAAATAGTCGGCGGTGGTGTCCAAGTATATCAGAAAAATTTGATTGATAAATTACTATCAACCGATAGCAAAGATGAAATATATTTTTTATCTTCCGGATTTAAATACAATCCTTTCAAGAGAAAAACATATTTTAGAAAATCACAGGGCTCTCATGATAAACGTATCAAATCATATGAAATAATTAATTCACCAATTTTATCGCCAATGGTCATTGCAGGAAGTGATATTAAAAAGTATACGAATAATGAAACAATTGTAAATGTTTTTTCTGATTTTATAGATTATTGTGGTGGTTTTGATGTTATTCACATTAATAACTTTGAAGGAATAACCCCATCTTGTATGAAAATAAAAGAAAAATATCCAAACACAAAGATTGTTTTTTCTGTACATAATTATATACCAATTTGTCCACGTGCACAATATTTTCAAGAAAAACAAGGGTGTATTTGCAAAAATTTTTGTAATGGAAAAGAATGTGTAAAGTGTTTTCAAAACGAAATGATTGCATATAACGAACGAAACGAAAACGTTTATCGCTTTTTGAAAATGGCACACATACCACGTTTGCTATCAAAAATAATAAGTAAGGTATTTTATAGAAGTCTAAAAAAATATTTTCCAGCAAAACATTTATCAACAGCAGAAGATTTTAAGAAATTTAGAGAATCTAACATAGAATATATAAATAAATATGTTGATATTATATTAGCCGTATCTCAACGCGTTGCTGATATTTGTATTGAACATGGTATGGACCCGAAAAAAGTAAAATGTTCGTATATTGGAACAAAATTTGCCGACAATGCTCTAGACCACAGACATAATACAACCAAAAAGGACGATTTTACAATCTGTTATCTTGGATATGCCAGACAAGACAAGGGGTATTTCTTTATGGTTGATGCGTTATCTCAGTTACCAACAAAATACAAAAAAATGATAAATATCGTTATTGCAGCAAGGGGTGTAAAAGAACCACAAAAATTATCTGGGTTTAAATCCATATCTATTTATGATGGATATACGCACAACAATATAAACGATATTTTAGCAAATGTAGATTTGGGCATTGTGCCGGTTATTTGGGAAGATAATTTACCTCAGGTTGCAATTGAAATGTCTGCACTTGGTGTGCCTGTTCTTGCAAGTAGTTTTGGTGGTGCATCTGAATTAACAAAGTCAAATTTATTCAGATTCCAAGGTGCAGACGCAGAGGACTTTCGTGCAAAATTGATAAAGTTAATCGATGATCCAGATTTGTTAGATGAATATTATAAACGTGCTAATAAATTACAAACAATGGACGGACATATAAAAGAACTTAAGAATTTTTATTCTGTAAAAAAATAAAATATAGACTCTCAGTATTACAACATAAAAAACATTATAAAATCGGGATTAGAAATCCCGATTTTTATTCTGAAAAACCAAAAACAATCCAATTATATGCATAACCAGAACCACTACCGGTTCCTCCGCCGTTGCTTGTGGCGTATGTTTGACGCACCTGAAAACTAGACAGAGATAAATTTCTTGCCTGTAAACTTATTGATGCTTGATCATTTGCTGTCGTCACAACCAAACGTGTTATTTGTACTGTATACGACAAATCTTTCATGTTTATTGGTAACTGTATTGTGGCTATTTCGTTCAATCCGTTGTTTCTTCCACCCATTTCGACCCAGCCGGATTTGTATTTGCGGTACCATGTGTAATTATTTTCGGCTGTCGGTTCTTGGCTTTCGATTACATAATCATAACCTTTTAATGCGGTTATATCGTTTGTATTTGTCCCAATATCTGTCGTATGCGTGCCAACTGTTGTTGTTAAACTGTTCAGAGAATTTGATAAATTTGATACAGATGTCCCAAGGTCTGTTATGTTGCTGCGTATTGTCGATATGTCGCCCAGGTTGTCTATTTCATTTATAACAGCATCTATTTGTGTCAGTAAATTTTGCGCGCTTTCAGTGTCTGTAAAATCTGCATAAGTTTCTGCAAATCCGGCCAAATCACCCTTGATATCTTTCAACAGTTCAAAAAAATAATTCATATCTTGGTTGATAGTTGTCGGGTTTAATATTGCTGTTGGTTGATAGTCTATAAGGCGATTAAGTTGCAATTTGCGTTCTATTGTCACAATGTCTGTCGATTTAGGCGCAGTTGCAAAGTGAATACGGCCACCAGTAAACGGAAAATCTTTGGCTTCTGTTCCCGGAATACAAAAAACACTGTATCCAGTTGCAAGATTGTTATTGATTTTCACAACAATATCAGCATTGGTAAAAAATGGGAAAGTAAAATAAAAATCTTTATTTCTGCCATTCCCTGTAAATGTGAATTTATTCATATTTTATTCCTTTTGTTATAACAAAAAAGCCGGCATTTGCCGGCAATTAAAATAAAAAACGACGGGTATATTGCCCGTCGAATCTGTAGCATATTATATCATAAATCAGCAAAAAAATCAACAAAATGCGTTTTTTATTTGACAGTTAGGATTAAAGATATATAATAACCTTGCTTTATCGCGGGATAGAGCAGCCCGGTAGCTCGTCAGGCTCATAACCTGAAGGTCGGAGGTTCAAATCCTTCTCCCGCAACCAGTTTAAATAAAAAGACACCCAAAGCGGTGTCTTTTTATTTAAATTTTTTGTGGTCAGAGGTTTGTAAGTTTGCAACGAAGTTGCTTGGTTCACAACAAGTAGATTTCGGAAGCATTGCGCACCGGAATCGTTACGGTTGCCCCGCAGGCATTTATGCCGAGGGAAATCCTTCTCCTGCAACCAGAATTTACAAAACTGTCCACAAGGGCGGTTTTTTTGTTGACCCTTGCATTGTGGTTTTTTTGTTGCTAAAATCTTATGTATAAGGTTTTTTGTATGAAAAAAGCACTTAAAAAAAGATTAAGACGTTTTTTTAGATTTATCTATGGTTGGGGTGTAATTCAATGGTTTTTGGCTGTTGTTTATTATGTCCTTATCTGGTTTGTTTATCTTACGTCCAGAAAAGAAATTAATGGTCTGCAGATATTAAGAAAATATGCACGCAAACCGGCCATATTTGTTTTTTGGCATGGTCGAACAATGATGTTATCGCCTGTTATCGCTTTGAATCGTGTGCGTGGATATGCTATTGCAGATAGTAAGAAAGACGGTCGTGCAATTGCAAAAATGGAAAAATTGTTTGGTCTTAAAACAATTTATGGTTCTTCTGATGGCGGTGGTGTTAATGTTTTAAAACGTGGTATAAGTGTTTTGAACAATGGTAAATATTGTTTGGCGTTATCGCCTGATGGTCCAAATGGTCCGTCAATGCGTTTTCATGATGGTGCTTTGTATTTTGCCAAAATGACAGGCGCGCCAATTATACCTGTTTGTTATTCTTGTTCGCGCCCTTGGTTTTTAAACAGATGGGATCGTTATTTGTTAATGAAACCGTTTTCAATAATGACGGGAACTGTTGGTGAACCTATATTTATTGATCGCAAAACAAAGACTGAAGAATTCGAAGCTGTTCGTAAAAAATTGGAAGATATCATGGTTAAACAGGCTTATGATTTAGATAAACGTTTTACTGATTTTCGTGTTGAACAAGATTTAACACCTGAAAATTTTATTAAATAAATGGAATATTTATGAAAACACCAAAATGGTTTTTAAGAAAAGGTTTTGTATCGATGGCACTTTTACCATTTTCGATATTTTACCTTTTGGGCAGCAGGTTTGTTTTTAATATTCGTAAAAAACACGAATATGTTTCGCGTCGTCCAATCATATGTTTCGGAAATATTTTATCTGGTGGTGTCGGAAAAACACCAATAGTTCGCAATGTAGCCAAGTTTTTTGATGCGCCTGTCGTTATGCGCGGGTATAAAAAAACTAAACAGACTGGTGATATTGGTGATGAGGCAAAAATGTTATCGTCTGATAATATTTTGGTTCATGTTGGAAATCGAAAAAGTAATCTGATTTTATTAAATAAACAAAAATCAAATACACCAATTATAATGGATGATGGTTTTCAAAATTCCAGTATTAGAAAAGATATTTCTGTTTTGGTTTTCGATGAATCTATTGGTTATGCAAATGGTTTCTTGTTGCCTGCGGGTCCATTACGTGAAACCAGATCTGCCATACAACGTGCAGATGCGATTGTGCTTATAAAAAGAAAAAAAGTTCATCCTAATTTTGCGTTGCCTACGAATATTCCAATCTTCTATGCAAAAAACAGTGAAATTTGTCCATATGATGCAAAGGAAGCAGTAATCGCTTTTGCGGGGATAGGTTATCCTGAAAAATTCTTTAATAATATTCCATGTAAGATTGTTGAAAAAATATCTTTCCCAGATCATTATCAATATACCGATGATGATATTAAAAAATTGATAAGCTTGGCAGATGAAAAAGGGGCTAAATTATTAACAACAGAAAAAGATTGGGTGCGTATTCCAGATTGGGCACAAAAACAAATAAGATTTTCTGCATTACAAACACAAATCGAAGGTAATTTTTACGATTGGTTAAAAGGAAGGGTAAATGACATCTGTAAACAAAAAAATTAAAATATCTGGTGTTGGTATTCATTCTGGGTTGCCGGCAAATATGGTTGTAAAACCATCAAAAAAACCTGGAATTTTCTTTCAAAGAACAGATATCAAATGTTCTGATTTGATCGCTGCGCGGTATGATAATGTCGGTGAAACTTTGATGCGTAATACCACAATAGGTGATAAAAATGGCGCGCATGTTCAGACAATTGAACATTTGATGGCTGCACTTTTCGTATCTGGTATTGATTCTGCAGTTATTGATATAGATGGTCCAGAAACACCAATATTAGATGGCAGTGCATATGAATTTATAAATGCTTTCAATGGTGCTATAAAAACAAAAACACCAATGAAAAAAATAATAGTTAAAAAAACCGTTATTGCACATCGTAATGAATTGGTTAAAACAATGCCTTTCTGGAAAAAATTAAAAACTATGATTTTGAATCATACAATTTGGCGCAAAGGAAACGGTTATGTTAAATTATCACCAAATGATAATGGGTTGTTGATTGATGCAACCTTGGTTTACAAAGATAAAATTATTGGTACACAATCTTATTCTTGTTTATTAGACGGGACAAAAAAATCTGTTGATAAATTTATTAAAGATATTTCAAAATCACGCACTTTTGGAAAATATTCAGAATGGGAATGGTTAAAGGCGCATGGTATGGGTCGTGGCGCAAATGAAAATAATGTGATTGCTTTGAATGACAATGGTGACGGAACGCTTAATAAATTATATTACAAGGATGAATTTGTTCGTCATAAAATCATAGATGCTGTTGGTGATATGTTCACCAGTGGCGGATTTATATATGGTCATCTGGAATCTTGCAAGGGTTCGCATGCGTTGAATAATCTGGTTTTGCGTAAATTATTCAGCGATAAATCAAATTATGAAATTATTGAAGAATAAAAAGGAAAAAGCATGAAAAAATTATTAATTTTACCTTTGGTATTAACAGCATGTGCCCAGGCAACCGATGCTGGCAGCGGTTTAAACAGATTAGATACAGAACCAAAAAATTGTGAATATTTATATACAATTGATTCAAGTGCAACAACATATAAATTATCAGGGGCATATGAATATTTAGAAAAAAGTATATTGGAACAAAAAATATTAGGCGATTCTTATTATATTGTTGATCAGAGTACAGTTGAAAACCCAGATGCAATTTTTGGGCCAAAAAATACATTTAAATTTAAAGTAAAAGTTTATAATTGCGAAAAATAATAAAAAGTCGTAGAAATACGACTTTTTTATTACAAATTTCGACTTTATTTTTTTTATCTTTTTATGCTATAATACGCATAAAGAGAGAGAATTGATAAAACAAATAATAACTGTTCATTATAAAAAATTTGCAACAGGGCTTTTTTGGCAACCCCTGGGGCTTGGTAATAATGCAAGAAATTGGGCAAAAAAACTGGCCAAAAATGCAGATAAAAAATATACTCTTTTCACAGAATATAAATCTATGATTGGTATGGCAGCATCGCGTGATGGTGCGCGTGCTGGAATGGGCAGTGCTGCTGCACAAGTTGCTAATTCATTATCTGATTTTGTTTCTTTTTTGGCAATATTCAGTGTTGATAAATATTTTTATCTGGTTGCAGTAAGAAACGGGATAATAATTCGTGATATTTTAATTGAAAACGCAGAAGTTGCGCGCAAATTGTATACGGAATTGGCTGCTTTGCCAGATTGGGGGCTTTTAATTGCGCCGTCCAGTTGGGGGGTGCCTAAATCACAAGAAAAGAATATATCAGATTTAATAAGTTTTTACAGTGTTGCGCATTTGAAGCCAATCGGTTTTATGAAAAGTGTTTTGCCGGCAGCTGTTTGTGCAATTTTGTTCATATTGTTTGGTGTTTATATTTTAAGTAATCCTGTAAAAAACACATCTGATAGCGGTGTCAATTTAAATACGGATTTGGCGAAAGAATACAGACATCAAATTGAATTAAAAAAACAAGAAATTCTTGATAAGAAATTGGCAGAAGAGGCCGCGATAGAATCTTTTGAATATCCGTATGATAAATTGCCAGATGTTATGGAAAGGGCGAATTTGTGTTATAAAGCGATTGCTTTTGTTATGCAACCAATTGCTGGTTGGAATCAGACATTTGCAAAATGTGATGGCGAATATGTGTCTGCAACTTTTTCTCGTGATTTTGGAACATTGAATGATTTTTATGAAATTGGTGGCGAATTAATGCCTGGTGCAATTGTTCAACAGACATCGGAAAACGAGATAATAGTTCGTGTTAAATTGCCTGTTTTGCAAACACATTCTTCTTTGGAAGAACGTGACGGCGAAACTGTGGCGCGTGATGTTGCTACTATTTTCCAACAGATAAATACGCGTGCAGATATAAGTAATGTGTCAGATACAATTTTGAATAATGGCAATGCAGAAACTTTGAATGTCACAGAAATATCTGTGTCTTCGAAACTGATGCCGTCTGAATTTATGTATGCGTTTAAAGATTTTAATGGTGTGTATATGCCGTCTGTATCTTGGCGCGCGAATACAAAAACATGGAATTACGAAGTTATAATTTATACAAAATAAAAGGACCAAAAATGTTTAAAAAATTAATGTTCTTTATGTGTTTAGGATTGATATCTGTTGGTGTTAATACCTATGCTTTTGGGGAAGAAGAAATAATAGAAGAAACAGATGTCGAAATGGCCGATCGTATTTCTTCGGAAGCATTATTGAATTATAATGAAAATGGTTCTTTGTTTGAAAAAATTACGGTTCTTGAACAAGAAAAAGTTGTTGCTCAATTAGAAAAAGAACGTGCACAACTTGATTTAGATTTAGAAAGATTAAACGCGGAAAGAATAAAATTGCAAATTGAATTAGATACTCTTTCTGGTCGTGCAGAACAACAACAACAAGAATTAGAAGCGGCAAAAACACAACTTGAAATACAAACAGAAAAATTAAAACGTCAAATAACAACTGTTGATGAAGAACCAGAAGTTGTTGCAAAAGTTCAAGAAAAGAAAGAAGAAAGCAGTGTAAGTAAAAAATACAAATTAATAAATGTTGTTGGTGTTGATAATCAATTACAGGCAACTATTGAAGAAGTTTCTACTGGGCAAAACAGACGCATTGCAGTTGGCAAAGAATTAGATGGTTATATCGTAAAATCTATTTCTTTGAACGAAGGTATAATTTTTGAAAAAGACGGTGAAACAGAAAGCCTTAATATCGGAAAATAATTATGGAAAATAACGATAATATTTTTTCAGATCAATTATCTATTCCAAATGGATTAGAAAATTCTGGCAACAAAGAAATATTGGATTATTTGTTTTCGAACAATAATCGTTTGTTGACTGCGTATGCTGCCGAATTTGCTTTGCCAAAAGATACACAAAGTTTGATTGCTTATTTTTCAGGTGGTGAGATTATAATATCGCGAACACATCAATACGATGGTCGTGTTTTGGCTTTTATTGATTTGTTGCATCAAAAAAATAAAATTGTTAAACAGCCTTTTTATTCTGATCTTGGGTTGATATCGAATATATACAAAATAAACGACGAAAGGTTGGGCGGAACAATACATTCGCGCATTGATTACGACAATCAGATGCAGAAAGATTTTGTTGATATCATAGCGCGCGCTGCGGCACAAAAGGTTTCTGATATACATATAGAAGTTGCCGATCAAACAACAGTATATTTTCGTATTGATGGCAGTATGCAACCAGTTTTTGAATATAATTCACAGTGGGGAGAATCTTTTGTTCGTGCGGCTTTTGCGTCGGCTGATATTTCTAATTCAAGTTATGCACAAAATGAATATCAGACTGCGCAAAAAGATGGTCGGACACCATTACGCGGAACGAAAGATTTATATTTACCAAACGGTATATTGGGCATAAGAATGCAATTTAATCCAATTGCATTTGGTTCGCAATATGTTGTTATGCGTTTGCTTTATGATAACCCAAGTGAAGGCATAAAAACAGAACAAGAATTTAATGAATACGAACAAAAATTATTATTAAGATTGCGTTCTGCACCAACGGGACTGGTTATCGTTGCAGGTCCAACTTCGTCTGGTAAATCTACGACATTAGTTCGTAATATGGCGTTAATGTTAAAAGAAAGAAGATATGAAATAAATCTTATCACTGTTGAAGATCCGGCAGAACAAAAGATTTTTGGTGCACACCAAATCCCAGTGGTTAATGCAGTAAACGAAGAACAACGCGAAGAAAAATTTACAGAAGCGTTGGCTGCTGCGTTGCGAAGCGACCCTGATACATTAATGGTTGGTGAAATAAGAACTCTTTCTGCTGCACAATTAACGGTAAAAGGTGCATTATCTGGTCATAATGTTTGGACAACCTTGCACGCTAACTCTGCGATGGGTGCGTTAACACGTTTGTTGGACATGGGGGTTGAAGCATTTAAATTAAAAGATGAAACGATGATGCGCGGATTGGTATCTATGCGTTTGTTCAAAAAACTTTGTCCGTATTGTCGTGAAAGATTAAGTGATCATCATGACCATAATGCGTATAATCGTGTAAAAGAAACTTTTGGTGATTTGGGTTTAAATCAAACATATATTCGCGGGGCTGGTTGCGAACACTGTAATGGAACCGGAACAATTGGTCGTATCAAGGCCGGTGAAATTATAATGACAAATAGTGAATTTTTAAGTCTGGCTCTTTCTGGTGACACAGAAGGTGCGACAAAATACTGGTTGGAAAAAATGAACGGGCGCACTCTTAAAGAGGCAGCCATGGAATTAATGTTGCGTGGAATAATAGGTGTTGATGAATTAGAACGTTGGGTTGGTTTATTAGACAGACCATGGGTGTATTAATATTATGACAAAATTAGATTTGCTTTATGCAAAATTTGTTTTTAAGACTGATACAGAAAAACGTATGGCGATTTCGCGCAAAATCGCATCTTTGTTGCGTAATAATTTTACATTAATGGATGCTTTACATCGTATTGAAATGATAGAATCGCATGATGGGCGCAGACCAAATGAACCTTTTGCAATTGCGATGCGTGAAATACAACAGAATCTTGAACGCGGTATGACTTTTGCTCAGGCAACAGAAGGCTGGGTACCAAACGAAGAAACGCTTTTGTTAACATCTGGGAATGTGAGTAGTTTATTGGTTTCATTAGAAAACGTTGGACGTGTTGTTGGTGGTATTAATCGAATCAAACGCGCAATGTGGTCAGCAATCACATATCCGTTGTTTTTGTTCTTTTTAACCGTGGCAATCATAGTTATGGTTGGTGTTTATTTGGTTCCGCCACTTGTTGAAGCAGCAGGTAGCGAAATTGTTTGGCGTGGCAGTGCTGCATCGTTGGTCTATGTTTCTAATTTTGCAAATAAGTATTGGTATGTTGTTGCGATAATGTTTTTATGTTTGGTAAGTTTTGTGTGGTTATCTTTACCAAACTGGACTGGCAAAGTAAGAACCTGGTTTGATAAATTGCCACCTTATAGTACATATAAATTGCAAGTATCTGTCAGCTGGTTAATGTCTTTAGCCGCTATGGTATCTGCGGGTGTATCTGTGCCAGATGCGATGCGTTTATTGGCAGATTCATCAAATAAATATTTATCAAATATTCTGGACGAAGCATTGCATCATATTGCCAATGGTGAAAATTTAGGTAATGCGTTGGCTTTAACCGGTAAAGATTTCCCGAGCGAAGAAATTATTGGTGATTTGATAATATATTCTGATATGAATGATTTTGATAAAAATCTTGATAAGATAGCACGCGATTATATGGAAGAATCTGTTCGTAAAATGGAGAATATATCAAGTGTTCTTAACAGTATTGGTATTATACTGGTGTCCGTGATAATTGGATGGGTGGTTTTGGGTACATTCCAAATGCAAGAACAGATTACGTCAGTATTTATGTAAAAAACACCGGCATTTGCCGGTGTTTTTTATTAAAATATTTACTATGCCATAAATGGCAAGTTTTCAATTGTTCCTTCGGTAACACGGACATTAACATCAATCAACATAAATACCGCGTCAGGTGTTTTTTCTATATCACACGGGAACAAATCTGGTGATAATAAGTGGCTGGTATTAACCGTTAATTTAGTAACCAAATGGTCGTCGTCCAATAGAGTGTAAATCGGGCCAGCATCACGTGGTGTATTTTGCCCAATTTCGTGTTCGTTCTGTGGACAACGAAGCCCATCCAAGATTGTCTTAACACGATTATCGATATCTGAATGTGGAACACCGATAATTTCTGGGTGCATTAACAAAATATCTAATTCGGCGATCATTTTTAAATTTGGACTGATAATCGGGTTCCAATCAATGCCGCCAATATGACGTGTAATAATAGGGCTTTTTTGGGCGTCTGGCATCATAAACTTTGTCAGATTATTCCAAGGTTGAAAAGTTACCAATTTCTTTAATTGTGGGTGAAATTGCATGCGGATATCTGCGATATGTTGCGCCCGTTTTTTAGGGTTTGTTAATATGTCCCCATAATACATTAATTTGAATTTCATAATGGTTTCCTTTTTAGTGTTTTTTCTTAGTTTTCTCTTGATAATTATATCATAAATTGCTATGTTTTACATAGCAAAAAGAAAGGATTTTTAAATGGCTGTAAATAATGAATATACTGGTGATTCAATTAAAGTTTTAAAAGGTCTGGAAGCGGTTAAAAAAAGACCTGGTATGTATATTGGTGACGTCGGCGAAGGTGGGGACGGTTTGCACCATATGATTTATGAAGTTGTTAATAACTCTATCGACGAAGCGATGGCTGGTTATGCGGATACAGTGTTTGTGTCTTTGAATGCAGATGGATCTGTGACAATTCGTGATAACGGTCGTGGTATGCCATTTGATATTAACCATGAAACAGGACGCAGTGCGCTGGAATTGATCATGTGCGAATTGCATGCCGGTGGTAAGTTTGATAACGAAGGTAATGGTGCATATAAAGTATCTGGTGGTTTGCATGGCGTGGGTGTGTCTGTGGTTAATGCTTTGTCCACTTGGTTGGAAGTACGCGTATGGCGCGGCGAAAACGAAGCGCGTATGACTTTTGCAGACGGTGTTCCAACAATGGATTTGACTGTTGTTAAAAACGAAAGCGGTCATGAACATGGAACAGAAGTTACATTCTTGCCATCACCAGAAACATTTACAGGAACTAAATTTGATTTTGATACATTGGAAGTTTGGTTGCGTGAACAATCTTATCTGAATGCTAATGTTCGTATTATTTTGGAAGATTTGCGCGGGAGTGAAAAAGTTGAACGTAGTTTCCATTCTGCCGATGGTTTAAAGGGTTTTGCAACATATCTTGATAAATCAAAAGAATTGTTAAATGCAGAACCAATCCAAATGATTAAAACAATCGATGATTCTTATATCGAAATTGTTTTACAGTGGACAACAGCCTATACAGAAACATCTTTGTGTTTTACTAACAATATTCCAAACAGGGACGGTGGAACACATTTGGCCGGATTTCGTGCAGGTTTAACACGCGCATTGAATAAATATATTTCTGAACAAAATTTGAAGAAAGATGTTAATTTGTCTGGTGAAGATTTCCGTGAAGGTTTAACAAGTATTATCAGTGTAAAAATACCTGATCCTAAATTTGGTTCCCAAACAAAAGACAAATTGGTTTCCAGCGAAGTAAGACCTTTGGTTGAAAATACTGTTAACGATTTGTTGTATGAATATTTGGAAGAAAACCCTGTAATCGCTAAAATGATTATTGATAAAATTATTGAAGCGGCTACAGCACGTGAAGCGGCACGTAAAGCGCGCGAGTTATCACGTAAAAAGACAGGTCCAGAATTAGGAAGTTTGCCTGGTAAATTGGCAAATTGTTCTGAAAAAGATCCTGCAAAATGCGAATTGTTTATTGTGGAAGGAGATTCTGCTGGAGGTACCGCAAAGCAGGGTCGTGACAGAAAGACCCAGGCTATTTTGCCATTGCGTGGAAAAATTTTGAATGTTGAACGTGTGCGTTTTGATAAAATGTTGGGATCTGATACTATTGGTGCCTTGATTACTACATTGGGTGCCGGTATTGGTAAAGATGATTTTGATATTGAAAAATTCCGTTATCACAAAGTTATCATCATGACCGATGCGGACGTTGACGGACAACATATTCAAACATTACTTATGACTTTCTTTTACCGTCATATGCCAGAAGCAATTGAACGCGGATATATCTATGTTGCAAAACCACCTCTTTATGGTGTGACACGTGGTAAACAACAAATCTATATCCAAAATGAACGCGAAATGGACGATTACTTGTTGGATCAATTGGCAACGGACGGCATGATTGAAACAAGTGATGGTCAACAATTGGCTGGTGCTGATTTTAAACGCTTGTTGGAATTGGTTGACGATATGAAAAATAATTTACAGGCTTTGAATCATATTATGCCTTTGCGCTTTATAGAAGCGTTGGCTTTGAATAAAGTATTCGAAGAAGAATCACCTGAAAATTTCGCTGCAGCAGAAAATATGTTGGATAACGAAGAATTAGAATTTGAACGCGGTTGGAAAATTTCCAGTGATATTGAAGGTATTAAAATCACAAGAACTTTGCGTTCTGTCACAGAAACACATGTTTTGACACGTGAAAAAATAAATTCTCCTGAAATTCGTTCATGGCAAAGAATGGCCGGACGTCAGGAATTAATAGATACATTCTCTAAACCAACGGTTTTGCGTGTAAAATCTAAATCTCAAAAGATTTGGGGTGCGTTTGCATTGTTGAATACTGCATTTGAATATGCGAAAAATGGTTTGAAGATTCAACGTTATAAAGGTCTTGGTGAAATGAATGCCGAACAATTATGGGAAACTACTATGGATCCTAATCATCGTTCGTTATTCCAAGTTAAGATTACAGACGCATCACAAGCAGACGAAGTTATTTCTATGTTGATGGGTGATGTTGTTGAACCACGTCGTGACTTCATTGTAGAAAATGCATTGAATGC
Organism: uncultured Pseudomonadota bacterium; assembly: GCA_902774285.1. Lineage (GTDB taxonomy): Bacteria > Pseudomonadota > Alphaproteobacteria > Rs-D84 > Rs-D84 > Enterousia. Next base: position 161,336 of record CACYHO010000001.1, on the reverse strand, counting down.
AAACTTGGATGTGTAAAATGTAAACAAAAGGGGTCTGATGCCGGACGATTTTGTAAAAAATCATGATGGTATAAATATAAAATATCCGGTATCGGACCACGGGAAAAATGCCCAAAAAATAGATGATTATATTGCCAAATTAGACAAGGCAAAAGCAAAGATAAGACAAAATTTAATCACGTCTGATACTTCCAATGATAAAATTGCAACATTTACAGCAATGACACAGTTTAAAAAAACAAATGAATAAAATGTTTTCTAAATCTTGGTTTGAAAGTCTGGATGCGCAGTTGCGTGAAAAGAGTTTGGACAGCGATGATAAATCTTTTGATGAAATCAAAGAAATATTATCAAATCCACCGCATTTTTCACCTGATGAATTTGCCAGTATTGTATCTTATGTTATTTTGGCAGGCGGTTTTTCACAAAAAACGGCAAAAAAAATTCATAAAATAATAATGTCAAAAATGCCGGCAAATACCGGGGATTTATTACAAATTTTTAATAATAAAAACAAGATAAATGCCATTGTAAAAATATGGGACAATCGTGAAAGTTGTCGCGATGGTTTTTATAAATGTGAGACATTAGATGAAAAATTAAATTATCTTCAAAAATTGCCGCATATTGGAAAAATTACAGCGAATCATTTGGCGCGCAACCTGGGTGAAAATGTTGTTAAATATGATATTTGGATTCAACGCCTTGGTGTTCTTTACGGCGGAAATCAGGCCTTGTCACGAAAAATAGATAATGGAAAATTAGATGTCGATATAAAAAAATGTTGTGATGATATGTTTGAACATTTGCATATTGAGACAGGTTTGCCGGTTGGTTATATTGATGTAGTGTTGTGGAAAGCCCTGCAAAATCATTTGATAGAGGTGTAGCATGGATGTAAAAATAGAACAATCTTGGAAAGATATTTTGTCAGGCGAATTTGAAAAAGATTATTTCAAAAAACTGACAGATTTTGTGCGCGGTGAATATTTATCTGGTAAAACAATATATCCAGAGCCTAAAAACATCTTTAATGCGTTTAATTTATGTCCGTTTTCAAATGTAAAGGTTGTTATTATTGGTCAAGATCCATACCATGAACCGCATCAGGCGCATGGACTTTGTTTTTCTGTAGAACAAGGAACAGAATTTCCACCATCGTTACAAAATATATATAAAGAAATAGAATCTGATTTAGGGCATAAAAGTATAACAAATGGTGATTTATCATTGTGGGCAAAGCAGGGTGTGTTGTTACTTAATTCCACATTAACTGTTCAGGCACATATTGCAGCTTCACATTCTGGAAAGGGGTGGGAAAGTTTTACTGATGCGGTTATCAAAGCGGTTAACGAAAACCAGAAAAATGTTGTTTATATGCTTTGGGGATCTTTTGCACAAAAGAAAGCAGAATTTGTTAATGCACAAGATAATTTAATTTTAAAAAGTGCACACCCATCGCCACTTTCTGCATATCGTGGTTTTTTTGGAAATCATCATTTTTCACGTGCAAACGAATATTTAATTCAAAATGGAAAAACACCAATAGATTGGTAAAGATTAATAATTATATGTGAAGCCAAGGCCATAAAATGCGTAAGAATGGTTTTCAACTGCGGTATTTGCATTAGAAAAGTGCTGGATAAACAATTCTGTGGCCAGTTTTTTGTTTATATTGTATCCGAATGTAACTTTAAATTGAAAAATTAATTTCGCGCCAAGACGTTCGTTTTCTTTGGCTTGAAGGCCGGCTCCTGCACCCAAACCAGCATAAAGGCGTTCATAACGGAACAGGGCAATATCTTCGGTCACATATATCATAGGAATAGTATAATCTTGCCATTTCCAACCATTTTTTTCACCAAGTCCAAGCGTTTGAGATATGTTTAATGAACGACGTGCAGGGACACGAAAAAAGCTTGTTGGTTGTGAATATGTGAATGTCCCAATATAAAATGGGACCGGACGAACAGGTGGTGGCAATAACCAACCAGTATCAACACCTTGCCCAATACCAAAGCCTATTTGGTTTTGATATGTCCACATAAATGGGTTTTTGTCGGGTAAAATGGCAGTGTCAGCAAAAGCTGGTATTGATAATAATACAGACAAGATTGTAATATATTTTTTCACAAATCCTATTTTATCACAAAAATAGGTATAAAACAAATTTAAAAAAACCGGGATAAACCCGGTTTAAATTTTGGTAGCGGCGAAGGGATTTTCTCGACACTTCGTGTCTGCGTGGCAACCGTGACGATTTCACTGCGTTGTACTTGTGAAATCTACTTGTTGTCGGCCCTGGGGTCCTCATCTTTCACGACTATGCCAAAATCAAAACCGGGATAAACCCGGTTTAAATTTTGGTAGCGGCGAAGGGATTCGGACCCCTGACCAAAGGATTATGATTCCTCTGCTCTACCACTGAGCTACGCCGCCAGCAATGCGCATTATAACAGACTTTTTTGACTTTGCAACTAATTTATCTGTGTTTAATCTTGCAACTTTTTGATATAATGAATGAGAAAACAAAAGGTTTTGTATGTCAAAAATATGTCAAAGTTGCAGTATGCCCATGAAAGATGAAAGTGTTTATGGGACAAACAAAGATGGTTCTTTAAATTCCGATTATTGCATTTATTGTTATAAAGATGGTGATTTTATAGACAAGGTTTCTATTGCGGAATATATTGAAATGAATATACCTTTTCATGATCAGGCCGGTATGAGTGAAGAAGAAATGCGTCATCATTGTGAAACAGTATTCCCCACATTGAAAAGATGGAAAAATAACGATAATGAATAATATTATAAAAAACTTGTATGCGGCGGCAGATGCCGGATACAGAGATTTTAATTCAAAATTGATACCCAATATATCAAAAGATTGTTTTATTGGGGTCAGAACACCAATATTACGACAATTTGCAAAAGATTTGGTTAAATCGGAACAATATAAAGATTTTATAGCATATTTGCCACACAGGTTTTTTGAAGAAAATCAATTGCATGCTTTTATTATTTCTGAAATAAAAGATTTTGATGTGGTTATCAAAGAAACAGAACGTTTTTTGCCTTACATAAACAATTGGGCAACATGCGATCAATTGTCGCCGTATGTATTTAAGAAAAATTTAGATGTTTTATATAAGCATGTTTGTAAATGGATAAAATCTAAAGATGTTTATACTGTTCGTTTTGCGATTAAAACATTAATGCAATATTGGTTAGATGACAAATTTAATACAAAATATTCAGACATGGTCGCAAATATAAAAACAGATGAATATTATATAAATATGATGCGTGCTTGGTATTTTGCAACAGCGGCCGCCAAACAATACGATCAAATATTACCGTATTTAAAGTCTGGGAAAATTGATGAATGGACACGATTGCGTGCCATTCAAAAAGCAATGGAATCTTTTCGTGTAACTGATGCGCATAAAAAAGAATTGCGTGCACTTAAATAGGATTTTTAAGTTGATTTTTTGCCTTTCACATATATAATTATTTGCGATCGCCCTAATAGTCTAGTGGTAAAACACGTCCTTGGTAAGGACGAGTCACAAGTCCGATTCTTGTTTAGGGCACCAGTTTTTATCAAATATGTTGATACGACTGACAACCGTGGAGTATTTATAAAAACACACCTAAGTAAAAAAAGCAGGGTGGCACCGCGCGAAAAAATCTTAGCGCCCCTGTGATTTAAGATTTGAATTGGTGCCGCTAACCAAAACTTTATTGCGACACCGAAACAAAAAGGTGTAAAAAATGTTGTCTTTGAAATCAAAGTACAGAACACATACCTGTGGTGAATTGACCGAAAAAAATGTCGGTGAAACAGTCACTTTGTCAGGATGGGTTCATCGTAAACGCGATCATGGTTCTTTGTTGTTCGTAGATTTGCGTGATAATTATGGAATAACACAATGTGTTTTTGATGGTGGGGATGCAAATCTTGAAAAGATTCATCCTGAATCTGTTATCAAAATTACAGGTAAAGTAGTTGCACGTGATGCAGAAGCCGTTAATGATAAATTACCAACAGGTCATATTGAAATTAAATCTGAATCTTGGGAAGTTTTAACAAATGCTGATGTGTTGCCTTTCCCTGTATTTGGTGATGATGACACTGTTGCAGAAGATTTACGTTTAAAATATCGCTATATCGATTTGCGTCGTGACAGTTTGCATAATAATATTCTGACACGTAATCGCATTATGAAGTTTTTACGTGATAAAATGTGGGATATGGGATTCAGTGAATTCCAAACACCTATTTTAACCGTATCCAGTCCAGAAGGTGCGCGTGATTATATAGTGCCAAGTCGTAACCATCATGGCATGTTCTATGCATTACCACAGGCACCACAACAATTTAAACAGTTAATTCAAATTTCTGGATTTGACAGATATTTTCAAATTGCGCCATGTTTTCGTGATGAAGATTTGCGCGCAGACAGATTATTAGAATTCTATCAATTGGATATTGAAATGTCTTTTGTAGATTTGTTGGATATTCAAGCTGTTGGTAACGAATTGATGCCAGAACTGATAAAAACATTTGTTCCTGGTGCGATTGTTGATCCTGAAATTCCACATATTCCATTTGATGAAGCGATGTTGAAATATGGTTCAGATAAACCAGATTTGCGTAATCCAATAATCATCAGTGATGTAAGTGAAATATTCCGTGGTTCTGATTTTGGAATATTTGCAAGTGCTGTTGAAAATGGTTCTGTGGTTCGTGCGATACCTGCGCCAAATTCCGCAGATAAACCGCGTTCTTGGTTTGATAAATTGACAGATTATGCAACAAAAGAATTGGGACTTGGTGGATTGGCTTATATCGTATTTGGCGAAGAACCAAAAGGACCTGTTGCAAAGAAATTGGATGCAGATCGTATTGCAAAATTAAAAGAAATCGCTGGTGATAATTCATCTTTGTTCTTTGTTTGTGATACAGAAGAAAAGGCCGCCAAGGCTGCTGGTAAATTGCGTATTAAATTGGGTGAAGACCTTGGTTTGATAAATCCACAAGAATTTAAATTCTGTTGGATAGAAGATTTCCCAATGTACGAATTAAACGAAGAAACTGGTACAATAGATTTTGGTCACAACCCATTTAGTTTACCAAAAGGCGAATTAGATGGTGATCCATTACAAATTAAAGCAAATCAATTCGATATGGTTTTGAATGGTGCTGAAATTTGCAGTGGAGGTCTTCGTAACTATAATCCAGAAATAATGATAAAAGCTTTCGCTGTTGCTGGATATGGTCCAGAAGTCGTGAAAGAAAAATTCGGCGGAATGTACGCTGCGTTCCAATATGGCGCACCACCACACGGCGGATGTGCATTTGGTATTGATCGTTTGGTTTCTATAATTTTAGGTACAACAAATTTACGTGAAGTAGTTTTGTTCCCAACCAACCAACGTGGTCAAGATTTAATGTTGGGCGCACCACGCGAAGTAACCGAACAGCAATTACGTGAAGTACATATACAAGTACGTAAACGCGGTTAATGTTTGAATGTATAAAAAATACCCCGATTTATTCGGGGTGTTTTTTTATTAAAATTGATTATGTGTTTTTACAAATTCACGCATATATTCTGGATCAAAATGTAACATGATTTCTGAAAGTGAAAAATCACGAGAATTATTTGGATAAATTATTAAATCTATTGGTTTTGGATCCGCAGATGTTCCGCGCAAAACCATTTGCAATCTTGCTGTCATATCATTGTTTTCGATTTCGAATATACCGGATGCATTAACGTGAGGCATTGATAATGTAAATGGTTCTGTTGTTTTTATATCGCCATTATCATAAGCCCCGATAATATGCATTTTTTTAACAGGTGTAATTCCTTGATTTAATGCAATATATAATGCGCGTTCGCCATCCCTGGTTGTTGCTAACATTGGTGCAGATGCATAAAAATCTGATAATCCAAGACCGTATAATAGACCACCATCAAGCGATGCATCAAATGTGCCCTTCATATTGTTTATAATATCATGCGCTATCATTCCATAAGTATTCAATTTTATTTCTGCGGTGATAGCTGTGTCAGAAATATTAAGAGGCATAGTTTTTGGCAATAATTTTTTATCAATTACAAATTTATTTAATTGTATATTAAGTGCATATTTTATATTGTCTTTATTAAGCGTTGCCAATAAATTTCCGCGATCAGAATCTGATATAGAAACTGTTTGAGCGTTTTTATGCAGAGAATATACAAAGTTTTTATATTCTTGTTTGTTGTAAATTAATTTATTAGCAGACAAAGCCACATTCATATTGGTTTCGAACGGTAAAAGAATCGGATGGTTTGTAAAGAAAGATAAGTTTTCAAAATTATTTATAAAAGATTTATTTGCAAATGCATCAATATCCAAAACATCTGTTTTTAATGTGATAGAATTTCCAGATAACATACCGGTAAGTTTGTGTCCGGCAATTTCAACTTCGAAATTAGAAATGTTTCCATTTTTATAGACACCAGACAAAACATACGACAAATCATTTATAGATTGTAAGTCTACTTTTTTAGTTAATGTTTTAAAGTTTTCTCCGCGAAGAATGAAGAAATCTGTACTTTTAGATAATTGCCATTGTTTTGAATTTGGTGTAAAAATCATTACATTTCCAACCCATACAAAATCACCAGGTTCATCTTTCATAAAATCAGGTAAGAATTTCAGATTGATTTTTGCCTGGTTTAACGATTTATCATCAAGACGAACATAATCAACGGTATAACTGTCTTTTTTCAAATGTAATGTTCCTTCTGTGTCGGGGTAATAAAATCTTACTTCGCCACTGGAAGCCAATTTTCTTATAGTAACCACGAATGGTTTCATGTCTGCATAGATTGCCGTAGAATAAACGTCTGCATCAATTACATCATCTTTGACAGAAAATACTGATGTAATATTGCTTCCATGTGAATATTCTTTACAATACCAATTTGTTGGTGTGCCATTGAAAAGACATGTTGTATGAAGACCAGATAAAGGTCCTGATACGCGAACATCATGGGCGCCATTTTCATCAACTGTTCCACCGATGATATGGATATTATCTGCAATGATTTTGTTTATTTGTATTTCTTTATTGGAACTTACGGTGTCTAATATCAAGTGATTTATTTTTTGTTTCATAAATGTCATATCGCCATAAAAATTCAAATCAAAAGATGCATTTTGTAATATTTTTGGATCTTTCATAAAAAATGTCATATCGTAATTGGCATTATCTGATTTTAATTTGATTATTTTATATCCATCATTTTTGTATTCTATACTGCCACGTACATTTTGGGCAACGATATTGTCAAATTTGATTCCGTATTCGCCGTTCCAAGAAACGTCAGCTGTTATTGGAAATTGCCCGGCAATACGCGGTGTTTCAAATTCAAACCATCTGTTTATGTCTTGTGCTATTATGCTTATATGACCTTTGGCGGTTCCGTTTTTGAATAATTCACCGGTTAAAATCAAGTCATTGTTTTTATTTTTTATAACAAATTTATTACCAATAGATTTTATTTCATACTTATGTTGGTCTGTTCGCACAAACGCATCGATTTCATCTTTGGACATATCCGCATGGATGATATTATATTCTTTGTTAAGAAATTGTATTTTTGAATCATTGATAACTATGTTTTTATTTATATTGAAAGGTGTTATCTTGTCAACATGTAATGATGCACCATTTACATATATATCCCCAGATATATCTGCATTTTTTATATTAAATATATCAAGTAAAGGAAAAGCAAATTCAACAGATGATATTACACCATTAGGAATAGAGATATCGTGAGCAACAATTGTGGCTTTGCCCATCAAACTGAAATTAATGTTTCCGTGTATTCGTGCACGAACACCGGTTTGATTTAAAATAGCTTCTTCAATTTTCGGTTTTATCGTATTTATACTTACCATTGGTGGAACAATGATTACAGCCAACCCGAGCATTGCGATAACAGACAATATAAAAAGTAATATTTTGCTAGTATATTTTGATTTTTTATACATCATTCTCTTTCCTTGTATTTTTATTATAATGAATTATATTAAGGTATGTGAATAAAAAAATGAAGAACACAGAAAGTATTTTTACATTGGAATCTGATTTTGGACCGATGGGGGATCAGCCAACGGCCATTTCTGAATTGGTCCAAGGGATTCAAGATGGACGCAAATCCCAGGTTTTGTTGGGGGTAACTGGTTCAGGTAAGACTTTCACAATGGCCAATGTTATTCAGAAACTAGGTCGTCCAACAATGATTATGGCGCCTAATAAAATATTAGCAGCGCAATTATATACAGAAATGAAGTCATTTTTTCCACACAATCATGTTGAATATTTTGTGTCTTTTTATGATTATTATCAACCTGAAGCCTATGTTCCAACAACAGATACTTATATAGACAAAGATGCCTCTATAAACGAACAATTGGATCGTATGCGTCATAGCGCCACGCGTGCAATGTTGGAAGAAAAAGATGTTATAGTTGTTTCGTCTGTATCTTCTATTTATGGAATTGGGGCCCCAGAACAATATGCTGAAATGAAGTTAGTTTTAAAAGCCGGGGACAAAATATCAGAAAAAGATGTAATGCGTGCGCTGGTCGATATTCAATACAAAAGAAACGATATGGGATTTTCGCGTGGCGAATTCCGTGCGCGTGGCGATACACTTGATATATTTCCATCACATTCACAAGACAGGGCGTGGAAATTATCTTTTTTTGGTGATGAAATTGATGAAATATGGGAATTTGACACTTTGACTGGTGGAAAATTACATAAATTAGATCGCATAGTTGTTTATCCTAATACTCATTATGCGACACCTATGCCTTCGATTTTGCAAGCAATAGGTCAAATCAGACAAGATTTATATGAACGTTTAAAGTATTTTCATGATAATATGAAATATGTTGAAGAACAAAGATTACGCGAACGTGTGAACTTTGATATAGAAATGATGGAATCGACAGGAACTTGTCGTGGTATTGAAAACTATTCAAGATATTTAACTGGACGTTTGCCTGGACAGCCACCACCAACTTTGTTTGAATATTTACCAAAAGATGCGATTTTATTTTTAGACGAAAGCCATGTGACTGTTCCGCAAATTGGTGCTATGTCACGTGGGGACAGGGCGCGTAAAGAAACTTTGGCTCAATATGGTTTCAGATTACCTTCGTGTGTTGATAATCGTCCATTAACTTTTGAAGAATGGGATATGTTGCGTCCGCAAACTATATTTGTGTCTGCTACACCTGCCACATGGGAACTGGAACAATCAAACGGTATTGTAAGCGAACAGGTTATTCGTCCGACAGGGCTTTTGGATCCAATATGTGAAGTGCGTCCAACCCAGCATCAAGTTGATGATTTGTTATATGAAGTGAAAAAAACAAAGGGCCGCGTTATCGTTACAACATTAACCAAAAAGATGGCCGAACAGTTAACAGACTATTTTGTTGAAAATGGTGTTCGTGCGCGCTATTTGCATTCTGATATTGAAACTTTGGAACGTATAGATTTACTACGTGATTTAAGATTGGGTAAATACGATGTATTGGTTGGTATAAATTTATTACGTGAAGGATTGGATGTTCCAGAATGTGAATTGGTTGCAATTATGGATGCCGATAAAGAAGGTTTTTTACGTTCAACGCGTTCGTTGATTCAAACCATAGGGCGCGCGGCACGTAATGCAAATGGTCGTGTAATTTTATATGGTGATACTGTGACGGAATCTATGCGTGCTGCGCTGGACGAAACTGCGCGTCGTCGTGAAAAACAGGAAAAGTATAACCAAGAACACGGTATAACACCAAAAACCATATCTAAATCTGTATTTGATGAAGTTAAAGAAAAAGAAGAAAAAACTGACAAAACCAAAAAATTTGTTTACAGTAAAGATGGTGGTGTTATGGATGCAGAATCTTTGCGTAAAGAAATCAAGGCTTTGACAAAGACAATGCAAAAGCATGCAGAGAATTTAGAATTTGAACAGGCTGCACAGATTCGTGACCTTATACACGCACTTGAAGATGATTTATTATTGGTGGAATAAGATGAAAGAATATATATTAAATAGTATTGAAGAAACACATAAATGGGCGCGTGATTTTGCAAATACTTTACATGCGCCGATTACAGTTGCTTTGCATGGTGATTTGGGTATGGGTAAAAGTGAAATTGCCCGTACAATAATCAAAACTTTGCGTGGGACTGATACAGTTGTGCCAAGTCCTACATTTACACTTGTTCAAAATTATGATGGTATATCGCACTTTGATTTATACAGAATATGTGATGTATCAGAATTGGAAGAAATAGGCCTGCAATATGCAATTGATAATGATATTACTTTAATTGAATGGCCGGATATCGCAAAAGACATTTTACCAGAAAACACAATTCATATTTATATAACACAAAATGGCGATGGGCGTAAATTAGTGATTCAATAAATTTTGAACTGCCAATGGAAAATCGGTTGCGTTTGCAAGATATGAACCGCTTACCAATAAATCGGCACCGGCGTTCCAACAAAGTTTTGCTGTTTCTGGGTTTATACCACCATCAACACTTATTAAATATTTTAGACTGTGTTTTTTGCGTGTATAATTTAATGTTTTTATTTTTTGTAAAATGTTTTCATCAAATTCTTGACCGGCAGCACCTGGTTTCACGGCCATTAACATAACTTCGTCGATTTGTTTTAATATAGGTATTAATATTTCAACATTTGATTCTGGGTTAAGTGCGATGCCAACGCGTTTGCCGGCATCTTTTACGATTTTAATAGCATTTTTTACACCAGATGTATTTGTTGAAATTATAACCGTATCTGCGCCAGCATTTATAACATCTCGCGCCCAAACAGATGGACTTTCTGTCATTAAATGTACGTGCAAATGAGATTTTGTTTTTGATCTTATGCTTGCTAATTCATTCACACCGCCAGCAATTTTATCAACATAAAAACCATCCATTATATCAACGTGTATCATAGATATACCAGCGCTTGCAAACATGGAATATGTGGTCATATCATTCATGTTAAAGCAAAGAGTGCTTGGCATAATAGGTATAAATTTTCTCTTCTTTAGTTTCTTTTTTCTTTTGAATATATTTGTTATTTTATCAAGTATGTTCAGAATCTTTTCTTGTTTTGCAATATATGCATTTCTTTCTGGTAAATAAGTATTCCAAATATATTCAGATAATGCGTTGATTGAAGCATTGTCACCAAGATTATCTATTGGTAATTTAAACACGCGTTCAAAGATTGTATCGATGTTATTGATTGTTGCGCCACCGCCAGTCAGAATGATTTTTTCTGGTTTATATTGTTCAATATATTTTTGAGATTGTTCATATATTGTCGCAATTAATTCTTTTAATGTCGGAATAAATATATCGTTAATATCTGCACGCGAAAAAGAAGCAAACTTTTCAGATGAATCTGCTGGTGTAAATCTGTCCATTTCATTTGGGGTTGCGTTTGCCACTGATGTTTTTAATGTATCTGCATCTGCTGTTCTGATGTTTAAACCCGAAGCTATTGCATCAGTAATATCATGCCCACCAAATTCTATTTTATTAAAATACAATGGACCGCGCATTGTCCAAATAGAAACAGTTGTAAATTCGTCACCTAAATCAATAAACAATATTTTTTCATTCGGTTTTCTGTAGATCGTATTTTGTAAAAAAGTTGGGTCCAAAAAGCCACTTGATTGAATATGTGCATGACGCAGAATATCGGATATTTCTTTTGTCTTTTCTGTTTCGTATGAAATTACACTGAATATAGATTTTAATTGTGTATCAATATGCCCAATTGGTGAATTGCTGATGTTTTTTATGTTTTGTGTGCCGTAAAAAACAGGGATTATATGCATAGCATAAAAACCTTCGGGGGCCTTTATTTTTGCAATTTGATGCCGCAAATCTAATTCATTAATTTTATGTTCGTCTTTCCAAAATATAGTATCTGATACAGTTTTAAAATCGGCTTTTCCAAAATTTCCAGTAATAAATGCAGAATTAAAATGTGTGTTTAATTGTTGTTCCAATTCATCTATGACACTTTTAAGTGCAAATAATGTATCTGTGTTTTTGACAACATGCATTGCGGATTTAGAAATTTTAGCATCGCGTATAGAATGTGCAAGTCCTCTGACACCATAGGTTCCAATATCAAGGCACAAAAAAGACGAATTAGAAAGTTTCATTTTCTTGTTTTAACTAAAATTCTTGCATTATCACGCATATCAATTATTTCAATATTACGGGACAATATTTTGTGTGTCTGATTTAACAGGCTTATTTTATTTACAGCAATATTAGGATTATCTTCTGGCAGGTATATTATTATACCGTTTTTGGTATGAATATTCCAACGACGCGATTCAACCATGTTCATATAATCTATATATTCTGATATTCCAGAAACACCACTTACTATATCTGTTAAGTTTTCAGGAATTGCCCCATGAAAAACAATTGTGTTTTCGTCGCGTTCAGTTGAAGGTGTATCTATTTTTGTGCCATCTGTTGATAATGGATAATAGTATTTTCCGTCACTCCATTGAGCAGCAACCTTGTGTTTTTGAACTTTTACAACAATGTTACCATTTGCCAATCTTCTAACAGCTGAATTTTTTATACCAGGTATCTTTGAAATATTGTTGTTTATTTGGTGTAAATCAACAGATTTTATGTTTGCACCGCTGTTTATGCCAAGTGCCAAACGTATAGATTCAAAATCTGTATCCTTAGAATCGGTAAGTATGGATATTTGTTTTACATTTGAAACCGGTCCACGTCCCATAATGCTGGTTATAATACGGGTCGAAAAATACACGGCCAATATAATTGACGCGACAAAATACAACCAAAAGAATATGGACTTTTTCATAACGGTAACATTATATCATATTTTTGAGAAATAACCAACAAACAAGTATTTTATTTTGCGCGAAGCAAATAACCGCGTCTTAACATACACTTACGGTAATAACCAACGGTCTTGGATGCTGTGTTAGGTGGAACAGAAAGCAATGCGCGTTGGCCTACATCCTTGTATTCATTAGATTGAAATGTCACCCAAAGGCCGTCCCAATCTGGCATTTGTGTGCTTTGATTTGGTGATAACAGCTTTGCAATTCTGGATCGTGGAACGTATCCTGTTTCTTTTATACCAAGGCATGATTTGTGATCACGAACGAATTGTTCTGTTGTAACAGCATCGTTTTCCCAATTCAATATAGTAGCATCATCAATAGAGCCACGATTGGCCGATGCACAGGCTGCTAAACCAAGAAATAAAAATAAATATCTTGTTTTCATATTTTACATTATAATTTAATTGCGTTTGTGTGGCAATAGTTTTTATAATGTAAAAAACAAACCAGGGGAAAGGCAATGGCAATAAGTGTTCAAAATTATATAAAATTGGCTAATTTTTACAACGAAATGTCACAAATTTTATCCGCAATTTGCGTAGAAAAAGGCGGAATTGCGCTGGAAAATTATGTTGGACGTTTTTTTGCGGCTGATGTTTTGGAATATATTGTTGAATATGGAAACAGGCTTAAAAAGGCTGGTATCAAAATTGATGCAAATGTCATGGATGCGGTGAGTTTGTTTGAAAAACAATTTGAAAATGTAAAAGATTTGGTAACACCAAACCAAAAACCTATTTACGAAATGACGCTAGAAGAATTTGAAAAAATTATGAATATTGATTAATATCATAAAAGATAAAGATAAAAAAAGGAAGAAAAATGGCACAAAACAATATCAAAAAAACTATCGTTTTATGCGGAATACTGTGCGCAATGATTATTTCTGGTTGTGCAAATCGTCAGCAGTATGTACCACTTTATGATACAGTGAATGTTGTTGAAAATACAGTAATCGATGAAAATTCTGTGCCTATTTTCCCAAAGAAAGCAGCACTTACAACTGATACGGCGCAAAGATTTGCACTTGATTTACCAAAAAGATGTTCTGTAAATTGGGATAATCAAAGTGTTGTAACGGTTGTTCCGGAAGAAAAAATAGAAATCGTTAGGTTAAATACTGGTGACGCATTACCTGATTTAAAGGTTTCTGATTACGATTTCAAAAGAATGTATGTCAAGGATGCTTTGGAAAAGTTGTTGGAAGATACAGATATTTCTGTAATTGAAGATCAGGCAACGTTTGAAAAGATTTCTGGTACAATTTCAACAAGTTCTTTGGCAGATGCGGTTGAATTAATGGCAAAATTGGGGCGTGTATATTATTCGTATGATGCAGAATTTGGCGAAATTCATTTAACAGGTAATGGTAAGTGGATGATCAAAATGCCAAAAGATGAAACAATGATAATGGCCATTTTAGACGCAATGCGTGGTGCAGATGTTCGAAATTTATTGGTTAACTGGCAAGACAAAACAGTGGTTTTTGAAGGTAATTATCAAACAGAACGCGAAGTTTCCAAAATAATTGCTGATGTTGGTTCTAAAAAATATGTTTTAGCATGGGATATAGATGTTTATCGTGTTTATCCAAAAACCGACAATCCTATTGTTTGGATGAATATGTTACCTGCATTTGGGGAAAATAATATTCGTATGTCGATACCTGGGGTTGTTGGACGTGCTTTGGTGGTAAGTCCTGAAATTAACACAAAGACATTGCAAGAATTTATATCACAACAGGCCAATATGGTTTTGGTATCACAGGGAACATTTGCAATACCAAACGGTTGGCAATCAAGATTTGATATCGGTCAATGCGGTAAAGAAGACAGACTGGAAACAGATTTGATAATTGGTGCAACAGGGACATATGGCAATTACGGTGGTTATAAAAAGATAGATGCAAAGATTGTGTTATCAACAACAAACGGTGAATTGTCTTCGTTTAAGATACCATCTAATGTTGGGGATAATTATGTGATTGTTGGTATCCCAACACATTCGTTTGTCACAACACCTGAAACATTGATTTCACCATTTGCAGAATTGGTTGTATTTATGTCGCCACGTTTAATATCTATTGTTGATGCTGATAATTCTAGCAAAACGTTAAGTGGTGACGAATTGCGTGATTTCTTGAATCAATAATGGGGTAAAGTATGTTGTTTAGTGCATTAGAAAAAAAGATAGCTTTCAGATATTTGCGTGCAAAAAAACGCGGATTTGGTTCTGTTGTTTCGTGGGTGTCTTTGATTGGAATTACATTGGGTGTTGCAACTTTAATTGTTGTGATGTCTGTGATGGGCGGATTTCATGATACTTTGCTTTCACGTATTATTGGTATGAATGGTCATGTTGTTGTATATCATCAAAATGGAACGATTTCAGATTATGATTTCTTGATTGATAAAATGCGCCAAAATAAAGTTGTTGCAAAATATGCAACATCAATAGTTCCGATTGCCGAAGGGCAGGTAATGGCGTCCGCAAATGGAAACAATTCCGGTGCAATTGTTCGTGGTATTCGTATGCCTGATTTAATTTCAAAGACAGCAACAGGGACACGAATATATGGCAAAAAGTTAGACAGTGTTAAAGATGGCGAATTGATAATTGGTTCTTCTTTATCGCGTGCATTACAAGTAACATCTGGTGATAAAGTATCTTTGATTTCTGCCAATGGTGGAACTGCGACACCTTTTGGAACGATGCCGCGTATTATGGCGTACCCTGTTGTTTCTTCGTTCTTTATTGGTATGTATGAATATGATAATGGTTATATATTTATGCCATTATCCACAGCACAAAAATATTTGAATATTGAAAATTCTGTAACACATATTGATTTATTCTTAAGCGATGCAGAAGAAAGCGAAACGGTTGTAAAGGCACTTGATGCATTATTACCAGAAGGTTTTGTTATTCGTGATTGGCGTGATTTGAATCGTGGATTTGTTGGTGCACTTCAGGTTGAATCCAGTGTTATGTTTTTGATTTTATTGTTAATAGTTATCGTTGCTGCGTTCAACATAATTTCTTCTTTGGTTATGTTGGTTAAAGATAAAAACAAAGATATTGCTGTGTTACGAACATTTGGTGTGTCGCGTAAATCTATGATGAAAATATTCATATTGTCTGGGACTTCAATTGGTATTATTGGCGCAGTATTCGGGACTTTCTTTGGTGTATTAATGGCGATATATATTGAACCAATAAGAAAATTCTTCCAGTTTATTACCGGTCGTGATTTGTTCCCGGCGCAATTATATTCTTTGTCTGAATTGCCATCTAAATTAGTGCCTTCAACAGTTGTAAGTATTGCAGTAATTGCAATTGCTTTGGCGTTCTTGGCAACATTGTATCCGGCATGGCGTGCGGCAAATACAGATCCAGTTGAAACACTGCGTAACGAATAGGGGATAAAATGGCAAGCATATTAAATTCTTTATCGAAAATATCAAAGAAAGACATTGTTATGTCTGTTCGTGATATCAAGAAAACTTTTGTAGAAGCGGGTCAGCCATTAAATATTTTACGTGGTGGTGGTTTTGATTTGTATCGTGGCGAAATAGTTGCATTGGTTGGACAAAGCGGTTCTGGAAAATCTACATTGTTGCAATGCGTTGGTTTGTTGGACAAACCAACAGCTGGTGATATATTTATAAATGGCCATCCGATTGATAAAATTGATGAAGAAACACGAACAATGTTGCGTCGTAAAAAGATAGGTTTTGTTTATCAAAAACATAATTTGTTATCAGATTTTACTGCGCTTGAAAATGTAGTTATGCCAATGATGGCGGAAGGTGTTGATGAGAATACAGCATGTTCACGCGCAATGAAATTATTAAAATTAGCAAATGTTGCACATCGCGCTTCGCATTTTCCATCCGAAATGTCTGGTGGTGAACAACAACGTGTTGCAATAGCACGCGCAATTGCAAACGGTCCAGAAATTTTATTAGCGGACGAACCAACGGGTTCTTTGGATCCTAATCATGCAAATGTGGTTTTTGATTTGTTATTAGATTTGGTTCGTAAATCAAAAATGTCCATGTTGTTTGTGACACATGATATGAATCTGGCGAAACGAGCAGACAGAATTATTACCATCAAAGATGGCATTGTGAAATAAGAAAATAAAAACCAGGGGGGAGAGAAAATGAAAAAATCAAATACGGAATATAAACATTATCGCCTTTATGGGACAATAGGTATTGTCGGGGTATTTTTAATGGGTGCAATTGTTGGTTTTATCATAAGTGGCTTTTCATATTTTAATCATCCTGTGAGACAGCATATGCATGCAAAAATTGCTAATGTTGAACAAATAGTTTTACAACACAGAACATGTGAAAAAATAGAAAAGGTTTTATCTAAAAAATTATTTAATAATGATTCTGATATAAATGCATGGAATCATATAAATGATGCACAAATTTATGCGAATTTATCTGAACGTGGTTGTCCTGAAAATTCTGAAAAATATAAAGCGTTAGCTTCGCAGGAATTAGAAATTGCACGTGCATTGACAGATGATAATATCGAACAAGAACCAAATGAATCTGTTGAAATTGTTGAAACATATAAGCGTCTTCAAATGCAGGCAGAGGCAGAACGTATGATTGAAAAAGCCAAAAAATTGACTAACCCTGCAATAGATTTTATAATAGAATTAGAAAAAATAATTGAAGAAGACTAGGGTGAAAAAGATGAAAAAGAAAGTTATTAAAAAATCTGTTAATAAAGTTACAACCAAAAAATGTTACCCATTCGTTTGGCTAATATTGGCTTTAGTTTTTGGTGGAATAGTTGGTTATATAACACATTATACAGTTGTTAATTGGAATGGTTTCTTTGTAACTTGTCCTGATGGTGTGCGTCCTGATAAAAACGGATGTTGTGCTGGTGAAGTTTATACCGATGCTGGTGATGGTTGGATGGTGTGCTGTCCAAATGGTGGTGACAACTGTTTTCCGCCAATGAAATAAAAACAATAAAAAATACCGGCAAATGCCGGTGTTTTTTTATTTGTTTTTAAATTTTACAAAACAGTTTGTGTCACGAAAACGTTTTTCGTGTTTTAAATATCTGTCTTGTTTTAAAACGGCTTCCAATTTATAACCAAGTTTTTTTGCGACATTTACAGAATTTTTATTCAATACATCGGTATAAATAATAATTTTATTAAAACCATTTTTGAATAACTCTTTTTCCAGCAAACGAACAGATTCCATAATATAACCATTGCCACGATATTCTTTGGCCAACCAATATCCAAGTTCTGCTTTCTTGTTTGTTTTGTCTGCTATAACTGCACCACATGCGCCTATGACTGTATCGTTTAAGACAACAGAATATTCATACGCGGTATCTTTATCCCAATTTTTATCAGATTGAATTAAAAATTTATAAGTGTCTTTGGCAGATTTTGTTTCGTTTAACCACTGCATCCATGGCAATAAATATTTTTTGTTTTTAATCAATACGGCGTATATTAATTCGGCATTATCCATTATTGGGGCTAAATGCATCAATGTTATTCTTTTGCTGTTTAATACGGTTTTCATAATGTTTCCTTTTGTTGATTGTAATTATATCATAATATCTTGAAAACGCATATGTTTTATATAAAAATAAAGTAAACAAAGGTGATGTTTATGGACAAAGCGAAGATAGAAAAAGAGTATGGTCAGGTTGGTTTGATACGTTATGGATTGAAAGAGAATACCCCTTTTGTACCGATTAGTTTGCAGGGCGTTAATCCAATAAAACTGAAGTGGCGAAAACTATTGACTAGCGTAGGGCACTTTTTTGATTTGTGCGAATATAAAGAATATGAATATAAGTATAATCATGAATATGGTTTGGGACCTAATATTTTGCACTATGCAGCGATAGCAGATACTTTTACTACAGAAGAAATAAGATATATTTTTGGTAAACAAGGCGAACAAAAATTAGAAGAAATGACAGCTATTGGCTATCTTAACAAAGGTTTCCATTCGCAAATAACAGAAAAGCAATGGGAAGAATTTACAAGAAAAAGATAAAACGAATGAAAAAATTATTAATCTGGGATTTTGACGGAGTTATTGCAGATAGTGAAAAATTATGGGTTCAGTGTTGGGACGAATTGTTAACAAGTGAGAAAAATATTAGATTGTCTGACACAGAAAAATCAGATTTGTTGGTTGGTGTATCTGATAAAACCCGTCGTGAAAGGCTTCAAAATTATATACATGGTTTGATTCTTGATGATGATTTTATGGATAAAATAAGTAAACGAGAAATATATCTTGGAACTAATTTTATGGTTGCAATAAATGGTGTTGAGAATGTTATGGCCAATAATAATTTTGAACACTGTATTGCAACCGGTGCGACAGCATCACAACATAAATGGAAAATGACACAATTTCAATGGATAAAAAATTATATGTCCGAAATAGATTTTTTTACAGTCGATATGGTCGAACACGGTAAACCAGAACCAGATATATTTTTATTGGCAGCAAAAACCAAAGGTTATGTACCACAAGACTGTATAGTAATTGGTGACAGTATTAATGATTTCTTGGCGGCACGTTCGGCAAATATGGATTGTATAGCGTTTATAGGTGCTACAGGAAACAAAACAAAAGAATATGCAGAAAAATGCAAAAAGACCGGTGTTTTCGATGTTTGTGATAACATGGACGATGTAAACAAAATTTTGAATAAATGGTTAAAAAAGTAAAAAAATACCGGCAAATGCCGGTGTTTTTTTATTTATAGTTTGAAATCATATCAAACAATATTTTGTTTGCTTCAATCCAGGCGTTATCTATTGTGACCTGTTCGAATTCATGGAAATTTAGATTGTCTGATACTATTTTTACCGATTTAATATTCGGGAAAAATGTTGCAAATGTATAAAGTTCCATATCAAACACGCCGGTGTGTTTTGTTGATTCTACGAAATCAAGTGATGAATAACATTTAACTTTAGATTCCTTATCTAATGTAAATGTTGGTTCTTTGACTGTGTGTGATGGGGTTTCCCTGGATACAGTTCCAACAACAACAACCGTACCAATTGGAAATTCATTTGATCCGACATATCCAATATTGAAAAATCTGTCGCCTTTTTTAAATTCGCCGTTTAATAATTTTTCAGATAATGTTTTGATTGCTGCGGTTTCACCCCATTGGTCTAATACAATAACTTTTACATTATCCTTTAATTCGTTTGGAATTTTAATATTGTTCGCTTCTTTTTTATCGGCAACAAAAATGTAATTCATGTTTTGGTTTCCTTTTGTATGGTTTGAATAAAGACCGGCAATATATGCACCAGCCAAGCATCCCAATGCAATTGTAATTATTAATATTTTATTTAACATATCTTGTCCTTTTACATGTGTATCATACAATATAATAATAAGAAAATGAAGATTTTTAATTTGTGATTTTGGTGGGAGAATGCTTGCACTAATCGAGCAAAAAACAAACAGCAATTTACTGATTTAATGCAACGGGTAAAAGAGTTTAAAGAGAAGTGGTTGAATTAAATCATATATTGGAATATAATTAACCATCATATACCAAAGGAATTAAAAATGAAAAAATATTCGCTTTTTTTAGCATGTTTATTATGTGGTTGTGTAATGGAACAAAATCGTACTATGGATGTATATAAATTAGAAAAATATAATGGTTCAGAAGTTCCTGTATGTATAAATTATCAGCAAAAAGTAAAAGTTGTAAAAGAAGGTTGGTATGATGTAGATGATTGTGGTAATGAAATATATACACCAGCAACATACGAACCAATCAAGAATTCTTGCAATGCTACACATGCAAAGGTTGTATCTTATGGTTATTGTTTAGCACAATTACCAAAACCGGTTCATTTGGTAGAAAAGAAAAAAGATGATATGACTATATGTTATGATAGAAACAATAAAATTGAATTGCCAATTTTATATTGTCAAAAAGATAATGTAAATATCCAAACAGTTACTTTTAGATAATAAAAATCGCCTCGGTGGAGTCGAACGGGGCAAATACTTGGGAAACTAGGTTGTTCGAAGATTGATAAAAATTAGCGTTTATCAGATATGTTATTTTCGAACCACCCGAACAGTATGAAATCTAAAAGAAAACCGCACTTTCACAGTGCGGTGTATCTTTTGGTGGGAGTGGGTGCGCCTTGATAAACAATAATAAAAATTAAAAAATTTATTTTCATAATTTTTTAAAATTTTTCTAATTGTTCATCTGCGTATTCACCATGCATATCTTGTTGGCTGTCGCCAACGAAAACCATCGTTTTCAACCGGCACTTGTTGTGCCGTTGATATTCTGGTGCATCCACCAACCACACTTGCAAAAAAACAAAAACCGACCTTTATGGTCGGTTTGTGTTTTTGGTGGGAGTGGGTGGATTGGCTCGGCATAAATGCCTGCGCCGCATACGTTAGCGCTCAAACTTCGTTGACACTTGTTTTCGCTTACTCATAGTCGAACCAAACAAACTTCGTTTGTATGGCCTAATACCATAAACCAAACCCGACAAAAAAATAAAACCACCGTAAGGGTGGTTATATTTTTTGGTGGGAGTGGGTGGATTCGAACCACCTCAGTCGTAAGACAACAGATTTACAGTCTGCCCCGGCTCTCCAACTCCGGCGCACGCCCGATCGCGCAAGAACTTTTATTATCGTTCTTGGTGCGAGCAGCGGGAATCGAACCCGCATTTCAAGCTTGGAAGGCTTGCATTCTAGCCCTTGAACTATGCTCGCAACGATTTCCAAGCCCCTTGATTATATCTTATTTTTTAACAAACGCAAGTGTTTATTATTTTATGTGTTTTTTTAGTTTTTGAATTTTTCTGTATGATTCTTTAATTCTTGATGCTGGGATTTCGCCAGACTTCACCATTTCTGTAATAATTTGGTTAATTTTTACGCCGCGATTTTTATCATATTGAAAATTTCTGTTGTTAAATAACAATATATCGTTTCCGGCATTTATCGCCATTTTTACTATTGTTTTAATATCGTATTGGTTGTATCGCAAAAGCATATCTAGATCATCTGTTATAATTACACCGTTAAAACCAAGATCTTTGATTTTTTTGATTGTTTTTGGTGACAATGATAATGGGACACTGTCTATGTTTGTATTTATGGAATGAGATGTCATAACCATTGATAAATCAAATGGTTTTTGTAACAGCGCTTTCCATGGTTTTAATTCGTAATCTGTATAAGTATTTGTTATATCAACCAGTGTGTAATGAGCCGTGGTCGCGTTACCGTTATAACCTGGAAAATGTTTAAAACTGTGTATAACAGAAGCATCGTTCATGCCATGCGCAAAAGCACCAGCGTGTTCTGTCACTTTGTTTGCATCATCAGAAAAACTTCGTTCGGTTTCATCTTTGCTTGTGCCCATGTCTACAACTGGGGCAAAATTTGTATTTATTCCAATTTCTGATAATTTTATTCCAAGATTATATGCAATATTATATGTGTTTTCCGGTAACGATGTGCCCATTTCTTTGGCGGACGGAACAGATATAAAACCATGTTCTGATTTTAATCTTTGAACTGTTCCGCCTTCTTGATCTATGGCTATCAATAATTTTGTTTTTGATAAAGATTGTAAATATGTTGTTAAATCTTTTAATTGGGCGACATTTTTTATATTTGAATAATCTGCATTTGATATGTTTTTTAATAGTTTTGATGTTGATGTGTCAAATAATATTACCCCACCGATTTGATTGTTTTTTATCTGATTTATTAATGTGACAAAATCGTCTGTATCTTTGTTTATACCGTCACCACGGAAACCAACAATTATCATTTGGCCAACCATTTCAGATAATGTCGGTTGGGTGCAGTAATAATATATGCATGGGCATAAAATTAGTATTATCAGACAAAATATTTTTATAAATAATTTCATAAAATTATTCTGTGACTTCTACGCTGTCGATATATTTACGGGATACTTTTTCCATTTTTACTGGTTTGTATTCTTCGTTTGATATAGTTTCTTTTTCATCTGATGCGTAAATCTGTATAGGGGCATCTGTTATTTCTTCTGTTTCGTCAGATACATAGTTTGCACCAATTGTTTTTGTTTTGTATTGAGATTTACGACGCAAGTATTCTGGTATTGTTATATAATCACCAGGGTTTATACCACGTGTTTTTAATTCTTTTTCCGGAACAGCTTTTAAATCAGATGCGTTGATACTGTAAAGCGGGGTTAAGAAGTTTGTAGGGGCTTCTTTTGATACGCTTGGTTCACCGCTGCCGTTCAATTCCATTATACGCAAAGCGCGTTCTGATTCACCAGATGGTTGAACACGGAACATTCCTGTTGTGCCAACGTATCCGCTTGGATCAAAAAGGTATGCATCTTTTGATTTGTTTGTATAAAGCAAACCTAATGATAAATTTGCAGCATCATAACCAAATGCGGCTAAATAGTCAGGGTCTTTTCCAGAAATCATATTATAAAGTGATATAAAATTATCTGAAATAGGTGGTAATGTTGCATATTTTGCACCACTTAATGTGAAATCTGATGCAATGTCAGTATTATTCCAAAGTGTTGTCCCGTACATTGCTGTATCACGTGTTCCAACGCCGTAATAACGCAAGAAAGATGCGATTGTTTTTGTGTCTTCACCAGAACATAAGAATAATATTGCATCATATGGTAGTTCACCCAGAGTTTCTGTGCGGGATATTTTTTCAAGTTGTTTGTTAAGATTTTTTCGTGTTGTGCCATCCAAAGATTCTTTGGTTAGTATATCGGATAAAACTTCGCGGGCGCGGGTGTTTGCTGCACTGCGCGCATTATACATAGATGCGCGTATTGATGTTTCTTTTATAGAATCTGAATTGCCAGATTTATAATAAAATAATCCGTTTATTGGCATATCGTACGCATCTGATATTTTTGAGGCAACAGATGCCATACGTTTGCCAGATTTATCATCGGGTGCCAATATAATCATGTTTTGTGCACCATCATCTTTCATTTGTTTGATAATAGTTTCAATGCTTTGGGTTGGAATTAAATTCATAGTTATAACATTGCTGCCCAAAGCTTCTACATCAGATGTGAATGAAATAACAGGTGTTTTTGATGGTTTTGCACTGCGTAAGAAATTAGCATCTTCGGCAAATAATGGGCCTATAATAACATCTGGGTTGGTATTAAGCATGTCGCGTACAACCAGGTCGCGTCTTGATGCTTCGCCAGACATATCATAGAAAGAAACGCTGATGTTTTGTTTTGGTTTGCGTAAAAAAGCAGCTTCTATCGATGTTTTTATGTTATTACCAACAGATTTAGACGGACCGTTCATTGGTAATAATATGGCAATATTTGCCTTTGGACCGGCATCGTCTGATCCGTAATTTGTAGCCGAATAAAGATAATCATTTTGAATATCTGTTGGGTTGGAAGTCGCGATAGATGCCTGTTTAGTTATCTGGTTTGCGCCACAGCCAGACAATAAAACAGACAAAAAAACTAAAAATTTATTCATATACATTGAAAAACCTACTTTTTGTATGTATTATTCTACTATAAAAGGATTCAAAATGCAATCAGGGCTTTATGTTGTTGGAACGCCAATTGGAAATTTGTCAGATATGTCGCCACGCGCAATAGAAATTTTGCGTGGTGTTGATTTAATTGCCGCCGAAGATACGCGTGTATTCGGTAAATTGGCGCAACATTTCGATATCAAGACAAAAACAGTATCGTGCCATGAATACAATGAACGCGAAGTCGTAGATTCTTTGGTTGAAAAAATAATTAACGGACAATCTGTCGCAACAGTAAGCGATGCTGGCATGCCAGGGATAAGCGACCCAGGTTTTCGTCTTATTCGTGCGGCGCGTGCTGCCCATGTTCCTGTATTTGTTGTTCCGGGGCCAACGGCTGCTATATCTGCGCTGGTTTTAACAGGATTTCCAACAGATAGATTTACTTTCTGTGGTTTCTTTGATGAAAAGAAAGTTCATGAAGATAACAAGATTCGTCACACTATTATTTATTATGAAAGCCCCAATCGTGTTATGGATACAATAAAGACTTTGGCAACAGTAATGCCAGAACGCCAAATTGCAATTGTTCGTGAAATTACAAAAATTCACGAAGAAACAATTATTGGATATCCGGCCGATTTATTAAACATAGAATCGCCACGTGGTGAAATAGTTATTGTTGTTGCGCCGGCACCTGATAAAAAAATGACTGATGATGAAATAAGTGAAATCGTTAATGATATTGTGTCTGGTTCTACGAAATCTGCGGCGGCTGAATTGGCTGCGCGTGCTGGTATTTCAAAAAAAGAAGCGTATAAAAAATTGGTGAATAAATAATGATTAAATTTGTTGGATCTTTTGAAACTGTTAAATCACTGCCTAATACGCAATTTGCAGAATATGCTTTTGTTGGGCGCAGTAATGTTGGCAAATCTTCACTTATAAATGCTGTGTTGGGTGAAAAAGTTGCACGTACTTCTAATACACCGGGGCGTACACAAAGTTTAAATTTATTCAATATGGATGATAAATCTATGATTGTAGATTTGCCGGGGTACGGTTTTGCGCGGGTGTCAAAGGCTGAAGCATTGAAATGGCTGGAAAGATTAGAAGAATATTTATTAAATCGTTCACAATTACGTAGGTTGTTTGTTTTAATAGATTCGCGTATTGGTCCAAAAGATTCTGATCTGGATTTGATGGATTTCTGTGATAAAAATGGAATTTGTTATCAGGTTGTTTATACAAAAAAAGATAAAAAAATTCGTGAAAGCGATCAGGTTAAATTGTCACATGAAAATCATCCTGCGATGATTGAAAAAGTTTTAGAAACATCTGCTGAAAAGAAATTTGGTTTGGAAGAATTAAGAGATATTATCGGTGTCAAATAATAATATTTTTAATGTATCGAATCCCATGCGTGTGCTAGATGCGCTGTGGGGACAGATTGCGCAGTATATCAATGATTTTTCACGTGTTTTAATTTTCTTGCCATCGCGTCGTGCTATACGAAGTGTTGAAAAATTCATTGTTGAAAAAGTAGGGCATGCGGTTATTTTGCCAAACCTTGTTCCATTGGGCGAAGGATCAGAAGACGAAGAAGATGTTTGCACAGACACAATATCAAATCGCGAACGCGTGATTATTTTATCTAAACTTTTATCAATGGATGCAAATGTCAGAAACATAGCGACGGCATTGCCTTTGGCGCATGATTTTATTCGTATGCAAGATTATATGGAAAACGAAGGTGTTCAAATCACGGATGTTAATTGGGCCGAATTAATAGATGATAAATATGCAACACATTTTCAAAATAAAGCACGCATTTTGGATATTTTGAAACAATTACCAAATGACAGACCTACAACAACACAAAAAAGAAATGCCGATATTCGTGCATGGAAAAATCATTTGGATAAATATGATTGTGTGATTGTTTGTGGATCAACTGCTTCTGTGCCGGCCACGGCAGATTTAATGAAATATGTCGCGCGTATACCAAATGGTAAAATAATTTTATCTGGGAAAATTGATGGCGAAACAAAAGATTTTGAATTGGATACTAATCCATACAAAAGCGAATATTTATTTTTGAAAAAGTTGGGTTTGTCTGTTGATGATGTTCAAACAATTGATGTTGGTAAAAGTGATATAGATATTATGAATATCGCCTTTGGTAATACTGGTGAACATGTTGATAGCAAATTAAATAATTGTAAATTGATTGAATGTGCACGTGAAAGCGAAGAAGCGTTAACTGCAACACAAATTGCAAAACGTGCAGTGTCTGAAAATAAATCTGTTTTAATTATTACACCAGATGCCGCTGCGAATCAGCGTATCAAGTCAGAAATGACCAAGTTAGGCATTGATGCAGACTTTTCGTCTGGTTTGTCCGGGGCAATGAGTGAAACAGGACGTGCGATATTAAATTTATTTGATGATTGGATTGAAAATAATCAAAAAGAATTTGAAAAATTGTATGCGCAAAGTGATTACAATTTATTTAATATGTTGGTTGCATTTGTTGATTCTGAAAATGGGTATAATTTTCAACCAAGTTTCACAATAGAAAACGAAAGCTATATTCCAATTTGGAATGCTATAAAAGAAACCGCAGATATTTTAAGGGCAAACGAAATAGTATTAAATATTTTTGATGCGCGTGCATTTATTGCAGATGCAATTGGTTCTGTATCAATACGTCCGATAAAAAATGAAGATTGCAAGGTGTGTGTATTGGGAACAATTGAATCGCGTATGCAAACCGCAGATGTTATTATTTTAACAGGCCTTAATGAAGGAATGTTCCCGGGACTTGGTTATGAAAATGCCTGGTTGCCACGTAATATAGCAAACGAAATCGGATTGCCATCACCAAATAGGAAGGTATCTTTGATGGCGCTTGATTTTATGAATTTATCTTGTGCGACGGAAGTCTATTGGTTGCGTTCAAAACAGATGGGCGGAACATTAACAACAGAATCACGTTTTCTTTCACGTGTTCGTGTCGCGGTTGGTGATATAGAAATAGATAGTGAAATTTTAAAACAGGTTAGGGCGGACGACGATGTGCCATACAAACCACTTGATTATTCCGCGCCAACACCACCAATTGATAAAAGTGATGTTTATGTCACAGAAATTGAATTGTTAATTCATAATCCGTATGCATTTTATGTAAAACATATTTTGAAATTGCGCAAAAAAGATGATTATTGGGTTTTGCCAGATGCACGTAATTTTGGAATCTTGGTTCATGATGTAATTGAAAACGCAAAAGATTTTAATGCGAAAAAATTAATAGATGAAATGGATATACGTGCAAAGCAAGTATTACCAGATAATTCAATTTTATTTTATTTTTGGCATAAAAGATTTTGTGAAATCGCACCGTTTGTCGAAGAATTCTTTAAGAATAAATCGATTAAGTATAAAGAGGTTCTTGGCTCAGTAAATATTGCCGGGCGCAATGTTCGTGCGCGTGCAGATATTATATGGGACGGTGTGGTTATGGACATAAAAACAGGATCTGCACCAACAAAAAAACAATTATTGGACGGCACAATGCCACAATTACCATTGGAAGCATTTATAATGCAAAACAATGGTTTTCCGCTTAAAATGTACGATGTTTCAATCACACCGATAATACAATTTTTACAATTAAAAAATGGAAATCCAGAATTGATAGAATACAGCGATGAAATTGCACAAGAAATGATAGATACATCTGTGCAAAAGGTTCGCGAATTATTCGGGCAATACAGCACAGACAAAGTTGCCGAATATGAATACCGCGACAGTGTTGGTGCCAAATATCATGAATATGATGATTTAGCCCGCGTGGATGATTAAGTTTTTTCTGTTTACATTTGATAACCTGTATTTTATAATGATTTTTGAATCCAAGGGATTGGGTTTTGGACTTTCCTAGTCCACTAAATTCGGTGCGAAAGCATCGTTAAAATGATGTTATCGGTGTTTTTTGCACCGTTATCATCCCTGACACTTTATGGTCGGGGAGCCGTTGGTTATAAAACACGGGAAACTGAAAGACCACGGAATCAGTAATTTAGTGATTAGGAACTCCCTGACCGCCCTTTGTGACGGTCTTTTTATTTAACATTCGGGGAGAAAACATCAAATGAAACGGCTTTTAATATTATTATCATTACTGTTCTGTAATACGGTATGTGCAGATACTATAAATTTATATTGGAAAAATTATGACGGAACAACATATCAAAATTCAACATGTGTAATTGATAGTGATTTAATTATCCCATCCACCCCACCAACAAAATATGGTTATACTTTTACAGGATGGAAAATGTCAGACTATACACCAATCGAATATTTAGAAAGTACAGGAACACAATATATTGATACAGGATTTAAATTTTCAAATCAAAATAATTACCGCGTTATTATAAAATATGAATACACAAATGTAAGTGCTGGTCAATCGATTGCAGGGGCTCAACCAAGTTATTATTTTATACCATATATAAGAACTAATGGCTTTGTCTCTATTTATCATTCATCACTTTCTGGTGCTTTAGAAACACCAATATCTGTAAACACAGTTTATACTCTAGAGATGACACAAAATAGCAATATTTTCACCTTAAACATCAATGGAACAACAGAAAGCAAAAACACAAGTCCTCCTTCTTCAATATACTCTTACTTTTTGTTTGCTACGAGCAATAGATTCAGTGCAATGGAATACGCAAAAATAAAAATGTATTTTGTACAAATTTACGAAAATGACGCTCTTGTTCGTGATTTTATCCCTGTTCTCGATCAAGACAATATACCTTGTTTGTTCGACAAAGTAGAAGCTAAATTTTATTACAACCAAGGCACTGGTCAATTTATAGCTGGCCCAGTGTTGTGACGGAGTAAAAGTTCCCCTCTGGCTATAGGGGTGTCACAAAGTGACGGGGTGTCGCCCAAAAATAAATTATGTAATTGCGACACCTCTCGGCTGACGCCGTACTCTTCTAGCCAGAGGAGAACTATGTTCTGGAAACATAACAAAAAATGAAAAAATTATTTTTGATTTTTTTAATAATATCAATACCCGCATTTGCGGACGATTTGATTATGTCAAACATTCCACATGGTTGTTCTTCTGGTTTGAATAATGACACTTTTTTATTAGCAACCTTTACCCCAAGTCAATATCAATGTAATTCCGGATATTATGTTCCGGCAAATAATGATGGTTGTGTGGTGTGTCCTGATATTTATGATTGCAATGGTGGAACTTTCAGTTTTAATGAATATGTTGACCAAGGTAATAAATTCAAGGTTCAAATCACAGGAAATATAGCCAATGGTTGTAAAAACGATTTCCTAAGAGCATATAATAATTCTGCAAATATAACCGCAACCTTTACACCTAATGTCCATAATTGTAATCCTGGATATTATTTACCGGCAAATATTGACGAGTGTAGAAAATGCTTAAATGACCATTATTGTCCGGGTGGACAACTTACATTTAACGAAACAGCCCCACAGGGACTTATAGAGTGTCCGAGCAACCATCCATTTGCTCCGGCTGGTATGTGGTTGGAATCACAATGTGGTCGAAAATTACATGTTGGTGAAGATATTTTATACATGCACCAACAACCTGCACATCCAACTATACACAGATTATACATTGGTCACCCTAATGGTATATATTCGGCAAATGCAGTTGCGCGAGATATGAATTCAAATACTTTCCCAAAAATGTCCGAAGGTATGTCAAAGGGATTTCATGTGACGATAGACAATGTTGAATATTTAATATGTAATGACAGTGTCCCAGAATGTCTGAATGATTAATCTTTTAATTCCAACATTAAACCACAATGATCGGTTGGTTTGTTGGCCAATCTTGGTTCGATATCTATTTCACAGTTTTTAATCATTTTGGCTGCGGTTTTATTACAAAGGAAATAGTCTAAGCGAAGTCCCTGTTTGTTGCCGACTGTATCGCGACCACGATAACCATACCATGTGTAATCTATGTCGTCCGGGTGTAATTCGCGCCATGCGTCAACCCAGCC
The DNA here is from genome assembly GCA_902774285.1 of uncultured Pseudomonadota bacterium. Taxonomy (GTDB): domain Bacteria; phylum Pseudomonadota; class Alphaproteobacteria; order Rs-D84; family Rs-D84; genus Enterousia. The sequence goes on along the minus strand of CACYHO010000001.1, from coordinate 130,684 downwards.
GGCATCCAACCATTGTTGCATGATATCACGTGCCGCTGGTGCAGATATAGAAGACCCAATATAATTTTTTGGATTCCAAATATCACGGTCTTCTACTGCTACATTATAATCGCCGGCGATTATAACCGGTTCTTCGCTGTCGATGTATTGTGATATATATTGTGTAAATGCACGCATCCAATCCAGTTTATATGGAAACTTTGGTGATTCAATACAATCGCCATTTGGCATATATACATTTATCAGGCGAACACGACCATCAATCACGCTTTCCAAGAATCTTGAATTAATATCTGGGTATGTTGGCATGCCCATTGTGACATCTTCGATGGAATATTTTGAAAAAGTTGCAACACCGTTCCAAGATTTTTGGCCAAAAACCTTGATATTATATCCGTATTCGTCCAATAAATTATATGGAAAATTGGCGTTTTCAACCTTTAATTCTTGGACCAATATAGTGTCATATTCATTTTTACGCAAAATATCCATAAAACTTTCAATATGTGCGCGAATTGAATTGATATTTAAAGTAAGTATTTTCATAATTGCAATCTTTTTTTTATAAGTCTATAATACACAATGTCCAATATAAAAACAACAAGGATTTTATGTTATGAATATGTATCAAGTGTTTAAGCAAGTGGCGAAAGAATCGCCAAATGCTTTCTATCTGGTACGCGAAAAAATCACATTCAAGGAAGCTTTGAAATTAATTCATGCGCGGGCAACTACATTACACAAGGCCGGGGTTAAATCAGGTGATGTTGTTGGTTTGTTGGCGCATAATATACCAGAATTTCCATTGACTCTTTTCGCAATATGGTACCTTGGTGGAACGGTTCTTTTGTTGGATACAAATTTAACACCTTTTGAATATGACAATATGACCAAATTGGTAAAGTGTAAATTTGTATGCGCTGAAAAATCATTTTTCTATGATGCAAAAGGTTTCAAATTCTTTGATATACAATCAGCAGATGAAAAAGCAGATGCAAAATTAAAACCTGCTGAATTGGATTCAGAAGATATTGCAACACTATCTTTCACATCTGGATCTACTGGCAATCCAAAGGTTGTTCCATTAACACATGGTAATTTGAAAAATTCTTCAGATTATTATGCAGATATGGGCGATTGGATTCACAAAAATGAAATAATGTACGGATTTTTACCGCTTTATCATATTTTTGGTTTTGCAGCTGGTATTTTGGCACCAATGTATTTCCATATGGGAATATTGTTACAGCCTACAATTAATCCGCGCAATATTTTGGAAGATTTCAAAGTATATAAGCCGCATTGTATTCCTGCAGTGCCACGTCTTTACGAAGTTTTTCGTAACAAGATTATAGAAGGCGCCAAAGAAAAACATATGTGGTGGATTGTATCTTTCGTGCTTAAACATCAAAAGTTTTTAAATGCGATTGGTTTATCAAAACTGGTAAAGAAAGTCCAAAAACCTTTGCGTGATATTTTTGGTGGTCGTGTAAATCTTATGATTGCTGGTGGTGCCGCTACAAAGCCAGAGGTTGAAAAATTCTATGAATCTTTGGGTATTACTTTTGTTCAGGGCTATGGCATGACTGAAACGGTTGGGCCTTTCTGTTGTTCACGTCCAGCAAAACATCGTGTTCCATTTGCGTTTGGGACACCAATTGGTTGTTCAGAATGCACTATTCGTGATGCCGATGAAAAAGGTATTGGAACATTGTGGGTTCGTGGTCCAAATATCTTCAAAGGTTATTTGAATAACAAAGAAGCCAATGATGAATCTTTTGATAAAGATGGTTGGTTTAATACGGGGGACCTTGTTTATTTGGATAAGTATAAACAATATCATTTTGCCGGACGTAAAAAACAAGTAATTGTTTTGGACAGTGGTAAAAATGTTTATCCAGACGAACTGGAAGCGTTATTCATGGAAATGGATGGTGTTAAAAATGTTGCTGTGTTTGAACATAAAATCAAAGATAAAACAGTAACTTATGCCGTATTACAGGTTGAAAAAGGGACAACACTTGTTAAATTGGGGGCGCAGATTGCGCTGGCAAATCGCAAGGTTGCACCTTATAAATGGGTGACACATTTTGCCATGACAACGGAAGATTTACCTGTAACAAGTACGCAAAAGGTAAAGCATCATATGGTTCGTCAGAATTTAATAGATGGCAAATATCCAAATAATACGGAAAATATATTAAGGTAAGGAACAGAATTATGAATATGTATCAATTGTTAGAAAAAAATGTAGAAAGAAATCCAGAAACTATATTTTTGGTTCGTGAAAATGTAACATTTAAAGAATTTCTGGAATTAGTAAAAGCACGTGCAACCACTTTGCATAAATTGGGTGTTAAACCTGGCGATGTTATTGGTGTGTTATCACATAATTTACCACAGTTTCCAATGACACTTTTTGCTGTCTGGTATTTGGGCGCAAAAGTTTTATTGTTGGATACAAATTTGACTTCCGAAGAATATGACAATATGGCAAAAATTACAGATGCTAAATTTGTATGTGCAGAAAAATCTTTTTTCTTTGAAACAAAAAATTTCAAATTTTTTGATATAGAAACAGAAGATACAAATACAGATAAATCTTTGAAACCGTATCCATTAAAAGATGAAGATATTGCAACATTATCTTTCACATCTGGATCAACAGGAACACCAAAGGTTGTGCCATTAACACACTTTAATTTGGTTTCTTGTTCTGATAATTTGGAATATTTGAATCAATGGTTAAAGCCAGGTGAAATGTTCTATGCTTTCTTGCCGCTTTATCATGTGTTCGGTTTTGCGGTTGGTTTCTTGGCACCACTTCATTTTGGTATGGGTATATTATTACAATCTACCATTAATCCAAATGCGATTATGGCAGACTTTGCACAATATAAACCACAGGTTATACCTGCTGTGCCAAAGTTATGGGAAATTTTCCGCAAGAAAATTATTGAAGGTGTCCGTGCTAAAAAGAAATGGTGGCTGGTATCGTTTATTATGAATAACCAAAAATTATTACGCGCACTTGGAATGGGTAAATTGGTTAACAAAGTATTAAACCAAATTCGTTCTGTGTTCGGTGGACGTGCAAGATTATTGGTTGCCGGTGGTGCTGCTACAAAACCAGAAGTTGAAAAATTCTATACACAACTGGGAATGGCTTTTGTTCAAGGTTATGGTATGACAGAAACTGTTGGACCAATCTGTTGTTCAAGACCATTGAAAAAACGTGTTGCGTATGCCTTTGGTGCACCAATGGGTGATACAGAAATTCAAATTCGTAACAAAGATGAAAATGGTATCGGTATGTTATGGGTCAAGGGTAAACAAATCTTTGGTGGTTATTTGAATAATGAGGAAGCAAACAAAGAAGCCTTTGATAAAGAAGGTTGGTTCTGTACTGGCGATTTGGTATCAATGGATAAAAATGGCGAATTGCATTTTGCCGGACGTAAAAAACAAGTGATTGTTTTAGATTCTGGTAAAAATGTTTATCCTGATGAACTAGAAGGTTTATTTATTGAAATTCCAGGTGTAAAAAGTGTCGCTGTGTTTGAACACGAAGTAAATGGTAAAACTGTTGCATATGGTGTATTCAGTGTTGAATCAGATATGACAATGGAAAAATTGGCAGCCGCAGTTGCAAATGCAAATAAAAAAGTTGCTTCTTATAAATGGGTAACACACTTTGCGATGACAACTGATGATTTGCCAGTTACAAGCACACAAAAAATCAAACACCATGTTGTTCGTCAATGGTTGATTGATGGTAAATACACTTTAAGACATGAATAATAAAGATACAAAGGTAGGTATAACATGAATATGTATCAAAAGTTAGAAAATGCAGTTAATCAATGGCCAGAAAATTTATTCCTGGTCCGTGAAAATGTTACTTATTCCGAATTCTTGGAACAGGTACGTGCACGCGCATCAACACTTAACAAAGCAGGTGTGAAACATGGCGATATTATTGGTGTGTTATCACACAATTTGCCTCAGTTTCCATTAACATTGTTTGCTATATGGTATTTGGGTGCAACAGCATTAATGTTGGATACAAATCTTACACCGATTGAATACGATAAAATGTGCGAAATTGCTGGGTGTAAATTTGTTTGCGCAGAACCTTCTTTCTTTTATAAAACAAAACAATTCAAGTTTTATGATATAACAAAGAAAGATGGTGATATTGATTATGATTTAAGACCTTTCCCTTCTGAATCAACAGACGTTGCGACAATGTCGTTCACGTCTGGTTCAACAGGAACACCAAAGGTTGTACCATTAACACATTTTAATTTAACAGAATGTGCGATTATTTCCATTCTGGTGATGTTATGTATGGATTTTTGCCACTTTATCACATCTTTGGTTTTGCGATTGGTATTTTGGCAACTGTTCATTATGGTGCATCATTGGTTTTGCAACCAACAGTTAATCCGAAATATATTTTGGACGATTTCAAAAAATTCCAACCACATGTTATTCCGGCTGTGCCACGTGTTTGGGAATTGTTCCGTAACAAAATTGTTACAACAATGAAAGAACAAGGTAAATGGCGCGTTGCATCATTTATTTTAAGAAACCAAAAAACATTGAAAGATATGGGACTTGAATTTTTCGTTCGCAAAGTCCAAGAACCAATTTTAAGTGTTTTTGGTGGACGTGCTAAATTATTGATTGCTGGCGGTGCTGCAACAAAACCAGAAGTAGAAAATTTCTATGAATCATTGGGTATGGCATTTATCCAGGGTTATGGTTTGACAGAAACTGTTGGACCAATCTGTATTTCAAAACCAACAAATAAAAGATTGGCGTATTCAATTGGTGCACCAACATCTAATAATGAATGTCAAATTCGTGATAAAGATGAAAATGGCGTTGGTGTGTTATGGCTTCGTGGACACCAGGTATTCAATGGTTATTTGAATAATGACGAAGTAAATGCAGAAGTCTTTGATCAAGACGGTTGGTTTAACACAGGCGATATGATGTACATGGATAAAAATGGCGAATTGCATTTTGCCGGACGTAAAAAACAAGTGATTGTTTTGGACAGTGGTAAAAATGTTTATCCTGACGAATTGGAAGGATTATTCATTGAAATCCCAGGTGTAAAAAATGTCGCAGTATTTGAACACAAGGTTGGCGATAAAACAGTTGCCTATGGTGTGTTCAGTGTTGATAAAGATATGACCATAGATAAGTTGGCAAAAGAAATTGCCGAACAAAATAAAAAGGTTGCATCTTATAAATGGGTGACCCATTTTGCGATGACAACAGAAGATTTACCAATGACCAGTACACAAAAGGTAAAACATCATATTGTTCGCAAGAATCTTATCGATGGAAAATATCCAGACAGAAAAGAGTAAAAAAACCGCCCAATCGGGCGGTATTTTTTTAGTTCTTATTTTCCCAAACACAATCTTGAAAATGTGGCGTCGGCAATTTCGCTTGTTGTTATTACACCAAGTATTTTTCCTATTGCATCGCCCCCACGACGGACGTGTTCAGCGAATATATCATAATTGCCTTCGTATTTATTTATTGCATTATCCAATTCAAAAACGCATTCGTTTAATAATTCATAAGTGCGTTCATTGATTGCGATTTTTGATTCGCTGCCGCCCATCAATTCATGCATTTTATTTTTGATGGTGTTTAATAATTTATCAAAACCTGTATCTTTTAATACCGATGTATAAATAACAGTTTTATTTGAAGTGTTTTTTAATAAATCAGATTTATTTATAACATTGATTTCATTTTTATTTATTGTTTTTGGAACTGTGTTATACACATGTATAACCAAATCTGCATTTTTGATTTCTGCATGTGTACGTTCGATACCGATTTTTTCTATTGTGTCAGATGCGTCGCGAATGCCTGCTGTATCAGACAGATTTACCAGATATCCATCAATATCAATTTGTTGGGAAACTACATCACGTGTCGTGCCGGCTATATCGGAAACTATCGCGCGATTTGAACCAACAAGTTTATTAAATATAGATGATTTACCAACATTAGTTTCGCCAACCAAAACAATATTAAATCCATTTTGAATTGCACGTGTTGCGCGATATCCGGACATAGATTTTTTTATTTCAGATAATAAATCTTTTGTTTTTGATAAAATCTTTTTATCGATGTTTGCCGGCAAATCGTCAGAATCATAATCCAAAATAGCCGCCGCATAGGCTGATATTTCAATCATTTGATTTCGCCAATCGGCATAAGTTTTTGAATCGTTTCCAGTTAAAGATTTTAATGCAAGTGTGCGCTGTTTATCTGTTTGTGCATCAAGCAATGCAATTAATCCATCAACATCGGTTAAATCCATTTTATTGTTATAGAAAGCACGTTTTGAAAATTCACCGCGTGTTGCGATACGGCATTTGTGTTCGCGCAAGAAATCAAATATTTTATTTATAACTGCCATTGCACCGTGTGAATGGATTTCGATAATATCTTCGCCTGTAAAAGAATTTGGCGACGCAAAAAATATGGCAACACATTGATCAATTAATTCGCCATTGTCGTCTTTGAAATTAGTAAAATAAGCATGGCGCGGTTCGAATACTTTTTTATTTATTATGCGTTTAAATAAATCACTTAAATTGTTTCCGCTTATGCGAACAACTGCAACACCTGATTTACCAGGTGCACTTGATAATGCGAAAATTGTATCGTTGTTTTCCATTATTTACCGCTTATTTCTTTTAATGCCAATGGGACCAGTTTAGATATATCTGCATCTGGGTTTTGTGATACAAGGTGTTGTGCCATATCTATTATATCCATACGGCGATAACCAAGTGATTCTAACGCAGCCAATAAATCAGGTAAAACGCCAGATTCAGCACCAAAATCAAAATTGCCACCACCCATCTTATTCTTTAATTCTACAATAATCTTTTCGGCTACTTTTTTACCAACCCCCGGGGCAGTTGCAATTGTTTTTGCATCACCAGTTGCAATTGCGGTCATCAAAGTATCTGTTTTAATGGTACCCATAATGGCCAATGCGACCTTTGGACCGACACCGGATACTGTTGTTAATTGGTTAAACAGGTTTTGTCCGGCAACAGTTGAAAACCCGAATAATCTTATAGAATCTTCGCGAACAACTGTTTCTATCCAAAGCGAAACAGGGGTTTTTAAAGCAAAGATTTCCGCAGTGTGAACTTTATATCCGACACCGCCAACCATTAAAATAACATAATCAGGCCCAATATAATCAATTACACCTTGCAATTTTCCAATCATTTGTTATCCTTTTGGTGTAATTTTAATATAATAAAATCAAAAGGTCAAATATGAGTGGACACAGTAAATGGCACAACATCCAACATAAAAAAGGATTGGTTGATGCAGCACGTAGTGGTTTGTTTACAAAACTGGCACGTGAAATAACTATGGCGGCAAAATTGGGCGATAAAAATCCAGATAACAACCCAAGATTGCGTTTGGCAATTTTACAGGCTCGTAAAGCGTCGATGCCTAATGATAACATTAAACGCGCAATTGAAAAAGCATCTGGGGCAAATACAGATAATTTCGTAGCAGTACGTTATGAAGGTTATGGTCCAAATGCTGTTCCTGTTATTGTTGAAGCTTTGACTGATAATCCACGCAGAACAGTTCCGGAAATTCGTAACATCTTTGCCAAAAACGGTGGAAATATGGGCGAAGAAGGTTCTGTTGTATTTATGTTTTCACATGTGGGACAAATTATGTATCCTGCATCCATTGGTAAAACAGAAGATGAAATGATGGAATTGGTTATGGAAGTTGATGCAGATAACCTGGAATCATCCGAAGAAGGTTTCATCATCACAACAAAGCCAGACAACTTTATGAATATTCAAAAGGCTTTGGCTGATAAATTGGGCGAACCAGAAAACGCAGAAATCACATGGGTTCCAAATATGCCAGTTGATTTAGATGACGAAGCTTATGCAAAGATTGAAAAATTGGTTGATGCGCTGGACGATAATGACGATGTCCAAAAAGTATTCACCGCAGCAGCATAATTGTTATTAAAGAAATAAAAAAACACCGGCGATTGCCGGTGTTTTTATTATTTTTCAAATCTTATTAATTTGCTGGTTTTTGTTCAGCAGCTTGTTTTTGTCTTTGTTCATAAAGATCTGCAAAATCAACCAATGGCATAGAAAGTGGTGGGAAACCAGATTCTGCGGTTAATCTTGTCACCATGGAACGAACATATGGGAACAAAACAGTTGGAACATCTATCAATAATGTTTTCTTTTTGATTTCTTCGTCTTTTTCTTCGTATTGGACCATGCCAGTATATGTTGATTCAATCAAAAATACTGTTTTATTGTCTTTTTCCAATTTAGAATGAACACGTGTAATCAAATCTACCATAAATAAATTGTTTTCGGCGCCTTTGATATTAATATCAATGTTGATTTCCATTTTTGCCTGGCCACCGTCCTGTTTAAAGAATAATTCAGGCACATTTGGGCTTTCAAACGAGATGTCTTTTAAGAATTGAGATATAACATTAAACTTTGGCATTGCGATTGCTCCTTTTTTTATCCATCGTTTTATGATAATATAGCATTAAGAAATACTTTTTACAAGTGGGGGGATGTTAAAATGTTGTCTTTTTGTAATTTTATGCGTTTTTGCGGAATTTGTTGCCTTGTAGCATTGATGTCTGGGTGTGATTTGTCTGCACCGACACATGTTGGTGATGATTCCAAGATACCATCTAATTTGACAGCGGTTTCTTATGCTGCATTGCCGGGTTGGCGCGATGATGATGTAAGATATGCTTTGCAGGCTTTCCGTAATACTTGTAATGCAAAGATTCAATATACTGGTTCTGTTATCCCAGATCCAGAATTATTGCGTGAAAAATGTAATATGTTGCCAAGCAGTTCCGCGGATGTAAAAACAGTGCGCGCATGGTTTGAATCTAATTTCCAACCATATCAGGTTTATAATGAAAAAGGTGGCAAAACGGGAACATATACCGGATATTATTCGCCTGTGATACCGGGATGTAAAACACGCACCGCACAATGCAATGAACCTATTATGGGTGTGCCAATTGATGGACGTAATTACAAAGGAGTTTCAAAACGCGATATCGTAAACAAGAAAATAGGGCGTGTATTATATTGGGCAAACATTGTTGATGTTCAAAATTTACAGATCCAAGGCAGCGGTATGTTAAAACTGGAAGACGGGACAATGGTTAAATTAAATTTTGCTGCTGTTAATGATATGCCATTTAAATCTATTGGAACACAATTACAAGAAAGAGGCATTAAGCCGGCCGGTGGATACAGCGCTGATGCTGTGTGGACACATTTGAAACAAAATCCATCTTTAGCCAAAGAAGTTATTTACAACAATCCACGTTATGTGTATTTTTATGAAACACCACAACACAGTGTAATTGGAAAATTGGGAACACCGCTTTCCAAGATACGAAGTGTTGCTATGGACGACAGTATTTATACATTGGGGTTGCCTGTATATATAAATACATCATTATCTGATGGTCGTTCGTTTAACAGATTGATGATTGCCCAAGATACTGGTGGTGCAATTCGTGGATGGATACGCGCAGACATATTCTTTGGTTCTGGGGATGAAGCATATCAAGTTGCGCATGGTCAACATTCACAAGGACAAATGTTTATTTTAATGCCAAAAGAATACAGTTATGTCAAACCAAGATAAAAAAGTTAATTTAGATTTACGTAAAAGTCGCCCACAAACTTTGGCTGCTGCATTTGGCGGTTTAATGGAAATGTTTGGTGTTCGAACAAGCGATGCTGATTTGGTAAATAATTGGAAAAAAATAATTGGTGATGATATTGCAAAAATATCAAAAGTTGTTGCTGTAAAATTAGCACGCGATAAAAAATTTAATATAGTTGTTCGTCCCGTGTCGCCTGCGTTTGCGCTGGAATTATCATACAAGATTGATGAAATAAAAACAAAAGTTAATAAATATTACGGCAGAGATTGTGTCGGTAAAATAACCATACGAAAATGAAAAGAATTATAGGAATCGATCCTGGGCTTTTACATACTGGTTGGGCAATTATAGATATTGCTGGTTCGGCGCGTAAGTATATTGCCAGTGGTGTTATTTTGCCGCCAACAAAATTAACATTGGCCGAAAGATTGGCTTTCATATTTAATGGCGTTAAAGATTTATGTAAAGAATTTAATCCGACCGAATGCAGTATCGAAGTTATATTTGTTAATAAAAATGGAAAAACAACATTGCTTTTGGGACATGCGCGTGCGGCCGCTATAACAGCTGTTGCTGTAAACAATATTCCTGTTTTTGAATACGAACCAAACAAAGTAAAAAAAGCGCTGACCGGTATGGGTCATGCAGACAAAGATCAAATATATAAAATGCTTTCTATTTTATTGCCAACAGCGCATCCAAAAACGGCAGATGAAAGTGATGCGATTGCAATTGCTTTGACGCATGCAAATACTTCCAGATTTGATAAATAAAAAATCTGTTTATAAAATATTTGTTTGTGCTATATTTATGCCAAGGGGTTAAAGTGAGAAGGGAAAAATATCTTTCCATTAAGAATAGTGTGAACGGATTTTCTTTTGCGAATCTGGGGTTGTTTACTGGTTTTGGTAGTGGGATTGTTCATGCTGTTTATTCGTTGGTGCTTTTGGGTATTTTTAAAGTTTTTTTAAATGAAGAAATGGCATCTGCTGCGGTTGGTGTATATGCGGCAGCTTATGCGATGTTTGCGGTATTTGTAGGAATTTTTTCTGCGGAAATATTGCGTTGGTTCACAAAAACAAGATTGCTTTATATAACTATGGCTGCAATGGGTGTTTGTTATTGCATGATGAGTTTTTCTGTGCAACCGTCAACGTTTATTATTCTTGATTATGTTGTTTGTTTTGCTTCGACAATGTTGGGTATTTTATTACCACTTTTTATGTCTGATTTTTCACGTGGTATCGGTATGGAAAAATTAAACGCCAGGTATTTGTTATGGGTTAATATCGGTGCGTTTGTTGCACCAATGTTCGCTATGTGGATTGTTGGTTTGTTTGATGGAAATTACAGGATGCCTTTGTTGTCGGCTGGTATGATATATATATCTGGGCTTTTGTTCTTTAAACATTTTGGTATAGTTCAAGAAGATAAAGTAATAAAGCCTGTGAAATTGTACAAGACAATACGTGCTTTGCGTATAAGTGCAAAAGCGTTCTTTAAAAAGCAAGGCATGTTGCGTGCTTATATTGTTAACTTTGGTTTTTATGCGTTAAGTTCTATGCGTTTGCTTTATGTTCCAATCATTGTTGTGGAAAACGGTTTTTCGAATGAAACGTTGGGGCTTGTTTTATCTATCGGTATTCTGCCATATATAATACTAGATTTATTTATGGGTAAACTGATGAAAAAGTATGGTGTTAAATTATGGTTGACTTTGGGATTCTTATCGTTTGGGATGTTTTCATTGATTGCTACGTTTGCCAGTGGATATACACTGTTGGTGTTGTTTGTTTTGTGGCAAATATCTGGTGCTCTTATGGAAGCTTGTCATGATTTATTATTCTTTAATGATATGCCAAAAACAGAACAGGCCCGTTTTTATGGGGTTTTTAGAACAAGTGTGAATTTTCCAAAAGTTTTTGCGCCGTTATTAGGTATGTTGTGTATAACAATATTTGGTTCGACATCTGCTGTTTGGATGATTACTGCAATAATGGCGGTTTTGTCAACTATAGTTTTATGGTCAAAACATTAAATAATAGCCCTTGCGTTAACATGTTTTTCTTAGTATGATTTCGGTATAAAACGAAAGGGGTATTTTATGGCAAAAAAAGAAGTAGTTAAAGAAACAGCGCCTGCTAAAAATCCTGCATTAGAATCAGCTTTGGCGCAAATACAAAAACAGTTTGGTAAAGAAGCCATCATGAAAATGGGCGATGGTTCACAGCAAAACATCGAAGCAATTTCAACAGGTTCTTTGGGACTTGATATTGCGTTGGGCATTGGTGGTTATCCAAAAGGACGTATTGTTGAAATTTATGGACCAGAATCTTCTGGTAAAACAACATTGGCATTACATGCTGTTGCTGAATCTCAAAAGAAAGGTGGTACATGTGCTTATATAGATGCAGAAAACGCATTGGATCCAAGTTATGCAAAAAAATTAGGTGTAGACGTTTCTAACCTTATTATATCACAACCAGATTCTGGTGAACAGGCATTGGAAATCGCAGATACTCTTATTAAATCAGGTGCGGTTGATGTGGTTGTTGTTGATTCTGTTGCGGCATTGGTGCCAAAGGCTGAATTGGAAGGTAATATTGGTGATACTTATATGGGAACAACTGCAAGATTAATGTCACAATCTTTGAAAAAGTTGGCTGGTTCTGTGTCACGCAGTAATACACTTTTAATTTTCATCAATCAAATTCGTATGAAAATCGGTGTTATGTTTGGCAGTCCTGAAACAACATCTGGTGGTAATGCATTGAAATTCTATGCTTCTGTTCGTTTAGATATTCGCAGAACTGGTGCAATCAAAGATAAAGAAAACGTTATTGGTAATGAAACACGTGTAAAGGTTGTAAAAAATAAAGTTGCGCCACCTTTCCGTACAGTTGATTTCAAAATTATGTATGGCGAAGGCATATCGAGAATAAGTGAAATACTTGATATGGGTGTGAAATATAACCTTATTGAAAAAGCTGGTTCGTTCTATTCTTATAATGATGAACGTATCGGACAAGGCGAAGCAAATGCACGTCAATGGTTGAAAGATCATGAAGATGTCCAAAAAGAGTTACTTGATAAAATCATGGCAAAAGCTAGCGGTATCGCTGAAGAAATGACAACTGGTCCGATTGATGACGAAGACAGTATGTCTGAATAATACTTTATAAGCGGGCAAATCTGCCCGCTTACTTATAAAAAAGGGAGTATCGGTATGAATATAGCAAGATTTTTCGCAATGACAGATGTCGTTTTACGGGGGCATATTCTTAATTGGCCGTGGCGTAGTCGTGTGCATAGGCGTCAGGTGCGCAGTGATGTTATATCGAAAATAATACCGCAATATTTTAAACGTTATCTTCCTGCTGCTGCGGCTATAAAAGAACGCAAAGTTGTTAAAAACAATAAAAACGAAAAAATATGGACAATTTGGTTTCAGGGTGAAGAAAAAGCACCGGCTTTAGTGAAAGCGTGTTTTCGTAGCGTTCGTCGTCATTGTAAACAGGAATTGATTGTGTTGGATGATAAAACAATTTTTGATTATATAACTTTGCCACAAGAAATTATTGATAAATATCATACTGGTAAAATAGCACATGCACATTTTGCAGACATTTGTCGTGTTGAATTGTTGTATGAACATGGTGGGATTTGGTTGGACGCTACTGCATTTGTAACGGCGCCATTACCCGAATGGATAGAAAAAGAAGATTTCTTTGTTTATTTAGCAGGACAACATGTTGGCAGTCCTTACAGTTTTATGCAAAATTGTTTTATTCGTTCACGCAAAGGTGCTTATTTATTAGATGCATGGCGTGCGATGATATTGGATTATTGGATGCACGAAAACCATAATTTTGATTATTTTATGCATCAGTTGTTATTTAAAACTTTGGTTATGAATGACGAAAGGGCAAAAAAATATTTTGCTAAAATGCCACATGTTGATCAAGATCCAACACATTCACTTTGGTGGGATTATCAACACAAACCTTTTGATCAAAAAACATTTGATAAAGTGACATCTGGGGCGTTTTTTCAAAAGGTGACATATCGTGGTTCTGAACATCCTGTGCCAGGATCTTTTGCAGATGTCATGATAAATAAAATGTAGAAAAGGTAAATATATGAAACCAAAGATATCAATTATCATTCCAATGTGGGGTGTAGAGAAATATCTGAAAAGATGTTTGGATAGTGTTTTAAATCAAACTTTTACAGATTGGACAGCCATATGTGTTGACGATGGCAGTCCTGATAAATCTGGAGAAATTGCCGAAGAATATGCAAAAAAAGACAAAAGATTTATTGTAGTCCATAAAGAAAACGGCGGTTTGTCTGATGCGCGTAATTTTGGTATGCCGTATGCAAAAGGTGAATACATAATGTATTTGGATAGTGATGATTTTATTCATCCACAAACCATGAAAATTGCATATGAAACTGCACGAAAAAATAAATCTGATATTGTGTCGTTTACTTATGACAGGTTTTATCGTCCACAATTGATGGTTCGCCATGTTTTGCATTTAGATACAGACAATGTTGTACCATTTGGAATTAAAAAAAGATACAATCTTGATAAAATAAAAACAAAAACAACAGATGATGTTTTTGAATTGGCAACTGAACGTGCACATAATAAAACAAATCCAAATCGTAAATGGTTGATAAAACATTGTCAGGTTTGGAAAAATCTTTATAAAAAATCTTTAATTGAAGACACGCCTTTTATCAAGGGGATTTTGTTTGAAGATTTTCCTTGGTGGTCTGCAATTATGTTGAAAAAACCACGTGTGACAGTTATTCCATTGCCACTTTATTATTATATACCTAACTTTGGTGGGATAGTATTAAGTGCAAAACAATTAAGAATAATGAAAAGTTTATGTACCGGTATAAAAACTGCCTATCGGTTGTACGCAGAAAAAGCTGATGAATATCAAATGAAAAAATGGCAATCTCAATTTATGTGGTTATTTGTTAATTGGGCTTTTCGTAAGTTGAAATATTTGAAGACCAATGATGAATTAGATGAAGCACGCGCAGAATTTATTGAAATGAATAATATCGGCGTATTTAATTATGTTCCAAATGAATGGTATGATTTGCGTGAAAAAATATATGATTTTATAGGTGTAAAATAATGAAATTATCAAAACCAATAATATCGATAATAATACCTGTGTATAATGTTGAAAAATACTTGCGCAGATGTTTGGACAGTGTTAAAAGTCAAACTTTTCAAGATTGGCAGGCAATATGTGTTGATGATGGGAGTCCTGATAAATCAGGAAAAATTTTGGATGAATATGCCAAAAAAGATAAAAGATTTATTGTTGTTCACAAAGATAATGGCGGTCTTTCTGATGCGCGAAATGCAGGTTTGTCTTTTGCCAAAGGCGAATATATAATGTATTTGGATAGTGATGATTTTATTCATCCACAAACCATGGAAATACTTTATTTTTATGCAAATAAAAATAATGCTGATATGGTGGTTTTTGATATAGATAACAAAGCACATAATTCATTAAAACAAAAAATGTTATCTGGATTTGATGTTTTAAATATTTTTCCGAACACGTATAATAAAAAATATAACATTTGTCGGCTGGCTCATTGTGTAACAGATAAAATATTATTTCATTCAACAGAAAAAAATCATGATATAGGTTTTTTCAGGGTAAGACATTGTTACCCAGTGTTGAAAATGTTACGTAAAAATTTTGCTAAAAATAATCTGTTTCAAAAAAATATTATAATGGAAGATTTTCCTTGGTGGTCAAAAATTATGTTGATGCGACCACATACGGTCATTGTGCGTGCACCTTTGTATTTTTATATGCCGAATATGTCTTCTATACTAAACAGTTCAAAGGCGGTTAATATGATTTTGTCTGTTTGCAAGGGGTTATCTTTGTCATATGATTTATACAAGAAAAAGGCAAATATCAGGGAACAAAAATATTATGCAAAATATTTCTTGTGGCCTTTTATTATTATTGCTATGCGTAAAATAAGTGCTGTTGATTTACAAAGTGATAAAGAAACAATAAAGACAGAGTTTATAAAATTATATAAACAAGGTGTTTTTGATAATCCGCCAACAATGCGTGCACGTAAATATAAACGCAGAATTGACAATTTTATATCCCAGATTTCTTGAAACGGGCAGGTATTTTTACAACTGGTTTTAATCCAAACATTGCTGGCTTTCGAAAAGCATATATTGGACGACAATATGTTTGTAAAACACGTGCAATACGCAACCATTTTTCGGATTTTGGCTTGTGTTTTGTGATTGTATTAATTGTTCCATTGCCACGTCTTTTTAAATGTTTTAACCAATCTGATCCACGTTTTTTTGCTTTTTCTTCCAACATATTCATATCAATCGCACCAAAATGAAGCAGATATAAATTTTTATCTATGTGGAAATTATGGTGGCGTATACTGTGGAAACCACTGCCCCATGTTATTGGTTTGTTTATAACAACTGGTTTTGTGTAACGTGTTGAAAGTAGGGCGTATTCGCGTTGTTCCAAAAATGGTGCAGTTGTGTCTAATATTGCTTCATTGTACAAATGTTGCCCAATATCCAATCCAAGTCCTGATAGAGTTATGTGAATTTTTTTATTTGATAGATATTTTGACAAAGTTGTATGGAGTTTTGGGTCGACAATTAAAAATTCGTCACTGTCACATCCAATAACTATGTCATAAGTTTTTAATAATTCGCGCGCCAATTCAGATAATTTATTTATGCGATATTTATCACCAGCTGTGCGAGATAATTGTTCATGCGGCAGTTTTGTTATATGTGCGTGTCCAGCGTTTTCAGGAATTGTTTGATCTTCGCCGTCTAATAAGATGTACAGGTTTTCAGTTCCAAATTGTTTTCCATAATATGCAATCCAGCGTGACAAAAAGAATTCATCATCACGTGCCATAGTAAGTGCTGCAATATTTTTTTGTTTTTTTATCATATTTCACCGTTATTTAGTTTCTTTATACTGTATTGAATATTTCTAAATAATATTTTTAATGGATTGTCGGTCAAAAACCAATTCATATATTTTTTCCCGTATATACGATTTGCGGTTTTTATAATTGATTTTGATGCGGTTTTATCACAATTGTTCAATATATATTTAATTTGTTGTCCCAATGCACCATTGTGTCGAACAAAAGACACTTTTTTTATAAAAGGCACACCGTGTTGGAATAAATATTTTGGTTTGTTATATGTTTTTCGACCACGCACAGTGTGTAATCCAGACCAAGAACAATCATTGTTTTTAATTAAATTAGTTAATCCGTGTTCGTATTTTACGGTTATGTCTTCTTTGTTCTGTTCTTTTGTTACAGAATCCATAAAATCAGCAAACCAATCCGAGCTAAATATTTTTTTATCAAGGCGGATAAACCAAGATTCCATGAAAGCATGTGTTTTATGTTTTGAAATAATAATACCACATGCGTCAGTTTTGATAGATTCTATGTTTTGTAAAGTTTGTTTTATGTTAATTGTTGGTCCAAAAACAGAATCGTTCACCAAATATAAATAATCATAATTTTTTAATATTTTTTTATCGCGTGCATATTGAAAACAACGCTTGTAAGAACCAAAATCATATTCGCCATGTTTTTTAGAAATAGTATGAATTACGTATTTTTTTATTTTATTGATTTCTTTTTGTGGACAATCACAATCCATACACAAAACAATATCACCGTATTTTGAAAGTGACTTTACATAATAAATCAGCGCATCGTCAATAATGCAATCTTTATCAAAACCTGCAAATAAAAATAAACGTTTATGTGTGGACATAAAATAATTCTTTGATTATAATATACATGTTTTATAAACGTTTTGCAACAAAGGAAAACATAATGTCTATATCATACGATAACAAAAGAAAGGATATTACTTTTTGTACAATGTTGTTTAAAATGCCACAACAGGATAATTTGGCGGCTATAAAAAAGGCGAACAGAAAATTTGAAGAATTTTATTTGCCGTCACTAAAAAATTTAATAGAAACTTTTAAAAAGGTTGCCATTTGGTGTGATATGGAAACGGCGGATTATATAAAAAGAAATAAATTGGATAAATATGTTGATATGCATGTTATAAAGTTTTCAAATTTGCCGCATTATAAAGAAAGGGATGAGTGGTTAAAAATTTTGGATGGCATGCATGGTAAACGCGGATTCTTTTTTCATCATAAAACGCCCCAAGATTGGATTGACTATTTATTAGTTATTATGGCGAAACCTTGGGTGATGGAATGGGCTGCAAATAATAACAAGTTTAAAACAAAGTATTTTATGTGGTTGGACGCTGGTTCTTTTAATCCTTACTATGAAGATTTTTGGCAAAATTGGGATGGTTCTATAAAAGCAAAACCAGAACGTGTTCGCATAACGATAGCGAAAACACTTGGCAAAACAAGACCACATTTTATTCCAAATTTTATTTATAAACTATACAGAAAAACAGTAAAAATTCCATTAGCTACGAAAGAAAGTCTTGTAAAACAAAACTTACAGGATATTGCTATGATAAATGCAGATTATGATGTCCCAGCATGCAGTATTATGGGAACGGCCGATAATATTCATAGATTTTATAATGATTTTGAAAGGACACGCAAAATAATGAAAAAACATGGTTATGTTTCAACTGAACAAGCTGTTTTTCAAATGATGATGAAATTGGATGTTGATGATTTGTTTGAATTGTCATATATACACGGATATACAGGTGTATATGCGGCAATTGCTGACAAATCATATGATATAGATTTATAAAAAAATCCCCATTTCGGAGATTTTTTTAATCCATATGTTTTGTTCCTATGTTTATACCAAACAAGAAATATCTTTTTTTACGTGGGTAAATTTCTACCTTATAGATTACACGATTAAACATTTTGAATGTATTAATGTGTGATGGTTTATCTGGTGTGTTTAATAATTCGGTTGCACCATGTTTTTGCAGTAATTCGGCATATCTTTGCCATGCTTTTGCTGTTTCAGCAGTACAGTGTGCGTTTTTCTTTTTGTTGTCTTTACCAAGAGATGTTGGTTGATCAACAACGTTGTATATAGCACCAGGAACAGTTGCCACTGTGTCTGCTAATACAATTGCAGATTTGGAAAATATAACATCTTGGGCGCCCCAAACAGATGTTTCAAACAATAATTTTGTTTTACGCAAAAATTCTGTTTTATAAGCATAACGCCATGCGCAGTTAAAAGCGTTGGCATGTGTTATAAAGATTTTATCGGATAGAGATGTCGCAATTTGAATGTGTGTAAATTCTGGAAAAGACCAACCTGGTTCGTTAACTTCGCCACATAAAATATCCGCATGTGTTTGATTTGCAGCAACCGCCATTTTTTCAAAATAATCAAGATTTACAAAATCATCATGGTCGTGTATGCACACATATTCGCCACTTGCAGCCTTGATGCCTGTATTAGATGCAGCGGAAACGCCGGCATTTTTTTGTTGTATTAATTTTATGCGTTTATCATGTTTAGCGTAATCTTTAATAATTTGTGCACTGTTGTCAGTTGAACCATCATCAACAATGATTATTTCAAAGTCTTGGAAAGTTTGATGGACAAGATGTTCCATTGCTTTGCGAATAAATTTAGATGCGTTATATATTGGAACAACAACTGTAAATAAAGGTTTTTTCATAATATTTCCTTTTTATATTTTACCATAACCCTGTTTGTTTGGCGTATTTCCACCATAGTTCTTCAAAAATTGGTCGGTTTTTCTTTTCGTGCCATGGTTTCATCCAATTAGAAAAATGCAACACAACTAAATGATATTGAATATCCTGTATTTCCCATTGTGGATGACATTTGTATATGTTTGCCCCATCCATAGTTTGAAAGTTATATTTCAAAGGTAAATATAAAATTCGCCCTTTGCAAGTATAGTTCAATAAATCTTGATCTGGATTAGGATACTTTTCTTTTTGTGATACAGAAATCCATTTTTTATAAAGTTTGTCTTTGCGGATTTGTTTTAAATTCATTATTAAAAAACCAGAATTTATATAACCGTCTGCAAATGTTTTTACACCGCCAATATAGTTATTACCCATATCAAAATTATATGCTTCTATCAAATCGTTACAGAATATCACGTCGATATCTGCGTAAATTATTTTATCAACCTTTGGTAACAGGGCTGGCAACATAGTGCGATAATAAATGGCTTTGGTCCAACCTTCAAGATAAGATTTATCAAAGTCCTTGTTTGGTTTTAAAAATGTAATTGTGGAACCTGTTCCTTTGACTAAATCAGATAAAGATTTTTTTTCTTTTATGTTTGCGTCCTCATCAATTACACAATATATGTTGTAATCACATTTGCCTTTTGAAACATTTAGTAATGATTTTATCGAAACAGCAGCCAATTTGATTCCACGTTTATCAGAACAAAATGCTACATTTATTTTTGTTTTGCTTTTTACAGGGACAGATGGTGATGCAACCGTTGGGATATTGGTCTCTTTGATAAAATCATAGAACATTAATCTGTCGCGTATCTGTCTTCTGTGTGTTTTTGTAAAAGCTGTCATAGCAAGAATATTGCAAAGAAATTTTTTAAGTTTCCAATTCATATGAAATCCTGTTTTTTGGATATGTCTATTATAATAAATAGGATTTTTTTCTGCAAGGGAATAAAAAAAATACCGCCAGCAATGGCGGTATCTTTATTAATCTGTTTCGGCAAAACGGTATGCTTTTTTACGTTTACCGCTGTCCAATTCTTTTTTGCGCAAACGAATTGTCGCTGGTGTGACTTCTACCAATTCGTCATCTTGGATATAAGACAGTGCTTCTTCCAAAGACATCTTTCTTGGTGGGGCCAAGAACAATTTTTCATCTGCAGTAACAGAACGAACATTTGTTAATTGTTTTCCACGAACAGGGTTAACTTCGATATCGTTTTCTTTGCTGTGTTCGCCAACAATCATGCCAGAATAAACTTCTGTTTGCGGGCCAACGAACAATACACCACGTGGTTCAAGATTGTGCAGGGCATATGTAGTTGTGCTGCCTGCTTCCATAGATACCAAAACGCCAGGACGATATTGGGTGATTGGACCGCGGTATAAATCATATTTATCAAATACGCGGTTCATAATACCTGTGCCACGTGTGTCGGTTCTGAATTCGGATAAATAACCAATCAAACCACGTGATGGGGCAGAAAATACAATACGTGTTTTGCCGACACCAGATGGTTTCATTTCGGTAATTGTTGCCTTGCGCTTAGTCATTTTTTCAATAACAACACCACTGAATTCATCGTCAACGTCAATAACAACTTCTTCGATAGGTTCCAATTTTTCACCGTTTTCATCCGTTTTCATAACTACGCGTGGGCGTGATACAGATAATTCAAATCCTTCACGGCGCATTGTTTCAATCAAAATACCCAATTGTAATTCGCCACGACCAGAAACTTCGAATGCTTCATTGTTTTCACTTTGTGAAACTTTTAATGCAATATTTGTTTCTGCTTCGCGGAACAATCTTTCGCCGATCATACGTGATGTTAATTTCTTACCACTTTGTCCAGCCAAAGGTGATGTATTAACAAAGAATGTCATAGTTAATGTTGGTGGATCAATAGGCATAGCTGGAATTGGTTCGTTAACAGATGGATCACAAAGTGTATCTGCCACAGTCGCTTTTGAAAAACCCGCGATAACAACGATATCGCCAGCAGATGCGCTTTCGCGTGATACTTTGTTCACACCTTGATGTTCAATAATTTTTGTGATTTTTGCGTTTTCAATAAATTCGCCAGCCATATTAATTGCTTTGACAGATTGTCCAACCTTTACTGTTCCAGATTCAATCTTTCCAGTCAAAATACGTCCTACATATGGATCTGCTTCCAATGTTGTAGCCAACATTTTAAAAGGTGCATCCAATTGACATCTTTCGCCATTACAATCTGGGGCAGGAACATGATCTACAATCAATTGGAACAAAGGTGTTAAATCTTTGTTGGGGTTATCAATATCTTTTAAATCGCGAATTGCCCAACCGTCACGTCCGCAAGCGTACAAATATGGGAAATCAAGTTGGGAATCTGTTGCACCAAGTTTATCAAACAAATCAAAAGTTTCTGTTAGAACTTCATCTGGACGCGCATCGCCACGATCAATTTTATTGATACAAACAATAGGGCGCAGGTTTAATTTCAATGCCTTTGATAATACAAATTTGGTTTGTGGTAATGGGCCTTCGGCACTGTCCACCAATAAAACCACACCATCAACCATAGATAAAATACGTTCTACTTCGCCACCAAAGTCAGCGTGTCCAGGGGTATCAACGATATTAATTTTATATTCGCCCCATTGGATAGATGTTGGTTTTGCGGATATTGTGATTCCGCGCTCGCGTTCAATATCACCACTGTCCATTACGCGATCTTCAACGTGTTCGTTTTCACGGAAAGTACCGGCCTGTTTCAACATATTATCAACCAGGGTTGTTTTTCCGTGGTCAACGTGAGCTATGATAGCAATATTTCTTATTTTCATGTGTTATCTCTTATTTTTTGTCGCAAACGAAAATATTATACTATATTTTTGTAAAATCAACAAATTATATATGATTTTATGCGTTTTTATGGTACAATCTGTCTGATAAAAGGAGTTTTTTATGGTACCAAAAAATATAGATGAAACAATACAGAAATTACTATATGGATACGTGGAATGGTGCTATGGTATTTTGGATAAGAAATTAAAAACAATTCAAAAGAAAAAATACTTTACACCAGAAGATCGTGTAAAAGAGGCACAAGAATACACGCGTGAGAGAAATGCTTACGAATATTTGTTGGAAATCGCAAAAGATCCGAAAAAATATTTGTATTCTGGTAAAGATATTATTTATTCAGATTTAATAAATTATAATAAATTAGAACCAATTTTGGATATGCCTTATGATCGCAGCGGTAAACATTTATTGCAAAGATTGAGTGAAGCAATTGCGCATCATGTGAATCATGGTAAAAATGATAATAATGGTGTTTGGGTTTATTATGGTAATTCTTTGGTTTTTGATTTAGACGCAGAAAGTATCATAAAGATGAATCGTGAAGTTGATACTTGGAAATCAAATACTTTCGTGGCGGCAATAAAGCAAATGTTGCCATCATCAGTGTTTGCAGTTGATTTACATAAAAATGAAAGATAAAAAATACCGGCGTTTGCCGGTATTTTTAATGTTTACCACCAATTTTTGTTCGGCCACCCATGTATGGTTGTAATGCCTTTGGTATGTTTACAGAACCGTCTGGGTTTTGATGGTTTTCAATAATTGGAACCAATGCACGTGGCAGGGCAATCGCTGTGTTATTTAATGTTGCAACATATTTGACTTCGCCGGTTGCATTTTCACGATAACGTGTGTTTGTTCTGCGTGCCTGGAATTGACCAATCGATGAACAGGAACCCAATTCACGATATGCGTTTTCAGATGGGAACCATGCTTCGACGTCATTCATTTTTACTTTATTGAATCCCATGTCACCAGTTGAATTTGCAATTACGCGATATGGTAATTCAAAGGCTTCCATAAATTCGCAAAGGTTGTTTAAAATATGTTCGTGCATTTCATCGCTTTGTTCTGGTTTGCAGAATACATATTGTTCAACCTTGTTGAATTGATGAACGCGAACAATGCCACGAGTATCACGACCAGCGGCACCGGCTTCTTTGCGGAAGCATGGTGAATAACCGGCATATTTAAGTGGTAATTCATTTTCATTCAAAATTTCATCTGCGTGTAATGAATTGATAATGATTTCAGCGGTACCAGCCAAACATCTGTCGGTGTTTTCCAACATAAATACATCGTTATTCATAACAGACAAATCAGATCCCATAAAGTGACCAGCATTAAATATAGTTTGTGGTTTTGTAATTGATGGGCATTCGATATATTTGAATCCTTTGGAAATCAAATTTTGAACAACATAAGTTTGAACAGCCAATGCCAATTCTGCCAATTCGCCACACAATGCATAAACACGTGTCCCACAAATGCCTGCGATTTTTTCTGGCATCCACCAACCATTCATTTCCAACAATTCCCATTGTGGACGTGGTGTAAAATCAAATTCACGTGGTGTACCAATACGTTTTACTTCGACATTAGCAGATTCATCTGCGCCGACCGGGGCAGATGCGTCTGGGATTTGAGGAACACGATGCATCAAATCGTTTAATTGCGCTTCTTTTTCAGCAAGTTCAGCCATATCATTTGCGATTTCTTCGCTTATCGCTTTTGATTGTGCAATTAGTGGGGCCTTGTCAGTTGCAGTTGGAATTTCTTTTGTAATTTTATTTTTTTCTGCTGTTTTAGTTTGTGTGATTGTTTTCAATTCACGAACGCGAACATCCAATGCCAAAAGTTCATCAACGACATCTGGAAAATTTTTTACCGCACAAGCATTTTTAACAACATCTTTATTTTCACGAATAAATTTTATATCTAACATTTTTTACCTTCTTGTTTATCTTCCGCTGTGAAACCAAATTATATTTTTACTGGCCCATTCTCTTGCTGCCAATTCCATTTTTCTTGATTGTTCAACCGCTTCTTGAATGTAGTCATTATATTTAGCAAGATTTTCTGCAGTGAAAATTTTGCTTGGAACACTTGGATAATCTGAAAAACTTTTAAACGATTCCATTTTTAATCCTTTGAATTCAAATAAGCAATTGCATCCATACCAGCGCTGCATCCTGTACCAACAGCGGTTGCGATTTGCATTTTAATATTACTGTGCACATCGCCAGCAACGAACATTCCTTTCGGCAAGGATTCTGGTATTATGCGTCCCATATCATCGCGTTTGATTGATTCTGATAAATAGTCTGTGTTTGCTTCGTGACCAATAGCAACAAAGATTCCATCGCATTCAATTTCATCACCAGTTGTAGTGGTTGCAATCAATTTTTCACTGTCTGGTTTTTGTGAAATAGATTTTAATTCGGTATTATAAATGCATTCAATGTTTTCTTTTTCGGCAACGCGGTCACGTAAGACTGCTTCTGCGCGGAAGAATTCAGATTTGCGATAAACAATCCGGACAGATTTTGCAACATCAGCTAAATACAGCGCATCATTTAGTGCAGCGTTGCCGCCGCCATATACCAACACATCGCGACCACTGTAAAAGAAACCATCACATGTTGCACAATATGAAACACCTTTGCCAAAAAATTCACGTGCACCAGCGATTTCCAATCTGCGTGCCATTGCACCAGTTGCAAGAATAACTGTTTTGGTATCAATTGTTTTGCCATTGTCGCAAATGACAGTGAAAGTTTTATCTTCGTTAAATTTGATATCTGTTGCAGACGCAAATTCAATTTTTGCACCGAAAGATTCTGCTTGCTTTTTCATAAACTGAATCAGTTCCATACCAGAACCAGCCCAACCGGGATAATTTTCCAGTTTTGCAATTTCACCAGTTTGTCCCCCAAGGGATGCACCTGCCAGCACAATAGTAGATTTGTTGGCGCGACCAGTATAAATCGCAGCGGTTAATCCCGCAGGTCCAGAACCCAAAATAACAACATCTTGCATATTTAATCCATTCGTTTCGTTTGCAAAATCATAGCACAAAATGATTTCTGTGCAAATATAAAATAGGGTATTACGGTTATTTTTTGAAATATTTTTTTAGTGTTTCGTATGCGGATGTTATACGCGTAAATTCAGTGGTTGAAGTTTTATCTGTCGCAGTATCTGGGTGATATTTTTTTGCCAATGCACGATATTTTGCCCCAACTTCGCGCCATGTTGCACTGATTGGTAAATCAAAAGTATGCAATGCAGATACGATTTGTGAAGGGATTGATTTCTTTGCTGGCATTCTGTCGAACGTTCCACGACCAGATATAAAATCATTAAGAAAGTTTACATAATCGGCTTCGTTTTTGTTTGCTTGTTCTTTGTCTTTATCAGCAATTCCAAATGTTTCGCGTTCCCATTCTGCATCAATTTCATCAGGTGTCATATTGGCATAATAATTCCAATTTTTATTATATTCGGCCGCATGTTCTTTGCAGAACCACCAATATTCTTTTAAGTCACGCGTTTTTGGCGCGCGGCATGTTCCTGCTTTTGTACAACCTGGATGTTCGCATTTTGTTATCATTGTTTATATATCCTTGATTTCATTATGTGCCAATGGGTGTGCGCTTTCCACTGTATCACGTAATTTTTCAGGTAATACATGTGTATATATTTGTGTTGTTGAAATATCTTCGTGTCCCAACATTGTTTGTATTACGCGTAAATTTGCACCACCGGCCAACAGATGCGAAGCAAACGAATGACGCAACACGTGCGGTGATACGCGATGTGGATCTATACCAGCCAATACAGCACATTTTTTTAATATCTTGAAAAAGCCATCACGTGTAATATGGCCAGTTTGTGAATTTGTTGGGAATACATATTTTGAATCAATATCGCCACGCATTTCCAACCATTTGTGTAATGCATCTTGGGCGGCTTCGTGCATGGGGACCAATCTTTCTTTTGCCCCTTTGCCATGTATTAATAATTTATCGCCCAAATTTGCAGATAACGGTAATTCACATAATTCACTTACGCGCAGGCCAGATGCATATAATAATTCTATCATACATTTAAGACGCACAGATGTTTTTATATCACCACTGGACGATATTAATAATTCGATTTCTTCTGGGGATAAATATTTTGGTAATGCACGTCCGCGTTTTGGTAATTCCAAATTAGATGTCGGATTTTTTGTTATGATTTTTTCCAACATCAAGAATTTATAAAAACTGCGTAATGCGCTGGCTTTTCGCGCAATTGATGATGGTTTGTCTGGTAATTCAGATAAATAGTTTTGAATATCTTGGGCATTTGCTTCCAATAAATTTCCAATTGAATCTTGGGCATGTTTTAAATCAGAAGAATAGGCGCTTAGTGTTTTTTGACTGCGTCCTTTTTCTGCGGATAAAGCCTCTAAGAAAATATCAATGTAATTCATGGATAAAGAACTATTTCTGTAAATACCGGATTGTTAGAAAAAGACCAAATCATACCAATGGCCAATATAATTATTATTGTCCAAATCAGAAATTTCTTTTTGTTTTTTTCTCTTCTGCGAATTGGCATTTTTGATTCCTATATCGTGTCAAAACTGGTTATGAAAGTACATGCACCAGTTATGATAATTATTTGTGGTGCGACAATTGCGATAATTGGTGGCAAAGCACCAGTGTTTCCCAATGCGTTAAATATATTCACAATAAAATAAAGTCCAAAACATGTGACAATACCCAAACTGAATTTAACGCCAAAACTGTAATTTCTGCGTTGTTTTGTTTGGGAAAAAGCGATGCCCAACACAGTCATTGCTATCATTGTTAATGGCAAAAATAACAATGTCCAGAATTGCACCAAATGTCCACGTGTTGAAACACCAATGGCGTTCATTTTGCTTATAAATGTTGGTAATTTCCAAAATGAAATTTGATCAGGTTGTAAATATCTGTCCAATACAGTTTGTGGTGTTAATTTTGTTTCAATATGACGTGATCCGTTTGTTGTTGCACCATCAGGTCCAATAATACTGGCCTTTTGGACATCAATACCGTCATTTGATAAATTTGCAACTTTGGCAGATATGCGTTCTTTTAATTTAAATTCATTATCTTGCAATAATATTGTTACATCGTTAAAGATAATTTCGTGATCTTTGGATATGTTCATACCCATTGCGCGTGCCGTCAAATATCCGTTTTCAGAAGATTCGCGCAACCATATTGCGTTATCTATTAACTTTAATTGATGGTTTGTTAAGTTGCGTGTTGTTAAATCTACGGAATAGGGATTAACAATTGTTGCGGCAAAAACACCAATCAAGAAAGCACCCGTTAAAAATGGTTTTGCAATTTGAAAAGGTGATAAACCAGTTCCTGATACAATTATCAGTTCCGATGATTTTGTTAAATTATAAAAAGCAACCAATGTCCCCATAAACACAGCCAGCGGTAAAAACATAGGAACATATTCCAATAAACGTACCCATGCATCCATTAATGTGGACAATGCATCGGGATTTGAAGAAAGTCTTTCAACGAAAGTGACTGCGAATATAATCCCACATGTCGTCAACATAACCAGAAGAAAACTGGTAAAGAACCGACGCATCAGGAATAATGTCAAAACATTTGGTTTAAATCTATACATAATATATATAGTATAATAGTTTGAATTGATAATTGCAAAATTAAAATTAATGTTATATCTTTATACTTAAAATTAAGGATTTGTTATGGAAAAGAAACCAATTTCACGCCAAGGCTTTGATAAATTGTTGGCAGAATTAAAAGATTTAAAAGAAAACCAAAGACCAGAAATATTGAAAGTGGTCCAATGGGCGCGTTCGCTGGGTGATTTGTCTGAAAATGCAGATTACAGTGCCGCCAAAGAAAAACAGCGTCAAATCGATAAACGTATTCAATTTATTGAAAACACAATTGAAAATGCCCAGGTTATTGATGTGGACAGCCTTTCTGGCGACCGCGTTGTTTTTGGTGCCAAGGTTATTACCGAAGACGAAGATGGTAACAAAATGGAATGTCGTATTTTGTCAGATATTGAATCTGATGGTCGTTTGGTAATTTCCTGTACGTCACCGGTTGGACGTGCATTGATTGGACATTGTGTTGGTGATACTTGCACTGTTCGTTTGCCGGGTGGCGAAAAAGAATTTGAAATCGTTGATGTAAAATTCAAGGATTAATATGTCTGTTCGTGTTTTGCCTGATTTCTTGATAAACCAAATCGCTGCGGGCGAAGTAGTTGAAAGACCGGCCAGTGTGGTAAAGGAATTGGTTGAAAATGCGCTGGATGCTGGGGCTGACCAAATTATCATAGATGTTGTTGATGGTGGACGCACAATGATATCTGTGATTGATAATGGTTCTGGTATGGATAAACAAGATTTGGCAAATTCTGTATTAAGACATGCAACTTCCAAATTACCAGATGATGATTTATTGAATATTAATTTTATGGGTTTTCGCGGTGAAGCTTTACCATCAATTGCATCTGTATCTGATATGAGTATTGATACTTTCAAAACAACCGAACCAAATGGTTGGTGTTTGAATGCGTCAACTGGTGAAATTCGTCCGTCCCCGTGGGAAAGTGGAACGCGTATTCGTGTTGCAAATTTGTTTGTAAAAACACCGGCGCGTTTAAAGTTTTTGAATTCTGATAAATCAGAAATGTTGGCTGTTTTAGATGTTGTAAAAAGATTGGCAATGGCCCGTGTAGACGTCGGATTTGTTTTAAACGACAAATGGCGTTTCCCAAAAAATCAGGATTTATTGGAACGTATAATTTCTGTTATGGGCGAAGATGTTCGGGGACAAATGTTGCCGGTTGACGCAACATCTTCATCATCACAAATGCGCATACATGGTTATATTTCCAATCCAACATTGCGTCGTGCATCAAGTGTTGATCAGTATTTATTTGTAAATGGCCGTCCAGTTAAAGATAAGGTTTTGGTTGCTGCTTTACGTGCGGCTTATATGGATGTTATGCATGCGCGCGAATTCCCACTTTGTGCACTTTATTTGGAATTGCCATCGCGGAATGTTGACGTTAATGTGTCACCAGCAAAAACAGAAGTTCATTTCTTAGAACCAGCACATGTTCGTGCATTTATAATAAAAACTTTGCGTGATGTTTTGGCACAAACTTTGAATCAAAATATGTCGCAGCCAACAATTCAAAATGAAGGAAATAAAGAATTTAAATTGGCGCCAACACAAACTTATTTTCATTCAAATGCACCACGGTCTAATAGTGTGTCTTTTGCCCAGGCTTTTGTCGCGACACCAACATTTAACCAACATAAAAAAGATGATACTGTTGCAACTGTTTTTGAACCAGATGCTTTTGATTTACCATTTGGACGTGTGATTGGGCAATTAAACAATAAATATATATTGGCAGAAAACAAAGATGGTTTTGTAATTATTGATCAACATGCGGCACACGAACGTATTACATATGAAAAATTAAGAAAGCATGAAATTAAAACACAACCATTATTGGCGCCAATTGTTATCAGTTTGAAATCGGAAGATGTCATATCTGTTTTAACAATCAAAGATGAATTAAAACAATGTGGTTTGCAGATAGATTCTTTTGGTGATGGCGCAATAGCAATCTTTGAAAAACCGGCAGATTGGGATTTGAATTGGGAAAAATGTTTCCAAGAAATTGCTGATGAGGTGCGCGCATATGGGCATTCGTCGCGTATCCAGGAAAAATTACATTTGAAATTGGCAAATTACGCATGTCATCATTCTGTTCGTTCTGGCCGTAAATTGAATATGGCGGAAATGGACGCGCTTTTGCGGGATATTGAACGCACAGAGCGGGGGGGCGAATGTAATCATGGACGCCCAGTTTACAAGGTTATTTCCATATCTGAATTAGATGCCATGTTCGAAAGAATTTAAGCTCTCTTTTTGCTTTACTTATCTCTCAATTTTTACTAGGCTTGGTATATAAAAAAGGAGATTTTTCATGAATCAAACGATTGAAGTTGCAAATCAAGTGACGCAAACTGTTCCTGCTGCTCAACCACAAGGCAGTATGTGGGGTATGATTGTTTATTGCATTATTATAATGGCTGTATTGTATTTGTTTATGATACGTCCAAATAAAAAACGTATGGCCGAATATCAGAAAATGTTAGACAGTATCAAGGTTGGCAATCGTATTTTGGCTGCTGGTATTTATGGCACTGTCAAAAAAGTAAATGAAAAAACAATAGAAATGGAAATTGCAAAAGGTGTTGTTATTGAAGTTAACAAACACGCTGTTGCATCAATTGAATAATTTCACAGGGGTATGTAAATGTTTAGGAAATTAGCAATTATATTTATATCGTTGTTTGGCATGTTGTTGGCTGTTCCAACGATTTCTCCAAAATTGGCACCATATTTTCCATCTTGGATTCAACCAATTCCACTTGGGTTGGATTTGAAAGGTGGGGCACAACTTTTGTTGGAAGTTGATACAGATGTTATGTTAAAAGAAAAATCTGCACAACTTTATGATGAAGTGCGCAGTGCTTTGATTGACAGAAGCAAAGGCGTTATTCGTTTTTCAGAATTACGTAATACTGGTAATGGTGTGTCTTTGGTTGTTCGTGAAAGTGGCGAAGTATCAAAAGCCAAAGGCCGTCTTAAAAGTGTTTTGGGTAATATCGTAGATGTTTCTTCGTCTGGTAGAACTTTGACGATTGCTTATACATCAAAAGCACGTCAAGAAATGATAGACGATGCGATGACACGCAGTATTGAAATTGTGCGTCGTCGTATTGATGCGTTGGGAACAAAAGAACCATCAATCCAATCCCAAGGTGGTAAATATATCTTAGTTCAATTACCTGGTGTAGACAATCCTGAACATATCAAAGAATTGATTGGACGTACCGCAAAGATGACTTTTCATTTGGTAAATGAAAATATTACAAATGAACAATTGGCATCTGGTCATGCGCCAAGTGGGACTATGTTCTTGGAATATATGGAAAATCCAGGTCAAAAGATCCCTGTGTATTCACGTGTTGAAGTATCTGGCGATAGCTTGAAAAATTCAGAAGCGTCATTTGATCAAAATAATATGCCTGTTGTTACAACTGAATTTGATGCATCTGGTGCGCGTCGTTTTGCCAAGTTAACGACAGAACATGTTAATGAAAGATTTGCAATTGTTTTGGATGAAAAAGTTTTGTCCGCCCCAACAATTCGTGAACCGATTCCTGGTGGTCGTGGTCAAATTTCTGGAAACTTTACATTGCAAAGTGCAAAAGATTTGGCTGTGTTATTGCGTTCAGGTGCATTGCCAGCCCCATTGGAAGTTATAGAAGAAAGAACAGTCGGTGCCGGACTTGGTGCTGATACAATCGCAACTGGTAAAATTGGTTCTGCGGTTGGTGTTTTGTTTGTTCTTGTATTTATGGCAATGTTGTATGGAATATTTGGTTTGTTTGCAGATATTGTTTTGATTGTTAACCTTTTGATGATCGTTGGTGTATCTGCGTTGTTTGGTGCAACACTTACATTGCCTGGTATTGCTGGTATCGTGTTAACACTTGGTATGGCAGTGGACGCAAACATATTGCCATTTGAAAGAATTCGTGATGAAGTTCGTGAAGGTGTTCCAACTTTGCGTGCTGTTGATTATGGATTTACACGTTCTACCAAAACTGTTTTGGACGGTGAATTAACCAACCTTATCTGTGCATTGATTTTGTTCCAATTTGGTGCAGGTCCAATTCGTGGGTTTGCAGTTACATTATCAATTGGTGTGGCAACAACATTGTTTACTTGCTTGTTGTTAACACGTGTTTTTGTTGATTATTATATGAACGGCAAAAGCAAAAAAATTGGTTATATAAGAAATAAATAATATAAAGAAAATGCAATCAAAGGGGTAAAATTATGAAACTGCATTTTATGAAATATCGTAAATTATCATATTGGATTTCTGCAATCTGTATTGCGCTTTCCATTATTTCAATTGTATTCAAAGGTTTTAATTATGGTATCGACTTTTCTGGTGGTATTTCTATGGAAGTTGTTCCAACCAATGCAGAATATACTGTTGATAAGATGCGTCATGATTTGGCGGCATTTAAACCTGAATTACAGGCTATTGACGGAAATGCTGTTTTGTTGCGTGTCGGTTTGCCAAAGGGGTCAACCGATGAAGAACAAAATATTCGTGTTGCAGAAATTAAAAATATTTTGGGCAATCGTGTAACTTATTCCCAGGTGCAAGTTGTTGGACCAAAGATTGGCGGTGAATTAATTCGCGGTGGTATCTTGGCTATATTGGTATCATTTATAATGATGTCTATATATATTTGGATAAGATATCGTGGTGGATATGCTGTTGGTTCTTTTGTGTCATTGATATTCGACCTTGTATTAATGTTTGGATTCTTTTCAATAGCAGGCCTTGAATTTAATCAAACAGCAATTGCGGTTATTTTGATGGGTGTCGGTTATTCTGTTAATGACAAGGTTGTGAATTATGATCGTATTGACGAAAATATCAAAAAATATCATAAAATGCCGATAAGTGATGTTATCGATTTGTCCGTTAACGAAATGTTGTATCGAACAATTATGACCAGTGTATCTACTATTTTGGCGATGGTTGGTATTTATTTGTTCGGTGGTCAAATGTTACGCGAATTTGCTGTTGCAATGACATTCTCTATCATAAGTGGAACATTAACAAGTATTTACATTTCAAATGTTATTTTGTATCACTTTAATTTA
Organism: uncultured Pseudomonadota bacterium; assembly: GCA_902774285.1. Classification (GTDB taxonomy): domain Bacteria; phylum Pseudomonadota; class Alphaproteobacteria; order Rs-D84; family Rs-D84; genus Enterousia. Next base: position 97,483 of record CACYHO010000001.1, on the reverse strand, counting down.
AGAGAAACAGATTATTAAAGATACACACACCAGGGGAAAGGAGATAAAAATGAAAATAACAAATTTACTGTTGGCGACAGGTTTAATCTGTTTCCCTGGGCTGCTTTGTGCATCTGAATTATTTTATGATGACGCTAAGTATATTGATGGTATAAATGTTCATGCTGTATCTGATGTGTTTGCTGATATTTATGAGAAATTAGATGGTGTGAATTGGGCTGGAAAGAATGTTGGTGTTGCAATAGAAAATCTGGAAAAAATAAACCCTGATGCACATATTGCTGCAACTGGTGAAAGGGCCGTTTTGGTTTGGGGTGATGAATTGATTGCTAATTATCCTTATCCAGAAAGTAAAGATTGGAAGGCGTATGGTGAAATTACAACAGCTTTGATTTTAAAGATGCGCGAAAAAGACAAACAATTACATTCTTTGCCTGAAACAAGTTTGTATCAAGTTGTTGTTAATGCGTTGCTTAGTGGCATAGATCAAAATGGAACATATGTATATTCACGTGATGCAATTAATGATGCAGACACGCGTATTTTGACCAGTATAGGTTTTGATGGCGGACGTGATTTTAAATCTAATTTCAGAATAACTGGGGTTTATAAAGATTCACCTGCGGATATTGCCGGAATTCATGAAGGCGATATAATATCAGAAGTTAATGGTAAACGTGTTGCACAAATGTCTGATGCAGATATGAGTGCTGTGTTATCTGGGTATAATTCTGGGACTGTGAAAATAAAATTATTAACACCTTTTGGAAACAGAAATGTAACATTGCGTCGTGCAACAGTTGTGTTGGCAGATGCTGATATTATTCATCGTGCAAAAAATGCAACAACAGACGGTATATTAGAAATAGTTGTTCACAAAGTATCTGATGGGGCTGTTGATATTGTTAATGAAGCATTGGCAAAATATAATGATGTTGGTGGAATTATTTTAGATTTAAGAACCGCCAAGGGCGATGATGAAAAAGCGGCTGCAAAAATGGCGGGTTTGTTTATGGGATCTGTTCCTGTGATGAGAATAAGAGAAACAGCGGTTGATGAATTAGAAATTATTCCTGGTGGTGAAGCTATTACAAAAGCGCCTGTTGTTGTTTTAATTTCCGATAATACCAGTGGTACAAGCGAAGCGATAGCATCTGCTTTTTATGAAAATAAACGTGGTGTTTTAATTGGAACGCCAACAGCAGGTCGCGCAAGAATCGCAAGTCATATAGATTTAAATAATGGTGGCGTTTTGGTATTGTTAAATAAATCTGTAAAGACTGGTAAAGGAAATTCCATTGATGGACGAGGCGTGTTCCCGTTGGTTTGTTTATCTAATATAAGAAATACACAACAACGTGAAGCTTTCTTTCTTAATATAATTAACGGTGATTTTAATGCGCGTGATTATAACAGTAATAAAAATGTAGATGTAAAAGCTTTGCGTAAAGCATGTCCAAATATCACCAGTGGCGAAGATGAAGACAGTATGGCATCAGCGGTCAGTTTGAAAATTTTAACTGATAAAAATATATATAATGAATTAATGGATTTATAAAATGTTTATAAAAAAAGATAATACATTGAAATGGAAATGGATTGGTTGGGGTGCTTTAATCACTTTAGTATTGGCTTTATTAGGTGTTTTATTTTTTGACAAACCTTTGTTTGATTTAATTAATAACCCATCATGTAATGTTAATGTTCCTGATACAAAAAATGATTTATGTGTTGCTACATTGGTTTTGGGCACAATCTTTAATTGGAAAGTTTTATTGATTGTTTCATTAATATCTGTCATTGCGTTTTTTGGAATTAAAGCCATCAAAAATGAAAATGATTTTAGATATGCTTTTGTAAAGATCAAAAACAGTTATGTGTTTTATGTTTTTTTATCAATATTGTTTGCATGTGGTTTTACAAAGATATTAAAGATAATTATTGGACGTGCACGCCCAATGTTTGCAGATCCAACATTGTTCAATATGTTTTCTAACAGCAGCGAATTTCATTCAATGCCGTCTGGTCATACAGCTGTCGCTTTCGCGACACTGGTTATGTTAGGGATGTTGTTCCCAAAAATTAAATGGGCCACTTGGACTTTGGCAATAATGGTTGGTGCATCACGTATTTATATTGGTGCACATTGGGTCAGCGATGTTATTGTTGGTGCATTTGTTGGTATGTTGTGTGCTGATTTTGCAAAAGCATTATTAAAGAAAATCAATTCAAAATAGATTTTTGCACTTTGCCTTAATTTGTGATAAAATACCAATTATGAGCAGAAAGTCGAATTTTTTACCAACCAGCATATCTGTTATGTTACGCAAGTTATCTGTGCGTGCAATTGGTGTTTTGTTTTGTTTGTGTTCTTTGTGGTTGGTTTTCGCGTTGTTTTTTTATAATCCATACTTGTCGGGTTTTGCTGTCAAGGGGACATTTGGAAACCAAGGTATTATTGGAAATATTGTCTTGTTTGCAAGATATGTTGTTGGTTTTATACCAGCATTATTCTTGTTTTTGTGTCTTGGACGCTTTGGTTTAAGTTTATTTATTGGTTGGGATGAAGAACGTGCGCCAGAATACAATTTATTACGTGGTTTTGTGACATTATGTATTGGGTGTGCTGCATTGGGATTAATGTGGCCAAGTAAAAGTTTTGGTGGACTTGCAGGGGCTGTTGTTGCCGGAGATGTTGCACCTATACTTGGGTTTGCGTCACTGCCGATTGGTATTTTATTATTTTTATTGTTCTTGGTGATGTCTGGTATTTTATTGCATATAAAATGGTTACATGTAAAGGCTGCTTTTGTATCTACTGTTAATGTAATAAAATGGTTATTGTCTGTATTCCATTTAATAACACCTGTTGAACCAGAAGAAGAATATGAAGACGAAGAAGAGGAATACGAAGAAGAAACAGAAGAAGATGAAGAGGAAGAATTAGAAGAAAAACCCAAACGTCGCAAGGCTGTGCGTAAGCGTGTTGTTGCCGTTGGGGCTGCTGAAGCACATGAATATGAATTACCTCCACCTGAATTATTAGAAAAATCTTTGTTTGGTAAAAATGTTATTACGCCGGAATTCAAACAGACAGCTGTTTTGTTGCAAGATCATTTTGAAGAATTTGGTATATTTGGTAAAGTTGTTGGTATAAAACCAGGCCCAATTGTTACGCAATATGAATTTGAACCAGAACCAGGGACGCGTATAAATAAAATTACTGATACTGCAAAAGATATGACACGTGCAATGGCAACAGAAAAAATTCGTATAACACCAATTGCAGGAACACAGTATATTGGTGTTGAAATGGTTAATGTTGATCGCAAAATTGTACGTTATCAAACACTGATGTCCAATCCATCTTTTGTTAATTCTAGATATGCGATACCTTTGGCATTGGGAGTTAATATAAGTGGCGAAGCAATGTATTATGATTTGGCGAAAATGCCACATATGTTGGTTGCAGGGCGTACGGGTTCTGGAAAATCCGTATTTGTTCAATCAATTATAACATCTATCGTTTACCACTTTACACCGGATAAATGTAAATTAATGATCATTGATCCAAAGGCTGTTGATTTTGCAGCATGGGATAATGTGCCACATCTTATTACTCCTGTGGTAACTGATGCTACTGAAGCAGTTAATGCATTAAAATGGTCTGTCCGTGATATGGAAGACAGATATCAAAAACTTAAAAAGATGGGCGTTCGTAATATTGGCGAATATAATGAAAAAGTTGCAAAATTACGTGAAAGTGGCGAAGTTATGACAGAACAGGTTGTTGTTGGAACAGATCCTGAGACTGGTGAATTTGAATTTGAAACAAAAGCTGTTGATTTATCTGATATGGCTTATCTTGTTATAATTATAGACGAGGTTGCAGACCTTATGACAATTGCACGTAAAGATGTTGAAATGTGTGTTCAGAGATTGGCACAAAAAGCGCGTGCGGCTGGTATTCATCTTGTCATGGCAACTCAGCGTCCAAGTGCCGATGTTATCACTGGTGTTATCAAGGCTAATTTCCCAACACGTATATCTTTCCAAGCGCGTTCAGCAATTGATTCTATGACAACATTGGGTGAAAAAGGCGCAGAACAATTATTGCCACAGGGAGACATGTTGTTCAGTGAGGCAGGGCGTGCACCTGTTCGTATACATGCCGCATTGGTTGATAACGAAGAAGTTAATCGTGTTGCTGATTTCTTGCGCGAACAAGGAGAACCAGAATATGCAGAAGGTGTTACAAATGAAGAATCCGGTGATACTGGTGGTGTGATACCAGGAATGCCTATGTCCAAAGAAGCAAAATCTAATGACCTTTATGAACAAGCTAAAGAAATAGTAATCCGTGATAAAAAACCAACAATTTCTTATATTCAACGTAGACTTGGTATTGGGTATAATAAAGCGGCCACCCTTATAGAACGCATGGAAAATGAAGGTGTGGTAAGTGCACCTGACGCTGGTGGTAAAAGACATATTTTATAATTTATGTTTTTTTGTCTTTTTTACAGGTCTTTTTTATGATATAATATAACAAAACGGAAAGGAGTTTTTTGATGAAAAAGTACACGCTTGCTTTGGCTTTGGTTGCATTGGTGCCGTTTGTTTCTGCATCTGCATATGAGTATAAGCAATCAAGAAGTGGGTATTATACAACACCAACTGTAAAGACAAGTACTTATAAAAGGGCTAGTACAAGTCGTAAAACAGGCGGTTATGGCAATGTAATAACTAATAATTTTTATTATAATCAACCTGTACAATCTTACACATCAAGGGGTGTATATAAAAATACCGGTTATTATAATCCAGGTAAAAAACAATCTACAACAGTCAAAAAATCTTATTCGGCCCAAGAAAGAAAATTCTTTTTGGCCAATCCTTTCTTTCAACCATTAAAAGGTAAGGTTGGATCTGTTACAGATTTATCTTATGCACGTAATCATTTTAATTTTGATATGTTAAATGGTACAGTATACAACATTGATCCTTCATCAAGTACTTATCTTGGCACACCTGTAAGTGGTATTGTAAATCCAGTTGTTTCTGGTAAAGCAAATACATCTCAATTCGCAGTTAAAGAAGACTTAAGTTATGGTTTAACAGACACTTTGTCTTTGGTTTTGATGGCGCAATACGATAAAACCAAAGTAGAATTTAATGGTTGGTCTGATGGAACTGCAGGGGATAGCAAGTCTGATTCTGGATTGAATGTATTTGGTATTGGTTTACAGAATCGTTTTGTTGATACAAATGAATGGATTGCTATGGCTGAATTCTTTTATCAACACCAAAAAGATGCAGCAAATACATTTATGGGGGCTGTAAAGGCTGGATATAAAGTTAACAGAGCAACAATATATGGAATTGGTCGTATTTCTTACAGTAATTTGATCAAGGGTGATACATACGGTATTTATGTTGATAACAGCACTGGCGATTATTTAATGCTTTCTTATAAAACAGATATAAAAAATATTTTACAAGTAGAAGGTGGTATTGGTGCATTTGCTGTCTTGAATAAATATTTTACATTAAACGGTGAAATGATGTATGGGCATTATGATTGGCACAATCAATTGAATATCAAGGGTGCAATCGGTTGGCAACCTGCGGATAGTTTTGCTTTAAATCTATATGCTTCAACAAGTCTGTATGATTCTGCAAAAGGAAAAATAAGACAGTATATGAATAATGATATTAATCCAACAGCTTATCCAAAAGTAAACGATGTAGAACAATTCACAGATAGTAAACATTTGTATACTATTGGTGATTATAAAATCAAAGATTATAACGAATGGAAAATTGGGGTTCAGGCTATCTTGTACTTCTAATATTCTTATTTAACAAATTGGTGTTTAAGATATGAAAAAATATTTATTTTTGATGATTGCTATATTCGGCATAACAAGTGCATACGGCGAAGGTGTTGTTTTATCTGATACTTATGTGTCTGATGACGAAAGTGTTAATGTGGCGGCTAATGAAGAACCATTTGTTGCGCCGAAAACATCTACTTCAAATAATTATTCTGTGTCTCAATCTGGTTCTTATGTTAGTAAACAGATAAAACCTGCTACTAAAAGTGTGTTATCTAATGATTTGTCTGATCCTTTATTTTTAATTGGGGATAACCAATTTTTATCTGATACATATGTTTCACATTATGATGATCGTCTGCATGTGGGGGAATATATTGGTTATGGTATAAACAATAATTTTGTTATACATGCAAATATGTTATATCAATGGGATTGGTCCGGTAATGATGAAAATGGTTTTTCAAGTACTGAATTTGGCGGAACATACCGTATGAGCCATGGGTTTAATGAAAATCACATTATATCTGATGTGTTGTTTGGTTTAAAACTTTGGGGTTCTTCACACGTAAGAACACCACAATATGCAGATTCTACTTATTTTGCAGGCTTGCGCTTTGGCCGTCAGTACACAGGTATAACATTAGCAGGAACGGTAAAATCTACATGGGTGTTTGATGATACTCGCGGGTTGTCATATCTTGATTTTATTCCAGAAGCATATTTTCGTTTTCAATATGATTGGCGCGCAGGTATAGGATTTGATATTCGTAAATCGACTAATACACGCTGGTTACCAAATCAAGAATGGTTGAATTTGAAATTATTGCGTCAATATGGCAATACACAATATGTTGCACACTTTGATTATGAATTTGAAGATAATGAAATTGGATTGGGTGTGGATGTAAAAATATTATTTTAATTAAATATTATTTTTTACGAAAAGAATTCCAATAATCAAAACGTTTTTTGATTTCGCGTTCAAAACCGCGTTCAACCGGTTTGTAAAAACTTACACGTTCCATATTTTCTGGAAAACAATTTTGACCACTGCATCCAGTTTCTGTTTCTGGATCGTATATATAACCATCACCATATCCAAGATTTTTCATCATCTTGGTTGGTGCGTTTAATATATTTTTTGGTGGCATTAATGAACCTGTATTACGAGCTGTGCTATACGATGCCATTTGTGCCTTATAGGCAGAAATGCTTTTAGGAGCTGTTGCTAAATATATCACCAATTCTGTCAAAGCTATATCGCCTTCTGGTGATCCCATTCGTTCATAAATTTGCCAGGCAGATAAAGCAATTTGCATTGCATTAGGATCTGCCAAACCAACATCTTCCATTGCAAAACGTGTAAGGCGACGTAAAACATATCGTGGATCTTGACCGGATGTAATCATTCGTGCAACCCAATAAAGTGCGGCATCTGTATCTGATGAACGTAATGATTTATGAACAGCGGAAATCAAATTATAATGTTCATCGCCACTTTTATCAGACATAGGTGCGCGTTTTTGAATAATCTCATTTAATTTGTCCGCATTTAAATCTTTTTTAAATTTTGCACCAGAGATATATTCTATTGTGTTTAACAGAAATCTTGCATCGCCATCTGCCATTTGAACAAGATGAGTTTTTGCGTCTTTAGTTAACGGTAATTTTTTGTCTAAAAATTTTTCTGCGCGTTCAAGTAAAACCAATAAATCTGCCGTAGACAGTGGTTTTAATACGCCAATATGACATCTTGAAAGTAGGGCGTTATTTAAATTAAAACTTGGGTTTTCTGTTGTTGCACCAATGAAGGTCACCGTGCCGTCTTCAAGATACGGTAAAAGAGTATCTTGTTGTGTTTTATTAAATCTGTGAATTTCATCAATAAATAATAAAGTGTTTCGACCAATGTTATGGTTTTGTCGCGCAACATCCATTACTTTTTTTATATCCGCTGTTCCAGAAAATACAGCAGATAATGGCACAAAATCCATATCAACAGAATTAGCCAATGCGCGTGCTATTGTGGTTTTTCCACATCCCGGCGGTCCCCATAAAAGTAAGTTTGATAAATTGCCACTTGCAACCATTCTGTGAATTATGCCGTTTTCACCCAATAAATCTGATTGACCGACAATGTCGTCTATAGTTTGTGGGCGCATTAAATCTGCAAGTGGTCGTGTCATTTCAGTTTTGTTTTATTTAATGTCTATTTGTGATATAATGTATCATAGTAAAAAAACAAATGATTATCAAGTCGCTTAATAAGAATTTTAAATGTTGCGTTGCTTTTATTTGTGGCAGATAACCAGAAAATGAAGGAAAAATAAAATGCAGGTTTATGTAAATACAGAAGATAAAGCATGGAAAAAATATAAAATAGATTTTGAAAAAATCGCAAATGCTGCTGTGTTACCAATCCACAAAAACGCTGAAGTTTCAATTACTTTGATTGATGATAAACAAATTCATAAATTAAATAAACAATATCGTGGTATTGATAAGCCGACAAATGTTTTATCTTTTGAATTAGGCGATGATGTTTTGCTGGGTGATATTTTTATATCACTTGATACTGTTAAACGCGAAGCAAAAGTTGCCGGTATTTCTGTTGAAGAACATACGGCGCATATGATTGTTCATGGAATGTTACATTTGCAAGGATATGATCATATTAAGGACAAAGATGCTAAAGTTATGGAAGATAAAGAAATAAAAATATTAAAAAAGTTGGGATATAAAGATCCTTATATTGATGAAGTTTGCGCATGTGATTTATCTTGTGGATCTTGTAAATTCATCAATAAATTAAGGTCTATAAAAATTCGTGAAAACAGTTTTTGGTGGTATATAACGGCTGCGATTTTAGGTGTTATAACATCGTTAGGTTTTGCACCATTTAATTTATGGGTATTATCTTTATTTGGTATTGGTGCAATGTATGCCTTAACCACCAAACAAACAAATCATATCAGTTTTTGGAAATCTTATTTATTTGCGTTCCCTTTTGGTGCTTGTTATGGTATCGCGATGTTCTGGTGGGTTTTAAATTCTATATATGTGATTCCAGAACTTGCTGCACAATTCGCAATATGGACATTACCAGCACTGATCGGAATAGGTTTATTATGTGGTGCGATACTTTCTTTACCATTTGCTGTTGTTCGTTATGTTTCAAGGAATCCTGCGCAAAGGGCGATTTTGTTTGCGTGTGCTTGGACTCTTGTTTTATGGGGACGCGAATGGTTTTTAACTGGTTTTCCGTGGAATCCAATTGCAAACATAACAATGAATATACCAATGGTTGTTAATTCAATGTCTTTGTGGGGTGCGATGGGATTAAGTTTTGTTATAATTGGATTGATCGCTGCTTTTGTTGAATTAGTTCGTAAAAATCAAAAATCAAATTGGTTTGTTTTTGGTTTGTACATTGTGCTGTTTTTAATTGGTTGTGTTGCCGGATATCACAATATGATTTTATCTGATAATATGCACAAGGCACCGTTAATAAGAATTGTGCAACCGGCAAAATCTGCCGTATACAAGATGCCGACATCAAAAGAAGAAGCACAAAATATAGCAAAACAAAAAATACGTGATTTGTTTGTTTGGGCAACAGAAGATAAAAGCGAATCCCCAGATTTAATTGTGTACCCAGAAACAGCATATCCATATACTGTTGTTGATAAGAGTTTTCCTTTGTCGCGTGTATTAAATACAAATGTTATTATGGGAACAAACTCTTATAGTGGTGGAAATTTATATAATTCGATGGTCATTGCTGATAAGACAGGTGTTGTTAAACATTTATATAGTAAATCTCATTTGGTTCCATTTGGTGAATACAGACCGTTTGGTGATATTATACCAACCCCAGGTCAATTAAGTCGAGGCAATGGTAAAGAATTAATAACAATAAATACAAACAAGGGTGATTTTACTTTTGCCCCGGCGATTTGTTATGAAATTATATTTACTGATTCTTTGATTCCAACAGGAACGACGCCAGATGCCATTATCAATATAACAAATGATACTTGGTTTGGTTTAACACCAGGAATATATCAGCATCTTGATATGGTTCGCAGATATGCTATTGAATCAGGCGTTCCAGTTGTTCGATCTAACTATTCTGGTATAAGTGCATTTATTGGGGCAGATGGAAATATTATATCGACTATACCGGCTGGGGAAACTGGTTCTTTGGACGGTTTTGTATGGGGCGCACATGATACGCCATACAGAATATTGGGACGTGATTTATGGATGATATTTATTTTGATGTTTTCAATATTTGCTTCAATATCCATATCCTTATTTCAGAAGAAAGATTAGATTTTGGATCGCGATTTTCATCAATGTTTTTTATAATAGAAGCAATTGATATATTGCGTATTTTTGCAATGTGTTGCAACACATCGCAAAATTCTTTTTCCAATGATATACTGGTTTGGTGTCCAGATAAAGATACTGATATTTTATGCATTTTATATTTTCCCAACAATTAAGCAATCAAGCATTGCGCGATATGGATCGTCGTATTTTCTTAAAACAGATAATGTTAAATTGTCCAACATAAAACAATTACCATATGTATCAAATGCAAACCAAAACAAGTCGTTTCTTCCAAAAACTGTTTTACCAAAAAGATTTTTATTACCGACAATATCTTTGTTAATTTTTGCAATATCTGGTAATGGGTATTTGGTGCCACGATCTATTTCTGTTGGTCCAAATACACATGCAGATCCCAAAGATGCGCCGAAGCAAGTTGTGTAAAAATCTTGTAGAAAAGAAGGTAACATTGCGGCACGCATATTTTGCAAATTTGTGTTCGCAATACTTATATCTGTTAAATTGCCACGGGCAAAAATTGTTGCCCCACGTGATTTTATCAAAGATAAAAATTCTTCTTTTTTCATTTTATTCGTTTCCGCGTCCTGATATTGCATTGAAAGCCATTTGACTTAATCTGTCCGATGTTGCGTTTCCACCATCGCCACCACCGCCAGTGTGAGATGTAATATATACTTTTTTTTCTGGGTGGGGTAAATAAATTGTTTTTGCATCACTTTGTTCTATTATGAAACGATCCATATTATGAGAGTGCGGAAATGTCCAACATAAAAACATGTTTGATATATCTAAATCACCACCCCAAAGCAAAGGTATTCTGAATCTTATAGATACATTATCTGGTAAAGATTTTCCCATAATTAGATTTATAAAATCTTCTTGAGAAAGATTCATAAAAGCTATTTCTTCAATTGAATCTGTAAGCGATGATAAAAATTCATGACGTAATGCAGAATATTTTTTAAACCAATCATTATCCAAAGAACATTTTTTTGGTTCATATGCAATTACGGGCAAATCGTCCATTCCCAGCATACTAAGTCTTTCTATTGCAGAATGTTCGTTTAATTGCATTATTATATGTCCCCTATAAGTTTTTAATATATTGTATTATTGTATCAATATATTCAGAATAAGAATCAAAACTTTCTTGTTCTTCGTCTGCTATTTTATCAGCAGGGTGTTCTGAAACAAATTCTTTTAATTCATCGATTGATTTGAATATTAACATAGATGAATTTTCAGAATCGTATCGGTTAATCGTATCCAAAACAAACGCGTTTACATTGATTGGTATGTCTTCCAAAGTGCTTTGGAATACAGATTGTAGTTTTTCGACAGCATTCATAATTTTTTCAACATCACAATCTATGCCACCAATCCAGACTATTTCATTAGCACCGATCGCAAACAAATTTGGAACAAAATCAGAAATGGTTGGGTTTGGTTTTATAATATATCCTGCACTTGCAAATATTTCTGATACTATCGGATTATAAGGGTTTTCTGAAGGTTTGTCCTGTTGATTTTTGGTTGGAGATGGTTCTTTGTGTTGATTGTTTTGTGCAACAATCTGTGCCATATTATTTGGTAAATTTAAACGCGGCGGACGACTTACAGGTAATGTTTGTACAACAATTTGTTCTTTTTCTGTCTGTTCTTGATGGATGTTGGTAATAACAGGCGCTCTAACAATATCGTCTTTTTGCGTTTGTGTAACAACATGATGCGTTGTTGGGCGATATATCAAATAAATTCCAATTGCAAATAAAAAGATAGCAACGGCAAAAGACACATAAAAACCAGTTGTGATTGGTGTGTGCGAAGCCTGTAATTTTGCAAATTCTTCCCAATGTGCAGGGCAAAATAAATTGAAACTGAATATTGTATTTAACCAAAAAGACAAGCCTAGCAAAACAGATAGCCCCAAAAGTGCAGATAATAAAATATGTTCTAATTTGTTTTTCATTTCGTTTCTATTCTATCATATTTTATGATAAACTGGAATAAAATGATAGAGATAAACGAAATTTTTTCTGATTCGGACAAAAGAATTGCTGTTTGGTGCGAAAATATGGCAGACACCAATGATTTAGCAATAATGTGTGACAATATTGTTAACAATGGTGTGCATTTAATATCTGTGCCGGCAGAAATGGTCGCTAATGTTTGGATGTATCTTGAAAAAACAGACGTTAAGGTTTTAACACGTTATGATTTTAATCCTGTATCTAATGATATAGATGAAGACATGTATGCATTGGGTGCAAAAATAACAAACGTCTGTAAATCTGGGGCGGACGGGGTTCAAATATTTATCAAAATGCAATATTTTGAACAGTTTATAAATAAATTAGAAATAGTGCGGGACGATTTGTTTTTTGGACATGATTTATGTATTGCGATGGATACAGAAGATATAGACATCAACAGTCTTAATTTTATATTCCAAAAATTGCGTGATATTCGTGCAAATGCTTTAACTCTTACTTTGAATGAAGATATGGGCAATCGTTCTGATTTTGTTGGTCGCATTTATGGGCTTTTGCAACATTTTGATTTTGACGGTGAATTACATTTTATATTGGGGAATAACTTTGACAGGATAGATCAAGTTATCCGACTTACAGAATGTTTGCGCCCTGAATTAAACGACAAATTAAGATTTTTTCTTGATTACTAATTAATTGATAAAATCAAATATTTTGGGTTTGTTGTTCCGGCCTTGTTTTTCAATTGATATCTGGTCTGTATAGTATCTAATTCTGTTGATTTTATAACAAGATTGGTTTGTTTTAATTGTTCCACAATCCAATCGTAATATTCCCAATGGTCTGTACCTATAATAATCTGGCTGTTTTTATCCATAAATTTAGACAACAGATTTAAAAAATTATGGTTTAACAGGCGACGTTTTTCGTGTCTTGCCTTTGGCCATGGGTCAGGGTGCAAAACCCAAATTTCATCAAATTTGATATCTTTGAATGTGTCGTCTTCTAATATCAAACGAACATCGTCTGGCCAAACTCTAATGTTTTTATATTCATCAAATAATGTATTATCCGATTCGTTTGTAATAGCGGAAAGCAGGGCGGCAACACCGTTTGCAAATGGTTCTGCGCCAATAATAATTGAATCTGGATTTTGTATCGCTAGGTCGCGCAAATGTTCGCCATTGCCAAAACCTATTTCTAAAATAAGCGGTTTTTTGCCAAAATTTTGTGATTTTGGTGCGATATCTGGCAACAAATTATCCATAAGCCATTGTTTGCGGTTAGATAACTTCTTACCATGTCTGCGCCCAAAAGTTCGCAAATTTTGTGATTCAAAATTTTTTAATTCTTGTTTTTCCATATAATTAGTATAAAATCAGTTTGTTATAAAAACAAGGTGAAATAAAAAATGCGTAACGGACTATCGAAAGATTTAATAGCGCGTGTATTGGGCGGTGTCCCAAAATATACATTGGAAGAATTGGAAGCAAAATATCCACCACGCCAATTACCAGAAGGCGCAATGGTGACACGTTTTGCACCAAGTCCAACAGGGTATATGCACTTGGGTGGTTTATATAGTACTTTGATAGACTATAAATTGGCAAAACAATCTGGTGGGTTGTTTTTGTTGCGCATAGAAGATACAGATACAAAACGTGAAATCAAAGAAGCAGTTGATATCATAATTAATTCTTTGTCTGAATTTGGTATTAAAAACGATAATGATGTTGCTGATTATGGTCCGTATTATCAATCACAACGTAAAGATATTTATCATTCAGTTGCTGCGTATTTATTGGAAAAAGGTTGGGCTTATCCTTGCTTTTTAACCCAAGAAGAAATGGACGCCCTTCGTGAAAAACAAAAATTAAATGGTTTGGCAACAGGTATTTATGGTGAATATGCTCGCGATAGAGATATAAGTGAAGAAGATATAATCAAACATCTTGATAATGGAGAAACTCCTTCTGTTCGTTTGTATTCAATGGGTGATATAAACAAACGTATTTTCTTTAAAGATTCTGTACGTGGATCTATATCTGTACCAGAAAACAATGAAGATATTGTTTTAATTAAATCTACAGATAGATTGCCGACATATCATTTTGCACATTTGTGTGATGACCATTTTATGCGTGTAACACATGTTGTTCGTGGTGAAGAATATTTTGGAACCGTTGCTTTACATATTCAAATGTTTCATATGATGGGATGGGAATTGCCTAAATATATTCATACTGCAACATTGGATAAAATTGATGCTGAAACAGGCAAGCAAAGAAAACTGTCAAAACGTAAAGATCCAGAAGCAAATGTTGAATTTTTCTTGCAAGAAGGTTGGCCAACAGAATCTGTGATAGATTATCTTGGTAATATTTTGGCATCCGGTTATGAAGAAGCAAAAATGAAAGGGCAGGTTAAGTCTTTTTGGGATTATGAGTTAAAGCCAAAGAAGATACCAATGTCTGGATCGCTGTTCGATATGAAAAAATTGGAATGGTGGGCCAAAGAATATATTGCCACATTGCCGGTTGATGTATTGGTAAAATCTGTTGTTGATTGGGCAAATGAATATGGCAGCGAAGATAACAAAAAACAAGTTGCAGATATAGATTATTTGACAGCTGTGTTATCTATTGAACGCGACAATCCAAAACGTATACGTAAAGATTTTATCACATGGCAACAGACATTAAACGAAGTTTCTTATTTCTGGGATTTCTTGTTTAATGCCAATAAAGAATATGAATATAATGTTGACGCTTTGAAAGAATTCTTGGCAACATTTGATATAAAAGATGATAAAGATTCTTGGTGGCAAAAAATTGTCTATACGGCGGAAAAATTGGGTTTAAAGCCTGGTGAAATCGCGATGAATTTGCGTGTTGCAATGACCGGTCGGACTAATACGCCAGATTTGTATTCTGTAATGCAAGTATTGGGTGATAATCGAGTTAAAGAAAGAATAAACAAAATTTTGTAGTTAAAAATGGAAAGAAAGGGGAATTTTTAATGACAAAGACAAAAAAAGTTATCAAGCAGAAATTGCGTGCGGTAAAGAAAGATAAACACGCGTCAAAGTTATTGAAAGTATTACAAGCAACAGGTTTATTTCGTTGGGAACGCCCAAGTACTCATGCAGAAGAAGCAATCAATATTTTAACACATGGTATTGGAATTGGTTTGGCAATTGCTGCATTGTGTTTATTGGTGGCTTTCGCAGTGGTTCATCATAATGTTTGGGCAACGGTTGCATGTTCTATATTTGGTGCAACAATGTTCACTTTGTATTTCGGTTCAACAATGTGTCATGCAACAATCGGTGATAGATGCGAATGTTTTTTTGAAGTGTGGGACACTATCGCAATATATGCGTTGATTGCTGGAACTTATACCCCGTTTTTATTGGTAAATTTGAATCGCTGTGGTCATACTGCGCTGGGTTGGACCATGTTTGGTATATTGTGGGCCATAGTTATATTTGGTGCAGTTATGAAAATAATCAGCCCGCATAAACAACCAAAATGGATGGTTGCATTGTATTTGGTTATGGGATGGGCGTTGCTTTGGATATTACCTGCGATGATTCAAACAATTTCCGCACGTGGTATGTGGTTTTTATTAGCTGGTGGTTTGTCTTATTCTGTTGGTGTTATATTCTATTTGTGGCGCCGTATGAAGTTCGCGCACGCACTTTGGCATTTGTTCGTGATTGGGGGCAGTGTGTGTTTCTTTTTCTCTGTCCTTTACGGTTCAATCATAGATTTTGCAACAAAATGTATAGCATAATAAAACCGCCGTACAGGCGGTTTTTTAATCAAACGGATTTTCTTCTTTTTTGTATTCAATAATAATTGGTAAATGTTCCATATGTAATGCCGTTGCGATACCACGTCGCAGATAACGCGTATAAGATTCTGGAATATCTGATGCGCCACCAACATTGATAGTGATCTTTACAGGATGGTGTCCAGTCTGACGCGCAAATTTAATTTTCATTGGACGTTTAAGACGTGACATAGGTGGTTGACGTTCTGCCACTAATTTTTCAATTATGCGGTTAATCAAACTTGTTGGGGCATCCGTGTTAGAAATATCCCATTGTTCATAAATTCTTTTGAAAAGATTTTGAACGCCTGTGCCTTTTTCTGCAGATATAGCCAATATCAAAGGCTTTATAATTTGATGGAAAGAATTTGTAAATTGGTGTTTTAGTTTTAAAAGTTTTTCATCACGTTCTGCTTCTTCAACCAAATCCCATTTATTAAGGGCTACACATAAAATTTTGCCAGCATCATATACACGGGAAGCAATCCCAAGCGCCTGATTTTCAATATTCTTTGTTGCGTCCACTATCAAAATAACAATATCTGATTTTTCAATAGCATCCAATGATTTTAATGCAGATAATGTTTCTACGTCATCTTTGACACCAGCTTTTCTACGAAGGCCTGCTGTATCCATAATAACAATATCACGACCATAAAAACGTGTTGGAATTTTAACTGTATCGCGTGTAATTCCTGGGGCATCCATAACGATTTGTCTTTGTTCGCCCAATACACGATTTACAAATGTAGATTTTCCAACGTTAGGTTGTCCAAGAACGGCAATCTTAATTGTTTTATCTTCGGTTTCTTCTTCTGTATTTTCTGTACCGGAAATTTTATCCATAAATTCGTAGACTTCATCAAAACCGCGTTTATGTTCTGCTGATATTAACAATGGTTCACCAAATCCCAATTTGTAAAAATCATGAACATCAGATAATCTTTTTGCAGATTCTGATTTGTTTATCAAAAGCAGGGCGGGCGCTTTGCTTTTTTTATGGACTAATTTTGCCCATTCTAAATCCATAGGGTTCAATCCAACACGACCATCTACCACAAATAAAATAGCATCAGCGTTTTCAATAGTTTTTATTGCCATGTCTGTTGAATTATGCGCAATGCCGGATTTTTCATTTTCAAGACCAGCAGTATCATATACAGTCCATGGACGGTTTGGAATTTTTCCAGAAATAACGTCACGTGTAACACCTGGGCGATCGTGAACCAGTGCATCGCGTGAATTTGTTAATCCATTAAAAAGTGTCGATTTGCCAGTATTTGGACGACCGACAATAACTATGTTCTTCATGTCTTTTTCCATTGATTTTTTATAATTATAAAGCAAAAATATAAATAATCAAACATCGGGGGCAAAAAATGAAAGCAAAGAAAAGAAACTGGTTTTCACGTTTAACAGATATATTCTTTCGTCCAAAATACTTCTTTTCACGTATTGTTGCAGATGGTAAAATGGAAGACGCGATGTTAAAGGCTTTCCTTTGGGGATTGGTTGGCGGTATATTGGTTTTTGTAATAAACATTTGTCGTGCCGGTTTGGATGCGTTTACAATAGGTGCCTTTTTCAAATCTTTGATAATTTATCCTGTGTTGGCGGTAATGTTGCTGTTTATCTTTTCCGGATTGATGATGTTGGTATCTGAAATCACTGGTGGTGAACGTGATTGGGAAATCGCAGTTAAAGGTATTGCTTCTATATTCTTTATTTATCCATTGGCATTAATTTTGAATTCATTAGCAGTTGATTGTGTATCTATTTGGTTTATCAGTTTGCTGACAGATTTATACATGGCGTTTTTGCTTTATAACATAGCTGTTTATTGTATGCATGGCAAAAGGGTAAGTGTATTATTTGTTGTTATGGCATGTTTCGTATTATTGGGATGCATATATATGTCTGATTATAAAACGGTTTGGTTTATGGTTAAAAACATAGATGCAAATTCGATTTGTACTTTCTAAAAAAAAGACCGCCAATACGGCGTTTTTTTAAAAACCTGTTTTTATACCAACGGCAAAAAATGGTGTTGTGTCTGCAATTCCGCCAGACATAAACAAAGATGTGTGTTCACTGTATTTGTGTCTGAAAGATGCGATAACTGTATTTGTGTAATTCCCAGAAATTTCTTTGCCGGTAATTTTATCGCGATGTGTCCATAAATTTGTATCAGAGAACAAATAGTTTACTGAAAGACTGCTTTGTAAGAAGTCGTAACTAAGCCCAGTTCCTGCAACCAACCCGTCAGATGTTAGACCAATCGGATCGTTATCGTATATTAAACGTGCGGATAGACCAAAGACAAAGCTATTGTATTGCAGATTCAATCCCAAAGCTGCTTGACCGCGCCAATCTGCATATACTGGTGGTGTATAAGAATTTTCTTCATAACCATGTGGTTTGTCCATGTACGATAATGCGATGGAATAGGCGGCTTTTAATTTCCCAAAAGGTTGTTTAAATTTTGCCGCGGTATCAAATGCAAAATCAAAATCATCACCGCCACCAGCAATAGATAAACCATATTGTCCGTAATCAGTTGATATTGTAGCAAGGTTTAATCGCAATGATTCATGACCTGTGGTTGCTGTTGTGTCTGATATTAAAACTTTGTTTAAATTAAGTTTTCTGTATAAAATAGATTTGTTGTTTAGTCTTAAATAACCAACATCTGGTAGCCCCAATCCCATTTTTCTGGCAATTGAGTGTGTTAAACCAAATTCGACACGGCCGACAGTTCTGTCTTGGAATAAAACAA
Source organism: uncultured Pseudomonadota bacterium (assembly GCA_902774285.1). Lineage (GTDB taxonomy): Bacteria > Pseudomonadota > Alphaproteobacteria > Rs-D84 > Rs-D84 > Enterousia. The sequence continues at coordinate 78,686 of CACYHO010000001.1, read as the reverse complement.
AAGCATCGTGTATATATTCGTCATCTTCAACGCAATCAGCATCGATCGAATACACTGCACCGATACGTTGTGTGGAATTAAGATGATAGATTGCGCTGGCTTTTACATCCCAATCAAATATGCCAAGTGGTTTATCGTCTTTTGTTTCTAAAAATCCAGCCATGCCATCTGCATCAAGTTGAAAATCCCATTTTTGTGTAGAATAATCAAACGCAAACGCATTTGCGCAAAATAAACAACATAATGATGAAACCAACGATACTTTTTTTATCATTTTGTTCCTGTTATTTTCTTTGGTTCTGATTCAGATAATATAGCATTTCTTAATTTATTAAAAGCCCTTTCTTCAATTTGGCGGACACGTTCACGTGATATACCATATTTTTGTGAAAGCGTTTCAAGGGTCATCGCTGGATCAGAAAGGCGTCTTGCACGCAAAATTTCACGATCGCGTTCTGGCAGTGTTTCCAGATGCTTTTTTAATAATTCATAACCTTTGCGTTTGAATTCCAGTTGTTCCAGACCGTCTTCAATATTAATACGGGAATCGGCCATATTTGATAAGATGTCTTTTGAATCAGAATCTGTATTAAGAGGCGAATTAAGTGATACATCGCGTGCAGACATACGTGTGGCCACGCGTTCAACGTCGTTTTCTGGAACAGATAAATATTCCGCAATTTGTTTTGTTTGTTCGCCGGATAATGAATTGTCCATTATGCCCAATGCGCGCTTTGCACGTGTAAGATTAAAGAAAACACGTTTCTGATTCGCAGAATTACCCATTTTGACGATGGACCAATTGTTAAGAATTGTTTCATATATTTCTGCTTTGATCCAAAACATCGCATAAGTTGAAAAACGGAAGCCTTTTTCTGGGTCAAATTTTTGCAATGCCTGCATTAATCCCATATTACCACTGGCAATCAAATCGGATACTGGTAACCCATAGTTTTTGAAATCGTATGCCACAGATACCACAAGGCGCAAATGTGATGCCACCAATTTTTCAGCCGCAATATTGTCGTGCTCTTTGACCCATTTTGTGGCATATTCATATTCTTGTTCGGCAGACAAAATAGGGAACTTTTGAATTTCTGTGATGTATTTGGACAAACTGACATCGTCACCAGCACCCCCAACAAAAGGAACAGGGGCATTTGTTTTAGTTGCTGGTAAAGTTGTCTTGATTTCCTTGCTCATAACTTTTATAGTATAGCAATAAAATACAAATTATCAAGACAGGAGATTTATTATGACCACAATCTTAGAAAGAAAAAAGAATCTTAAACAACCAGTTAAGAAAACACGCGAAGAATACGCGGAAGATGCTCTTTATCGTGAAGTCTGGGAAGATGTAAATAATGAAAAAACCCAAGAGTTTTTGAAAAAATATTGGCGTCATATAACAGCGGCTGTCTTGGGAATAATGATATTGGTAAGTGCGATTCAAATTGGAACACGTATATATTATTCATCCAAAGTTGCAACTGCGACGGTTTATGAAAGTGCTATTGCCAACATTGATGCAAATGCTTTGGCAAATTTGGCACATGACAAGGGTGGGGCAACATCAGATTTGGCATTGTTTCAGGCTTATGTGATAGATAAAGATGTTAACAAACTGGAAACTTTGGCGAATAAAGGCCATACCCGTGATTTCAAAGATTTGGCAAAATTACACTTGGCTACAATCAATGGTGATAAAATGAAAGCGGATGAATTTGAAAAATTTGTATCGTCAATGGATACAAAAAAATCACCTTTCTTTTATACATCGCGTTTAATGGTTGCACAAAAATATCTTGCCAGTGGTGAAAAAGAAAAAGCAGACAAGATATTGGATGTAATTGTAAGCGATAAAAATGCACCCGCATCTATTTCTGCAACAGCACAAACATTAAGATAAATATGAAAAAAGTAGCGATATTTTCATTGTGTGCGATTGCAATATCTTCGTGTTCAAAGCATGATCCGATATTGCCGGGTGTGCGTAATGATATTTTTGATGCAAACGATGTTGTTGTTCAAAATCGTGAATTACCGCAATTGTCGGATAATATGACAAATATATATGGTGATGCAAATTGTGGGTATAAACAAGATGCGTTAAATACAATATGGTTGGATGGTCAGAAAGTTTGGACTGGTTTTGCAACAAACAGTGCTGTTAAATCAAATCAATCACCAATATGTGACGGCAGTTTTATTTACACGGGGCTTTCTACAGGTGAAATAGTAAAAATAAATACATCGAACAAGAAACAGGTTTGGGCTACAGATGTTTTTCGTGCTAATAATTTAACCGGCGGTGCGTCAATGGTTGATATTGTCGCGCATGTTGGTTTGGATAGTAAGTATGTTTATGCGGGTGGTCTGGGTGACGCATTTTGTAAATTAAATGCAAGCAATGGTAATAAAGTATGGTGTTTGAATATATCAACTGGTATAGATTTTATAATGGTTGATGATTATCTTTTTGTTGTTGGAACAGATAATAATTTATATGCGATCAATAAACAAAATGGTGGAGTTTATTGGAAAGTTGAAGTTAAAAAACAAATTGAACCAAAATATAGTAAACAAATTATAACTGTTGGGAAACAGAGAATAAATTCCAAAGATGGTTCGTTTGTAAAATCGTCATGGTTATAAAAAACACCGACATTTTGTCGGTGTTTTTTTCTTTTGTTTATGATTACCAAGTTGGTGCGTCTTTACCTTCTTTGATAATAGGTTGTTCGTCTTCCCAAACAGATAAACCTGTTTTCAAATCAGTTAATGTTAATTGCAAATAATATTCTACACGTGTATCAACAGATGAAAACCACCCGGATTCCAATTTCAAATTTCTTTGCAACATTTTTCCGGACAATGACATGTTTGGTGCAACTAAGGTTCCTTTTTGGGCGATTGTTTTTTGAGCATATTCGTCATTACCACGTTGTGCACGCATTTTTTCTGAATTTGTATCTGTGCCAGAGAAGTTAGTGGCGATTTGTGCTTTGCCAGAATTCAACAAGGTTGTTCTGATTTTCTTGGTCAAGATATCGGTATCAAAACGTTGTGTTGTATCGTTAACAATATTGCCCATTGCAATAACCGGTTTTGATTCTGATTTTAATGCGCCACTGTTAATCATAGAATTAGTCATTTTTTCAGCAGTGTTTGTCCAATCGCGATATTCCAATTCCATAACATGTTGCATCGCGTTAACTTCATCTTTGTCGTTTAAATCGACAACACGTGTTCCGCCACAAGCAGCAAGTGCAAGACAAAGTGCCACAGGTATCATTCGTTTCATTTGTGTTCTCCTTTTGTTAATTCTATTGTTTTTGTTCCTGTTATTTTTCCATTGATTTCACGAACATAAACTAAAGCATTCGTTTTGATGTTATCAGATTTTTTTGTGCGCTCAACATAAATATATTTTGGTAATGTTGCCCATGTGCGAACATCTGCATTTGAAGATGCGGCGGTATAAATTGAAGACATTATTCCAAACAATGCCGCATAATCTGAATTAGAATTATAGATCATTGTTTGGGCGGCAGTTTTTGAAATGGCCGCCGCATAGGCGCGCAATATTTCATTTGTTTTATATTCATTATATTCTGTCATGAACATAGCGTCCACATTGGCCAACATTTCTGATTTTTCTGGAATAGTATAGTTTGGCATTTGATATGCATCAGAAAAAGTAAATTGAACAAGACCGATGCCGAATAAATAAATAGACGCGTTCGATTCGCGAAGTCGTGGTGCAAAACCGGTTTCTGTAAATTTCCATTGTGTGTTTGTTGGTCTGATTCTTTTTTGTGCCATTTCCAAGTCTTGTTTTATATATTTATTATCTGGTACCATACCGTTCGCACGTTTAAGATATGTTATGGCGGTATCAAAATCACCATCATTAAGGAAATAGATTCCAGATAAATACATCAATGCAGGATTCATAATATCACGAAACGCCAACCAATCAGATGAATTTTTTTCGATGAATTCTGCAACTTGATTGTTTTCGCTGACTTCTTTTTTGTTTTCTTCAATTAATTTTTTGTATTCGCGTGACATATTTTGTTGGCGCTGATAAGATTGATTTATAACAACACGCGCATTAGACCATTCATGCATGGCCAACAAATCCCATATCTGATAATAAGATACAAACAGCGAATCCATCATATATGGTTTGTATGAGTTAACGCTTTGACCAAGCAACAAACCGGCTGTTTCGCGTGATACAGATGTCGATGTTTCGCTTAGGTTTCTTTTATTAAATTCTTCAAATGTTTTATCGCTTTCGCTGTATTTGCCATCAAGAAATAGGGCGTTCCCGTTTATTAATAAATCAAGATTGTTTTGCTGGGACGGTAAATCTTCTGTTGTTGTTTGAAAATTTGAATCTGCAAAATTATTTTGTATGTCATTCAAATGCGATTGCATTGTCGATGCACAACCACATAAAAACAGACAAAATACAAGATAAAGAATTTTTCGCATACCCTGATTATAAAACACTTAATGCAAAGGTTCCAATATTTTTATTTCATTTGTTTGTGGGTTTAGAACACGTGGTGCGCCTTCGTATCCCATAATCGCGTGATGTGATGGAATTAAAAATTCTGGTAATGGGGATGTTTCGCCCATAAGGACTTTTTCATGTAATTTCTTTTGAACAGGTGTTTTGTTAAGGAAGTGCCATTCTTGATCGGCTTCGATTGGACGATGATACCAACCTTGGTAAATAACAATCTGTTTCATTTTTTCTAATTTCATAATATCCATTTCCGAATAAAGATATTCTTCTTTTGGAACCTCAACTTCCTTGTCGTCTTTCTTTTCGATTTTTTTTGTTTTTTTCAACCCTATCATTTTTGAAAAACGTTCGGCAGTTTCAGGATCGTTTTGACGCATAACTATTTTTGCGGCCGTTGTAGAAATAATAGTAGCGGCAGCATCTGCACCATATCTTTCGCTTATTTGGTGAATGTCTTGACCGATAATTAAATAAGACACTTTTTGACCGCGCCCAAGGTCTGGTCCTTGGATAACCGCATCCAATTTTTGCATCTTTGGCATTTCATCAAGAACGAATAATACAGGATATGGTCCCATTTTGATACCGTCTACGACTTGATCAGTGTTGTGTGCCAACAAATAACTGGACATTAGTTCGATAAAGATAGCGGTAATTGGGTTTAAAGCCTGGGCGTCCACCATGTTAATAGATAAATATACGCTGACAGGTTTTATTTTGCCATCCCTTGGATCTTTCATTCCACGCAGGTCACTGAAATGAAAATCAGAATGAGACGTTCTGTTACGAACCGCAGCGTTACGGAATATTGCCAAACCTTCCATCATTGTTGAAAGAATAGATCCGCGTTCTTTATCAGGTGTGTTAGCTAGTTGTGTCAATTCGGATACAGCGCGATGTGCATAAGCATACCTGCGGGCTTCTTCTACCGCTTCCAATAACAAATCTTTCATTGGGTCGGCCATCATGACCATTTGATCGCCTTGTCTTCTGCGTTCTTCCATTTGTTCGGCGATAGCAACCTGACTGGAAGTCAGCCAATCAAGAATCATTGAAAATGATGCTTCTTTGCCACGCCATGCATCTGGTATATGCGCCCATGTTCCAACGTGAACATAGTTTGTAGTATTTAATTCACCTTTTTGAAGTAGGGAATATGCAGCATAAGCATTTGGATCATTCATCATTGATAAATAATAATCACCAAGCAATGTGATATCATCGCTGTTAAATGTCCCATTATTTAGGCGCGTATAAAAATAATCATCCGCTTTTGCGCGTTCCACTTTTGATACTATGAAATTTACTAAACCAGACAAACCTGCGCGTCCTGTATTTGCCCAGTGTGGGTCAACACTGCCGGATTTTGCATCAGGAACCAAAACTTTACAAATCGAATCAATATACAAATCGCGTTGTTCGGGATTATAAGGAACATGATCTGGTGATAATGGGTTCCATGATGGATAATATATTCCACGCGCTGGGTCATCTTGACCGGCCCAATTCATAATAAACACAGGACCAACCGTTGCACGATATGCAGATGTTTGTTGTTTTAATTCTGGTTTTGGATCGTTAATAATCATTGATACATTATCGCAATCAAGAATTGTTGGTACAACGACACCTTGGGTTTTACCTGTTCCTGGAGGCGCCACGCACAATGCAGACAAAGCTTCGTCAAACATCAATGGTGTTGATTTTCCTTTGTATTTAAAATATCCCAACACCATCATAAATCCATTGAACAAACCTTCTTTATTATTAGGATTTTGACCCATTCGTTTAATATCGTCTGCGTTTGCTTTGCGCGAAGATTTTTCGTCGTATTTATCTTTGCTGTGTGGGTTAAATTCACTTTTAAATGTTGCATCTGATAAAAAGTAATAACCAAGTATTGGTAACAGTGGCGCGGTAGATGCAAAATCAGGATGCTGTAGTGTTCTGGATATCCAATAAGGTACTTCTGCAATAGCGGAAAGCCCGAATGTCAAAAATAAATTTTTTACATACAGCGAAACCCAATGTGCGCTGGCCGGACCCCAGCCATATCGCCATACGTGTTCAACAGCAAAAGACAATCCAAACAAAATTGCACATATTATCCAAATACCGGCATCCCAACGCAATTCCCAAAATTGTCGTGCCATTGGGGTCTGTTCGTGTTCTTTATATGCGCCAGATTCAAATATCTTTAATCCTTTGCCAGAACCACTATTAGAGAAAATGTTGAACTTTGTTGCCATGATTGATATTATATCATAAAAAGAACCCTTTTTATATAATAAAGATTAAAAAAATGCAAAATATACCAAGAATATTTATAAATGAAGAAATAGAATCTGGAAAAACAGTCGGTATCGATAAAGATATTGCACATTATTTGCGTCGTGTAATGCGCCGGGACGATTGTTTAGTTTTTTATGATGGTAATGAATACATGGCGAAATTATCTGATGATAATAAAACTATGGTTATAGGTGACAAAACAGAACATGCTGACCCAAGTAATGATTTGACATTATATTTTGCGCCAATTAAAAAAACTGATGAATTAGTTAATATGGCAACACAAATGGGGGTTGGAACTTTTGTTCCTGTTATTACAAATCGTACGGTTGCCAATCATATAAATTGGAATCGTATAAGAAAAATTATGACGGAAGCATCGGAACAATCAAATCGTAACAGCGTTCCACAATTAATGGAACCAATCAAATTTGATGATTTAGATTTATCGGATTTAATTGTGGCAGATGAAAGATTTGCCCATGGTAAAGAAAATAGTATTAAAAAGATTTCTGGTAAAAGATTATTGATTGGACCAGAAGGTGGATTTTCCCAGGCAGAATTTGAAAAAATGGATAAGGCTGGTGTTATAGGACTATCGCTTGGTAAAACAATATTGCGTGCAGAAACAGCAGCGATTGTTGCAATAGCAAAGGTGTTAAATTAATGACTGTAAGATTGGCAAAATTTATTGCAGATTCTGGGGTTGCATCACGTCGTGGTGCAGAAGAATTAATACAAAATGGCGTCGTATCTGTTAACGGAAAAATTATTGAAACACCAGTGTTCTTTGTCGAAGACGGCGATGTTGTTTGTGTAAATGGTCGCAAGATTGCTAAAAACGAAGACATTAAATTATATGCTTTTCATAAACCTATTAATACAATGACAACAACGCGTGATCCAATGGGGCGTAAAACCATATATGATGTGTTAGATAAAAAATATAAAAATCTAAAATATATTGGACGCTTGGATTTTAAAACTACTGGTTTATTGTTGTTAACAAATAATGGCGATTTGGCGCGTAAAATGTCTTTGCCACAAAATCATATAGAGCGGACATATATTGCAACAGTGGATAAATACACAAAACAAGGTTTATGCCTTGCGCGCAAGGGGGTGTGTATTGATGGCATAAACTATCGTCCGATGAAAATAGAAGAATTAGACGAACATAATTTACAGATAACTGTCACAGAAGGTAAGAAGAACGAAATTAGAATAGTTTTAAAGCATATCGGGTCGCCTGTAAAGGCTTTACATCGTATTTCATATGGGCCAGTAAAGTTAGGAAATTTAAAGCCAGAAAAAATTTTAGAAATAGATAAGAAAACGATTGACCTGATTTTAAAAAATTTCTAAAATCAAACTAACAGGGAAGGGAGATCTTTATGAAAAAAATAAAAAACACAAAGAAAACAAAGTCAACATCAGTTGCAAGCAAGGCCGTTCAAAACAGCTGTTGTGTTTGGTCTTGGTCGATTTATGCATATTGGTTCATAATTTTGTTCTTTATTGCATCTACATTTTATATTTTGGGACGCAGTCATGAATTTACACATCCACGTACAAATGTGACTGTCACAGAAGAAATTTTGGCCCAAGCAGACGATTATATTGCAACAGCAAAAGAAAAATTAATTGCTGGTGATATGGATGCTGCAATTACGGATTTGAATGCTGCGATTGATGCGAACGCCGCTTCGAATACATACACTTTGCGTGGTGAGGCGTATATGCAAATTGGCGATTATCAAAAGGCATTAAGTGATTTTGATTCTGCTTTGGAAATAGATGGTATGAATGCAGTTGCTTTCTATGATAGATCTTTGTTGAATGCACGTCTTGAAAATTATGATGCAGCATTGACTGATATTAACAATGCGTTGGCTGCACAATCTATGAAACCAAGCGAAGTTTTGAATTTGCGTGATTTGTATGCAAAACGTGGCCAGTTGAATTTGTGGTTAAAGAATTGGCAGGGCGCAGTTGCTGATTATACAAATTCTTTGGCAAGAACAGAGGGCAGTATTTCTGCAAATGTATATGCAGAACGTGCAGAAGCTTATACGGCATTGGGTGAATATGAAAACGCGATTAACGATTACACATCTGCCGTTCGTATCATAAGTGAACAAATTCAGGCCGCACCAACACAAGATATGCGCGAAGAGCAATCAAGCAATGCAATGTCTTATTTTGAAAAATCAGCAGCGTTGAATTTGAATATCGGGAATGTTGATGCCGCAAGAACTGATTTAGAATCAGCGTTTGCAATCGCTGTCGCATTAAACGATGAAGAAAGTATGTCACGGCTTCAAAACCTGTTGAGTGACTTGAATTAAAAATAAGAAATCCGCCGTAAAGGCGGATTTTTTTTGACTTTTTGTTTTTATGGTACTAGAATATAAAGCATGATTTATAAATTATTTGTTTTAACATTGACTACTACAACCCCTTTGGGGGTCTAGATTTTTATTTGCGATAAATTTTCGCGCGTATTATAATAAGCAAGCAATTAAATAATAATATATAAAAAAGAAGAAGGTAAATTATGTCCTATCCAATAGAAACAGTTCGTCATTCACTGGCTCACGTAATGGCGGCAGCGGTTCAAAAATTATATCCAGATGTTAAATTCGCTGGTGGTCCGGCAATTGAAAATGGTTTTTATTATGACTTCGATACCGAACACAGATTCAGCGAAGATGATTTTGCGGCAATCGAAAAAGAAATGAAATCTTTGATTAAAAGTGACGGTCGTTTTGATAGACGCGAAATATCTTTGGAAGAAGCCAAAGAAATCTTTAAAAATCAGCCTTATAAAATGGAATGGTTGAATGAATATGATGCAAATGGCGAAGTATTATCAATTTATACTTTCCGTGATTTCACAGATTTATGTCGTGGACCACATGTTGCATCATCCAAAGATTTGCCAAGGGACGGTTTTAAAATCCGTAATGTTGCGGGCGCTTATTGGAAAGGTGATTCTAAAAATAAAATGTTGCAACGTATTTATGTTGATGCGTTTGAAAGTGCAGAAGCTTTGGAATCTTTCTTGAAAATGCAAGAAGAAGCTGCTGCCCGTGATAATCGTAAACTGGGTAAAGATATGGATTTGTTTCATTTTGAACCAGAATATGCGCCGGGTGCAGTATTTTGGCATGACAAGGGATACAAAATTTATCGCAAGTTGATTGAATATATTCGTGCGCGTCAAGAGCGTTCTGGTTATCAGGAAATTTCCACACCGTCAGTTATGGATAGATGTTTGTGGGAACGTTCTGGTCACTGGGCTAAGTACGGTGCGCATAATTATTCTGGTACAACCCAAGATGGTAAAGTTTTCTGTGTAAAGCCTATGTCTTGTCCTGGTGGTATGTTGGTGTTTGGCAATGGCATGAAATCATATAAAGATTTACCATTGTATTTAGCTGAATTTGGTAAAGTAAATCGCTACGAGGCCGCTGGTGCTTTGTCTGGTTTGATGCGTGTGCGTGAATTTACCCAAGACGATGCCCATATTTTCTGTACAGAAGAACAATTGGAAGAAGAAGTTGTAAAAATCTTGCGTTTTATCAAAGATATTTATGGTAAATTCGGATTTGAAAAAATTACAATGAAATTGGCAACACGGCCTTTGTCTGAATTTCGTATCGGTTCTGATGAAGTTTGGGACAGGGCGGAAGGTGCGCTTAAAAACGCATTAGATAAGAATGGTATTGAATACGAGATTGCGGAAAATGATGCGGCATTTTATGGTCCAAAAATCGATAATTATTTGAAAGACTCTATGGGGCGCGTATGGCAATGCGGTACAGTTCAATTAGATATGAATTTACCAGAAAGATTTGATTTGTCTTATGTTGGTGAAGACGGAGAAAAACATCGCCCGATAATGTTGCATCGTGCAATGTTAGGTTCTATCGAAAGATTTATGGGTATTTTATTGGAATCAACAGGTGGTAATTTACCATTATGGTTGTCACCAGAACCAGTTGTTGTTGTCCCTGTATCTGAAAAATATAAAGATTATGCAAATGAAGTTGTGAAATCTTTAAGTAATGCGGGTATATATGCACGTGCTGATTTACGTGACGAAAAGGTAAATTACAAAGTCCGTGAATTGTCATTAGCAAAAACGCCAATAATTGCGGTTGTTGGCGAAAAAGAAATGAATGACAAATCAGTAACACTGCGTCATTTAGGTAAAGAAGGCCAATCAGTTAAACCATTGTCTGAATTTATTTCTGAAATGGTTGATGCTGTTAAAATGCCATTGTAAAAATAGGGGGCGAATATTTCGCCCCTTTTAAAGACAAGGAAAGAAATCATGAAAAAAATTGCAATTTTATTGGCACTTTGTTCTTTGGTGGTTTGTGTTGCGGGATGCTGCAAATGTGAAAACGAACCAATCATTGAAGAAAATCATAAATTGATTGTTCCTCCTAATTTTGGAAATATGCCAAAATAATTTTGGTTTATTCTTTTTTTATGATATAATATCTCTATGAGATAAAAATAGGGGGATATTATGGACCAAGATCAAGAATTAGATTTATTAGACCTTGAAGAAGAATCTTCAAGCGTTGATGCTTTGCCAGAAGCGACACCTTTCACAACACCGCGTCCAAAGAAACCGTGGTTGTTGATGGGGTTGGGGGTTTTAATTATTATATTGGCAACTTGGATTATAATTGCACGCGTTGGAAGCGATTCGGGTACAAGTGTAAATATTGATTTGGATGCCCCTGTTCAAAAAGCGAATGTTGAACCTGCACCTGTTGCTGATTTGAAGGTTCCTGTTAAACCGGTAGAGGTTGCACCACAACCAAAACCAGCGCCTGTTGCAGAAGCAAAACCTGCACCAGCACCAGCCGAAGTAAAACCAGTGGAAACAAACGGCACACCTGTTCGTGTTGTAGGTGACAGAAAAGAAGTAACTTTTGATCCGGATAAAACAACGGCAAAACCAGCCGCAAAACCTGCAGCTAAGCCTGCAGCTAAACCAGTGGCTAAACCTGTAGTGGCATCTTCAAATGGCAGCGTTTATGTTCAATTTGGTTCTTATGGTACACGCGCTGCTGCACAATCTGCAGAACAAAAATTGCGTTCGGCGCACAGCAGTTTGTTTAGTGGCAAACAATTTGTTATCTTGGCCGCACAGGTTAAAGGTCAAACAACATACAGATTGCGTGTTGCATTCCAAAATGCAACAGATGCAAATGGTTTTTGCAGAAATGCAAAATCTGATGGTCTTGATTGTTACGTAACAAAATAAAACCAAAGGGGATAAATTATGCGTGGTGGTATTTGGGAAATAATAATAATTGTTGTTTTGATTTTGATATTGTTTGGTTCTGCCAAGATCCCTGCGATGATGAAAAATATTGCAAGTGGTATTAAGACTTTCAAAAAAGAAGTCAAAGAAGAACCAAAATCTGCATCGGCCAAAAAGAAGGCTGTTGCCAAAAAGAAATCAAAATAATTTTATTTAGATATAAAAACACCGCCCATTTGGGCGGTGTTTTTTTAATGTTTACGTTGTTCGTATTCTTCTTGTTCTTCGACAGTCATTGTTGCCAATGGACGTGCAAGCATACGTTGCAAACCAATTTCGTCACCGGATATAACACTGTATCCGAATGTGCCGTTTTCAATACGTTCCAGTGCAGCGTTTATCTTTTGTAATAAATTCGCATTGCGTTCAGACATGCGCAAATTCATAGTTATTTCTTGTTCTGCTGTTGCCTGATCTTGTTCGTCGCCAACCCCGGCTGTTTCATTTTTTTCAGCCATACGAACATCGTTTAAAACACTTTCACGATCATTCATAATTTGATCGCGTTGCGTGTTTAATATCTGATAAAAATATGCCAATTGTTCAGGGCACATATATTGTTCAGATTTTTTTGGGGTATATTTTGGATCAAGTGTTATGTTCTTGTAATTCTTTTTTACCATTGAATTAGCCTTTTAATTCTTCTATCCATTTGATAAGTGTTTCTTCGTCCATTAATCCTGTGCGGGCTTCTTTTAATTCGCCGTCTTTGAATGCCAGAACGCTTGGGATACTGCGTATACCAAATCTTGCAGGTGTACGTCTGTTGACATCGTCAATTTCAAATTTTACAAAATTAACATCTGTTTTTTCATCAGATACATTTTCAAATATTGGACCAAACATTTGGCAAGGACCACACCAAGAAGCCCAGAAATCTACCAAAGTCAAACCGTTTTGAATCATCGAATCAAATGTTTCGTCATTAGCATGTTTAAGTGCCATCTTTTTCTCCTTAGTTATTGATATTTCGATTTAGTTTATTATAATCGTAACAAAAAGCAAGAGAAAAACGATATGAAACAATTCGTGTATATGGATGCCGCTGCAAGTTGGTTAAAACCACAATCAGTGATAGAATCTGAAGCCGATTTTCTGGCTAATTCATACGCAAATGCCGGGCGTGGAATTTGTGCGCGTGCAGGTCATGTTGATACTTTGGTTGATGAATCTCGTAAAACGGTTGCGGATTTCATAAATTCAGATAAAGAAAATATTGTTTGGACATCTGGGACAACTGATGCAATCAACAGGATAGTTAATATCTTAAAAAACACATATTCGGATAAAATATTAACAGTTGCGGTTTCTGATTTGGAACATCATAGTGCGCGTCTTCCTTTTGAAATGTGGGCCAATAATAGTGGTTGCAACATTGTTGTTATGCCATTGGATAAAGAATTAAATATTGATAAAGATAATCTTCCACTGGCAGATGTATATGTTATAACAGCAATGTCTAATGTTATTGGTGTTGCACAAGATGTTGAGTTGATAATACAATCAATTCGAAAGATTAATCCAAATGCCATCACAATCGTGGATGCGGCGCAATTTGTCGTACACAACAAAATAGATATTAAAAAATTTGATTGCGATTTCCTTGTCTTTTCAGGGCATAAAATTGGGGCTGATACAGGTGTCGGGGTAATGTATATCAAAAATCCTGAGGTGTGGAACGTTGATAAATTTGGTGGCGGTATGGTTAATCGCATTATGGACGACGGGTCCGTTTTGTTAAACAAATCACCAGAAAAATTTGAAGCGGGGACTTTGCCTTTGACACAAATTATTGGTTTGAAAAGTGCTATAAAATATTTATCTGATTGGAAAAGCGGACACGATTTAATTGAATATATGTATGATGAATTGTCAAAAATCGAAAGAATAAAAATTTTTACAAAACGTGATGCGTCTATGATTTCTTTTATTGTGAAAGATATGCATGTGATTGATTTTGGTGCAATGATTGGCGCGCATGATATTTGTATCCGGGTTGGTAATATGTGTGCATCGTGGATACATAAAAAATTAAATATTGATGGTAGTGTTCGGATTTCTGTTGGTCCGTGGAACACAATGGAAGATGCTAAATCTGTTGTTGATGTAATAAAGGAAATTTTGAAATAAATGTCTGATTTGCGCGAAGATATTATCAATGAAATCAAAAAGGTGTACGACCCTGAAATTCCAGTGAATATTTGGGATTTGGGGTTGATTTATAGTATTGCGATAAATGATGACAGTGTTGTTATTGAAATGACTTTCACAAGTCCAACATGTCCGATGATGGAAGATATTTTAAGCCAGGTAAAATCAAATGTAGAATCTGTCGTAAACGGCAAAGTTGTTGATGTGAAATTGGTTTGGGATCCGGCATGGGATTTATCACGAATGAGTGATGCTGCACGGCTTGAATTAGATTTAACAGAGCAGGGGTGGTAGTTATGAAATATTCTGACATAAAAAATGCTTTGTTGTTGATTGAAGATCCGGTTGAAAAATTAGAAATGGTTATGGATTTTGGTAAATCTTTGGAATCTGTTCCAGATGGTGCGACATGTAATGAAATTTTTGGGTGTGCTTCATTTGTTCAAATTTGCGCAAAAGATGGTAAATTTTATGGCCGTGCAGATTCTTCAATGGTTCGTGGAATTGTTGCAATAATTTTGGCAATTGTCGATGGGAAAACAATTCAAGAAATAAAGGAAATGGATTTGGCTGGTGAATTTGCATCGCTTAATTTAAATTTTGGAGCTGGGCGATTAAATGGTATTCAATCTATGATTAGTTTTTTTAAGAATTTGTGATACAATATATCAATAAAGGAAGGATTTTTTATGCGCGACGATGAAAAAATGTATAATATAGGCTGGGCCATGTTAATTGGTATCGGTTTTATAATTTCTTTTTTGCAAGTGGCCTATCGTGTTCAAAATACTAATCTTGATGAAGTGCGTCGTAATATGGAAAATACAAGACACGAATATGATATCGCAAAAACCAGGTTTTCTGCGTTGTCTTCTGCCGATTCTTTGCGTGGTTCTGTTATAGGTGTTAACCCAAAGGCAGAAACAGTATCGTTTAGTAAAACTGTGCACATAGATAGTATACCAATGGTGGGTGAATAATGCGTTTTGTCATAGGAAAAGATATTTTACCACATGAATACAAAGGGTCCGTATATAATTACGAAAGTGCATCACGTTTACATTGGGTCAAAGTTGGTTTTTCATTTTTGTTTGCGATGTTTGTTTTGCGAACTTTGCAACTGGGATTACAGAGTAACGATTACAGAAAATATAATGATCAAAATGCACAAATAGAAAGTCGTGCGGATATCGTTGATAGAAATGGCGTTGTTCTGGCTAAAAGTGTTAAATCTGGAAATATAAAACTATTCCCCCCGCGCGTAAAAGAAAAAGATATAAATGCTGTTGCAAATATCATTAATAAGATTGCGCCATCAGATTACAGTGTAGAAGATGCTTTGGCTTTGATACGGTCTGGACGTCGCGGTTTGTATATAAAAAAGAATGCAAACGAAGAGCAAATAAAAGAAATAAAACAAGCACATAGATTATATGATTGTTTTGAGATAGAACAATTTACACAAAGACGTTATCCACAAAGAAATGTATTCGCGCATGTTGTTGGTTTTTCTGGTAAAGACGAAGGTTTGGAAGGTACAGAATTAATATATGATAAATATTTACGTGAAAACAAAGATCCGTTACGTTTATCCATAGATTCGCGTGTTCAAAATATTTTCCATGAACAATTGACGATTGCGATGAATAAATATAATGCCAAAGGCGCAATGGGTATGTTAATGAATTCGTCTACTGGTGAAATGATCGCTATGGTTCAAATACCAGATTTTGATCCAAATAATATTAATTCAATACCTGTGTATACGCGTCGTTTTAAATTGATGCGTGATAATTTTGAAATGGGTTCCATATTTAAAATATTTAATACAGCTTTGGCTTACGAAAACGGTTTGCAAAACAAAGATTACAAGGTTGATGAACCGTTGATGATATATGATAAATATGGTCGTCCTGCTATGCGTAAACCAATTGATGATGTATCATCTTTTAAACGTGATGTTGTAAAGAAAGGCGGGCATCGGACATTGAAAGCACCGGAAATAATGTTGTATTCTTGTAATGTGGGCAGTGCCCGAATCGCGTTAGATTTACCAGAAGGTGCACAGAAAGAGTTTTTTGAACGAATTCATTTTGATAAACCTTTACAATTAGAGTTTGGTAAAACAGAACGGGCCATGACATATAAAACATGGGGGCCAACAGAACGTGCAACGGCGGCCTTTGGACATGGTATCGCAGTAACACCGATGCATTTATTGTTGGGGGTAAATGCAATGACAAATGGTGGAATATATATATATCCTACTTTATTGAAAAGAAATATAGGCGCTGTACGTGGGGAACGTGTTTTAAATTCAGATATATCTGCTAAATTGCGTACAATAATGTTGCATATTGCTGAAGAAACAACTGCCAAAAAAGCCAGGGTCAAAGGTATAGAAGTTGGTGGCAAAACAGGAACAGCTGAAAAACGTGGTTCTGATAAACATGTGGATAAAAATAGAAATGTTACCGTGTTTACTGGGATATTCCCTGTTTCTGCACCACAATATGTAATATTAATTATGTTAGATGAACCGCAGGGTACAAAGGAATCTGGTGGATGGAAGACGGCAGCATGGAATGCTGTTCCAACGGCTGGTGCGATACTTGATGGAATCATGCCATTGCTATTTGAATAATTTTGTATTATAATAATACCGACAATAAAAAAAAGAGTATAGAGTGCGAAAGATAGTAGAAAAGTCCATGCTTGGAAAAGCCTGGACTGTGTCGGATGATTATAGTCTGGAATCAGATTTAAACGATACAACAAATTTGGTCAAAAATATTCTGGCGTCACGTGGAATTGTTGGCGATGATGCTGTTGATGTGTTTTTACATCCTTCTATTAAAGAATATATGCCTGATCCATATGTTTTAAAAGATATGGACAATGCAACACGCGTTATTGCAGATTCCATATGTAATGGTGAAAAAATCGCTATATATGGTGACTATGATGTTGATGGTGTAACATCTACTGCAATTTTTGTAAAATATTTACGCAGCATTGGTGTTGATGTATCTTGGCATTTACCAACACGTGAAGGTGAAGGTTATGGATTAAATGTTGCTGCAATTGAACAGATCGCGAAAGACGGTGTTTCTTTGATGATAACTGTTGATTGTGGGATAAGTGGTAATGCAGAAGTAGATAAAGCCAAAGAACTTGGATTAAAAGTTGTTATAACTGACCATCATTCCCCAGATGCTGTTTTGCCAAATGCAGATGCTGTTGTGAACCCGAAACGCAGTGACGACACATCAAATCTTTCTTTTTTGGCAGGGGTGGGCGTTGCTTTTTTAACATTGGTTTCTTTGAATCGTGAATTAAAAAATAGAAACTTTTTTGATAATGACAAACAACAGGTCAATTTACTAAATTATATGGATTTGGTAGCACTTGGGACCATATGTGATACGATGCCGTTAATTGGTTTGAATCGTGCGTTTGTTGCTACTGGATTAAAAGTTATGGGGTTGCGCCAGAATCTGGGGTTAAGAACGTTAATGGATTTGGCGGGTATAAAAACGCCTTCTGTTTATGCTGCTGGTTTTGCGATTGGTCCACGACTTAATGCAGCAGGGCGTCTTGATTCTGCATCACCTGCATTAGAATTGTTGTTAACGGATAACCCGCTTATTGCTAATGATTTGGCCAATCAATTGCATCATATGAATCAAGAAAGAATAGATATTCAAAATTCTATAATGATAGATGCTGCTGATATTGCAGATAAATATTGCAGAGATGGAAAATGCAGTTTATTCGTTTGTGGTGATAATTGGCATGGTGGCGTTATGGGAATTATCGCAGGGCGTTTAAAAGATAAATATAATTTACCTACATGTGTTGCAACACGTTGTGATGGGGTAATAAACGGTTCTGGACGTTCAATACCAGAAATAGATCTTGGCAAGATTATCCATGAAGCATTAGCGCTTGGTATATTATCAGAAGGTGGTGGACACGCTGCAGCTGCTGGATTCACCTTAAACGTTGATAAAGAAAAAGATTTTTGTGATTTTCTTGAAAAATCTGTTAATGAACAGCTGGGTGGTGTAAAACCAAATCCAGAAATATTTGTTGATGCACAAATTGATGCGGGCAGCGCTGATATGAAGTTGGTCGAAAAGTTATCTGATTTGGCACCGTTTGGTCAATGTAATCCAGAACCAACATTGGTATTGCGTGGTGCGGTTTTAAAATTTGCAACGGTTATGGGAAACGGTGCGCATTTGCGTGGAATGGTTCGTTGCAGCAATGGTAATCAATTATCTTTTGTTGGGTTTAATTTGGTAGGAACACCAGTTGGTGATTTTTTACTGGACGATGCAAATACAAATACTACAATAATGATGTTAGGTAAACTGAAAGAAAATGAATATAACGGTCGCGTAAGCGCACAATTCACTTTGGAAGACATAGCGTTATGAAGAAAAAAGTACAAGTTTTTATAGAAAAAATAAAAAATGCTAAATCAATTGCTATATCTGGGCACAAGAATCTGGATGGTGATGCTTT
The DNA here is from genome assembly GCA_902774285.1 of uncultured Pseudomonadota bacterium. GTDB lineage: Bacteria > Pseudomonadota > Alphaproteobacteria > Rs-D84 > Rs-D84 > Enterousia. The sequence continues at coordinate 59,826 of CACYHO010000001.1, read as the reverse complement.
GTGTTCTGCGCTGGCATTAATGAAAATCATAGAATTAAATTTTGGTAAAAAAGCAACAGTTATATATGATGGTAATGTGCCGCGCGAATTGGATAATGTTCCGCTTCGTAAAGAAGCTGTGTTTTATAAAAATTTGCCAGAAAACTCAAATTATGATTTGTACATCTTGGTTGATTATGGAACAAGAAAGCATCTTGGCGGTGCTGAAAAGTATGTAAATGCTGCGGATTTTGTGGTTGAAATCGATCATCATTTTAACGATGATATTGTTGGTAATTTATGTTTTGATGATGAAGAAAAGGCCGCCACATCTCAAATAATTTACGATATTGTAAGAGATGCCGATTTTAATATTGATCAAGATATAGTTGATCTTTTAATGCTGGCAATCATTACAGATACTGGCAATTTTAAATTTGTTAGACACAGTGATGTTTTCAAAGATGCGGCCAAATTGCTTGAAGCAGGGGCTGATATACCACGTTTGGTAAATCTGTTGAACAATAAAGATAAAAAGACTGTATTGGTAGAATCAAAAGTTGTATCAGAAGCAGAATTTTTTATGAAAGGTCGTCTTGCGCTTGCAACAATATCCCATGAAGATTATAAAAAATTGGATGGTCGTGGCGAAATAGTTTTATCATTGCTGGCCCAAATACACGGTGTTCAATACGTTGTATTATTAAAAGAACACAAAGAGAATTTGATTGGTATTTCTATTCGGTCACGTGAAATACCTATTAATAAAATTGCAGAATCTATGGGTGGGGGTGGACATATGTGTGCTGCTGGTGCTGTGATCGAAGACAGTTTGCAAAATGTTCGTGATAAAATTATAAATGCTTTCAAGGGGATGTAGGAATGAAAAAAATAATAACAATATTATTTTCTTTGTTTGTGTGTGTCGGTGCAAATGCTGCCGTGGATAAAAATCTGGTTATATCGGCTGAAAAATATCTGAATTCTATAACTGGTTTAAATGGTGGTTTTACACAAACATCAAATGGTAAAACACAAACGGGACTTTTTTCAATGTTGCGTCCAGGCCGTGTCAGATTAGATTATAAAAATGCACCAATACAATTAATTTCTGATGGCAAAGATTTATACTTTTATGATAAATCTTTGGATCAAATTACAACTGTTCCATTAACCAGTACACCGGCCGGAATATTGGTTCGTAAAAAAATAGATTTACAGAATGCTGATATCAATGTATACGAAACAAGTTCTGATAAGAACACTTTTACTTTAAAGATGAATTTGCGTGATCAAGAAGGTTTGGGACACATGGATGTGGTATTTGATAAAAGTCCTGTGAAATTAAAATCTTGGTCTGTGGTTGATGCGACATCTGCTAAAACCGATGTGGTATTTAATGATTTGAAAATAAAAACAGATTTTGGAAAGAATTATTTTCAATTGTCACGTCATAAAACAGCGTCAACAAACGATGGCGATGATTTTTACGATTAAGGTATAATATGCTGGGAATCAGTTGGACTGAATTTTTAGTAATTTTATTAGTTGCAATTTGTGTTGTGCCTGCGAAGTATTGGCCTGATGTCGCTAAATTTTTAGCACGTGTATTTAAATATATTAGAAATATTATTTGGAAAATAACTGACTTTTCAGAAAATTTACAACAAAGAATCGATCTTGAAAAACCAATTGATGATTTGTTAGAAAATGCAACGAAAGATGTGTTCGGTGAAACCGTTAAAAAAACTAAAAAACGGGTACGCAAAAAATGAAGATGACATTAATGCAACATTTTTCAGAATTGCGTCGCAGGATATTGTGGACTGCGGTTGTGTTTGTGTTGTCTTTCGTTTTTGGATGGATAATGTCTGATAGTGTTGAATCTTTTTTAAGTGCGCCTTTGATGAACGTTTGGGAAAACGCGGCATTATTATATACGGAAATAACCGATGGTTTAATGATACAGTTTTCACTGGCTACATTGGTTGCGTTGATTATAACTGTGCCAGTGTTGTTATGGAATGTTTGGGCATATATTGCACCAGGACTTCATAAAAATGAAAAACAATTTTTGATACCGATATTTGTTTTTTCACCATTATTGTTTGTGTTGGGTGCGGCATTTGCTTTTTATGTTTTGTTCCCGTTTGTATTTAAATTCTTCATTGAAATAAATGAATCTGCATCTGTGCCAACAGTATTATTGCCATCAATCAAAGGATATTTGGCGTTCTCTATCGGGTTGCTAAAAGTATTTGGGTTGGCTTTTCAATTACCGTTGATATTAGTTGGTTTAAACAGGGTCGGGTTGCTTTCAAAGCAGACAGCAATCAAAAGTCGCAGATATGTCATAATTGGTGTATTTATATTGGCGGCAATGCTAACACCGCCAGATATATTGTCCCAGATTTTATTGGCTGTCCCAATGTTATTATTGTTTGAAATCAGTTTAATGTTTATGCGTGATTAGTGCGCATAACCATTTTATTTTACATTGATTTTATGATATAATTCAAAGCGTGAGAATGCATAAAACTTTTTTTAAAGTGTCTGCTTTGTGTGCACTGGTCTTGGGTGCATGTGATTTACAACCAAAAATTGCTTCAATTCCAGATAGTATCGGTATGTTTATCGAAGACAGATATCCTGCATTGTTGGCAGACCCAAACACACAACCTGAAATTTATAATTCTGCTGTGACAGATTATGGTGTGTATGCGTCGCCTGAATTATATGGGTCAACAAATATAAACGATTATGTTTTATATGCCAGTGTTGATGATTATGTTTTGGTCCCAGAAAATTCAGAAACAAAAACAGCAGAAGAACAATCAGATTATTTGATTGTGCCTATGTATGGCGGAAACAGTGTTATAGATAAAGAAACACTAAAGAAAGAATTAGGTGATATAATTATCGTAGCCAAGGGGGATACTGTTTATTCTTTGGCACGTAAAAACGGTATGACTGTTTCTGAATTTGCGCAAATAAATGATTTACACGAACCTTATACTTTATCAATCGGTCAAAAATTAACAACAAAACGAAGCGCAACTGTAAACCAGGAAGTGCCAAATGTTATCGCCAAAGAAAAAGTTGTGGCCAAAGAAGCAATAAAACCAACAGGAACCAAACGTGTTGATTTGCAAGAAATCACGGTACAAAAGGGCGATACATTGTATTCTTTGTCGCGTAAATATGAAATACCGGTTAATGATTTGGCGGTTATGAATAAAATATCCAGTCCGTTTGTTTTATCTGTTGGTCAAAAAATCAAAGTGCCAAAGTTAAACAATGTTAAAACAGTATCTGCATCTGAAATAAAAACAGAAAAAATAACACCTGCGAAAAATACAACAGAAAATAAAACAACCACAAAAACAGTTGATACAAAAATTGTTGCGAAAAATACAGAAAAACAAAAGATATCTTCAAATCCAAAACAACAATTGCCAAAGGTTGTTGCGCGTTCAAGTTCAAAGTTTTCATGGCCGTTGCGGGGCAAGATTTTATCTGCATATGGTGCAAAAAATAATGGTTTATTTAATGATGGTATCAATATTGCTGCGGCGCAGGGGACGGCTGTCAAAGCAGCAGAAAATGGCGTTGTCGCGTATGCTGGTAATGAAGTCAAAGGCATGGGTAATTTAATAATTATTCAACACAGTGATGGATGGATGACGATATATGCACATCTTGATTCTATGGCTGTTAAACGTGGTGCGCGTGTTAATGTCGGAACACAAATAGGTCGCGTTGGAAAAACAGGCAAGGTTGATCAACCGCAACTTCATTTTGAAATTCGCAAGGGGACCAAAGCATACAACCCAACACAATATTTGAAGAAATAAGACAAATGCCTTGCATTTGGTGGAAAATATTCTATAATCGTTTGCGACAAGTTTCTGGATGCATAGCTCAGTTGGTAGAGCAACTGACTCTTAATCAGTGGGTCCAGGGTTCGAGTCCCTGTGCGTCCACCAGAAATAAAAAACCACCGCAAAGGTGGTGTTTTATTTTTGTAGCACAGCAGGACGAGAACCATCGTTCGACTATGAGTAAGTGAAAACAAGCAAAGTGAAGTTTGAACGCTAACGAATGCGGCGCAGGCATTTATGCCGAGCCAGTCCCTGTGCGTCCACCAGAGATAAAAAAGGCCACGTAAGTGGTCTTTTTTATTATGGAAAGACTATAGTTGAAAATCGCTGATTTTATGGTTTAATGTTTTCTATGAAAATAATAGATGCACATAGCCATCTTGATTATATTACCCATGTTTTCCAAACAGATGTTGTTGGGACTGTCTGTTGTGCGGTAAATGAATCTGAATGGGGATTGTTGATGGATAAAATAAAAACAGATGAAAATATCTATGGTTGTTTTGGTATTCATCCATGGTTCGTCCAAAATGTCAATGTAGGTTTTGAATCAAGATTGGAAAAGTTATTAAGATCTAATAACGCTTTTATGGTTGGTGAAATAGGCCTTGATAAATATAAGCCTGATATGGATAATCAAATTGAAATATTTCAAAAGCAATTAGATGTAGCGATAAAATTAAATAGACCAGTATTTTTACATTGTGTTGGTGCATGGGATAAAATATTACATATATTAAAAGCTTATAAAAAATCTAAATTGCCAATAATTGTTGTACATGATTTTAACGGAAGCGATGAAATATTAAATATGTTATTACAAAATTATAATGTTTATTTTTCAATTCATAAAACCGATAAAAGCCAAGAAATAAACCGTATACAACAAATTCCATTGTGTAAAATATTAGTTGAAACAGATGCAAAAAATAATGTTTCTTTGGAAAAAATTATTGATACAATATCAATTATGAAAAATGAACCGCGTGCGGATCAAATAATATATGATAATACTTTAAGGGTATTAAACAATGAACAGATTGCATAGAATAACTTTGTTATTAGGGGTGGATGCTATAAAGAAATTACAACAATCAACAGTAATGGTTGTTGGATGTGGTGCCGTTGGTTCTTTTGCAATCGAATCTTTGGCGCGCAGTGGGGTGGGGCGTATTATTTTAATAGATTTTGATATGGTGGAAGAATCTAATATAAATCGTCAATTGTTTGCGCTTGATTCTACAATTGGAAAATCAAAGGTAGAGGTTGCTAAATCTAGGATTCACGATATAAATCCGGATATTCGTGTTGATGTTTTAAATGTGTTTTTTGATGACAAAACAAATATTGATATAAAGCCTGATTTTGTTATTGATGCAATTGATAGTGTTCAATCAAAAATAGCACTTTATAAATGGTGTTTTAAAAACAATGTACCATTTGTTTCAAGTATGGGCGCAGCACGCAAGACAGATATATCAAAAATCAAAATTGACAAAATATCAAAGACTTGTGTATGTCCTTTGGCTTCCAAAATAAGACATTTAGCGAAAGAAGAACATTTAAAAGATTTTCCTGTTGTTTATTCAACCGAAACAGCAACACCACAAAAAAATGGTGGTCGAGAATTTGGTTCAATGATAACTGTCACAGGAACATTTGGTTTAATGTTATCTGATTTTGTTATTAAAAAATTGATTTCATAAAACTTATTTATACGGCTGATTTTGTGGGTTATGACACATGTCCTATGGATATGTGCCTATATGAATATTATATATCTTTTGATAGAATACAAAGTGTTGAGATTAATCAGCAACAAAAGGAGAAACTTATGAAAAAACTTATTGCCACATCTATGGCAGTATTGATTGCCGCACCAGCATTCGCAGGTGGACGATCATATGAACAGCAAACTACCAGCTTTATGGGTTGGGATGTTTTACCATATGTTGCACTGCGTGGTGGTGCCACATACGGAAATTTAAATTATCGTTATAATGATGCTAAAGAAAGTGTAACCCAAAACTTGTACCAAGCTCGTGCAGCATTGGGCTTATCTTTATATGATAAAACACGTGTTGAAGTCGAAGGTTCTTTCTTTACAAAAGGAAACAAAAATAAGGCTTTTGGTGATATAGAAAATGTTGGTGTTTCGTCAAAAAATATCGAATTGATGGCCAACGGGTATGTAGATTTATGGCATTTCCATTATATCAAACCGTTTGCAGGTCTTGGTGCCGGTCTTGCATTCATAGATATACAAGCCGCAGAACAAAGCAAATCTAATACAAGGTTTTCTGCAATGGGGACTTTGGGTTTAGCGATGCCATTTGGATGTTTTGATGTTGAAGTGGCCGCACGTTATAACTATATTGATGTTGCGTCTGGAATGCATAATTTCAGTGGTGATATTGGTATTCGTTATAAATTCTAAAACCTTTCCTCGTTTCGCTTTGAAATCCCGTTTTATACGGGATTTTTTTATTGTATAAAAAAATTATGGTGTGCTAGCATTAACATGTTATGAATAAATACCTATTATCGTTTTTTACAGTGTTGGTTTGTATGAATGCTTATGCAGACATATATGTGGATACGTTGGGATCTGATCATATTGCACACATAACGAATGAACATAGTATTGATTTGAATAAAATAAAAAATATAGGTATTGGCGAGTATGTAATAGATAAATATGTAATATCCGATTCTTCCGTTGTAATAAATGATTTTTCAGACTGGCAAAATTGGCAAGCTGATATTGATTTTGATACAGATGTTTCGTTGTATATAAATAATATTAGCAATTGGCACAATGGTGATCGAGTAGAGCATATAACAACTGATGATATTTTAAATGATGTATCTGTAAAAGACATTGATGGTTTATATAGAACAAGTTTTGAAGCGCATTCTGGCGATGTTAGTTTATATTTAGTTCGTGAAACGAATTATGAAGTTGTATTTAATGATCCGCGTGGAAGTTTTTTAGGAAACATTAGATCAAATAATCCAAATGACAAAATGCTGCTGGCGATGGACAGGGCGATAAATATGAATGAAGTAAATTCAATAATGAATTCTTCTTATCATTTTAACCCGATGATTTTGATGAATCCCATAAAGACAATCACGCGTTCAAATTTATTGGATTCTTTTACAGATATAACAGATTCTGAGGCAGGTGCGAAATTTGATTATATTTTATCGGATAAAATAAATAATTTTGGGACACACGTTTACATAGATAATAAATATGAAAATTTATCTTTTCGTATTGGTGTTAATTTAAACAGTTTTTCGTATGGTGATGATTTGAATGAATTTACTGGATTGGTCTATGGTTTGGATATTCGTGCAAAACAATATATTGACGATTTATGGGTTGATGGTTTAATCGGTATAAATCGTACTGATTTCAAGACTGATAATATATACGTAAATGAAAATATTTCTAATAATCCAAATGGTATATCTGAATATCTGAGGTTAAATGTAGGCTATGATTACACAAAAATACCGGAATTTGTATTTGTGCCATTTGTTGGTTTTATGTTGCAAAGATACGAAATAATGGATTTTAGTGACACAGATTTAAATTTACATACCGGTATAATGGCTAAATATGATTTTATCATGGATGGTATTAAATACGAATATGGTGCAAATATCGCAACAGACGAAAAAGCTTTTTGGAATATAGGTTTCAATATCGGGTTCTTGTCTGTTGTTGACGAAGCAGGGGTATCCGTATCAATTAATGTTTTCAAAGATGAATTTGCCGTTAATTACAAACTGTCATTAAATGGCAAAATACGATTTTAAAATTATTTGATTATTTCCCCACGAAGGCAAGATTTGTTTGCATCTGTAATTTTTAATTTTTGCAATGGTGCAATTTCATAATCTGGTTTTTCGACGATACACTGTTGCATATATGGTGTACGGAAAACAAGATGACGACCAGTTTTATCAATGCTTTCATATAAACAGATCATTTCTTTACCAATGCAAGACATATTAAATGCACGTTGATTTTCATTCAATTGCGAATCAAGTCTTTGAAGACGAACAGATTTGATTTGTTCGCTGATTTGGTTTGGCATTAATGCCGCCGCCGTATGTGGACGTGGAGAATATTTAAAGGAATATGAATTTATATATTTTATTTCACGTGCAATATTTAATGTTTCTTCGAAATCTTCATCATTTTCGTCTGGAAAACCAACAATAAAATCAGATGATATTTGAATGTCCGGACGAACGTTTTTTAATTTTTTTACAATTGTTTTATAGGCTTCTATATCATCTGGTCTGTTCATTTTTTTTAAAATGCGTGGCGAACCACTTTGAATTGGCATATTCAAAAATGGTAATAATTTTGGTTCGATACCAAACATTTCAATAAGGTCGTCGGACATTTCTGTTGGATAACTGGACGTAAAGCGTATACGGCTGATTTCGGGCAGTTTAGCAGTTTCTTTTATTAAATCAGATAATTTATAAAGTTTGCCATTTTCATCTGTATATTTATAACCATTTACATTTTGGCCCAGGAAACATATTTCAACCGCGCCAGTTTTCGCAGCATTAATTGTATCTTTGATAACATCATTAAATGGACGTGATAATTCGCGCCCGCGAGTATATGGAACAATACAATATGTGCAACAATGATTACAGCCTTCTTGAATTGGAATATATGCAACCAACGGGGTTTTTGTCATTTTTGGTAATTCGTCGAATTTTTCCAAACCACCCAAATCAATATTTAATAATTTTGTATCTGGGTTTTTAATGATTTCTGGTAATTTATGATAACTTTGTGGCCCCAAAACAAAATTTAATTCTGGGATTCTGCGAAATGCGTCTGCACCAGATTCACGCGCAACGCAACCAACAATCCCAAGCAGGGCAGATTCTTTCTTTGCGCGTCGTATTCTGCCCAATGCAGAATAAACTTTATCAGTTGCCTTGGCACGAACAGAGCAGGTGTTTAATATAATTAAATCTGCGTCAGCAACATCTTCTGTCTGTGTGAAACCATGTTTTTCCAGCATGGCGGCAATTCTTTGTCCGTCATACACGTTCATTTGGCAACCAAAAGTTTGTATAAAGAATTTCTGCATTTTTTTATCTGTGTCTTGTGTTATATATTGTTTGTTTGTTAAATTGTCTTGTTTTATTAAAACGTTTTATATCAATGTTTTTTGGAACATAGTGTTTAATTTTTTTTGTTGGTGTTATTGGCACTTCTATTGGATATGCGATAAGTTCATAAGGTTTTGAATTTAATTTTTCAAAAATTTTCTGAATACTTTCTTCAATATCTTCTTTTTGTATTACAAGATTTGCACAATTTATATCGGGTGTTATTTCAATATGATTCAGGGATAAAACATGTGCTATTTTATCCCGCATCATATAATCTATGTCTGGTGAAATAAAAACGATAATGTTTTGCATTTTTTATTCCTTATTTTTGATACTGTTCCCAGGCATACTTTATTTGCTGTTGTTTTAAAATATGTTCTTCATGTTGCAGACGAAGTTCGTGCGATTTAACCATTGCTTCATTTATAACTTCTCTGTCTTCTGAAAACATAAATTTACGAGATCGTTTATTGTTTAATTTTTTCAAGAGTTTTTTATAACGTTTTTCAGCGTCTGATTTTGCAACAGGACTTTTAATTTGATATAAAACTCTTATTTCTATCGCGTTGGCAATAGGTATCAAATTTGCTGTTTTTTTAGATTTTTGATAAGTGTTTGAACGAATATTTGATTGTTTTGTTTTTGTTGTTTTATTTACAGAAACTTTTTTATTTATTGTTTTTTTGTATGGAACAGTTTTTACAGATGTGCCAATTTCAACAGTACCGTAAACAACACCTGTCACATGATTGTTTTCAATAATTGTTATTGCTTTCATTTTTTTATAATCTCTTTTTACTTATGTTTTGTTCTTTTTGTTGTTCGAATTTGTTGATATTGTCTGGCGCGTGCCTTGGTATAAGAATCGTGCAAAGATTTATATTGTTTGTTCTTTTTGGAACTGTCAACCTTTGCAAGCGCGGAAAAACGCACCATTTCACGATTGATTAATGCCAAAGCATGTAGCATATCTTTCATATGTTATCCCAGTTTTTGTTTTAATAAATCACTTACCATTGCTGGGTTTGCCTGACCATGTGTGGATTTCATAACGTTGCCAACAAAGAAGCCGAGTAATCCAACCTTGCCAGATTTATATTGTTCAACCTGGGACGGATTGTTTTTGATAACTTCATCAACTGCTGATTCTATTGCACCGGTATCAGTGATTTGTTTCATGCCATATTTATCGGCAATTTCATGGATTGTGCCACGTTCACCATCCAACATTTTGATAAATATTTCTTTGGCTTGTTTACCATTGATTTCGTTCGCGGCAATCATATCAACCAATTCAGAAATATTTTCTGGGGTAATAATACGTGGTGCATCCGGATCTGTATTTTCTTTGATTTCATTTGTGATGTCAAAGTTTTCAGGGTGTGCAAACAATTCAGATATCATCCAGTTAGCAACTGGTTTTGCACGTTCTTTTTTCCCATCAACCGCTGTATCATACCATTTTGAAATGTCTGTTGTTTCTGTTAAACGATTCGCATCATATTCTGATAACCCGTATTCGTTGATATAACGTGCGCGTGTCGCAGCTGGTAATTCTGGCATTGTTTTACGAATACGTTCAATTTCTTCATCTGTGATTTCTAATTCCAATAAATCTGGATCTGGGAAATAACGGTAATCAAGAGCATCTTCTTTGCTACGTAATACAGATGTAGTTCCATCATCTTGGTGATAGCGCATAGTATCTTGTGAAACTGTACCACCGTTTTCATATATTTCTATCTGACGACGTGCTTCATATTCAATCGCATTTTTAATAAATTTGAATGATACCATATTTTTGGTTTCTGTACGTGTTCTGAATGTCTTTTCTCCAACAGGGCGAACAGAAACATTAACGTCTGCACGCATAGAACCTTCTTCCATATTTGCTTTTGATACACCAAGGGCGCGTGCAATTTCACGGATTTCGCGTAAATATCTTTCTGCTTCATCAGGTGATGTTATATAAGAATTGTTTTCAGGATTTTTTGTGTCCAAAAATGTTACGATTTCAAGCAGCATAACACCAACACGATTATAATCTACAAAAGATTTTGTTGGGTGCATGTCGTGTTTGTTTTTTGCCGCATCTTGTTCCATATGTGCACGTTCTATAAAAATCTTTTTAGGGTTTCCATCGTCGCCCATAATTTCAACCCAGCCACGTCCAACCACAGGAGGTTCTTCTGCTGGTTGTGAAATTTGATATCCCTGGGGCAGGTCAGGGTAAAAATATTGTTTACGGGCAAATTTAGAATGTCTTGATATTTCTGCATTAATTCCCAAGCCGAATTTAATAGCCTGTTCAACACAGTGTTTGTTTAATACCGGTAACATACCCGGCATGGCGACATCGATCATACAAGCCTGGGTATTTGGGGCAACCGTCGGATTATAATCAGCGGACGCACCACTAAACAGTTTGCTGTTTGATAAAACTTCTATATGTGTTTCCAAACCAATAACTACTTCCCAATCAGTTGTTTTGCCTTTAATCGTAAACATTTCTATTTTTCCTTGCTTTTTTGTTTTTTATACTATAATATGCTCTTCGTTGGCTGGATAGCTCAGTTGGTAGAGCAAGGGACTGAAAATCCCTGTGTCAGTAGTTCGATTCTACTTCCAGCCACCATTTTTTATTTCCCCATTATTATTGTTGGACGATTATCTACATTTGCCGCAGATTCAATATGTTTTGCCAATTGCAAAACCTGCATGTCTGCAAATCTTGGACCAACAACTTGCATACCTAACGGCAAACCGTTCTGTGCCAATCCACATGGGATAGATACAGATGGAATACCAGCCAAATTCATAGCAACTGTGAATAAATCAAGTGCGTAGTATTCAAGTGGTGTTAAATCTGAATCAAGAGGCATCGCTGTTCCAGCGCTTGATGGACAAATAATCAAATCGCATTGTTCAAATGCGGATTTAAAACTGTCTGCAATCATGCGACGGACACGTGCGGCCTGCATAAAATATACTTCATAAGATTCACTTGATAATACAGCTGTTCCGATAATCATACGACGTTGAACTTCTTCGCCAAAACCAGCGGCGCGTGTCTTTTTATAAGTATCATATGGACCATCACCTTCGACACGTAAACCATATCTCATACCATCATAACGAGCCAAGTTCGAAGATGCTTCTGCTGGGGCAATGATGTAATAAGCAGCCAAAGCGTCCAAAATATTTGGGATAGATACTTCAACAATTTCTGCGCCCATAGATTTTAAATCGGCAATACGTTTTTCAAATAATATTTTCATATCATCTGAAATTTTAACATTATTAAATTCTTTGATAACACCAATACGTAATTTTTTTCCATCACCTAAAATTGGTTGTAAATTACCATCGCTTTCAAAATGTGCATTTGGTGAAGATGTTGAATCTTTTGGATCATGTCCAGCCATTGCGGACAACATTAATGCAGCGTCTTCAACGGTTCTTGCAATTGGACCTGGGGTATCAAGACTTGATGCAAATGCAACGCAACCCCAACGTGAACATAAACCGTATGTTGGTTTCATTCCAACAAGGCCTGTCATTGCAGATGGGAAACGAATTGAACCACCGGTGTCAGTTCCGGTTGCTGCAATAGCAAGTCCCCCGGCGACGGCAGATGTTGAACCACCTGATGATCCTCCGGCTGTTAATCTTTTTTCCATTTGCCATGGATTAACAGGTGCACCAAAGAAAGATGTTTTTGAAAATGTTCCCATCGCAAATTCATCAAGATTTGCTTTACCTAATAAAACTGTTCCTGCATCTATAAATTTTTGGGATACTGTTGATTCATATTCTGGAATAAAGTTTTCCAACATACGTGATGCGGCTGTTGTGCGTATACCACGTGTCGCAAATAAATCTTTCATTGCGATTGGCATACCGTCCAGTTGCAATGCAGAGCCATTTGCATAACGTTCGTCAGATGCGGCAGCATCCTTCAATGCACGTTCAGGTGTAACAGTGATATAACAATTTAAATCTTTGCCGAATTGTTCAATACGTTCCAAATAGCATTTTGTTAATTCTGTTGCAGAAATTTCGCGACTTTTTAATTTTTGAAGAGCTTCTTTAATTGTTAAATTTATCATTTTTATAACCTTTTATTCTTCGTCCATAATTTTTGGTACGGCGAAATATCCGCGGGATACACCGGTTGTGTCAGGCGTGTTTGCCAATATCTTTTCGCGCATATTTGGTTCCGTCACAACATCTTCACGCAAAGGCAAAGTGTGTTCGGCGGGATTTAACATTGGGTTGACGCCAGTTGTGTCAATTTGTTGTAATTTATCCAACCATTCAACAACGGAATCAATATTCATTTGATCCAATTTTTCATCAGATATCTCAATTTTGATTAAATCTGCAAATTTCTGTAATTGTTGCTTGCTAAATGCCATTTTGAATCCTATTATTTAAAACATAAAGGATTATACAATGATTTTATCTGATTACAAGGATTTTCCGCAGACTGGGCGCATAATTTCTCTTGATTGGGGATTGCGCAGATGTGGCATTGCTGTATCAGATGAAAATCGTGATTTTGCCTTTGCCAGACCTCAGCTTTATATTAAATCCCAAGACGAATTAGTTCAAAATGTTTTGGGTATAGTCACAGAAGATAAAATATCAGGGATAGTTATAGGTTTGCCGTTGCATTCTGATGGTTCTGAATCTGATACCACCAAGATGGTTCGCGAATTTGCTAAATCTTTATCGCACAATACAGACTTGCCAATAATTTTTGTTGAAGAAAACCTGACCAGCAGTGCCGCCCAGGAAGAAATAGGGCGCAAAAGCATACAAAAAATCAAGGCAGAATTAGACTCTGTATCTGCCAAGATTATTCTTGAAAACGCAATTGCTATATTAAAACGTATTTAATCGTTTTGTGTTTCGTCTGGTATTTTTCCATCAGTTGAAAGTAATGTTGCGATCCAACGTGTTGATGAAAATTGTGCGGTTGTAATATATACGGCAACCAAAATAGGAACACTAAAGAACATTCCCGCCAGTCCCCAAATCATACCCCAGAAGACCAAATTTATCAATATGGCTAGCGTGGATATATTCAGAGTTTTTCCTGTTAATTTTGGATCTAGTATATTTCCAAAAATAATTTCTAAACCAATCAAAGATATAGCTGTGAATACAGGTAAATGCCATGTGTCGCCACTTATTAATGCGTATAAAATTGGCAAGGCGCAGGCGAGTATTGAACCAATGGTTGGAATATAATTTAATATGAAAATAATAAATGCCCAAACAGATGCATATTCCAAACCAATAATATGTAATGCGATGTATGCACATAAACCTGTTGCAGCAGAAATAAATGTTTTTGTGAACAAATATTTTTTCATGTTTTCGTCAATACTGTTTAAAATAAAGTGCAATTTTTTTGATTTTATTTTTGTTAATTGAATTGCGTCTATTTTTTTACTAAACGAACTTTGTTCAACAAACATAAATATCAAATATATTAAAACCATACCGGTAGATGTCGCTATTCCAGCCAATGATGATCCGACGTATCCGGCTATTTGCGGCAGGTTTGGAATCAAATTCATATTGATAGTTATACCGGTTAATTTCGCAATGTATTCCGAAAACATCAATAATTTTTGTTGTAATATTGGTGTTGCATTATAAAGTTCGGATAACATTGGTCGAACCTGGGTGGCGAATAAATATATAACACCACCAACGGTTGCAAATGATAAAATAATGGACGTTATATTATAAAATCGTTTCAAATAAATGTTGCACGAATCTGATTTTTTGCATGGCATAATACGTCTGTAATAAGTGGCAATCGCATTCAATAAATACCACAAAAATGTCGCAAAAAGCAGTGGGATAAATATTGAATGACCGATCCATAAAATAAATATTAAACCAATGAAAAATACAATATTGTGCATGTTGTATCCTTTTGATTATAACGATGATATCAACACAGCAAGCAGTACAGCAATATTAATACCAACACTTGTCATGGCATAGCCATCATTTATATTTTTAATAAAATCTGATTTGTGTTTTACATACCACAATATGTAAACAATTAATAAAGCAACTGTTAATATTGATGTTGATAAACCGGCGATGATAGATTTGGCAAACAACAAGAATAAAAATACAAACAATGTATTTGAAAAATTAGATATAACCCAATTATTAAAACGTGTATACCATTTTGATTTTATCAACAGGTTTGATTTTTTGCCTTTTTCTTCAATTAAATATCCTGGTGTCCATAACATTAAAAACGCAAAAGGCATTGATAAAATAGCTTTCCATGGGGATATACCAATAGTTGTTATACGTTTATATTTTGCATAAATTCCAGATATCGCAACGCCCAAGACATATAATGATAATAATATAACACTAATCATTATTAAGCCAAATGTTGTTTGATGTAACAAATACATCATCATCATTTTTTGTTGAATATTTGCACCATAAAAACCAATTGCTGATATAGCAATAACAGAAGATATGATTGAAATAAGTGATGCGCCATTTGTTATTGCAATAAAATCTGTACGTGGCATTTTATCGTGTGGTAATTTTTTAATCATATAATATGCAGAAAGTATAAAGGACAATCCCAATATTGTGTAAGCTGGTATAATTGTACCAAAGTTTACAAATGTTTGAAATACAGAATACGTTAATCCAAATATAACTACCAAACCAACAAACATCAAAGAAAATATAAGAGGTTTAATCAAAAGCCATTGTTTTAATTGTGTAATGTTTTTCATTTGTCATCCTTTTTGTTGTTTTTATTATTTTATCATAATTTCGCCATTATCCAAAGTGGTTGTTTCAGTAATGTTAATTTTTGAAGCAAATGCATCCTGGTGTGAAATAAACAAGAATGTAGTTTTTGGCATACTGCTAATAGTATCAATGATTTGCTGTTGTACTTCTTTATCTGCACCAGAATCGGGTTCGTCCAAAATAGCAAGTTGTGGTTGTGTTAAAATCAGTCTTAATAACATTATGCGTTTTCTTTCCCCGCCAGAAAAACCGACGTTTACGTAACGATTTAACCATTCTTTTGGAATATTTAATTGTTCGCGAGCATATTCCAATTTTTCCAAAAATTCACCCATCGATAATTCTTTACCAGTATTGAAATGTGTGTGTGCAACCATTGAATGTTTAAGAAAACTTAAAACGGTCAATCCTTGAATTTCAGGAACGTTTTGTGCACCAATAAACACACCCATCAATGCACGTGTTGTTGCGTTTTCTTTTGTTATATCTTTACCGTTAAAAATTATCTGCCCCTTATCAATATGATAAGAAGGATCGCCAGCAATCGTATTAACCAGTGTTGATTTGCCAGAACCATTATGTCCGGCAAGTCTGTGGCGTGCGCAATCTTTGATGACTATATTAATATTTTTTAATAATGGTTTATTGTCCATTGATACACAAAGATTTTTTATTTCTAACATTTTTTATTCTTTCTTTAAAGCCATTTGTATTAATTGTTTCGATTCTACCAAGAATTCCATTGGCAATCTAGATATTATTGGTGACGCCATAGATCCAATAATTAAAGCGATTGCTTCATCTTCATCAATTCCGTTTTGCATAAGGAAAAGCAGAGCGTCTTTATCTATTGCACCTGTTGTTGCTTCGTGAGATTGTTCGTTTTGTGCATTACTGTGAATAACTGTCGGGATTGTATTTGCTGTGGCATTATCTCCAATAATACGGCTGTCACATTTGCACGAATTTTTCCCATTAACACCAGAGAACGAAACCAAGCTTCTGAATGTTTGACGTGAATAATCTGTTGCAACACCATAAGAAATAATGTTTGATTTTGTTTGATTACCAATATGAATCATTTTTGTTCCAGTATCTGCTTGTTGTGTTCCACGTGTGATAGATAAAGAATAAAAATCACTGTGTGAATTGTCACCGTATAAAATAGTTGAAGGGTATTTCCAGGTCATTGCAGATCCAATTTCAACCTGGGTCCAATCAAGTCCTGCATTACTGAAACATTTACCACGTTTTGTAACAAAATTTAAAATACCATTTTTATTATGTTTAGAATCGTTGTATACGGCAGAATCTCCCGCATACCAATTTTGAACAGTTGAATATTTTACATATCCATTATCATGAACAATGATTTCTACAACGCCACTATGTAATTGATGATTTGGACGGCGTGGGGCGCTGCATCCTTCCATATAAGAAAGACTGCTACCTTCTTCTGCTATAATTAAAGTTCGTTCAAATTGACCAATTTTGGCTGTTTCAATTCTGAAATAACTTGCTAAATCAATAGGGCATTTAACACCTTTTGGAATATACACAAATGTCCCGTCTGAAAATACTGCTGCATTAAGTGCGGCAAAAAAATTATCATCATTTGGTACAACACTTCCTAAATATTTTTTTACCAGATCAGAATATTTAACAACAGCTTCGGACAAAGGTAAAAATATTATACCAAGTCTTTTTAATTCTTCGCTGTATGAAGTGTGCACAGATTGGCTGTCAATAACAGTATCTGTCGCCATACCAAGTAATGCGCGTTGTTCAGATTCTGGTAGGCCCATTTTTTCGTATGTTTCTTTTAATTCTGAATTATCAATTTTTTGTTGCTGGTTGTAATAATTCAAAGAATCATAATCAATCGGTTCGTAATCAATTTCTGCCCAATGCGGTTCTTTCATATGTTGCCATTTTTCAAAGGCTTCAAGACGCCATTGAAGCAACCATTCTGGTTCACAACGCAGATTGGAAATTTTGCGAATAAGTTGTTCATTTAATATTTTCATTTATCTGTTGATGCCAGTGCCTGTGCTTGGGCAAAAAATGTTAATGATTGTCCCAGCAAACCATCGGTAAAAGTTGTTGATAAAATACCATCTGTATCTGTTGCTGACATATGTTGTAAGAATAAGTTTGCACGGTTCAGATAATGGCTTACATTGTGGGCTATGTTTGAATCAAGTTTTATAGCGCGACGCAATTTTTCAAGGACAAAAGGATTTTTTGCGTATTCATCCATTATCCCTCCCAAAGCGCGCCAAAGTGGGTGTTCAGAAGTTGTGCGTGGCATTATGTCTATTGTCGCCATGATTGGAATTAAATCTTGCAATAAATCTTGGTATATTATTTCTGCTTTGTCTGTTGTTTCATTAACTGAAAATTTATTTTTAAGCACGTTTTGAATTTTGACCATCAAATTGTATTGATATGTTAAAGTTTTATTGATGTTATGTATGTTTTTATTTGTCAAAAATATGTAAAAAACAGTGCACAAACTTGTCAAAGTACACACTATTAGTAAAACAAGCATAATCATATTTGTCATTTTTTACCCCTGATTTAAGTTTTTTCATGGTAAGTATAACATGTTTTACCGATTCGCGCGATTTTTTATGTGTATTATTTTTTTATAATTTTTATGTTTTTAAGTCTTGCACAGATTCGGTCAAATTGGTATAATTGTATATAATAATTAAAAGGAAAGGAAAAAAATGTTCAATAAATGTTGCGCATTTGTTATTTTTGCTGGTCTGGTAAGTGTTGCCGGGGCGGCTGACAAGATTCAACAAATTACTACATCGGAAGTGTTTTATGATTCTGGGACACAAGAATATATTGCAGAAGATGAATATATTGCCCAAGAACCAGTTTACAACATTTACGAATATGATGAAGTTGAAGATTTTTCCAATGTTCAACAAGATGTACCTGTGTGGCCTTTGGCAGGATCCGAAGCGGATGTTGAAATTGCCTGTGGTGAATTAGGATGCGCGAACAGCGAAGCGAAAATAGTCTCGAAAGTCGGATCTGGTTTGGTTATTGAAAATAATATTGTGACAAATGGCGCTGGGTGGACTGGTGGTCCAAATATTTCTAATGGTATACAAATACCTGCGGGTTTTGATTATGAATGTGCTAATAATGCAGAAATGCCATTGATGCGTCGTGAAATGATGGAAGATGATGGCGGTTCTGTTTTGGCGATGTCACGCAGCAGCCACAAGAATTGTAATAAATCTGCAGACTCTTATGCTGTGTTTGCACAGCGTGCAGGGTTTGCTGCGGAAAAAACTTGTAATGCAACAAATGGTTCTGACAAAGAAGTTTCTGTAAACGAATATGTTGATGAAGAGGCACCTGCCGCAATTCAAGACCAGGTTCGTTCTTGGGTTGTGACAAATGGACAAACTTTGCGTCAGGTTTTGCAATCTTGGTGTGACAAAGAAGGTTGGGATTTGGTTTGGACAACAGCACGTGAATATCCAATCGAAGCAAGTGCTGTATTCAAAGGACGTTTTGTTGATGTGGCGTCTGCACTGGTCCGTAACTTTGAACGCGCAACACCGATTCCATATGCTAAATTTTACAAAGGAAATCGTGTTTTAGTTATTTCAACAACAGAAGAATAATATACCTGAACAAATTGGGGACGGGGGACAAATATGAAAATTCGTTTAAATATCTGTTTAATTGGTTTACTGGTGGCTTTGACAGGTTGCACATTACATGAATCTGCCAAGGTTTCTGCGACGGTGGATCAAAACTTTGTCAATGCGTATGAAGCATTTGAAATGGCAAAGAATCCTCGGGCTAAGGTTGCTGGTGGCGATACGGTCTCTATGTCCGAAGGTGTATGGTTGGGAAACAAGTCCACATTGTTGGAACACAAAAATAGCTTGCCATCTAAATTTGAAACGGATACGGGTATAACACTTTTGTTGAACGAACCTGTTACGTTGCAGGTTTTGGCAAATGATATTAATTCTGTTACAGGGATTCCTGTAAAGATTGATAGCCAAGTTGATAGTGAAAAATTGAAAAAGACAGTTGATGTTGCATATACTGGTAAATTGTCTGGGTTGCTTTCACAAATAGCAACAGATTTAGATTTGCTTTGGTATTATGATAAAGACTCGATTGTTTTCTATGAAACAGAAACACGGACATATACATTGTATGCATTGGGAACAGATGTTTCCTATCAATCATCCGTCCAAACAGATTCTGGAAATCAAGTATCCTTGGAATCTACATTGAAAGAATGGGATGAAGTTGAAGCTACTATTAATTCTATTATTAATAATTCTAAAAATGCACAATTCACAGTATCTCGCAGTTTAGGAACAATTACTGTGACTGCATCACCTTCGATTTTAAGTCGTGTTGGTGAATATATCGCAAAACAAAATAAACGACTTTCTCAATTGGTGACAATTGATGTCAAAGTATTGCAAGTATCTTTGAATAATCATTCTGCATTTGGATTGAATTTGGCAGCGGCTATTAATTCTGCATCTGGTTTGAATATCGTTGCAAATCCAAAAAATAATTTAGTATCGACAGAAACTTCTTCTATGAATATTGCTGTGTTGTCAAATGCTTTGTCTGGATCTACGGGTGCAACACATTTGGATGCGGCAGGCGCTGTTGTTGCAGGTGCATATACAAATGATCAGATAAATAATGGTTCTATGGCACGTGCTGCAGGGTCAAATGCTTTGATTGAAGCTTTGGCAAAGCAGGGTAAGGTTTCATTGGTTACAAACGTTGGTGTGACAACACGTAATAACCGCGTTGCGCCTGTGACAAATACCAAGACAACAGGTTATATCAAACGTTTTGAATCGCGTACATTTACAACTGTTGAATCAAGTACTGTTGATCAAGACGATTTGGAAACAGGATTCGCAATGCAATTATTGCCAAATATTTTGGAAAATGGCAAAATATTGCTTCTGTTCAAAATGTCAATTCGTGAATTGTTAAAGATGAACCAACAAACAATTGGTGCGGTTACGTTGCAATTACCAGAAGTAGAAGAACGTTCGTTTATGCAGGAAGTAATTATGGAATCTGGTCAAATGTTGGTCGTATCAGGATTTGAAAAACAAAAGAATAATGATACAAGATATGGTCTTGGCGATGCAGACTTTATGGCGTTGTCTGGTTCCCGTGATACAGAAGCATCACGTGAAGTATTGGTTGTTATCTTGACACCTCAGGTTTTAATAAGCCCGATGGATGCAGAACGTAGCATCCAACAACATTGGGGTGCGCCATTAAATTAATATATATATAATAAGATGAATAGAACACCGCTCGTTTGGGCGGTATTTTATTAACGTCTTTTTATTTTGTTGAATTTATGGTATAATTCCTTGGTGCAAGGTTTTATATTATTAATGAACAAAAAAGAACGTTTTGTTTTTGGAATCGAAAAGCTAAACAAACTTATTATTGGTGGGGCTTTAGTGTTTAATTTGGGGATCGGTGCTCACGGTTTTGCACAGTCAAAATCAGGACAATCAGGAAAACCAAAAACAGAGGTTTCAACAGTAAAAAAACAGGCACAGAAAAAAAAGACAGATTATACAGCAGTCAAAATAGATAAGTATTCTGATATTGAAAAATTATTTGATAAGTCTTTGAATATTATATTTGCAGAATTAATACTGGAAGAAGTTCCTATGCCATGCGTGTACGATGATCGCGGGCTTTTCAAGGGTACGAAAAATACAATTGGGGCGGGTTCAACTTATTCACCATTATCGTTAAAAGATTATAACAAGCAAGAAGCAAAGTGGTACCATTTGGCAGCAAATCAGAAAACTTTCGCATCACGAAAGGCAACAAATGAAGATATGTTAAAACTGATAATAGGCTGGGCAAAGTACAGACAATATACACAAAATACAAAAACAAAGAAATTTACAAAACATGATACAATATTGAAACGAATGTTTAATCAATTGTGTGGCGCTTCTTTGAAACCGAATGAATTTGCCGCATTATTTTGCGCTGTTTATAATAATGAATCTAATATCTCTTATTTGTGTCCTGTTATAAAAAAGAATTATGCCGACCCTGTTAAATGTGCAAACGCAATGATGATATGGTGGAAGCATATGTCTGCAAACACAGGGACAAAAGATAGGTGCGAATTTGAAGCAAACGTATATTTAAATGTTGATAATTTCTGTGAATCTATGTTGGATATGTACACTTGTCCGTCAAAAAGAGCTTCCTGT
Organism: uncultured Pseudomonadota bacterium; assembly: GCA_902774285.1. Lineage (GTDB taxonomy): Bacteria > Pseudomonadota > Alphaproteobacteria > Rs-D84 > Rs-D84 > Enterousia. The sequence goes on along the minus strand of CACYHO010000001.1, from coordinate 37,730 downwards.
GTGAATGTTTCTAGTGTAAATCAATTAAGTTTGACCAGAAAAAATTATAAAACATGGTGTTCTGATTCACAAAAGAGATATTTAGGTGTTGTTTATCATGAAACCGGAAAACGTACAGGCGATCTTTGTCAATCGTGTATGAAACATTTTAATAATCCATTGTATGCGATTTCTGATGGTAAAAAAGTTTCCTTGCAAAAACAATATGATGCAGCAATAGCTTTGTATAATAAAAAAGAATATAAAAAAGCACTTGAAAATTTACTTTCTATCGAAAAGCAGGGGGCAACAGGTTCCGATTTGTATAATGATATAGCAATCACCGCATTAAATTTAAAGAAATATGATTTGTGTATCCAATATTGTCAAAAAGTTTTAAAAACAACAGAACGCAAAGAATATGCCAAGGCTTGTTATAATGCTGGGATGGCCTATGAATTCAAGGGGAATTATGACAGGGCCATAGTAAATTATTCTATGGCAATAGAATATTATAAAAAGTACGGTATACAAAGTAGCAGTTCTGCTGTGAATTATGAAGATGTGTATAAGGCGGCTTTGGCAAGGGTGCAAAAATTAAACAAACCGCAACAATATAAAGGTAAGACAAAATAAAAAACCACCCAATCGGGTGGTTCTTAAATTTGTAAATTTTTATTAAGCAATTTTAGCAACTTTTTTTGCCAAACGTGCAACTTTGCGTGAAGCTGTTTTCTTTGGCATTGTTTTACCTGCTGCTTTCATTATTTTGCTTTCTGCAGCACGTGTTGCAGCAATTGCAACCGCTTTGTCGCCAGATTCAATAGCTGTTAATGCTTTTTTTGTTGCGGTTTTAACAGCACTGCGACGTGCAGTATTGATTTCATTCTTTTTAGCTGTTACTAAAATTCTTTTTTTGCATGATTTATGATTTGCCACTTTATTTTCCTTTTATTTTATATGGTTTTCTGTTATTTTATAGAAAACAAACACAAAATCAAGGGAAAATAACATGTCTTACTTTTTTTCTTTAATATTATCTTATTTGTTGGGGTCGATACCATTTGGTTTGTTGGTTGCAAAACTATTTAACAAAGGTGATTTGCGTAAAGTTGGTTCTGGGAATATTGGGGCAACAAATGTTATGCGGGTGGGCGGTTTGCGTCTTGCTGGGTTAACCTGGATTTTAGATATGACCAAAGCCATAGTGGCGGTTTTGATTGGCTGCCATGCTGGTGGCGATGCATTTGGTGCCTGGTGTGGTTTTGTCGCGATTGTTGGACATTGTTTCCCTGTGTGGCTTAATTTTCGCGGTGGCAAAGGAATTTCGGCACTTTTTGGTGTTTTATTGGCGATGAATCCATTACTTTTCGTTATATTGGGTATTGAATGGTTGATTGTTGCGCTGGGGACTGGTTTTTCTTCTGCTGGGGCGACAGTTGTGTTTTGTTTAATGCCAATATATGGCTTTGTTATCGGTATAGGTGTTGGTTTTGCGTTCCTTGCCATAGCTGTATTATGTTTGGTTCGACATCGTGAAAATATTCTGCGTCTTTTCAAAGGTAAAGAATCAAAAATAGAATGGAAATGGAAAAAATAATTTAGATATTATATTTGTTTTTCTGTCGTTTTTGTGGTATAATATCGGGCATAAGAGAGGAGATATTATATGAGACGTTTTGTATCATTGGTTGTTTTGTCGTTGATTTCTTGTGGGGCTTTTGCTGCGCCAACTGCGCGTCCAGCGATGTCTAGCAAGATGGTTGGTGCCGCAACGCAACGTTATACTGCCTCTGTTAACCAATTGAACGGTATAAGTGCCACAAATGGCACTGTTACATCTGCAACCGCTGTAGTTGAAGAAGAACCAGAAATCGATATGCGCGAAGCGGAACGCAATGCGTGCATAAACAATAATATTGGTATCGGCAATACGTTTGTTTGGGCATCTCGATATAGTGATACTTCAAATTATGCAAATATGGTTGAAGATACTATTAATCCACAAAATAATGTTTGTTTCGTTCGTGTTGAATTAAAATCTGATGACGAATCAAGAATTTCTGTTTCTGATATTGCGCCTAAATATTTTATGTGGGGTGAGAATATTGAATGTGGTTCTTGGGCAAATGAAAAAGAAATGGAAAAACGCATTTTGGATGCAAGAAAGGGTGCACGTATTGGTGGTATAGTTGCAAGTACTGTTGGTGGTGCCGGACTTGGCGTTGGTGCCATGGAATTGTTTGGTAACAGATTAATTGATGGCAAAGTTCAAGGTCAAAAAAGCACAAAGTTATCGGAATATGAATTGTACAGATCTCTGTTGTTAACATACAAAAATAACAAAGATCCACAATACGATAAAATTTGTAGTGCTTTGAAAGTTATGGAAGACGCAAATAAAGCAGGGCAAAACGTTAAAAATTATGATACATACAAAGATTTAATGAAAGAATGTCATTAATAAGATATCTAAAAGATATGCACATGAAAAAGTGTTTAATATTATTTTGGGTTTTTGTACCTGTTGTATCATTTGGTGCGCCATCTGTAAGGATGTTGGGTAATCAACCAGCTTTATCGGCAGCCATTAATGCTGGGGCAAAAGTTACACCTGTAAAATCTTCTGGTGAAAGTACGAATACTTTGTCTAATGCAAGGGTTGGTTCTTTGAATTCCAAAGTAAAACCAAGTAGTTTGACATCGTCTGGCGCAGTTTCTTCTTCGTCAAGATTTCCTGTGATACAGCCTGCTTATTCTTATAATACTGTTGCTACACCTCAAACCGGGGGGGCATCTCAAACCGGTGGATATTCTTCTGGGCCGGCACAAATGCCTGCAAATGTTGATGTAGCTGCCATTATTGATGCTGTAACACACAATATTGAAAATAATTATTATAATGTAAATGAAGTTTATAATAATAGCGAATTTGTAACCGCGGTTCGCGATGTAGTTAACGGTGTAGATGACCCAAGAATTGATGCGATACGTGTAAGGACTGCTCAACAAGGAAGCCCAAGTGCGTATTGGGAAAGCAAAATTAGTCAAGGCAAAGCGAAAAGTTTGCCGTCTGATTACATTTACATATGGGTTGAAGAAAATTAATATTTCGCAATTTTTTACTTAAAAAAGATTGTAGATTTGTTCTACAATCTTTTTTGTTATGAAAGACATATTAAATAAACTTTTGATAATAAGAACGCCAGGAATAGGACCTGTTAAATACAGAAGTTTATTAAATGAATTTAATTCAGATGAAAATATTCTGGATCATTTAGATTTAACAGATGATTTTATCGATACTGTTAAACGCGAAATAGATAAAGCATATGATATGGGTGTAGAATATATATGTGATACAGATCCACGTTATCCAATTGGTTTGTTGAATGTTAAAAATCATCCTGTTGTTATAAGTGTGCGCGGAAATGTGAAAACTTTATCAAAACAATGTGTGTCCATTGTTGGAACGCGCCATTCAACAGCGGCCGGGATGAGTTTTATATCTGATATAGCGCAAGAATTTGCAAATAATGATTTTGCGGTTGTATCAGGTATGGCAATGGGAACAGATTCTGCTGCACATATTGGGGCACTGCGTACAAATGGAAATTCGCAAACAATTGCTGTATTAGCGGGCGGTGTAGATTATATATGGCCATTAGAAAACGAATCGCTTTATTATGAAATACTGGAACGGGGTGCAATAATCAGTGAAATGCCGGTTGGTATGATGCCAAACGCACAAAATTTTGTTCAAAGAAATCGTTGGGTCGCCGCGATATCTGATACCTTGATTATAGGTGAAGCAGATGCAAAATCTGGCAGTATGACAACAGCACGATTCGCAATTGATTACAAAAAGCGCGTATTTGCAATACCTGGACATCCAAGTGATGCGCGAAGTGAAGGACCTAATTATTTGATAAAAAATGGTATGGCAACATTGTGTATGGGGGTTAATGATTTCTTTGGTAATAAAAAAGAAGAAAAAAACATAAAAAATAATAATCAAAAAAATGAAATTTTAGATAAGTTAGGAATGATTCCAGTGTCAGAATCTGTATTGGCAAATCTTGTCAAAAAAAGCATTTCGGAAATCAAGTCAGATTTAGTTGTGTTGGAATTACAAGGTTTAATAAGAAAACAAGATGGCGGTTATGTTTTAAATTGATTTTTTAAATGTATATACAGTGTATATACAAAGTGCGAAAATCTAAAAAAAAAACGAATCGTTGTCAAAAAATAAATGTTAAAAAATAAATCAACATTTGGTTGCAAACAGAAATAAATCTTATACATTGTTGTGCATCCAAACGGTTGATTCAAATCAATCAACAAAACGAGAGAAAAAAGAGAATGGCGGCATAAAGTATGCTTTATGTGTGGGTGGTTTTTATAACCATTAAAGTTATGACTCTTTTTTAAGTGGAAGGAAAAAGGAGCAAATGGCGATGCAAGCAATAGCGATAAACAAGAATGTAAATGTTGAATCTGTTATGGGGGCTTTCGCGTCTAAAATAGATCCCGCCGGATTCACAGCATGGATCGCCCCATTACAGGCAAGTTTGTGTGAAAATCGTTTGGATCTTGTTGCGCAAAATCAATTCACCGCCGACTATATCACAAGGGAATACGGAAACACCCTGAAAAATATAGCGGCGGATTTTCTTTTAGATTTAAATATAAGTGTTCGTGCGAATAATAATATTGTACAATCTGCAAATGACAATGTAGTTTGCGAATTCGTTAAAGAATCTAAACCAGTAATAAAAAACAAAAATGTTTTTGATAAATTTATTTGCAGTGACGAAAATATGTTCGCAGTTGCAGCATGTAAAAAAATAGCTTTGTCAGATTCATCTTTTTCACAATTGTTTCTTTATGGCCCATCTGGTTCTGGCAAATCAATGTTATTAGATTGTATTTGTAATGCCACAGATAAAAATATTGTAAGAATGTCTGGTGGACAATTTGTTGCAGACTTTGCGCGTGCATTGCGTGACAGAACAATATTTTCTTTCAAAGACATTTGCCGTAATTGCGATATGTTTATATTGGATGATGTTTGCGCATTGGCTGGTAAACGCGCAACTACAGAAGAATTTTTACAATTAATAATGGATTTAAAGTCCGCTGGAAAAAATATTGTATTGACTGCTAATTGTGCGCCAAACGCATTGAATGGTTTTGACAGACGTATTCAATCATTGTTTGCATCTGGTTTGGCTGTTGATGTTATTGCACCAAATGCATATGTTCGTCGTTTAATGTTGATTCGCGGTGGTGTTGATATGGTGGTTGCTGATGAATTGGCAAAACAAATCAATGGTGACGGTCATTTAGTAAATGGAATTATCAATAAAATAAAAACATATACTGAATTGATGGGCGAACGTGTAAATATGGATATTGCATCACGTTTATTGGCAGACGTTTTAAATAAATCAAAAACACCTTTGTCTATGGTAAAAACGATGTGCGATAAAATGGGTGTATCTTTTGATGAAATTTGTGGTAATTCACGCGCCCGTCGCCTTGTTCGCGCCCGTCAAATAATGATGGCCGCATTAAAAAGTGCTACAAATTTATCTTTGACAGAAATTGGAAATATTTGTGGTGGTCGTGATCATGCAACTGTTGTTTATGCACTTTCACAAATTGAAAAACAAAAAATAACAGATTTAATGTTGAATGCGGAAATTGACGATATGGTAAAAATCTGTAAATAAAAGTTTTGTTCCGTGGAACGAAAAAGAGGAGAAAGAAAAACATCCGCATTTTGCGGATGTTTTTTTAAAACCAACTTTTTTTGTCAGATTTTATTCCGGCAAATTCGGATAACGCTTTCTTTTGTTTATCTGTTAATTTTTTTGGAATTGTAATTCCGATTTCTATATACAAATCTCCGAATCCAGAACGACCGTTTGGCATACCATGTCCGCGTATGCGTAATTTTTCACCTACTTGTGTTCCGCTTGGGATTTTTACTGATAATTTTTTATCGTCGATTGTTTCAATTTCAATTTCGCCACCCAAAGCAAGAGTTGTGAAATCTAAATCACGGTGCATTAACAAATCGTTTCCAACGCGTTCAAATGTTTTGTTTGGACGAACATGGACATCAATATAAAAATCGCCAGGTGTGCCACCAAATGGGGCGGCTTCGCCCATACCGGCCATACGTAATCTGGCACCGTCCATTATACCGGCCGGAATCTTTACATCCAAAGTTCTTTGTTTGTTAACCGTTCCTGTGCCATCACATGCACTACATTTTTTATCAATCTTTTTTCCTAAACCTTGACAATCTGGGCATGGGGTTTCAACAGCGAAAAATCCCTGACGTGTATGAACGTATCCAGTTCCACCACATGTTGAACATGGTTTTGCCGGTTTGCCATCTGCAGTTCCGTGTCCTCCGCATTTTTCACATTTCACATTGCTTGAAAATTTAACAGTATGTGTTGTGCCAAAATAGGCGTCTTTTAAATCAATTACAACTTCGTCCAGTAAATCGCGGCCACGTTGTTGTTGACGTGTGCCTTCGCCAAATCCAGCGCCACCACCAAATCCAAAACCGCGCATGGCTTCGCGTAAGATGTCTTCCATGCCGCCCATATCGCCGCCGTTAAAATGGAAAGAACCGTTGCCAAATGGGTTTCCTCCAAATCCAGCACCTGCGCTGGCACCGTTGCCGCCGGCAAATGCTGCGTCACCGAATCGGTCATATGCTGCACGTTTTTGTGGATCTTTCAAGATATCAAAGGCATTATTTACTTCTTTGAATTTTTCTTCTGCGGTTTTATCCCCAGGATTCTTGTCCGGGTGATATTTCATAACCAATTTATGATAAGCCTTTTTGATATCTGCGTCGCTGGCATCGCGCGCCACACCTAAAACTTCATAAGGATTTTTGTTCATATTTTTACCTGTTAATTAACTTCGTATGGAATATATAGGTATATTATATTAAAAATCAAGTGTTGTTTTTGACTATTTTTTTGCTGTTTTTTGGCACCTAATAACGGTTTTGCCTTGATAAAAATTCAAAAATGTTATAATAATACCTTGATAAAGATAGGAAAAGATATGAATAAATACGATGCGTCAGATATAGAAGTACTTGAAGGTTTGGAACCTGTTCGCTTGCGTCCTGGTATGTATATTGGTGGAACAGACGAAAAGGCCTGGCATCATTTGCCGGTTGAAATTATGGATAATTCAATCGACGAAGCAGTTGCCGGTTTTGCAAAAAAGATAGTTGTTAATCTGATCGATTCTAAAACTATTGAAATAACTGACGATGGTCGTGGTATTCCTGTTGATGAGCATCCAAAGTATCCTGGGAAATCTGCGCTGGAAGTTATTCTTACAACATTACATTCGGGTGGTAAATTTAATAACAATGTTTATAAGACTAGTGGTGGTTTGCACGGGGTAGGCAGTGCGGTAGTAAATGCGCTTTCTTCAAATATGGATGTAACGATTTCAAGGGATGGTTTTGAATGGAATCAAACTTTTTCACGTGGAAAGGTTACAAGTCCAATTACAAAAGGTGCCGCTACGAAAGCACACGGTACAAAAATAAAATTTACTTTGGATGATCAAATCTTTGGTGAAAATGCTGTATTTAAACCAATTAAGATTTATCGTATGGCGCGTGCAAAATCATTTTTATCACGTGGGGTAAAGATTGAATGGCATTGTAATCCTGCACTTCTTACAGAAGATATGAATATCCCATCGGATAAAGTATTCTTTTATCCAAACGGTGTGGCTGATTTTGTTGCTGAAAAAACAGATTCTAAACCACGTATTTTACCAAGAATATTCAGTGGATCGATTGATTTTCCAGATGATTCTGGTCGTGTTGAATGGGCTTTGACTGTTTTAACAGATGAAAATGGTGCTGCGTCTGATGACGGATTCTTCGCTTCTTACTGTAATACTATTGCAACTATTGATGGCGGAACACATGAAAATGGATTCAAGGCTGCAATTACCAAGGGATTAAAAGCATATGGCGAAAAAGTAAATAACAAAGCCGCTGCTTCCATTATAAGTGAAGATGTTTTTGATTCTGTGGCTGCAATCGTTTCTGTGTTTTATAAAACACCACAATTCTTGGGGCAAACAAAAGAAAAACTATCAAATCCTGAAATTGCAAGATACACAGAAAACGCTTTGCGTGATCCATGGGAAATGTTTTTGGCTTCTGATCCAAAGACTGCGAATGCATTATTGGAATTTGTTGTTAATTTGGCAAATGCGCGTATTAAGACTAAACAGGTCAAAGATGTTGCGCGTAAAACACCAACCAAAAGAATTCGTATGCCGGCTAAATTGGCAGATTGTTCAAAGCATGGTGTCGAAGGAACAGAATTATTTATAGTAGAGGGTGAATCTGCTGGCGGAACCGCAAAACAGGCACGTGATCGTGCAACCCAGGCGATTATGCCACTGCGTGGAAAAGTTTTAAACGTTCTTTCCAATTCTGATGAAAGGTTCAGTGCGAATCGCGAATTAAATGATTTGATTGATATTATTGGGGCAGGAACGGCAAAAGATTGGGATGACAATAAACTTAGATACGAAAAGATTATTGTTATGACCGATGCGGATGTTGATGGAAGTCACATTGCTTCATTGCTTATGGCGTTCTTTTATCAATATATGCCACAACTTATTTATGGGGGGCATTTGTATTTGTCTTGTCCACCACTTTATAAATTAACATGTGGAACCGAATCGATTTATGTCGATACCGATGAAGAATTGGAAGAATTGAAAACCACTAAATATAAAAATAAGAAGGTCGAAATATCCCGATTCAAAGGTTTGGGTGAAATGATGCCGAATCAGTTGAAAGAAACAACTATGTCACCAAAGACACGCAGATTGATTCGTGTTGATTTGCCACCAAAGACAGAAGAGGGCCAAGAAGACACAGAAAAAACAAAAACACTGGTGTATGATTTAATGGGTAAAAAACCAGAATTCAGATTCAAATTTATTACAGAACATGCACAATTTGTTAAAGATTTGTTTGTGTAATAAAAATTACAAACAAAAGAAAATCCGCCGTACAGGCGGATTTTTAGTTTGTAAATTTATTATTTTAATTTCTTTAATTTTTCTGCAAATGTAAATGTATATTGTGTGGCTGACCACAAAGAACAAACAAGTGCAAACCATAAACCAAATACACCAATTTTTGGTAATGCATAGATCAAATAAAATATAACAGTGCTTGTTGTGTTAGGTGTCACAGATGTGAATATTGCAAACCATAATAAAAATGCAGTTATTGCGATCATTTGAATTGTTGTTTTTATTTTGCCCATTGAAAAGCGTGCCTTTGGGACAGGCATTTCAATTTTTTGTGTCCCTAAAAATTCACGCAAACCACTTATGTATAATTCACGCGCAATCATAAATATTACAGGAATCACTATGTACCATACTGGACCCATAAGGGTTAACATAATCAATGTGTTGCATACAAGCAACTTGTCGCCAATATGATCAAGTACACCACCAAGTTTTGAACAACAGTTATATTTGCGTGCTAAAAAACCATCAAACCAGTCGGATGCAGCGCCCAATACAAACAGTACAAATGTTGTCCATGGTAAATTGAACATAATAGTAAATATAATCGCAAATGCGGAAGCAATGCGGAAAGATGATAAAAAGTTTACAAATGTTTTCATTTTTTTCTCCTTTGTAGTGCTTATTATAACATCTCTGAATGAAAATAGGCATATATTTTTTCTGCAATACTTTTCCCCAGATCTGGAACGTGTTTTAAAGCTTTTAAATCTGCGTCCATTATAGCGTGCACAGAACCAAAATGTTGTAATAATTGTTTCTTGCGTTTTGGGCCGATTCCTTCAATAGAATCAAGAACAGAAGCTGTTAACTGTTTAGCGCGTTTTGCACGATGGTATGTTATAACAAAACGATGTGCTTCATCCCGAACGGCACGCAGCATTAAAAATAATGTCGAATCTTTCGGTATATCCCTTTTTTCAGAACCATCAGGCATAATAAAATGTTCATCTCCATTTCTAACTTCGCCTTTTGTAATCCCAAAAACAGGAATAGTGTTTTTTGATACTTTTTGTGCGATATTCCATTGGGCTATCCCGCCGTCAACAATTATTAAATCGAGTTTTGGACCATCTTTGATTGCGCGTGTGACAAATTCTTCCATCATGGCAATATCATTTCCTGCGCGTTTCATATCATGTAATTTAAAATGTCTATAAGATGATTTTATAAATCCGTTATGTCCAAATGCAATCATTGCACCAACGGGTTGTTTACCAAACAAATGTGAATTATCAAATACACCAATTGTTTCCAATTTTAGTTCCAATAATTTTTCCAATTCTTTTACATTATCATCCCATTGTAAATTTTTTGTATACGGCTGATTCTGTCGTATACCGCGATTTGTGGTTGTTGTTAATGCTGATATTTTGTCGCGTGTAACGGCGGCATTTTCAAAATCCATTTTGTTTGAAAAATCTTTCATTTGCTTTGTTAAATCAGCAATGATTGGTTCACTGTCGCCAGTTAAGATTCGTCGTGCCAATTGGACATTTTTATCATAGTCATGTTGTGACAGGCAACATGGTGCACTGCAACGACCTATTTGGTATAACAAACATGGTCTTGATCGATTTTTCATAAAAGTATCGTTACATGTTCTTAATTTGCAAACACGTTGTATCGTTTTAATTGTGTCATTCAAAGCATAAACAGAAGGATATGGTCCAAAAACATCTTTTTTTTGTGATATTTTACCCCGAAACTTTAATAAACGCGGAAATTCATGATTTGTTAAGGCTAACATAGGGTACATTTTCCCATCTGTTAGCATAACATTGTATTTTGGTTTAAGTGTTTTTATAAGATTTTGTTCCAATATTAATGCATCTTGTTCCGTCTTGGTTGTTTCCCATTCAACGCGTCTAACAAGAGAACGCATAATCTGTTTGTGGTTTTCCAGCTTGGAAGCATCAATATATTGACGTAATCTGTTTAATAAATTTTTGGCTTTGCCAACATATAAAAGATTCCCGTCCCCGTCATACATTTTGTATATTCCGGGTGATAAAGGTGCGTTTTCTATTAAATCTCTAAATTGAAAATTCATACTAAATATGATATTATATAAAATAGAAAAATCAAATAGAGGTGTAATATGAGACAAGAATCTGGTCGTTCAATGATCGAAATGGTTGGTGTATTGGCAATTATGGGTATGTTGACAGCAACTGCATTTGCTCTTATTTCTTTGGGGGTAAACCGTCAAAAACAAGCGCGTGTTATGGATGATGTTGTTACCATAGTTTCAGGTGTGCGCGGTCTTTTAGGGGATTATGATGATTTTTCGCATATTGATAATTCGACCATTTTTGCTGCGATGTCCGTAAGCAATAAAAATCCTTATGGGGGAACGTATGAATTGGCGGTTGACCCATCTAATTATCGTCAATTTATCGTTCGTATAAATGGGTTGAATAAATCTGATTGTGAAGCATTGGTAACCAAGGCATGGACAGATTCTGTTGGATATGTTTCTTCTAATCATAAAGAAAGTGGGGCAACAGGTAATTGTATGGATGGCGGTAACAATGTTGTATCCATTACATATGGCGAATAAGATATATGGCTGAATTTATAACTATTTCTGATGCGGAATCTGGAACACGTTTGTTACGTTGGTTTGTCCGTAATTATCCAGGAATGTTACAGCGTGATTTTTACAGGCTTTGTCGTGGTGGTCAAATAAGAGTTAATTCTTCGCGTTGCAAGGGGATGGAGATATTAAACAAAGGTGATATCGTTCGTTTGCCGCCTACATTGCAATCGTACAAAGTTGTAAAGAAGACAGAAAACGGTGCCAATTATTCTTTAGTCGATTTAGAAAATTTAAGAAAATGCATAATTCATAATGACACGGATATCGTGGTTTTTAATAAACCTGCTGGATTAGCAGTGCAGGGCGGAACTGGTATTAAAAAATCAATAGATAAAATGGCTGCGGCGCTTTTTCCATATGACAAAATATCATTGGTTCACAGAATAGATAGAGAAACAAGTGGACTGTTAGTCGTAGCGAAAAACCAAAAAGCAGCTCAAGATCTATCAAGTCAGTTTCAGAACAAAACAGCACACAAGGAATATCTGGCTTTATTACAAGGGAGCTTGTCACAGAAATCAGGCGTGATTGAAAATTATGTCGCAAAAGGTCAAGTTTTTGAAGATGTAAAAAAAATACCGCAATCCGTATCTGCACAACGTGCAATAACAGAATATAAGGTGCTTGGTGAAGCGGCCGGAATGTTAGCTTGGGTATTGTTTTTGCCAAAAACGGGACGTACGCATCAGTTAAGATTACACAGTGCTTTTTCTTTGCATGCGCCAATCATAGGTGACGATTTGTATGGTGATCGAACCAATAAATTAGATGGAATCTTAGGGTCGTTTTTAACAACACAAAAATTATTTTTATTTGCATACAGGATTACTTTCAAGCATCCTGGAACAGGAAAGACAATAACATTAAAAGCGGACTTGCCAGACTTTATGCAATCTGTTATAAAGTTTTTAGAGTTTAAATTACCATAGGATGGTCAGATATGTTTTTATACGCGTTTTATAGAAAACATCTGTGGACACTTAGAATACTGGCCATGTTTTTTATGGGGCTGTTGGTTGCTGTTGGGATCGCTTTATCACAAATAGATTTAGAATCATTGCGCGGTAATATTTTACATGCATTGCGTGATGCCACAAATATGCAGGTTGAGATAGACGGAAAAATTTCATGGCATTTTTCTTTACGTCCAGAAATAGAATTAAATAATGTTCGTATTCCAAATGCAGACTGGGCTAAAAATAAAAATCTGTTCAGTGCAAAAAAAATAGATGTAAGATTAGATTTATTATCAATGTTTGGATCACATCCTGTTATTCGTCATGTAAAAATTCATGATGCAAAAATAGCACTAGAAAAAAATGGTAAAGATGAAAGTTCAGCAGTGTTTAATAAATCACAAACACCAATAGAAACACCGGATACAGAAAAAAATACAATTGCCAAATATCCTGTGAATCAGTTGCCTTTTGGTGGAATGGATATTGATAAGTTATCTGTAAATTTATACGGTGAAAAATATGAATTATCAAGTTTTGGTATAAGTAATTATATGCGAAATTCGAATCGTGAATATAGTGGTTGGGTAAAACCATACGATATAAATTTTCCATTCGTAGTACAATTTTCTGAATACAACAGTGAAAGAAAAATTTATCCTGTGCGAATCGCTTTTGCTACGGGTGGGGAGGCGTTAATAGTAGATACAGCTTTAGAAGGTACCAGTAAATTGCCAATAGATTTTATTATACGTGGCGAGATCCCAAATATTAAAAAATCAGGAAAATGGTTTAATGTTGATATTATCGATTTGCCCAAAATCAAAATGAATGTTGCGTTTAGTATAGGTAAAAAGAAAATATCATTTAGAAAGTCTTCAATAGAATCTAATGGGTCATCAATTAGTTTTTCTGGAACATACGATTGGGCTAAAATAAATCCTGTTGTGCGATTTAATGTTTCTTCTGATATGATAAATTTATATAAATCTTTCCCTGATTGGTACGGGGTAGGTAAAGAATGGATCCATCCAGATAGAGATTTAAATGTGTTTAAAGATATGCCGTTGTTCGGCCAGTATCTGTATAATGTAGATGCAGAAATAAATGTTAATGTTAAACATTTTATAGTTTACAGACATTTGGATTTGTCTGACATGGATGTGAAATTAAAAATCAAGGATCACTCTGCACGTATAGATGCTAATGTTGGTATTGCTGATGGCAATGTTAATGCAGTAATAGATTCAAATATATACGAGAATGGTATGTATGATGCAACAATGGCGGCAGTTGGTCATAATGTTTATGTTGGAGAAATAATTAACCAAGTAGACGTAAAAGACATTCTTTCTGGTTTGCCGATGAATATAGATTTATATGTAAAAGCACGTGGTAAAAATATGTCAGAGATAATGCAAACCATAACAGGTCCTGTTCTTGTTGTGTCAACGGATCGTGGTTTTGCACATGCTGATTTAGTCGCGTATATGTACGGTGGGGATTTCTTAACAGATCTTCGACATAATGTAGAAGATATGTTTACTGGTAATAAACGAGATATGATTCAAATAGATGGTGCTGTCGTGAATGTTATATTAAGAAATGGTTTAATAGAAACACAAAATGGGGTGGCTGTTGAAACAAAAGTTATAAATATGCGTCTTGCAGGAAACCTTGATTTAGGTAAAGAAACAATACAATTATCTTTGGCCACAGTTCCTGTAAGGGGATTAAAGTTATCGTTGTCAGGTAATCTTATCAATGCTTTGCAAATATCTGGTAATTTAGCGGAACCTGATTTTAAAATAAGTGGTGCTGCTGTTGCTGGTAAAGTAGGTTCTGCTGTTGGTATTGGTTTATTATTGTCACCTTTGACTGGTGGATTAAGTATCGCCGGTGGTTTAATCGCAGGTGTGTTGGCGGGCGATTTATTAGAGGGTTGGTTGGCGGACGAACACCCTTATCAAACAGCGCAAAAAAGTGGTGCGCCATATAAACGCGAAGATCCTGATTGGCTAAGGCGGCCTGTCAAAATTCTTTCTAATTCTTTATTTAAGGTAAAATAACATGTTTAATTGGCTAAATATTATTCAGGTTTTTATAATTGTATTATTGGTTTATGTTTTTTATGTAAGTTTTATAAAAAACACATCTTCTGAAAAATTAGTTCGAGGTTTGTTCGGACTGGGGGTGATATGGGCCTTAAGTTTTTTATTGCCAATATTGCATTTATATTTACTTGGTCGTTTTTTACATTGGATGGCATTATTTTTGTCGGTTGCTTTAATTGTTATTTTTCAACCAGAATTACGTAAATTTTTGGCACTTATGGGAAATATTCGTGGTTGGAGAAATATGATATATGCGTTCAAACAAGATGTTAAAAATTCTTCAAATAAACAAAAGTCAGTAGAAGAGATAATTAAAGCCGTTGCTTATATGTCAGAAAGACATACTGGTGCATTGATTGTTTTTCCAGAAGAAATTGATGATGGTGTGATAGAACGTTACGGAACAAAGATAGATGCGATAATATCCAGTGAATTACTTTTAACTATATTCTTTAACAAGACTCCTTTGCACGACGGTGCTGTTATAATATCAGACAATAAAATTAAATATGCTGGTGCAATATTGCCTTTGTCACAAAATCAATTGCAATGGAAATACGGTACACGACACAGGGCGGCGTTAGGTATGTCAGAAATGTCAAAGTCTGTTGTTTTGGTTGTGTCTGAAGAAACAGGTGATATATCTTTTGCTGAAAAAGGCACTATCAAGAAATATGATGATGTAAAGAAAATACGAAATAAATTGGAAAAATTGCTGGCAAAATAATTTGATAAAAAATTGTTTTGTCAAATAAAAATAAAGTTTCTTTTTTATCAGTTTGCTCTTGCACCGAATCGGTGTTTTTTGGTACACTTTCAAACAGGAAATTAATGAAATAAAAAGAACAGGAGCAAATTATGGAATTTTCAGTGTTTCGTCAGGTTTTAATACGTGCGCTGGGGCATATGCAGTCTATCGTTGAAAAACGTGCTACTTTGCCTATATTGGTTAATGTTAAAATCGAAGTGTCAGATGATTTGGTGTTGTCTGCTACAAATGTTGATTTGGAATTGGTAGAACATGTTGCGGCCGATATTACTTTGGCTGGTAAAACAACTGTACCTGTCCAAATGTTGTATGATATAGTTCGTAAACTTCCAGATGATGCAGAAATAAGTTTTAAACAATCAGGTGATCAATTGGTTGTGTCAAGTGGCCGTGCTGTATTTCATTTACCAACATTGCCAGCAGAAAATTTCCCAGCAATGGCAGGTGGTAATTTAAGTACGAAATTCCAAATGACAACTGGTGATTTGGCACATTTAATTAACCAAACAAAATTTGCAATTCCAACAGACGATGTTCGTTATCATTTGGGGGGGATTTATTTCCATATATCCGAAGATACTGGTAAATTAACAGCTGTTGCAACTGATGCACAAAGAATGGCATTGTGTGCGATTGATGCACCTGCTGCTGCAAAGGGTATGCCTTCGGTTATTATACCAAGACGCGTTATTGGTGAATTATCAAAATTGTTAGAAGATGCAAACGTTGATGATGTTTTGATTGAATTGTCTGATACAAAGGCTCGCTTTACAGTTGGTGCTGCCACATTGACAAGCAAATTGGTTGATGCTCAGTATCCAAATTATCGGGTTGTTATTCCAAAGGGTAACGATAAGATTGCTATCTTGGACAGAAAACAATTTGTTAATGCTGTTGATTTGGTATCTGTTGCCAGTGTCGATAAAACAAAATCTGTTCAATTGGCATTTTCAATGAACAAATTGGTTATAAGTGCATCAAGCCCAGATGCAGGTGCGGCAACACAAGAATTAGATGTAGAATATAATGGCGATGCAACATTTACAATTAATTTCAATGTGAAATTCTTACTTGATGTTGCTGGTCAAGCCGAAGGTGATAAATTCCAAATGGAAATGCAAGAATCTTTGTCGCCAACAATTATAAAATCTACAGAAAAAGATACAGATGCATTGTTTGTGTTGATGCCAATGCGTATGTAAAAATAAAATAAATTATAATGACACATCTGCTTGTTGTCGGCGCGTTTATGTAACATTTGTACACTGCACTTGCCGACAACGGCGCATCTTTATCGTTCTAATTTATTTTTGATAAGTTGGACGGCGCATTTGCGCCGTTTTTTGTTGCCAAAATAAAAACTTTATTATATTCTTATCAAGTAAATTTAAACCAAGGGGTAAACAAATGGCATCTTTTATTGCAAATGATATGCGTGTGGGTTGGGTTATTTCTCACAATGGTAAACGTTATTCTGTCACATCTATTACAAAAGTAAAACCAGGTAAAGGTGGTGCTTTTGTTCAAGCTGATTTGCGTGATATTGATTCTGGAAACAAAGGCGGGGATCGTTGGCGCGCAGAAGACAAAGTTGAAAAGTTGATGGTTGAAGATATCGAATGTCAATATTTATATTCGGATGGCACAGATGCATTCTTTATGAATTTGTCAGATTACGAACAATTCACAATGCCAAATGACAGTTTGGGTGAACAAATGAAATTCTTGGCGCCAGAAATGACGGTCAAAGCAAACTTTGTCGAAGGACATCCTGTATCGATCACACTGCCAAAAACAGTTGTTGCAACAGTTGAAGAAACAGAACCTGCATTGAAAGGTCAAACAGCAACAAGCAGTGGTGGTAAACCTGCAATTTTAGATAATGGTGTTCGTGTTCAAGTTCCGACTTTCATTGAACAAGGTGAAAAGATTGTTGTGAATACTGAAACATTAGAATATGTAGAAAGAGCTAAATAGAAAATCAACATGATATAAAGAAACCGCCGTATAGGCGGTTTTTTGTTGATTATATTTTATATCCAGATCCCATAATATTTTGTATTTCATCAATACAATTTTTTGTCATTTCGTCTTTCGCTTTTAACAGATAATCTCGTGGATTAAAAATGCTTGGATTTTGGTTCAGTGTTTTTCTAACCGCTGCAGTAAAAGCCAAACGCGAATCGGAATCAACGTTTACTTTTGCAATATGTAATGATATTGCACGACGAATTTGTACGGGTGAAAATCCATACGCATTTTTTATGTTTCCGCCAAACTTGTTTATCTGCTTAATATATTTTTGTGGTATGTTAGATGCCCCATGTAAAACAAGTGGAACGTTTGGTATATTGTTTGCAATTTGTGTCAGTATATCGAATCGCAAAGATTCATTGGCGCTTTTTCTTTTATATACACCATGAGATGTCCCAATTGCGACAGCCAGCGAATCGGTTTGTGTCTGTTTTACAAAATTTTTAACTATACTTGGATCAGTGTAAGAATGTACTAATGATTTTGTGTTTTTGTCTTCTGTGCCAGATAATATACCAAGTTCTGTTTCCAAAGATACGTCCTGTTTATGAACATAATCAGCGATTCGACGCGATTCGGAAATATTTTGTTCTAATGGTAACGCACTGCCGTCGAACATTACTGATGAAAATCCAAGATCGGTCGCGTATTTACATATTTCAAAAGAATGTCCATGATCAAGGTGTAACGCGATTTGACCACGTTTATACTTAGCGCCACGTATCATTCCCATAAGTATATCGGCCCCCATGTATTCAAGCGCATCTTCGGATACAGCCAATATAACCGGGCTTTGTGTTATCTGTGCAGCAGTCAATATAGCATCCAATGTTTCCATGTTGTAAAAATTGAATGCTGGGACAGCATATCCATCGCGCAACGCACGTTTAAGCAATGTTTTTGTATTTGAAAGACCAAAATCAGAGTAGTGCATTTGTTTTTCTTCCTTTTTTATGGTATTATATCATAAAAGACAGGTTTTTGTGATTTTTATATAAAACTTGACAACGGATATATTTGTGTAAAAATTTAAATAAGGAACCAAAAAAAGGAAAACAAAATGAAAAAAGTTATTTTATCTTTATTGGGTTTTACATTAATCGCTGGCTGTTCTGGCTATGATTACTACAAAACTAATGTTCGTTACCGTCAGGAAGGTGATAACTGTGTTTATTACTATAATGAAAAAGGTAAAGAATTTAGTGATGAAATTCGTAATTTGAAAGATGCCAAAAAGGTTGTCTATAAAAATGTAAGATGTGAAGATTTGTATTTTAACGATACATATGGCGCACAACGTAATGACAGAAAGGCAATTCTTCCTGCTGCGACAGAAGAACCTGCGCCAGCAAAATGTGGTTGCAAAACTTGTGGTAAAAAACAAGTTTTGAAAAACAGATATGTTATTGTTCCTGCTTATGCCGGATAATTCGTATTGAATTGTAAAAAGCGTCATCTTGAAAAATGACGCTTTTTTTATTTGTTAATATGCTTTTTTTATGATAAAATAATACGAAAGAAAGGAGTTTTTATATGAAAAAAATTATGAATAAAATCAATTTTGCTTTGATTGGTTTGATGGTATCTGTTCCTGCATTTGCTGCACCTGCTGGTAATGATATGTGCAATGCTTTGAAAAGTTTGTCCGGTGTATTCAATTTGCTTAGAACAATGGCATTTATTGGTGCTGCATTCTATATCGCAGGTTGGGCATGGGGATATATTTCGTCTGGTAAAGCAGAAATGAAAGATATCAAAGAAAAAGGTCAGGGATTGTTGGTTGGATTCAGCTTGTTGTTCTTGGTTGGTGTGTTGTTATCGTTCATTATGTCTGCAACAGGTGCAAAACTTATTGGTTGCGAAGATGTTATCAGAAACTTTGGTAACGTTAAATAATTATAAGCAAACCGTTGAAATAAAAAGCCGCCCGTTTGGGCGGTTTTTATTTTTGTTTTAATGATAATGGGTATGTTTTATACCATAATGCTGTTCTGGCACGATTGATTGGTGCCAATATGCTGGTTTCTGTATTCTTTTGTGTATAATTCGTGACTGGATCACCGAAATCTTTTGTGAATTGTACAATTCTGTCCGGTGATATCACAATGGATATAATATATTTTATTTCATCTATTGAAACATGTGGTCTGGCATAAATTCGTGACAATATTTCTGGCAATATCTTGTTCATATAATTTAATGGTCCCAGTGTCATATAGTCCAAAATGGTTTCGTTTTCTTTTAAGCAATATCTTTGACGTAAATCGTCCATGCTTTGTACATTGAATAATCTGCACCATAAATAAGACCATATGTCAGAATAAGAATCCAAATTAGATCCAACGGCATGTTTTGTGATAGATGCTAAATTTTCACTTAAACGTTTTACCTGGGTACGAACATTGGCAAATCTTATCTGATTTGATATGGATTTTATATCTTCGATTTGTCTGTTTGGGCACATAAAATACGCTTGTTCAAATTCTGCGCCATTTATTTGGCCAAATAAATATTCACAAACAACGGGTGATAATTTTTGATTTGTTCCGTTTTTTATTGTTTTTATTTCGTGTGCTTCTTTTACAAATGCGTTGTAATCTTCTTTAAAGTTTAATATATGAATTGGTTGTGGTGTTAAGTTTTGAAATGCGGGTATGGCTTTAAAAACCATGCCGTTTATTTTTGTGATAACAGAACTTGAAATAGGTTGGCTTATATCGAAATCGTTTGGATATAAAATAGTCAAATCGGCCAAAGTCCAATAAGAAGAAGTTTCTTGGCCGCCAAAAAGCGATGTATTATCTTGGTGGCGTCTTTGGTTCAGTGTTTTGTATATGTTGGTTTCTCGTATGGAAGGTGTGTTGTTTAACATCTTTAATCCTTTTTAGATTCGTCAACGTTAGCCAATGAAAATAAAACAGATGATATTAGTGATTGATAGGGCACATGCTGTGCATCTGCTAATTCTTTGATTCTTTCTAATATTTGATGTGGAATTCGCATATTAATTACGCAGTCTGATTTGTTGAATGCGCGAAAAGCAGCATATTCTTTCAGCAAGGTTTCAATATTCATAACGAATAATTGTTGCATTACATTAGGCATATACCAACTCCTATACTTTAGTAATTACAACTGACTATATCATTGTATTTACATTTGTCAATACATTTATGTATACATGTGTAATGGCAGAAATATAGGCATTTGTATTGTTTGGTGTATTGTTGTTAATTTTTTGCTTTTTTATATTAATGTGTGCTAGAATCATCTCTGTATTAAAAGGAAAGGATTTTTTTATGCGTAAAATATTATCTTGTTTGATGTCTGTTATGGCTGTTTTGTTTATATCAAATGCGTATGCTGAATTGCATGTTGATATTGTTGCCGGGGGTGTTGATCCGACATCAATTGCTGTTCAGAAATTTGAACCGATTGGCAAGGTATCCAGTTCTGATGCCAAGATGTTAAGACAGGTTGTCGAAGATGATTTAAAACGGACGGGGCTTTTCAGAATTGTTAATCATGATGCTTTTCCTGAATATGTGAAAATGAATGAAATGCCAAATTTCAAAAGTTGGAACGCTATTAAGGCACAGGCTCTTGTTCAAGCAAGCTTAAAATCAGAAGGTAAAGATAATTATAAATTAGAATTTTATTTGTGGGATATAAACGGCAAAGAACAAATAGAAGCCCAAAGTTTGATTGCTTCCAAGAAATCTGTTCGCAGACTTGCACACATAATGGCGGATGCAATTTATGAAAGATTGACGGGTGAAACAGGGTATTTTGATACGCAAATAGTCTTTATTGCTGAAACTGGCCCAGTTGATAATCGTGTAAAACGTATGGCGATAATGGATCAAGATGGATATGGCATGCGTTATTTATCAGACAAGAAAACATTTGTTATGTCGCCACATTTTTCACCGAATATGTCCAGTGTTGTGTTTTTGTCTTATAGAAATGATGATCCAATGGTTTGGGTATTAGATTTAGATACTGGCGATCAAACAAAATTGGGTAATTTTGGTGGTATGAGCTTTGCGCCACGTTTTTCACCAGATGGCAATCGTGTTGCTTTGTCATTGGTTAAAAATGGTATCACTAATATATATGAATATAATATAGCTGATAAGTCTTTGAAGCAATTAACATTTGGTAATCATATTGATACAAGCCCATCATATTCACCTGATGGTCGTTATATGGCATTTAATTCAGACAGTTCAGGATCGCAACAAATACATGTTCTTGATTTGAATACAGGTAAACAAAAACGCATAACATTCGGAGCAGGGCGTTATGCTACACCTGCGTGGTCGCCAGATGGTAATTATATTGCGTTTACAAAAATCGCAGAAAATACTTTCTATATTGGGATTATGAATCCACAGGGGCGCCATGAAAAAATATTAGCAGGTGGTTGGTATATGGAAGCACCATCTTGGGCACCTGGTTCGCGTCGTATTGTGTATTATGAAACAGAACAAGCCGAAGACGGCGAAGGACGTATCAGTCATATTCGCAGTGTAGATATAACCGGTCAAAATATTTATGACATAGAATTAAAAGATGGAATAAACGGTGTAGAACCAACGTGGTCCCCAAAATTACCGTAATGAAAAAAGTATTAGTATTATTTTTGGTATGCTTTATGTGCCAATATTGTTTGGCGACGCCTGTGCGTGTCACACACATAGTTGACGGCGATACTTTTGTTGGTGATATTATTTTGGCCGATAAAACAGAAGTCAGGTCTGTCAAAGTGCGTCTGCGTAATGTAGATACACCAGAATTGCATGGTAATTGTGAATCTGAAATAAAACGTGCACAATATGCAAAACAAAGATTGGGCGAATTGATTCCAACAGGATCTGTCATAGAAATAAAAAATATCAAAAACGATAAATATTCTGGCCGCATAGATGCCAATGTTTATGATTCTGAAAATCGTGATATTGGTTCTGTTTTGATTAAAGAAAAAGTTGGCCGTTCTTATTCTGGTGGCAAACGTCAATCATGGTGTAATTAACAACTGTGACGATTTATTGCTTCGTGAACTTCTTCCAATGTTGCAGATGAAGGTAATTCGTTTTCAAAATACATATGTGTTGTACCAGATTTCATTTTGCCACGTTTAGGCCAATATAAACCAGTATCAACACCAACAGGTGTTATAGGTAATTTTAATTGTGATGCCAAAAATAACAAACCACGTTTTAATGGTATTTTATGATTCGGGGCCGTTCTGGTTCCTTCTGGGAATATTATAAGGGTCATTCCTTGCATAATGCTTTTTGTAACTTTGTTAGCCAACGTATTCATATTTGTGGCGCCACGTGTTCTGTTAACGCCGATTAAGCCGATTCTCCAGAATGCCCAACCATAAATTGGAATCCATAGTAATTCGCGCTTCATAATAAAGAAATAATTTGGGACATGTGTAACCAATATGGCGACTTCCAACATAGACATATGTTTTGATGCGATAATAGAACGACCATCAAGTCTTTGGTTTATATTGTGTTTAAAAGGGATACCATTTTCATTTGTAGAAGGATAATGAATTTGATATTTTATTCCTGTTATAATTCTTGCTAAAAATAAAACACCCCATGCATCTGCGAATATAAATTTGCGTTCCAATTGTGGTGATATTAAACCAATTAAAAGTAACGGTGACCATGCTAAAAACCATATAAACAAAACAATTTTAAATATCAAAGTTCGTAACATTTTTAACTTTCCTTTATTCCAAACATTGTAACGATGTATTTCATATATTCAACGGTCCAACGTTTTACACGTACAGGTGTTGGCATACCTGTTAATGAAGCAGGACATGCAACAATATCTGTATCTGGCAAAGTTGTTCTTAACAAATACAATGCGCGATTCATATGATCTTCTGTTGTGACAACAACAATACGTTCAAGATTTTGATCCGCTACGATTTTCTTTATTGCCAGTGCGTTTTGATAAGTTGATTTAGATGTGGATTCTACATTTACATGTACATGATTTGGTATAGTTGTTACGCCAGCACCAATGATATAAAGGTTTCCATATTGCAATGAATCTAATTTTTTTATCGCATATGGGATACGGCGTGCATCACCCGTTAATACAAAGATAGTGTCATCTTGGTGTAAAGATTCGCATCTTGGTGGTGTCATGGATTTAAACATTATTCCGCCGAATACGAAACAAAAAATTAATACCAAAGATGCAGGAATATATTTCATTAATTTTCCGACAATATTTTAAATGTTGTTTTTTTAGTAATGTGGACTGAAAACATAATAATTATTATTGGCAACAACATCAAAATGATCCAATTTGATGTTGAAAGAGATAATGTTGCCATTAAACCAATGCGCGCTGAATGTGCTGTTGATAATATCATCAAAATAATTGGTGTTGCACAAACAAACCCAACAAGGCAAGCAACAGAACTTATTTTTGCGACGATAATTTGCATTTGTTTCGCAACGAAATTATCTGTTGCGCCAACTTGGTTTAATATTTCCAATTCATGTTTATGTAACATCGCTATGTTTCGTGATATATATGATACGCAAACACCGATAGATGTCAACATCAATATCAATATCAAAGTTGTTATAGACACAAGCTTCCATCCGGCAGAAATAGAGGTCTTTAACGCGGATGTATGTGTAAGAAATTTTGCACGTGGCGCAATTTTATCTTTGATGAATGCCATGTCAGAAGATTTTTTTAATTTTACTTCAAACATTGTTGGTAAATAGTTATTTATTTTTGCTCCGCCTGAAATCCAAGGTTGCAACATATGTTCCATTTCTGTTTTGGAAATTTCTTGGATATTATCAAATTTGTTCGCGTTTTCTTCAAATACTTTTTTAACATAATTTGTATTATCTGGATTTGTAATTTGAATTGTTGCATATTTATCCCATTGATTATTCCAACGGATAACGCTGCCACCAACCGCAAGTGCGATACCCAAAGATAATACAGACAAGAAAGTCAAAACAGACAACACTACTGTCATAAACATAGATTGTTCGCGAACCAGTGAAAATACAAGTTTTGTCTTTTTCATTATGCTTTCCCAATATCTTCAAATTGTTTAGAAATTTCTGAAAAATAGTTTTGTGGTTGCGGGCCTTTCCATTTGCGCGCCGTGCTTTCTGTATTTACACCAGAAAAAGCAACGTGATGATTATCAACAATGATTACCGGGAATTTGTATGTTTCCAATAATTTTTTATTATGGGTTGCCAATATAACCGTTGTCCCAAACATTTTGTTCATTTGAATAAATAATTCCATAAGACGCGAAGCATTTTCGTCATCCAGATTTCCAGTTGGTTCGTCTGCTAATAATATAGAAGGTTGAATAATAATAGCACGTGCAACAGATATACGTTGTTGTTGGCCGCCACTTAATTCCATAGGGTAAGAATTTGCATATTTGCCCAAACCAACCCATTCTAGTGTTTTTGTAACCAGTTTTTTAATTTTGTCATTACTGAATCCGCGGACACGTAATGGCAATGCGATATTATCGAATACGGTCATATGGGAAATCAAAGAATATTCTTGAAATACGATGGCCATTTTTTGACGCAACGTAGAAATTTCA
The DNA here is from genome assembly GCA_902774285.1 of uncultured Pseudomonadota bacterium. Lineage (GTDB taxonomy): Bacteria > Pseudomonadota > Alphaproteobacteria > Rs-D84 > Rs-D84 > Enterousia. The sequence continues at coordinate 12,529 of CACYHO010000001.1, read as the reverse complement.
TCACGTGATAATTCACTACAATCTTTTCCAAAAAGTTTAATTGTTCCACTGGCGGGTTTGTGTAATTGATATATCAATCGCAATAAGGTAGTTTTTCCGGCACCGCTGGCCCCAGTTAAAAAGTAAAAAGCGCCGCCACTGATATTAAAAGACACGTCCGATAAAACATCGTGTTTATTGTCGTATGTGGCCGATACATTTGCGAAAGATATAGTTGTTTCTGTCATGACATTAATCATAGTAAAAAATTTATAACTGGGCAAGGGTATATTTTACAAAACTGTTATTATTAATAAGCCCAATAGTGCGAATATAATTGCACCAATTGTTAATTGCCAAGAATATTTCTTTACAATCAAATTTGCTTGTTCTTGAAAACGCCAAAGTAAAAAGCCAATTATTGCAAAACGTCCTGTTCTGAATATTGCAGAAACACCTAAAAATATAAGAATTGGATATTCTAAAAATCCTGCACATAAAGCCAACAATTTGTATGGAATAGGGGTTATTGCGGTTGCGATAATAATTAGGATGCCGTATTTTGTGAACAATGCTTTGGTTAATTCAAATTTTTCCATACTTGCAAAATGTTCGATTGACCATATGCCAACGGTGTCAAACAGCCAAAGTCCGATTAAATACGCAATCGCGCCACCAATTATAGAACCAATCGCTGCAGCCAATACTATTGGTCGTGCACGCTTTTTGTCCGCCACAATTGCGGGTGTCATAAAGACTTCTGGTGGGATAAATAGAAATATGGATTCACATATTGTCATCAAGCATACAAGCCATGAATACCAAGGCTTTGCCGATTTATCCAAGATGTTATTTATGATTTTCATAAAGATTATTTTATAAGATTTAGGATTTTTGTTCAACATCTTTAATAATTTTCTTGTGTTTTTTATATACCGGTGTATCATTGCCGCAAAGGAAATGTATTATTATGATGAAAAAACAAACCAATTCTAACAGATCTGAAAAAATAGCCAGCAAGGTGCAAACATTGGTCGCAGAAATTTTACAACGTAATTTTTCTGACGATAAATTGATAAGCGGGGTTTCCCTTGTTGGTGCGCAATCACACGGTGGCATGCAATTTGTAAAGATATTCTTTTATGCACATGACAATATTGAAGCAACCCAGAAAAGATTGGACGAAATAACAAAAATGGTGCGCTTTGAATTGGCACAAAAAATAGATCAAAAATATGTTCCAGAAATAAGATTTGTTTATGATGATACTTTGGAACGTGCAAACCGAATCGAAGAATTATTGAATAATATTGATATGTAAAAATGTGGGGAAAGGATGAAACAAAGTAATATCAGAAATTTTTCAATTGTTGCGCACATCGATCATGGTAAATCAACATTGTCAGATCGTCTTATTGAATATACTGGTGGTCTGGAATCACGTGAAATGAAAGCGCAGGTTCTTGATTCTATGGATATTGAACGTGAACGTGGAATTACAATCAAAGCGCAAACTGTGCGGTTGAATTACAAGGCCAAAAATGGCGAAACTTATCAATTAAATTTGATGGATACACCAGGCCACGTTGATTTTTCTTATGAAGTATCACGCAGTTTGGCAGCGTGTGAAGGCGCAATAATTTTGGTTGATGCAACCCAGGGTGTTCAGGCTCAAACTTTGGCGAACGCTTACCTTGCGCTGGATAATGATTTGGAAATGTTACCAGTATTAAATAAAATCGATTTGCCGTCCAGTGATGTTGCAGCCACACGTGAACAAATCGCGGATGTTATTGGCATGGATGCATCAAACGCATTGTGTGTTTCAGGGAAAACAGGTGCTGGTGTTCCAGAATTATTGGAAGAAATTGTAAATAAGTTGCCTGCGCCAAGTGGTGATGAAAATGCACCAACGCGCGCATTGTTGGTTGATTCTTGGTATGATTCATATCTTGGTGTGGTTGTTTTAGTTCGTGTTGTTGATGGAACATTATCTCGTGGACAAAAAATCAAATTTATTGCAACAGGCGCAGAATATGTTGTTGAAAAAGTTGGTTATTTCACACCAAAAATGGAAAATGTAGATTCTCTTTCAACCGGTGAAATTGGTTTTATTATTACCGGTATGAAAACAATTCATGACTGCAAAGTGGGTGATACAATTTGTGATGCAAAAAGCAATGTTGAAATGTTGCCTGGTTTTAAACCTTCTGTTCCTGTAGTGTTTTCTTCTTTCTTTCCAGTAGAAGCAAATGATTATCCTGACCTGCGTGAAGGTGCAGAAAAACTGGCATTGAATGATGCGTCTTTTGTTTTCACTACAGAAAAATCTTCGGCACTTGGTTTCGGTTTGCGTTGTGGTTTCCTGGGATTATTACATATGGAAATTATAAGTGAAAGATTAAATCGTGAATTTAATTTATCACTTATTAATACTGTGCCAAGTGTGCTTTATAAAATTCATTTGCGTGATGGTTCGGTAATGGATTTGGAAAACCCAGCGGATATGCCAGACGTGACACGAATCGAATCTATAGAAGAACCATGGGTGCGTGCAACAATAATGATGCCAGATAAATATTTGGGTGCAATTATGGAATTGTGTGCATCACGTCGTGGTGTCCAAGAAAATATTTCTTATGTCGGGAACAGGGCGGTTTTAGTTTATCAATTACCTTTATCTGAAATAGTATTTGATTTTTATGATCGTGTAAAATCTTTATCGTCTGGTTATGCTTCATTTGATTATGTTTTATACGATTATCGTGTAAGCGATTTGGTAAAAGTTTCTATATTGGTGAACGATGAAAATGTGGAACCTTTGTCGTTCCTTTGTCATCGCGGGGCAGCAGAAAAGCGTGGTCGTCAAATAGTTGAAAAATTGAAAGATTTAATTCCTCGTCATCAATTCAAGATTCCATTACAGGCCGCAATAGGTGGAAAAATTATCGCACGTGAAACCATAGCTGCATACCGCAAAGACGTTACTGCGAAATGTTATGGCGGTGATATTACACGTAAAAGAAAATTGCTTGAAAAACAGAAAGAAGGTAAAAAACGTTTGCGCACATTCGGTAATGTAGAAATACCACAATCTGCATTTATTAACGCATTAAAGGTTGGTGAATAGTCATGTCCATAATACAAGATTATAAATTTTGGAAGGAAGCAAAAAAGGCGACTGAAATTGCCAGATTAAGAAAAGATGTTAAATTTAGGACAATGTTGAAACAGATTTCGATTCCTCATTTTGGGCAAAATGTTTCTATAGAAGAAGCTTTTATAAAAAGTGCACCAAATCCAAATACTAAACCACAAGAATGTAAGCAGTATGTTGGTAACTATGCACATATGTGTCATGCGTATCCATGTTTTTATGTTATGCATAATCCTTTTGATGATAAAGATAAAAGTTCTTATACAGAAGAACAAGTACAAAGGTGTATGAATAATCGGGCAGACGGAACGATTTATGAAGCGTTTTGTCAGGGGTGCCCAGCTTTTGAAGATTTGGTTAAATATCAAATGTTATATGCACAATTTAAAACTGCACAAGCAAAGCAGAAAGCAGCTAAACAAAAATTGTTGGATAATTTCATATTCTGGAAACAACGCACAAAATAAAAGGAAAAACAATGGCACATCAATTTTTCTTTAATTCTTATATTCTTGATAGTTTGCCAGCACCAGAGATTGGTTTTGATGTTGTACAAGATTTGTCAGAACCAAGATTGCGTATGTATATAACACAGCGCGGTGTGAAAAGTTTTTTTGTGCGCAAACGTGTTAATGGTCGTGATAAACGAATCATTATCGGCAAGTATCCAGAAACAGATATAGAAGAAGCGCGTGCCAAAGTTAATGAAGTTTTAGACAATGTTGCAAAGAAAATTCCAAACAGGCGCAAAAGGATTTCTTTTAAAAATTTTGTTCAATCTTATCTTGAACACAAAGTGCGCCGCAGTGAAGATTCTTTTGTAAAATTAAAACGTGCAATAGACAAGCATTTTAAAAATTTATTTGATAAAAATATTCAAGATATAACACAACAAGATTTACAACAATCTTTGGATAATATTGATGGGCGTTCGATGGCATTGCGCATGCAAGAATTGTTACAAAGTATTTTTAATTATGCGTGCGATATGGGATACAGAAAAAATAACCCATTAGATAATATTGAAAAAATAACTGTTGTAAGACGTGAAAGAAAATTGACTAAATCTGGTTTGAAAAAATTATTGTCTGTAATAAATAAAGAAAAAGATACTAATTTACGTGCGGCATTTTTAATGTTGATTTACGGGTTTGCGCCAAAAACAAAAATATTCAAAATGCGCTGGGAAGATTTAGATTTCAATCATGATATGTGGGGCGATATGCCATTATCAGACAGGGCTGTATTATTATTACAAGATTTGCCGCAAGACAGCGAATGGGTGTTTATGGGACGTGGTCGTTTCCATATAATAGATCCGCGCACTGCATGGAAACATGTCACAACAAAAGCGAATTTGTCTGATGTCACAATGGATGATGTTCATAAATTCCTTATGCGTGCTTTGGTTTGGAATCCAGACAAAGATAATTTGCGTAATAATATGAATGATTTATTAGACGAATTGTTCGCATAATATATTTTTTTCAAAAGTCAACACTTTGTTATCGTTTGTTATAATTCCTTGACACAAGTATGATAAAATGATAATTTGTTAGAAAAGGCGCCTGGGAAAAACGGGCCACAAGATTAACATAAACAAAGGATATGAAATGTCAAAACATGATGAAATTTTAGCTAAAGTAACAGATATCGTAAGCGATAAATTGAGTGTTGATAAAGCAAAAGTTGTAGAAACTGCATCTTTCGTAAATGATTTGGGTGCTGATTCTTTGGACGTTGTAGAATTTGTTATGGAAGTTGAAAAAGAATTCAATATCACAATTCCTGATGAAGAAGCAACAAAATTGACAACTGTTGGTGATGCTGTTGCATATATCGAAGCACACGCAAAATAATTGCTTCTGAATCATTAAAAGATAATGATGCCACCGTTTCGGTGGCATTGTTTTTATGTCGTTGATTTAATATTTATTTTATTGTATGATTTGCGCGACAAAGATTATAAAAAGGATTTATTTATGAAAAGAGTTGTTATCACAGGTATGGGAATTGTGTCGCCAGTTGGTACCGGTATAGAATTTGCATGGAAAAATTTATTAGATGGTAAAAGTGGTATTCGCAAAGTTACAGAATTTGATGTTTCTGATATTTCTTCACAAATTGCAGGTATGCCAGTATGTGGGACGAATCCGGGGGAATATAATCCAGATGTTGCGGTTGAACCGCGTGAACAAAGAAAGATGGAAAAAACTTCTTTGTATGCGTTGGTCGCTGCAAAAGAGGCTTTAAATGATGCAAATCTTATCGATTATGATGGTGATAAAAATCGTATTGGTGTTTCAGTAGGCAGTGGTGTTGGTGGAATTTCTTCGATTTCCGATACCGATACAGAAATGCTTAAAAATGGTGCGCGTTTTATAAGTCCATTCTTTGTTACAAAATCGATTGTAAATATGCCTGCGGGATATATTTCAATTAAATATGGTTTCGGTGGTCCAAATATCGCGATGTCCACAGCATGTGCAACAGGATCACATGCCATTGGTGAAGCCGCAGAAATAATCAAACGTGGTGATGCGGATATTATGATTTGCGGTGGTTCTGAATCTGCAGTGTGCCGTATTGGTATGGCTGGATTTGCCGCTATGCGTGCATTAAGTACAAGAAATGATGACCCAGAACATGCATCACGTCCATGGGACAAAGATCGTGATGGATTTGTTATCGGCGAAGGCGCAGGTATTTTGGTTTTGGAAGAATATGAACATGCCGTTGCACGTGGTGCAAAAATTTATGCCGAAGTTGCTGGTTTTGGAATGTCTGCGGATGCGCATCATATCACTGCACCGGCACCAAATGGTGAAGGTGGCAAACGCGCCATGTTAATTGCATTGGAAAAATCTGGTTTGAAACCAGAAGAAATTGATTATGTAAATGCGCACGGAACATCAACAGGTTTGGGCGATGTTGGCGAATTGGTCGCTGTTAAAGAATTGTTTGGTAATGGCAATACATGTATGTCATCAACAAAATCTATGACTGGACATTTGTTGGGTGCAGCCGGTGCAATCGAAGCAATCTTTTCTGCATTGGCGATTCGTGATAATATCGTTCCGCCAACAATTAATTTGGAAAATCCAATTGATGAAGTTGGTGATTTTAATCTGGTTCCAAATAAAGCGCAAAAACGTGAAGTTAATGCGGCATTAAGTAATTCGTTTGGTTTTGGGGGGACAAACGCCAGTTTAATTTTGAAACGTGTTAAATAACGCGTTTATAAAAAGAAAAGGAAAGGGCAATGTCAGATAATAAAGAAAAAGTTGCAATTGCACAAAACGAAATAAACGCATTGGTACAGGGTGGTGCAAAAATTTCTGTTGCGAACAAAGATTCTTTTTATCTTTATTCCACAGATAAAACTTTGTTGGCGACAATTGATTTATTTCAATATGGACAATCAAAACCAAAATATACAATTTTTATTGATGGTTTACCAACAACACGTAAGTTTGATAAATCAAATGATGAATGCAAAAGATTATATAATTATGTAAACAGAACTTATAATTTTGATTCAATGTTGGGCCAAGATATAAATAAACGACCTTTTGTTTTATCTGATATGCAAGAAATGTGGAAAAGTGCACGTAAAAGTAAATCAATTGAAAAAGAACAGGGCTTTTTAAACGATTTAGTTATCGCTTTGATGCAAAGAAAATGTCCAATCAGATTTATTCATCGCACGATTTATTGTTTTGAAAAGGGTGTAAAACACAATTTTCCAAAAGAATTTACAGTATTGAATTCGCTTTATAAATTGGTTGAATATAAAACATTGCGTGATAATGTTTGGTTTTATACTGGTAAAACAAACAGTACGGGCGCTTTTGTTCCAATGGACAAAGATGCACGTAAAATGTTTGAAGGTGTAAAAATCGCATTGAAAAATCAAAAACAAAATGTAAAATAGGGTTGCTTTCGGGGCATAGCTCAGTCTGGTAGAGCGCTACGTTCGGGACGTAGAGGTCGCAGGTTCGAATCTTGTTGCCCCGACCATAAATTTTAAATTGGTATAAATGCCTATTTAAATTTTATTTTTACGTCTGGGCAACAAGATGCGCCAGAATGTCAACGGTACGGAAATGTACCGTTTGAAAACGAAGTTTTCGTGGGCGATAGTCCACAAGACATGCATGGTGAATACGAAAATACACAATTAAGAAAATATTAAAAAATCGAAATTTATGAGATTTTTTTAATTTTATTTATTGTGTATCGAGGCAGAAATTTGCCCTGACCAAGATTTTATTCGGGGTGTAGCGCAGCCTGGTAGCGTGTTTGTCTGGGGGGCAAAAGGTCGCGGGTTCAAATCCCGCCACTCCGACCAAAAAAATGAAATCGACCCAAGGTCGATTTTTATTTTATTGCTTTTATTAAAACATTGTTTACAATCTTTCGTTATGATGAGAATATCCAAAAGAAGATTCAGAAATATCAAAGATTGGGTTAAATTTGCGCTGGCGATTGCATGTGTTATCGTTTTTATTGTGTTTTTTATTTTCAATATTTATTCACCAGTTCGTAAACCGATTAGTGTTGTTGTGCCACGTGGTGCATCGGTTACAGGTATGACAAATTACCTTTATAAGAATAATATCATTAAATCTAAAAGCTTGTTTTATTTTTCAATTCGTTTGAATGGCGGACAAATTCAAGCCGGGGAATATGAAGTACCGCGTGGGGCAGGGGTATGGACAGTTGCATCTATGTTATCCAAGGGACGCGTTGCAACAACCACAATCACAATTCCAGAAGGATACACAATAGTCCAAATTAAAAATCTGCTTATGAACACACCGTATTTAACCGGAGATGTTGATTGCAATAAAGATGTGCCTGTATGTAATTTACATGATGGGGATATATTCCCGGATACTTACCGTATCGCACGTGGAACAACGCGTTTGGCGGTTCTTGATTTGGCGCGCAAAAAAATGGTAGATGTGAAAAAATCTTTTGATGGTGCAAAATATCCGATGCCATTAAAGAATTGGGAAGAGGTTATGGTGCTGGCTTCCATCGTTCAAAAAGAAACACCGCTTAAACGTGAAATGCCGATTGTGGCAAGTGTTTATTTAAACAGATTAAATATCAATATGCGGCTTCAATCTTGTCCAACTGTTATTTATCCGTTAACTAAATTCGAAGGCGATATGCATGGCGAACCATTGTTATCTGGTCATTTGAAAATAGATAGTCCTTATAATACTTATACTCATAATGGCCTGCCGCCGCATCCAATTGCCAATGTCGGCATTGATGCGATTCGTGCTGTGTTAAAACCTGCTAATACTAAATATTTATTCTTTGTTGCAGATGGAAAGGGCGGCCATAAGTTTTCCAAAGATTACAGCGAACATCAAAAGAATCACGATGCGTGGCGTGAAATCAAAAAAGAATTAAATAAATAAAAAATACGCGCATTTTTTCGCGCGCAACGGACGCAATTATATCATGAAAGTTATCTTTTTGCAAGAAATCTATTTTCTTGAATATCCCATATTTCAATGAGATAATATTCATATCAGGCATAACCTGACACTAAGTTTAACCGAGAGAAAGGATAAAACATGAAAAAAATTGCTTTAACATCTTTATTGGCTGTATTTGCTGTTTCTGGCGCACACGCTGCAAACGTAATCGATGGTAATCCTCTGTATTTACCAGGCGCACACCATTTTTACAGTGTTTCTTCTTTGGGATCACATTCACAAACTGGCCGTGCATGGACATTAGCAGAAGAATTTGGTTATGGTATTACAGATAAATTGGCTATTGAATTAGAAGCTGATTTATCAGAACATGCTGCATTTGATGATTATGCTTGGAATAATTTGTCATTGGGTTTGACCTATCGTGCATTGGATATGGGTGCATGGAAAACAGACATCGTTTTGGGTTATGCTGCTGGTGATGCAGGTTTGTCTTATTTGGCAAACGGCAGAGAAGTTGGTGCTTTGGCAGGTCATATGCATGGCAAAACAAAATGGTTTGATAAAGATGCAACATATTATACATGGACAGCAGGTGTTCGTGGCGGTTATGTAGCTTCAAATTGGACTGTTGCTGCGCACGCTTTGTTCAATTATTTTGGTGAAGAATCATTTAAATGGAATGCTGATGCAGGTGAACGCGGTGTGCATTTTGTAGCATTGGGATTGGATGCTCAATACGTTATTTGCCCACACTTTAGCGTATTGGCCGGTGTAGAATATAAAGGCGTTTTGGATAAAGAATATCAAGGTCGCCCAGGTGACAAGGTTGAAAACGCAGGTTTATGGACAGGTATGTTAGGTGCAAACTATAACATCGATGCGACAAAATATGTTGGTTTGTATGTATCTGCTGACATGGATCATCAAGGTGGCGCAAAACATGACGAATGGGATGTTGAAAACGGATTTGGTTTTGGTGCTAAATTCGGTATTGATTTCTAATCGCCCAAACAAACTTAAAAAGTCCGGCCGTATGGTCGGATTTTTTATTATATTTACTTGTTTAGACGGAATTTTTATTCGTCATGTGTTTTTGTGCGTCAAAGTATAGAATTTCAGCGGTTTTTACAAAAAAATGTCCGATATTTTCCTTGACAATTTTCAATGCCAGGTTATAATATGCTTGCTTTCCGTGTAATGAAGGAAAGTAAGAAGTAACAGAAAACCGCAAACTATGCGAGATTTATAATCAGGTGCAATGCGCCGGAAATAAGTCTGCCTGCGGGTTTCGTATGGGTAAAAAGAGTAATAAAAAAACAAAGAGAATTTGAATGCCAACAGTAAATCAACTGATTCGGAAACCACGTAGAAAAGTTGCAGTGAAATCTACTGCTCCTGATATGATGTCGAATCCTCAAAAACGCGGTGTTTGTACACGTGTTTATACTACTACACCTAAAAAACCTAACTCTGCTCAACGTAAAGTTGCGCGTGTTAAATTGGCTAATGGTCACGAAGTAACTGCTTATATTCCAGGCGAAGGTCACAACCTTCAGGAACACAGTGTTGTTATGATTCGTGGTGGTCGTGTAAAGGACTTGCCAGGTGTTAAATATCATATTATCCGTGGTGTTCTTGATACAAAAGGCGTCGAAAGCAGAAAACAAGGTCGTTCTCTGTATGGCGCAAAAGGTAAAAAATAATACACATCGATAATCGGTGTGAGTAATTTGGGAAACCAAGTGAAGAAACAAAAAGGAAAATAAATATGTCAAGACGTAAAGCTGCAACAAAACGCGAAATCTTGCCAGATTCAAAATATCATAATCTGGTTGTTGCAAAATGTATTAATGTTGTTATGTGGGATGGTAAAAAAGAAGTTGCTGAAAACATAGTTTATGGCGCAATGGAAAAATTGAAAACTATCGCAAAAGACAAAGATGAATTAACAACTTTCTTGGAAGCAGTAGATGCTTTGAAACCATCTGTTGAAGTTAAGGGACGCCGCGTTGGTGGTGCTACTTACCAAGTTCCAGTAGAAGTTCGCAAAGAACGTCAACAAACACTGGCATTGCGTTGGTTGATTATGTTCGCAAGAAAACGTGGTGAACGTTCTATGGAAGAAAGATTGTTTGCAGAATTGCGTGACGCTTTGAATGGTCAAGGTGGCGCATTCAAAAAGAAATTAGACACACACAGAATGGCAGAAGCTAATAAAGCATTTGCTCACTTCCGTTGGTAATATAATTAATAAGGAAATAAGGAAAGACACATGTCAGTTGGAAAAACCGCATCTTTGGATATGTACCGCAATATTGGAATTATGGCCCATATTGACGCAGGTAAAACAACTACTTCTGAACGTATTTTGTTCTATACTGGTAAAACTTATAAAATCGGGGAAGTGCACGATGGTGCAGCAACTATGGACTGGATGGTTCAAGAACAAGAACGTGGTATTACAATTACTTCTGCCGCGACAACTTGCTTCTGGCGCGATCATCGTATCAATTTGATTGATACACCAGGCCACGTTGACTTTACAATGGAAGTAGAACGTTCTTTGCGTGTTTTGGACGGTGCTGTGGCTGTATTTGAATCTGTATCTGGTGTGCAACCTCAAACAGAAACAGTATGGCGTCAGGCTGATCGTTACAATGTTCCACGTATTTGCTTTATTAATAAGATGGACAGAACAGGGGCTAACTTCTTCCGCTGTGTTGATATGATTCGTGAACGTTTGGGCGCTAACCCATTGGTTGTTAATTTCCCAATCGGTCAAGAACAAGATTTCAAAGGCGTTGTTGACGTTGTTGAAATGAAAGCTATTATTTGGGAAGATGAAAATGGTTCACATCCTATTACTGAACCAATCCCAGACGATTTAAAAGAAAAAGCAGAAGAATTGCACAACAAATTGATTGAAGAAGTTGTGACATTGGATGATACTATCATGGAAGAATACATGGAAGGTAAAGTTCCAGATGTTGCTACTATCAAAAAATTGTTACGCAAAGGAACAATTGCTCAAAACTTCGTTCCTGTGTTGTGCGGAACTGCATTTAAGAACAAAGGTGTTCAACCATTGCTGGATGCTATCGTGGATTACTTGCCATCACCATTGGATATTCCTGCTATCAAAGGGACAAAGATGGACGGCGAAACAGAAGCAGAACGTCATGCAGATCCAAAAGAACCATTCAGCGCCTTGGCATTTAAGGTTGCAAATGATCCTTTCGTTGGAAACTTGATGTTCATCCGTATTTATTCAGGTAAATTGACTTCTGGTTCTTATATCTATAATTCAAATCGTGATAAACGCGAACGCGTTGGCCGTATGTTGTTGATGCACGCAAATGCACGTGAAGAAATCAAAGAAGCATCAGCTGGTGATATTATCACATTGGTTGGTATGAAAGAAACTATTACTGGTGACACATTATGTGATGAAGCAAATCCAATTATTTTGGAATCAATTCACGTTCCAGAACCAGTTATTTCTATCGCAGTTGAACCAAAAACAAAAGCAGATATTGAAAAGATGTCTTTGGGCTTGCAAGCTTTGGCCAAAGAAGATCCTTCTTTCCGTGTATCTGTTGATGAAGAATCTGGTCAAACAATTTTGGCTGGTGTTGGTGAATTGCACTTGGAAATTTTGGTTGATCGTTTGTTACGTGAATTCAAAGTAGATGTTAATGTTGGTGAACCACGTATCGCATATCGTGAAACATTCCGCAAACCAGTTCTTGAAGAATATACACATAAAAAACAATCTGGTGGTTCTGGTCAATACGCCCAGGTTAAAATCCAATTCGAACCATTGGAACCAGGCGCCGGCTATGAATTTGAAAACAAGATTGTTGGTGGTGCGATTCCAAAAGAATACATCCCTGGTGTAGAAAAAGGTTTGAAGATAGCACAACAAACAGGTGTT